>PHTZ01000001.1:2612333-3329750 GCA_002813285.1 Flavobacteriaceae bacterium MAR_2009_75
ATAAAAATAGTACAGAAAGTCATCAGCACACCTCTGGTCAGCAACTAAGAACTGATGAGAATGGGGTGTTGACAATGAGCCTTAAAGCTGATGGTATCTGGTACTTGCGTACAATTCATCTGGCACCTAGCGAAGAAGAAGGTCTTACTCATGAAAGTAACTGGGCGACCTTAACTTTTGAAGTGGTACACGGCCATAGCCACGAGGCGGGTGCCGAAGGTCATGTTCACGAAGAAGAAGATGGTTTTCCATCATACCTATTTTGGATTGGCAGCCTTTTAATACTTGGCGGACTCTTCTTTTGGTTCAACAAGAAAAAAGAGTAAGATGAAATCAAGATTCAATTTCATCACAGCACTCTTATTGTTTTTGGTGCCTTTAGGCCTTATGGCGCACGGGGTCAGCTCTGCCGATCAGGCTACCTTAGATAATGGAGGTTTGCTATCTTATATTTATGTAGGGGCAAAACATATGGTTACCGGCTACGACCATTTGCTCTTTTTGGCAGGGGTAATATTCTATCTCACTGGATTTAAGGATATTGTAAGGTTTATTACCGTTTTCACCTTGGGGCATAGTATCACACTCATAGGGGCTACCTACTTGGGCATAAAAGCAGACGAGCACCTCATAGATGCAGTGATTGCACTGAGTGTTCTTTATAAGGGTTTTGAGAATCTAGGTGGATTCGAGAAAAAACTAAAAATAAAGTCGCCCAATCTTTTATTTATGGTCTTTCTTTTCGGATTGATACATGGTTTCGGCCTATCCACACGATTGCAATCCTTCGAGGTTGGTAAACAGGCGTTTTTGGCCAAGATCGTTTGTTTTAATATTGGGGTGGAACTAGGTCAGGTGCTGGCATTGATACCAATAGTTTTTTTAATTACCCAATGGCAAGGAAAGAGGAGTTACGATTCTTTCTATAAGGCAGCCAATTTTTACCTGATTATCGCAGGTGTAGCATTATTTATTTATCAAATCTATGGTTATATAAATGGGCATTAAGCAATACCTTAAACAAGTATTCACAGGGGGTTTATGTAAACCCAAGGATACCACTGTCTTTGGTCTGCCCGTTCCCCTTGTACGGCTGTTTTTTCTATCCATGGGCTTATGGATGCTACTAAAACCGCTCTATCCGATAATGGAGTACATAAATAACTACGATTACATAGTTGAGGTGCTCTGTGAGAATACAGATCGGCCAACTATGCAGTGTGATGGTAAGTGTTACTTGGCAAAGTTATTGGCAGAAGAAACGGAGCATACCAAAAATCCGTTTGCAGAGAAAACCTTCAAGTACGAGATACATCAAATATTTTCGGAGGTTGAAACCACCAATTTTCCAAAGCTGATTACTTCTAGCAAAAGCTTTATAGACCCCAAAATGTCCTACGGATTATTGTGGGCCGGTGACTGGGCGCCACCACCAGAGGTATCTGTAGTGTAACTATTATTGAGATGTCCGCCTTCATGAAATAAACTACCAGTTTGTTGTTCAATGAAACTTACCCGTAGGGCATCAATTTCAATTAACAACTATTACAAGTCGGCACTAAGATGAAGTACTCCAGTATATTCAAATAGTAGTGGAATGCAAATTTCTAAGCGCCAAACATAAAAATCTATAAATTCAATTACATGATATCATTTTCAATGGCCGGTTTATTTGAACAAAAGGTCATGTTTCGAACCAAAATACTTTTCATGGGTGTACTATTGGGCTTTTTGAGCCTTGAAGTCCATGCAAGCGCTGTTTTAACTGAGAAATCAGATGCAATTGCACAAAACCAAATTCAGGGCAAGGTATTGTCAAATAGTGGCGAGCCCCTGGTCGGGGCCAATATTGTAGAAAAAGGCACGGTGAATGGTGCACTAACAGACTTTAATGGCAATTTTAGCCTAAACGTAGCACAAGACGCTACCCTGATTGTTTCCTATTTAGGGTTTATCACTCAAGAAGTGTCCGTAAGCGATAAATTCGACCTAGTGATTACACTGGCAGAAGATGCCACGGGTCTTGATGAGGTAGTCGTTACGGCCTATGGAACTTCCAATAAAAGAAGTTTTACCGGTTCAGCTACCAAAGTGGCCACCGAGACCCTGACTCGTACTTCGGCAGCCAGCTTTGAAACCGCCTTGCAAGGTAGTGTTTCGGGGGTGAACGTCTATACCACAGGTCAACCAGGGGGTAGTTCAAATGTGCAGATAAGGGGCGTTGGTTCTATAAATGGACTAACTCAGCCACTCTATGTGCTAGATGGTGTTGTCATCAACACCGATAATAATTCTCGTATCGGTGGTAATGGTGCTGTCAACAATCTGAACCCGTTATCGACCATGAATACCTCAGACATTCAAAGTATTACGGTACTTAAAGATGCTGCCGCCGCTTCATTATATGGTTCGCGAGCTGCCAATGGGGTCGTTGTCATCACAACTAAAAAAGGTAAGAACGGAGAAACGGAGCTAACCCTTGGTACGGAGTTTGGCATTACCCGAAACCTTACCGAAGAAAAAACCATTAACAACCAACAGTTTAAGAACCTATGGGAAGAAGGTCAGTTGCACCAATATATTCAGAATAATGAGGATGGTGAGTTTAGCAGAGTGTATGCCGATGGAAATTTGTATAATCAATACGTGGCAATGGCCCAATCTGATTATGAATCGGTCTATGGTGCTTCATTGGCCAATTCCGATTGGTTAGACGCTATTTATAAAACCGGTTCGATACAGAAATACAATCTTTCTGCCCGAGGCGGAAGCGAAAAAACAAAATTTTATATTTCAGGAGATGTATTGGACCAAAAAGGAACCATAATCGAATCGGGCTACAAGCGGTATTCCGGGCGGATCAATTTAGAGAACAAGGCCAAAGATTGGTTGACCATTGGCGCTAATTTGTCCGCTGCTAAATCGGAAAGAAGTACAGGGCAGTACGACGGTGAATATGCCGGCGGTCTAAACCCTTTGTATATGGCTAGGGTATTGCCCCAAGCAGCACCGATTTATGACCCTAATGGCTACGAGGGTTATGCCGATCTACCGAACGATATCGAAAAAAATGCCAACCCGATAGGAGTCATCAAAGTAGGTGAATATGTAAACAACGAATTTCGCGTACGAGGAGATGCCTTTGCGGAATTTAATTTATACGACGGTTTAAAATTCAAGACTACTTTCGGCATCGATCACCAGTCTAATGAAGAATCGCTGTACGACAATAAAGAGTTCGGTGCCGGTGGTGGCGTTTGGAACGGGGTTCTCTATGTTTCTCAAGGGGAGGTGTTTCAATATACAACTTCTAACCTGTTGACCTATAACAAACAAATCGACCGCCATGGTTTCGGTGCCCTTTTGGGGTTTGAAAAACAGGAATCTAAAATGAAGTCCATCAGAAATGCGGGCTACGATATTTTAGACAGCGACCTATTGTCATCAAGTAGTATTGGTTCTCTTTGGTCTTGGAGCGGTTACTCAGAGAATTACTCCCTGTTATCCTACTTCTCAAGATTCAATTATAACTTTGATCAGAAATATTTCCTATCCGCAAGTTATAGAAGAGATGGTTCGTCCCGCTTCGGTAAAGATTCGCGATGGGGCGATTTTTGGTCCGTTTCCGGAGGTTGGATTATATCCGAAGAAAATTTTCTTGAGTCCGAGGCTATAGACTATATGAAGTTAAGGGCTAGTTATGGAACCAATGGAAATTTGCCTCCTGATTATTATGCGCATCTGGCCTTTTTCAATTCTGACGGACAAGGTTACGGAGGAAATTCGGGCCTTACCTACGGGCAATTGGCAAATCCAGACCTTTCTTGGGAGTTAAGCAATAATTTTAATATAGGATTGGATGCTGTTCTTTTTAACGGTTTGAATCTCTCGGTAGAGTACTTTTCAAAAAAGACCCAAGATTTACTGTTAAACATTCCGGTTTCATCTACAACAGGGTTTAGCAATCAATTGCAAAATTTTGGGGAAATGAAAAATAACGGGTGGGAAGTATCGCTCGGTTACACGCCAATTGCTGAACAAGATTTCTCTTGGGAAACCCGATTAAACCTTACAATGCTTTCAAACGAAATCACTAAGTTGAAGGGAGATTTGACACCAAGTTACAACGCCACCAATGGCCAAAACCCAACAATCATTAGGGTGGGCGAAAGTCTCAACTCTTTTTATTTAAGGGATTATGCGGGTGTGAACCCTGATAACGGAATGGCACAATATTATGTGCTGGAAAATGGAAACAGAACAGGTGAAATTACAACTAATGCGGAAGAAGCAGGTTTCGGAATTTTTGGTAAGCCGCTTCAAGATGTTCAAGGTGGTTTTTACAATCAATTGGTGTACAAAGATCTTTCGTTAGATTTTCTTTTCACCTTTGGTATAGGGGGTGAAGCATACGACCGTACGGCATTTAAACGTGACGATGATGGGTTTGCCCCACAGTTTACCAATACGGTGGCACAACTTAACCCATGGAATCCGAATAATACCGATTCAACCGTGCCGATTAGAATAAATGGTAACCCCACTTTTTCGAACGATGTTTCTACACGGCATTTATACAGATCAGATTACCTAAAGCTTAGAAATGTAAAACTCAGCTATAGGTTGCCCAACTATAAGTTATTGCAAGGCGGTACGGTGTATGTTCAAGGTGATAATCTATTGTTGTTTACCGTACTTGATGATTATGACCCAGAGGCGGTGGCCAATGGGGTCAATTTCTTTCAAGTGCCTACGGCCACTAGTATAATCTTAGGGTTACAGTTAAAATTTTAAAATTTAGAAATGAAATATTCCAATTATATAAAAGCGTTTGTTTTTTCTTTTGTGGTCCTGACCATTCACGGATGCAACGAAGATGCGCTCACCCAAACCCCAGACCACGTTATTTCAGAAGATTTGGTAATCAATTCGGTCGATAAGCTTCAGAATCTTTTGACCGGATCGTACAATGAAATTTCGACCGGTGAATATTTAGGCAGGGTACTTTACAAAAGGGCTGCGGTTAAAAGCCCTGATTTTAGGTTCGTGAAAACCATTTATAATCCTCGTGATTATGAGCAAACCGAATACCGTTACGAAGAAAGTAGCAATAATAATGGCAGTGCCGAACTACTTTGGTTAAAGTGTTACAAGGTAATCGGTAACCTCAACCTTATTTTAGACAATATCGATAATGCCGAGGGCAACGATGATGTAAGGCAGCAAATCAAGGCAGAGGCACTTGGGCTAAGGGGAATGGTTTATTTTGATTTGGCCCGTACTTTTGCTTATCCTTGGGCTAAAGAGCAGGGTAGCGCGCAGGGGCTTCCCTTAAAATTAAAATCCGATGAGGTTGTAATCGAACGGAGTAGCCTAGAAGAAACATATGCCCAGATAACTTCCGATTTAAAATTGTCTCTCGAAAGTCTTGGGCCCGATTCATTTACTCAAGGCAGTACCAAATATGTTACACAACTTGGGGTAAAGGCTTTGTTGGCTCGGGTGTACCTTTATCAACAAGATTGGGCAACCGCATTAACCTATGCCCAAGAAGTTCTCGACCAAAAAGATGAAAACGATTTGATGACTCCCGAGAATTATGTTTTTAATGATTATACGACAGAGTCGTTGTTCGAGTTGAGCGTAGAAAGTGAAAATTCGGTTGGTAGTAATGGGCTAGGAGCTCAGTTCGATTTTAGGGATGGGGGTCAAGGTGATGTTATCGCGACCCAAACCTTTGTAGATCTGCTTCAAGAATATACAGGCGATCCTAGGGCACAATTATTGACGGAAGACAAAGAAGAGACGAGCCAGGCTTTTGTAAAATATGTGAATCGAGAAGGGGGTGCCGGATTGAGCATACACAACATTCCGATAATTCGATTGTCCGAAATTTTCCTCATTGCTGCCGAGGCCTGTGCCAATGGAGCCGGTGGAGGCGAGTCGGAAGCATTGATGTACCTGAATACTTTGATTCAGAAGCGTACTACGGATTTTGATGCCCATAGCGCATCTGAATCGGGAGAAGAACTTAAAGACAGAATTGCAGGGGAAAGACGGAAAGAGATGGCGCTTGAAGGGCATGGGGTCTATGATTTTATCAGAACTGGAAGGCCAATTATAAGGCCTGAATCTGACCATGTAAATACAGGCATAAATGTAAATAACTTAAATGCGGAAGCATTTTCCGCTAAGACCATTTACCCTATACCAGCTACGGAAGTGGAAGCTTCGGGTATGGAACAAACGGAAGGATACTAAATAGTACTGGTTAGAGAATATTAAAGCGGGGGCGTATGGCTTCCGCTTTTTTTATGGAATATTATTACTGCAAAATACTAAAACTGTCTAGCTCTAGATAGGCTGAGGCAATAGTAGAATTATTATTTTCTAGGGCAGTCCATGCGAAATAGAGTTTATTATCAAATAAACACATTTGCGGAAATCCCGTTTTTCGAGAACCATCCAATTTAGAAATGGTTATTGATGGAGACCTTTTCCCTTTAATATTGACTTTCGCAGCTTTAATATATGTCGAACTTCCTGTTTTTTCCATCCAACTAACGATGGCATTTTCGGGGTCTATCAATTCGAGGTCTACCCTTCCTAACGGGCTTGGTGCGCTCACTTCCACAGGTGTGGTAAAATCTTCTCCGCCATTCTGGGAAAAGGCAATTTTGACACTGGGTCTTTCATTGGCCCCCGTATACCAAGCCACAGCCAAGCTATTTCCTATGGCAGAAGCTTTAGGTCCGTTTACGGGGCAACCGTTGATTTTCCAACCATCATTATGTATGGGTTTGGGGGTCGTCCATTTACCGTTCACCAATCTGGTAATTGCGATATCCCTAATTTCTTCATCCGTACGATCTCTGTAGAGCACCACTGGGCCATTTTCTGTAATTGCAGCCGTAGTTTGGCAACAACTGCAGGTCTTGTTGTCTAACAAGGTTCTATCTGTTACAGCTCCAGAACTGGAAACTGTCGCAGCTCTAATGGTCATATCGCCACCATGACCTGAATGATCGTGGCTGCTCCCCCTTGCAGTTTCCCTGCCATCTAACCATGTAACAAAAAACGAACTGTCTTTAAAGGGGAGTGCCGTTACAAAACCATGTTCGGTTTTGGTACCGTCGGTGTGTAGTTCATTTTGAATAATCCATTTGTTCTCGCCCTTAGGTTTAAGTCTTAAGTTGATATCGTAGGAAAATGTCGCGGGACTCGTTTTTTTAAGAAAATGTGCCAAAAGGTTACCGTCGTTCTCGGTAATCGACGGAAAATCTGCCCAATTAACGAACCACCCTTTGTCGGTGATGATTTCATTGGGTGTACCCCACTTGTCTTCTTGCAGGTAGGCATAGTTCAATTGGCTGGTCGAGTCATCTAACATTGTAACCCAAGAAAGAATTGCATTTTCTGAATTTGAAAAGAGGACTGGTAAGGAGCTTGCCGCGTCTCCTGAGAACTCGACCTCATTGATAAAACCGGTTTCTTGTCTTTTACTGACCTTACTTTTCTTCTCACTCTTGCATCCGCAGAAAATACAGATGGCGATAGAAAGAGTTAGGGATAGCTTGGAATTCATTCGAATTAAAGTATGGTCGTGTTTTATACGAAAGCAAAAATAAACAGAAGCATTGAATGTATTGAAACGTATCGTTCATTTTTGAAATTCGCCCATAAAATAAACCGTTCGGTTAATAGGTGTTGCTATTCTCTCTTCAACTTATCCACCACACTTTCAGGTACTTTAATTACAGTACCATGGCGGGTGCCTTCTGGAAATACAATTTGGTCGCTAATGTCTTCCCAGGTTTTGAGGTCTTTAGAACGAACCGCCCCGTATTGATGGTCGCGATATTTATCAAAATAAACCACCCACTGGCCGTCAACTAGAGTTGCCGTTGGCCCTTCGGCCCAATATTTACCTGTGATGGGTTCACTCGCCGCGCTATAGGGCCCCTCTAGCTTATCAGCATAAGCGACCTTGATATTTTTTTTAGGAGGTTCTCTGGTTTCGTCTTTTAAGAACATAATGAATTGACCGTTATGCTTTTTAATACTGGAATCTATGACATTAAAACCGGGCTCGTACAGCAATTTAGTTTCGCTGAAGTTCTCAAAATCTTTAGTGGTTACATAGTACATTCGGTGGTTGTAATCATTTTCTTTGCTTGACTGCGTCTCAGGGTATTTGCCTTCGATGGTAGTTGCCCAATAAATCATATAGGTTTCGGTGGTCGGGTCAAAAGTAATTTCTGGCGCCCAAGTATTTCGAGCCTTGGGCTCATGCTTCATAACCGGAATAAATTGCTGCTTAGACCAATTTATAAGGTCATCTGAATGGGCATAACCGATTCCTTGGTCTGTCCAGCTAACGGTCCAAACCATGTGATATTTATTGTCGCCGCCCTTGATGATGCATGGGTCGCGCATTAGGGAGTCTTTACCTACCAAAGGAGTTAAAAATGATTCGTCATTTTTTAAGCTTTTCCAAGTATAGCCATCTTCACTATGGGCAAAGTGGAGTCCGTCTTCGCCATTTCCTTTAAAATAAGAAAACAGATAGGTTTCCTTTTCAGGAATCAATTGCTGAGCTCTAAGCCAATTTTCACAATCGGTAGGCCAATATTGGTTGGTACCTTCAACACCCAACCCCATACCGTGCTTGCCTTTTTCATATAGGTGCATTTCGGCGGCCACCTTATTATTTTTGAGCGCTAAGAAATAGTTGATACTGTTTTCAACTGGTACCGCTTTGTCAACTGTTGTATGAATCAAAAAAGTAGGTGGAGTGTTGGCGTCGACCTGCTTTTCGTTGGAGTATTTTTTGAGGTTTTCGGCACTGGCCTTTTCGCCCAAAAGGTTATTGCGAGAGCCCATATGGGTAATCTTTTCATCCATAGAAATTACAGGATAAATCAATATGGAAAAATCAGGCCGGGCATTTGTGTTATAGGTAGAATTATAGACCTTCTCGTCAAAATGTGTAGATAGGGTGGAAGCTAAATGTCCGCCAGCAGAAAAGCCCATAATGCCGACCTTATTAGGATCAATTTTCCATTTTTTGGCATTCGAGCGCACTATTCGCATTGCTTCCTGTGCATCTTGCAAAGGCCCGACTGTTTTATTCTTCATCGTTTTGTCGTTTGGCATACGATATTTCAATACAAAAGCGGATATGCCTAACGAATTGAACCATTTTGCGACCTTGTGCCCTTCTTTTTCAATGGCCAAATGAGAATAGCCACCACCGGGGCAGACAATTACGGCCGTGCCCGAGTTATTTTTTTCATCTGCCAAATAAGGAGTCATTTCAGACGTCGAAACTTGGCTATAGCCACGAATATTGCCTTGATCGTCGTACTGTACTTGTTCTTTAAAAGAGGGGTCTTCAATGGCATCGGGTGCTCCATTAGGCCATATAGAGATTGTATTTTGTTGAGCTTGAGCCGAGAATACTGCAAAAAGCACGATGAATATAAGGGTAGGTTTAGCTAGTTTGATAATTTTTTTCATTTTGGTTATTTTAAATTTGCGGTACAGGCGCCAACGAGGTTGGCAATTCAAATATTTCTAAATCAAAATAGGGCAATGCCGCAATAAGGTGGTCGAATATGTCGGCCATTATATATTCATAGTTTTCCCATCTCTTGTCAGAACTAAAAACATAAATTTCTAATGGAATGCCCTGCGGCGTGGGCTCTAACTGACGCACCATTAAAGTCATACCTTTGTTGGTCGCTGAATGACTGTCAAGATAATCATTTATATACTTTCTGAATACCCCGATGTTAGTCAAGTTTCTTCCGTTAATTGCCAAATTTTTATCTATTTGATTCGATTCGTTATGAGCATTTATTTGCTCACTTCGTGAGTCTAAATATGGTTGAACGAGCTGAATTTTCTTTAGGTTTTCAACATCTTCATCAGATAAGAATCGAATACTTCTTTGACTGATAATCAATGAACGTTTGATGCGCCTACCCCCTGATTCTTGCATGCCACGCCAATTTTTGAAAGAATCTGAAATTAACGAGTATGTAGGTATGGTGGTAATCGTCTTATCGAAATTCTGTACTTTGACCGTAGCTAGGGTAATTTCGACGACATCGCCATCAGCTCCGAATTTATCGAAAGTAATCCAGTCGCCAATGCGCACCATATCATTGATGCTTACCTGAATACTTGCGACCAAGCCTAAAATGGAGTCTTTAAATATCAATATAATTACCGCCGAACCCGCGCCTAAGGCAGTAAAAAATTTAATGAATTCTACACCCGTGATGATGGCGATAATGGTCATAATACCAACAACCCAGGCAAAAATCATGAACACCTGAATGTAGCTGTCCATGGGTTTGTCACGAAATTTGGGTTTAGTTTTTAAGTAATCGTTGGTGCTTCTAAATATGCTTTTGACCGTAAAAAGAGTTAGAAAAACAAAGAGTATACTTAGAATTTTAAAAACGATGTTTCCGGCATATTCAAAATCGATAAACGCAAATCGTAATGTCTCAAATAAAAGGGCCAATGGCAATATATGGGCCACATAACGCGGAACTTTATTTGCGACCAAAAAGTTATCATAGTTTGTTTTAGACTTTCGGGCAAAACGCAGTGAAATGTTACGTAAAACCTTCCAAATAATCACGTCTAAAAACCACGCCAATATGAGCGCGCTTACCATTAGTATGAGCATGTTGAGGTAGGAGGCGGCATTTTCGCCCATTCCTATTTCAAGAAAGTAATTGTGAAGTATTCGTGATAATCCCTTGTTCATTGCTAAGTTTTGAGCCTGTAAGCAACAAAAATACATTTCGAAAACCAATCAAAGTTCAACTTGCAGGCTAATAACAAAACATTAAGTATTTGCGATGAAATTGCCAAGGTGCCAACTATAAAATCTATAAGAAATTAACGCTATTTCATCTTGTAAACTTCGCTTCCTGCCAAGAGAAAACAACCTAAACCGTAATCTTCAAAGTCAGGAACCTTATCGTACGACAACGGCTGACCGTCTTTTGGCTCTTTTCCGGTGGATTGAAGATAGCCCAAAAACCCCGATTCATGAAGACCGTCGGAAATCATGGCTTCCCATGCCCTTTTTATGATGGGCAGATAGGTTTCTCTATCAAGTAAATCGTTATTCACACCATAAGCCATAGCATAGGTGAAAAGCGCAGTGCCCGATAATTCCTTTCCACCATAGTTCTTGGGGTCATGCAAGCTCACGTTCCAAAACCCGTCTTTTCTTTGAATAGGTACAAGGGCCTTAGCCATGGCCTTAAAATCTTTGATATATTGTTCTCGATGCGGAGTATTTTCAGGAACAATCGAAAGTACCTTGGCGAGGGCAGCGATTACCCAACCGTTGCCACGGCTCCAATACGAATCTTCACCATTGGGTTCGGTATAGGGCGGGTCGAAATCGGCATCGCGCCACCATAACCCATCTTCAGGATTGTACAGACCTTTTTCGCCATGTTCATTACGCGTGAACATATACATTTCGTACATCTTTTGATAATAGCGCTCATCATTTTCAAGAACACCCATCTTTGCAAATACGGGCATGCCCATCTGTATGGCATCGATCCACCACCAATCATCATTTTGAGGTGTATTCAGCAACATATTCATGGTGGACCTCGTGTTTTTTAACTTGATTGATTCAGGGGCTAGATTGTATAGGTCAATATAGGTTTGGGCGGCGCAATAATCATCGGCATTTCGGTTGGCGGTGCCATATCGAAAGCTCCAGTTATGAAACTCGGCCCAGTCGTAAGCGTATTGGTAATATTCCTCTTTTGGCCAAATCTCGTATAAAGCCATTAGACCTTCGTAATAGACACCGCGTGTCCAGATATTACTGGGGCGTTCTTTGTTAGTAACGATAGTTTTGCCTACATCGGGCCATTTCTTCATAAAATAAGCATTGGCCATTTGCATATGTTCCAATACTTTTTCTCTGTCGAAAGGTTGCGCATAGATTAGGGCAGAAGAGAAAAGAAGAAGGGTAAATGTTGCTATTTTTTTCATATCGTTTTAGTTGTTTTGTTCGAGTTTTAGGGGTATGAGAACAGGACTTTGCAATAATCCCGAAGGCATCGGGCTCCACTTTGTAGCATCAAAATCTTTATAATCTTTGTCAACCATATTGATTTCGTGAAAAATCTTCCATTCTTCACCACGAATTTCTTTTGCCCTAATTCTATTGGCCGGTAAATTGGTGACCTCGATTCTTAGTTTGTTCTTGCCCTCTTTTAGGTTGTTAAGGTTGATTTCAAAAGGGTTTGACCATAAGGTTCCGACGTAGGTATCGTTCAGCCAAATTTTGGCGCTTTCACGAACATCGCCCAAGTCTAGTTTCCAAACTTTTACTTCTTTATCAGGATTTTCGAACTCTAACTCATATCGGGCGGTTCCTGAAAAATATTCGGCATCTTTAGAGAGTGTTGTCCAAGATTTTAATTGATTCAATGTTGATGCTTCCGGAAGTTTCGGACCTCCTTTTAAAAATGATATCTGCCAATTTCCATTTATAGAATGACTAACGTCTTGCGTACTAAAATAGTCCCAATTAGGCATCTGGTCAAAAACGCCTGTTTTGAGGAAAAGAGAACCCCCTGAAGGAATTTGAACTTTGACCAAAGTCTTTTCTCCTTCCTTTTTTACATGGGCTTTACCGTACTTACCGTTTAAGGGGTCAAGAATGGCAACCTCATCTGATTTATGGGCCAGCGGAACATAAGATTCGATAGCTTCGGAAGTATGATTGACCAAATAGTAGATTTTCTCTCCATCAACGTCCCTGCGAATAAATTTGAGCCCTGTAGCCACCAAAGTTTCCGGTAACACCTCAACCTTCTCTAAATCTTGAAATAAATTTTGGGTTATTTCTAACCCCGACGATTCGGAGAGTAGCTTTTTTAACGCTTCATTTTGTGATGTATACTCGTGAAAACCAGGTACGCTTTCCGGTAGGCCTTCAAAAATTATTGATGCGCCTTCTTTTTTCATCGCAATCAACTTTTTTAAAGTCGCCAAAGGCATATTCTCACAGTCGGGTATTATTAAGCTCTTGTAAGTGCCGCCGGGCATTACGATTTGGTTATCGACTACTTTAGCTTGTTCTATAAAGCGGTCTGAAATGAAATCGGTAGCAATACCATGATTCATCAGTTTTTTGGTAGTCGAGTAGAAATTGGTATTCAACAACCACTCGTTCAAAGAATGAATCTTGAACTGAAAGAAAAGTGTTCCTTTCAAATAATCGTCCCAAACGTCGTGAATGGGCCAATAAAGCAAGGTTTCATTATCAGGTTTTCCCGATTGAAGCATGCTCTGGCATCGCGTGATATAAGAAAATAGTTCAGGGGCATCTTCCCAAATCGTATTGTTGGTATTAAAATTGACCGAGGCGTAAAACTTCCAGCCCGGCCAAGCCGCTCGTTCTGGGGAATAAGTAGACCCATGTAGAAAAATATGGTTTACCCCGTTCAGTAATAAATCTTCGGCTTCGGGTTTACACTGCGAGAGGGCCGTTTTAAAATGATCTCTCAACCATGTGAAAGTCTCGGAAGAGGTCAACGGCTTACCCGAAATATGCGCCGCCGAAGAGGAGAATTTCAGCATAACCGGGTCGGCATCACCTTCTCGAATATCTTCTTGTTCTCGTCTGAAGCCTTTAATGTCGTAGGGCATAGACCCAAACGCTTCACATTCGGGAATATCTGCAGAGGCATACATGTCGATAAGATTTCCTGGAGAACCATGTGCTTGAAGTCTAGTTTGATAATCTTTTTCATTGGCCCAAGTGGTCCATGGTCGGTCAAATTCGGTCAAAAGAAGGTCGGACAAGGTTTCGCGATAATCGCTACGCACCCTGTTTGCTTCATCATTATCGCCACTATACAGAAGCGCTAAATGCGGTTTTAGGTCATACCCCCTTCTTTTTTGAAATTGTTCAAAAAAATTGGGCGTAAAATCTGTTCCGTAGACTTCATAACTATCGTTGAAAATAGTTCGTAGGTTTTGTCCGTGATTTTCAAAAGCTTCATCAAATGGCTTTACATAATCATTAAACGCTGCTTTAGAATAGTGATCTACGGTGAAACCTTTGCCACCTGGCGCGGCTCTTTTCACTTGCTGCCCAGTTTTGCCTTCGAAAAGTATATATAAAGTGAAGTTGTTGCGCTTCGCTTTCCATTTTAGCCTGTCGTTTTTTACTAAAGCAGTTAGATTTTCATGATTGCCTGCCTCGTCAAAAGCCAGCACATACCTCAATTCGGCTTTGGCTCTATCTTTCTTGTTTTTTGGAAGTAGTTCAATATCCACTTTTTCACCCTTTTTTATAATCAGGGTATCAACTGCCAATTTGGTAGCGGCATATTCATTGTTTACTTGTGGTCCACCGTAAGGCCAACCCGTTCCCAGGGTCATATCTACCTGCATACCGAGACTGTCGGCTACGGCAAGCGTTTTATCAAGAGCCTGTAACCATTCTTCCGATAGATACTCTAGATAGTTGTCTTCTTCGCCCTTTACCCCATAGATGGGTTGAATTTCAACGCCACCAAGACCCGCTTTTGACATGGCAGTAAGGGTGTTTTCAATGTTTTTGTCGTCAACGGCGTTACCCATCCACCACCAACGTGTCCAAGGCTTATTGGTGTTGTCTATTTCTGGCCACGCATTTTTTTCTTCTTGGGCAAAAGAGCAGTGATATGAACTCAAAAACAGCACGATAAATACAATCGATTGCACTAATAGTGCAGAAAAGGCAGTTTTTTTCATATTTAAATTCTCAATTCATTTTTTTGTTCGGCCCCTAAAATAGTGGGTGTTTCGAACAACTGCATCCTGTAGTGTTCTGTATCTCGAGAATAAAAGCAGTATACTACAGGATGCAAGGGCGACCTTCAATCAATATTTTTGATCGCATATAAATATATAGAAATGAATAAAATTACAAGCATACTATTTGTAATCATGCTTTTTATTTCCTCCGGAATTCACGCTCAGACCGGTTTGGGAGATTTTAAAAATTTGATTGAAGAAAAAGATAATACTGTCACTTTTAAAACTGAAAATGCGCTAGTTAAAGTTGAATTTTGTTCTTCTTCCATAGTACGTTTTAGAACAAGTTGGAACGGTGATTTTGCGCCTAACGAGCATTGGATGGTAACCCAATATAATTGGCCGAAAGTCAACTACACCAATTCTGAGAGCGACAAGGCCTTTAGTTTGAAGACTGAAAATTTAATAATTACTATCAGTAAATCGCCATTTGCCATAACTATTGCTGATAATGAGGGCAAGGTATTGATGACCGAACAAAATAGCCAACAAAAATTGGGGGCTCTAAAAGCCGATGCAACTGTTAGTTCTACCAAAAAGCTATTTCCCGAAGAACACTTCTTCGGTTTCGGTGAACGAATGGACTATCTCGATCGTCGCGGCAAGAAATTACGTTTGAATGTGGGCCGTGGACAAGGCCGCCCACACATTGTAGGGGCCTATGATGTCTTACAGGCGAATTATTCGCCCGTTCCCTTTTTTATGAGTACTCGAGGTTACGGTGTTTTTCTACATAATGCAAACCCTACCAACTGGGATATGGGGCATAGCTACGATGCTGCCTATAGTTTTTCGGCCGAAGGGGGCGAGCTCGACTATTATTTTATTTACGGCCCCGATTTTCCTGCTATTCTAGATGGTTATACAGACATTACCGGCAAGGCGCCCATGCTACCCGAATTTGCAATGGGTCTTCATGTGGGTACTTATAGTGGAGGCACTTGGGGTCATGAGGCGGAAACCTCTACCGACTATGTGGTAGGTTTGGCAAAAAAATTCAGGGAATTGAACATTCCTTTAGATGTGTTGCACTTAGATTCTACGTGGCGAATATTTGGTGAAAATGGGGGCACTGGTGCTACATCTTTTGAATGGAGGGATACATTTAAAAATCCTGAAGCTATGTTCAAAGATTTGTATGACCTTAATTTAAATATGGTCGGTCTTCATTTACGGCCACGGTTCGATAATGGTAAAGAACTTCGTTTGTTAGATGAGGCTCGAAAAAAGGGTTATGTCTACCCTGAAGAGAATAATCAGGGAGAATTTGTCAACTTTTTTGACGAAAAATCTGTTGATTGGTGGTGGAATAATGGTGTGAAACGGGTAGCCGACCAAGGCGCTATGTTTTTGAAAACGGATGAAGGTAGTGCTTTCGGCCATAAAGCCAATGAAAGCGAAAAGACAGGCCCTCAGGGCAAAGAAGTAAAGGCTTTACATAATCTTTTTCCCATTGCTTATGCCAAGGCACCGTATGAGAAGTTTGCAGAGTATAATAATATGAGGGGTATGAACCAGACCCGTGAAGGGTATGCGGGGATCCAACGCTACCCTTATATTTTTGCCGGAGATTGGCCCAGTGAATGGCAGTATTTTGAGCCGGTTATAAAAGCGGGACTGAATATTGGTCTTTCCGGTGTGGGTAATTGGGCACATTGTATGGGAGGTTTTGAACATGTGGCCGACCCAGAGCTTTATATTAGGTGGACACAGTTCGGGTTGATGAGTCCGATTGCACATTTGTTCGGTATGGAGCATCCAAATTATAAAGAACCATGGAATTATGGGGAAGAAGCCCAGCGAATATTCAAGCAATATGATGAACTCAGATATCGGTTGACACCTTATTTATACAGTACTTCCTATCAAAACCACAAAACTGGAAAACCAATCATGAGGGCCTTGGTCTTAGATTATCAAAATGACATCAATGTATACGAAATTACCGACCAGTACATGTTGGGCGACAATTTAATGGTGTGCCCTGTTGTCACCAAAGGTGCAAAGACAAGAGTAGTTTATTTGCCTAAAGGTAATTGGGTCGATTATTGGTCAGCAGAGCAATACCAAGGCGGTAAGCATATTAGTATTCTTTGCCCACTAGATAAAATGCCAATTTTCGTAAAAGCTGGCGGAGTATTGCCAATGCAAGAGGTAGTGAATTATGTGGGGGAGAAGAATATTTCATCTTATGATTTAGAAGTATACCCCGATGGTAATAGCATTTTTGAACTGTACCATGACGATGGTAGAAGTTTAAAGTATTCAGAAGGGGACTTTGCGATTACGAAAATTGAGGTTGATGGTAAAAATGCCGAAAAGACTTTAATAACGGTCAATTCAAGTACAGGTCCCTATAATGTGGGTGAATTGGTATACAATATTGGCGTTCATTTAGACAAAAAACCTACAGCCGTTAAGGTTAACGGTAACAGTCTGTCTATATCGACTGTTGACTTGACCAGTACCGGTGCTTTCTATACAAAGGGCAGGCTTAACATTCCGAATTTGAAAAACCAAGAGGCACAACGAATCGAGATTATAAAATAGATTTAATTATTTGAATAACAAATGATTAGGGGTGGTTGCAGGATACTACAGGATGCTTCCACCCCAATTATCAGATAATTTGCCAATGTAATTGCGTAATCGATTACCTTAACTAAAACTCACACTATATGAAATGCTACTATCTCCAGAAATGGCGTGGAATTCTGTTCCTGCTATTTTTTACATCTCTCAGTTTATTTGCTCAAAAACAGACAATTACAGGAACGGTAACTTCCGTTGACGGGGAGCCTATACCCGGGGCCAATATCGTTCAAAAGGGTACTACTAACGGAACGGTTTCCGATTTTGACGGCAATTACACCATACAGCTCTTAGATGGTGAAAGTGATATTTTAATTTTTTCCTATATCGGATTCAAAACTTTAGAACAGGCCGTTGGCAATCAATCCACGGTAAACGTTTCCATATCCGAAGACTCTAAACTGCTTGATGAAGTAGTTGTTATAGGGTATGGATCCCAGAAGAAAACAAGTGTGACCGGTGCTGTTGCCTCTTTCACAGCTGATGGTCTTGACGAAAGACCGTTGGCTAGAATGGATCAAGCATTGGTAGGTCAATTGGCAGGTGTTAGGGTGAAACAAACTAGCGGTGTGCCAGGAGCGGGCTTTACTATTCAAGTGAGAGGCACAGGATCTATAAACGCCAGTAACGAACCGTTGTATGTTATTGATGGTTTTCCTCTAGATACTGAAGGGCAGCCATCCAACATAAACCCTAATGATATTGAATCCATACAGGTTCTGAAAGATGCTGCTTCAGCCGCAATTTATGGTTCGAGAGGTGCAAACGGGGTAGTGCTGATAACTACCAAAAAGGGCAAGACCGGTAAGCCGAATATTAGTTTTAATACCTATACCGGCTGGAATGAAACCGTAAAAAAATTAGATGTTCTCTCATCTGAGGAGTGGGTCGAAAGAGCAAAAGAACATATCGATTATTCATATGTGCGGAATTTCGGAGACCAAGGGGCCTCTGCGAGTGACACCAATGAACAACGTAGGATAATAGCCGGTTTGGGTGCTGATGAGTTAAATACAGGTATTCTGTATGATGAGCGTTGGCTGCAACCTGGTCACCCTGGCCTTGACTATGTAGATTGGCAGGATTTATTTTTCCGTAAAGGGTTTGTTCAAAGTTACCAGTTATCTGCCTCTGGTGGCACCGATAATACTAAATACTATGTCTCAGGGGATTATCTTGATCAAGAAGGGGTTGCCATAGGTGTAAATTTTGAAAGGTTAAGCGTAAGGGCTAATGTAGAAGTAAAAGCTTCGGATAAAGTGAAATTCGGATTGAATATAGCGCCTTCTTATAATATTATCAAAGACCCAGGTGTTGAAGGTAAAGATGCGATAACGCATATTGTAGTTGGTCAGACTCCAGTGGTAGAATCATCAACAGGCGCTTTGAGAACCAACACTGGTGAATTTCCAGGATATGCCTATGCTTCTAGCCGAGTTAGCCCGATTGCAGAGGCTCTCAACGTCAAACGATCGACAAATCGATTTAGAAATTTAGCTTCTTTTTTCGTAGAATACCAATTACTGCCCAGTTTAACTTATAGAGGTAGTATCAACTCTGATCTTCAAATAAATACCTCTAATCGTTTTACCCCTTCTTTCGTTACAAGAAATAGAACCGCTAGCGGAGCCAAAAGTGGTGAAACAAGAACTTCTTTCGTAAATGAACATACTCTAAATTATAACACGGCTTTCGGTAAGCATAATGTAAATGTGTTAGGCGGGTATTCTTTGAACGTATTTAAGTTCGAAGACTATAGTATTAGTGCCACCGATTTTCCTTCGGATGAGGTTGAAACCATTAACGTTGCGGCAACAACTAGTGGAAGTGGTTCTGCCAGTAAAAATACTTTAGTTTCTTATTTCGGTAGGCTTCAGTACAATTTTGATGAAAAATATATAGTTCAAGGTACCCTAAGGCGAGACGGATCATCAAGATTTGGAGATAATACTAAATGGGGGGTGTTCCCTTCACTTTCCGTTGGATGGAGAATTGGTGAAGAGAATTTCTTAAAAGAAAGTGAATTGTTCAGTGAACTGAAATTGAGAGGTAGCTGGGGTATATCGGGTAACAATAATATTGGTAACTATGAACACATTGCTAATTTAAGCAACACCAACTACAGTTTCGATGGTAATCTGATAGGCGGCCAATCCCCCGGTAATTTTGCCAACCCTGATTTAAGTTGGGAAAAATCGGAAACCTATAATTTTGGTATGGATATAGGTCTTTTCAATAATCGAATATTTACTTCATTTGAATACTACACCAAGAGAAACACCGATTTATTACTAAACATTCCTGTGCCTACGGCGAGTGGCTTTTCTACGGCATTGACCAATATTGGTGAAGTCTTGAATAAAGGATGGGAATTCGAACTGAGCACCAAGAACTTTACTAAGGGAGATTTTACATGGTCTACCGACCTTAATTTTAGTCATAATACCAATGAAGTCATAAAATTGGGGCCCGACGACACGCCCATCTTAGGTGGGGCCTTCGATATCAACCATAACATTCTTGAGGTCGGAAAACCTATGTTTACACTTTATCTCGTGCAACAAGATGGCTTGTTGACATCTGAAGATATTGCAAACGGTGTTCCGCAATATAATGAGCAAGAGGCAGGCGACCCAAAATATGTTGATATTAACAATGACGGGGTGATTACTCCAGATGATAGAACCTATTCGGGCCACCCGAACCCAGATTATATATGGGGCATTACGAACACCTTTGGGTATAAAGGGTTTGACCTATCTGTTCAGGTTCAAGGGCAATGGGGTGGTAAGATTTACTCTACATTTGGCAGGGCGATGTACAGAACGGGCCAAGGTACGCCCGATAACCTTCTAGGAAGGGGCCGAGATAGATATATCTGGCAAGAAAATGCGGTCGTAACCGAGGCTGATGTGGCAGAATTAGAGCGTAAATCTCCTTCCAGTTTTGGAAGAATTAAAAATACAGATTGGCTTTACCCTAACGATTACTGGAGAATACGAAATATCACTTTAGGTTATGACTTAGGTTCACAGTTTGAATCGGAAATAATTACCGGTGCCAGAATTTATCTTTCTATGGAGAACTGGTTTGGTGGTGATAAATATATTGGTGGTTTTAACCCTGAAGCTGTGAATAACAGTGGTGACGATTATGGTGCGTTTCCTCTATCAAGAGCAGTAACCCTAGGTGTAAATCTAAACCTATAATTTTTGGATAATATTAAAAAATAAACAGATGAAAAATAGAATAATAGTAGGTGTTTTAGCCCTATTGCTTTCAACTGCTTGTGAAGATGAACTTTATCAGGCTCCTATTTCGAATCGAAGTTCAGCTGAATTCTATCGAGATGCCGCAGACTTCGAACAAGCCATTGTTGGTGTTTACAATGCACTCAAGTATCATTCACAATCAAATTTTTACCTTTCGGAAGTCCGCTCCGATAATATTTATATAACAGGTTTGGCAGGAGTTAGAGATTGGATTCCTGTAACAAATTTTTCGAGAACCTTGGTTACGAACTCCCTAATGCAGCAGGCATGGGATGAACCTTACGTCGGTATATTAAGGGCCAATACTGTTCTTGATAAGCTGAGCCCTGATGTTGTGCCAGACGCGGCTACTCGAAATGCTATGGAAGGTGAGGTTAAATTTCTTAGGGCCTTGTTTTATTTTGACTTGGTCAGATTTTTTGGAGGGGTGCCAATTTTTGATGAAGTGCTGACACCTACGCAAGCCCTCGAAATTCCTAGATCGGCCCCAGCTGAGGTATATAATTTAATAGAAAATGACCTTATAGACGCCATTTCTATGCTTCCGCAAACCAGTTCAGCTGCTGGAAAGCCGTCTTCGGTAACAGCCAAGGCACTTTTGGCAAGAACATATCTTACTATGTCGGGCCCTGATTACGGAATAAGTGGACCCGGTTTGGGGGTAGATCGAAAATCAGAAGCCCTTGATTTGCTCAATGAGGTAATCGCAAGTGGACAATTCGGAGAAGTAGATGATTATGCTACTATATTTAAATCGGAATCTGAAAATAATGCAGATATTATATTTGCTATACAGAATATAAATGACGGTAATAGTGGGGATCGCGGAGTAGGTACGGTCTTGCCCACACTAATGTACCATGAATCATGGGCGCGTGTGAATTTGCCATTCGCAGGTGGTGTACCCAGTGACGGTCTGATATTACCATCGGATCAACTTTTAAATTCTTACGAACCCAATGATACGCGTGATGATTTTTCGATTCTTCGTACATGGGTCGATGCCAACGGGGCCACCAGCACCCAAGCAATGATTATAAAATTTATGGATCAAGAGAATCTTCCTGTCGATCGATTTAATTGGGGCACAGATTTTCCTGTTATACGCTACACCGATGTTTTAATGATGAAGGCTGAGGTATTGATACAGACTGGGGGTAACCAAGCCGAAGTTGACAACATTGTAAATAATGTTCGTGAAAGGGCAGGTCTTGAGCCATTAAGCAATGTTGATTTAGAGATGCTTTTGGAAGAACGTAGAAAAGAGTTCTTTGCCGAAGGTCTGCGTTTTCATGATTTGGTAAGAACGGGTAAAGTTGTAGACGTAATCAATGAGTGGATTGCTGTTGATGATGAAGCGGGTGTTGTAAATTCTATGGAGCCTAATTTTATTATCTATCCCATTCATCAGAACCAACTTGATGTCAAAGAAGATTTATACGAACAAAATCCCGGCTATAATTAAAAAACTCCGCTAAAAATCCAATATTTTTTGACATAGACATAGAGTCCTTACTAGTGATAAGGGCTCTTTGTGTTATTTAAAAAGAAGGACCTGAAAAGCAGATTGTCATTTTCCTCAAAGAATTTAATAACTTACTCAACCTCAAAAAACCTCAAAAAATAAATTTAAACGCATTATGAATAAAATTCTAGTTTCCAGAGTATTTCTAATATTTGGTTTTGTTTCTTCTTTCATAGTTGCCCAACAACCGACCAATGATGTAACTACGCCTTTACACCTGATGAAGCCAGATTATGAGACGCCCTATGAAGTACCCAGCCAAAAGAACATTATTGATGTGCTCGACCGTGTTTATAATTACCTAAATTCGGTAACTCCCGCTAAACTCGTTAATGGGGATGGTGAAGATATTGCAGATTACAAAAAAATTAAAAAGGCTAAAGAAACCTCTTTTAAACCAGGAGATTTTAGACTTACCAGCTATGAGTGGGGTGTGACTTATGCCGGCATGTTATTGGCCAGTGAAGCTACCGGAGATGAAAAATATGCAGAATACACCAATTCTAGATTAAAATTTTTAGCAGATATTCAGCCTCATTACGAAGAATTGGAAGAGAAAAACCCCGATTTGAAACATCCTATGAAAAGGGTGTTGCACCCTCATGCCTTAGATGATTCGGGTGCTGTGGCCGCAGCTATGATCAAAGCGAAAACTCGAGGTCTGAATGCAGATGTGGATCCATTGATAAATAACTTTTTGAATTATATCAGCAAGAATCAATACCGCTTAGATGATGGTACTTTGGCCCGAAACCGACCCATGAAAAATTCGTTATGGTTAGACGATTTGTTCATGAGCGTTCCTGCTTTGGCACAGATGGGTAAATATGCGAACGACGATGCCTATTTTGATGATGCGGTCAAGCAAGTTTTACAGTTCGGAGAACGTATGTTTAACGACGAAAAAGGGCTGTTCATGCATGCTTATATAGTAGGTTCTAAGCAACATCCAGAATTTTATTGGGGCAGGGCCAATGGTTGGGCCATAATGACCATGGTAGAGTTATTAGAGGTGCTGCCTGAAAATCACAACGGCAGGGCCGATGTGCTTCAATTGCTAAAAAAACACATTGAGGGCATTACACGTCTACAATCAGGCAAGGGACTTTGGCACCAATTGCTAGACCGTAATGATTCATATTTAGAAACTTCCGCTAGTGCAATTTATACATACTCCATTGCACGTGCTATTAACAAAGGTTATGTTGATGCCAAAGCCTATGGCCCCGCGGTAACCTTAGCTTGGAACGCCATTACTGAAAAGGTGAACGACAAAGGTCAAGTTGAAGGTACATGTGTGGGTACGGGAATGGGCTTTGATGCTGCTTTTTATTATTACAGGCCAGTAAATGTCTATGCCGCCCATGGCTACGGACCAGTTCTTTTGGCCGGTGCGGAAATGATTACGCTCTTGAAGAATAGCCACCCTATGTTGAACGATAGTGCTATTCAGTTTTATGATGAAGAGATAAAAACGGATGGCCCCATCTTCGGGGAAAATTAAATTTTCATGGTGAAATTTTTGTCTAAAATTAAGATAAGCTTATCAGGGCGTATTCTACTTATTGCTTTTTGTGTTCTAATCGGCTGCGGGCCCAAAACGAAGCCGGAAGACACTGAAAGTAAGAGTGAGTTGCCCAATATTCTACTTGTAGTTTTAGATGATGCCGGATGGAATGATGTTGGGTACAACGGTTCGGAAATACATACTCCCCATATTGATGAGTTGGCCAAAAACGGCTTGCAACTTAATCGCTTTTATGTGGCCCCTACCTGTTCCCCCACACGGGCAGCACTATTAACGGGTATGCCTGCTAGTCGACTTGGTATCTTGGCACCCATAAGCGGCAAAAGTGAAAAAACCTTACCGGATAGTATTATCACCTTACCCGCTCAATTAAAAACCATAGGGTATCAAACGGCTCTTTTCGGTAAGTGGCATTTGGGTTTGCAACCGGCCAACGGCCCGTCAGCGTATGGGTTCGATTATTCTTATGGTTTTCTGCACGGTCAAATTGACCAATATTCGCATGAGTACAAAAACGGAGATCCAAGTTGGCACCGAAACGGAGAATTCATTTCTGAAGAGGGTCATGCCACCGATCTTATCGGAAAAGAAACCAGAAAATGGTTTCGTTATGAACGGGATTCATTGAAACCATTTTTTGCTCAGGTGGCCTACAGTGCGCCGCATTTTCCGCTCCAAGAACCAAAAGAATGGGTAGAATCCTATGCCGAAATTGAAAATAATTCTAGAAGAGATTTTGCTGCGGCCATGAGCCATGTAGACGATGATATGGGCAAATTATTGGCAGAACTGAAAGCTATGGGGCTTTCGGAAAACACGCTGATTATTTTTATGAGTGACAACGGCGGAATGGAAAATTGGTACCCCGAAGAGCAATATCAAGGTAAACACGGTCCGAACGATGTTTTGGGTGACAACACCCCATTACGTAATTGGAAATCTAGCAATTATGAGGGCGGAATTCGCGTACCAGCAATTATCTATCTAAAAGGTAAGTTCAAAGCGGGCGTTTCCAATGAATTCATTTCGGTTACCGATTTAATGCCATCTATTTTAGAAATGGTCAATGCTAACATTCCTTCTAATGTGGAAGGCGCTGCCATATTTGATGATTTGGTCAATGGTGCACAGTTGAAAAACGAGATTTATATTAGGGGCCATAAACAGCAAAGTCTAATTAAAGCATCTTGGAAACTGGTCCGTACCCCGGGTCAAGGAAATCGATCGGTAGAATTTGAATTGTTTCATATTGAGAATGACCCTGAGGAAAGTAAGAACCTATCTGATATGATGCCTGATAGGGTAAGTGAATTGAAAAAGCTTATGGCAATACATATGAATCGTGACCAACTTTAACTCTTAAACCAAATCTAGATGTACAGAAATGCTTTTACCATGAAACTGAAACCGGGTTTTGAAGCTGAATATAAAAAGCGGCATGATGAGATATGGCCCGAGCTTTCTGAACTGTTAACAGCTGGGGGTATTCATGAGTATTCCATTTTTTTAGACGAGAAAACATTGACCCTTTTTGCCTTTCAAAAGTTAGAAGATGATTTTGACGGCACTAAAATTCCCGCAAACCCAATCGTCAAAAAATGGTGGGCCTATATGGCCGATATTATGGAGACCAACCCAGATAACTCACCTGTAGAAAATGAGTTGAAAGAAGTGTTTTTTATGAAATAATCTTAGGCTTCTTATTTCAACTTTTAATAAAAAATATAATCGTGTAGCCCCGATTCCTGATCTTTTTTAAGTACTTCTGCAGCTGCTTGGGCGTTAAAAAGTGCCCCTTCACTATTGGTATGGGTATGGTCTTTTGGGAAAAAAAGATTCACTTTTTCTTTTCCTAACAATTGGTAACGTTTTGCAATTTCATTGCTCAGATCAATAAAAGGTACATTCTCGGTTTCAGCGACTTCTTTACACCATTTTATATAGGTTTCGCAACGTTGTTCTACCATACCGTTAGGCCATTCATTTCTTGGGGTAATGCTGACAAGAATTGGTACTGCACCTTTTTCTTTAGTTTCGTTGAGCATCTTACGTAAATACCAACCGTAGGTATGAACGATTTCGGTCGAATCATTCTTGACGATTTCTTGTACATCTTCACCCGTGCCACTTAATGATCCCCGAAATTTTTCTTTGTCGATATTGCCCGTATCATTGTGCCCAAATTGAATCAATACGAAATCTTCGGCCTGAACTTCGTTTAGAACGTCATCCCAAAGACCTTCAGAAATAAATGTTCTACTGCTTCTGCCTCCTCGGGCATTGTTAAAAAAGTTCAACCTTGTAGTGTCTACGAACTGTTCGAAAGGCACGCCCCACCCAACAGCGTTTTCATTGGCATTATCGGCCATCGTCGAATCGCCGATTAGAAACAGGTTTTTCTTTTTAGGCAATGTAATTTGAGGGTAGTCGATCAGATGGTCTTCCAAACCCGAATCGGTACTACGTATTTCATTAATGACGATAGACGCGGCCAAAACGGCTCCGCGAACGGTTGTATGTGTATGGTCGCGCTCGTAAAAATAATTTCCGGTAACCCCAAGCTCTCCGATGTTCTCCATTTCTAGGGCCATTTTGTCATTTAGATCTATGAAGGTTACGTTTTCTTGTTCGGCGACCTGTTTTGACCATAACCCATAAGAATCATTATTTCGACCTACCTTATCATTGTCCCATTTATTTCTGGGGATGGGCGATAACACAATGGGTATGGCACCTCTTTCTTTAGCTTCGACAATCATTTTTCTAAGGTACCATCCATAGGTATGAACGACCTCGTGCTTTCCTGTAAGCAAATTGTCAATTTCTTCTGATCTGTCATCGATACCATTGATGCTGCCCCTGGCCCTAAAATCGTCATTGATGGGGCCGTCGTCGTTATGACCGAACTGAATCAGCACATAATCGCCTTTATTAAGTTTGTTATAAACACCATCCCAAAGACCTTTGTCGATATAAGTACGGCTGCTGGTGCCGCCTAGAGCACGGTTTTCTACTTGAACTTCTGTACTATCAAGAAAATGTTCGATAAAATCTCCCCAGCCCCAAAGACCATGGTCACCATCGCCCTGCCCGTTTTTAACGGTAGAGTCGCCAACAGTATAAATTATAGGTTTTTTATTCGGAGTGAAAGAACAGGAAACAGCGCATAGTCCGATTAGGACTAGCACAAAAATTATGCGTAATCTCATTATGTGGGGTTAGGAATCCCAAAAATAGGTGATTTGTAAGATATTTTGCACTTTTTTAGTCGTACAAAATTGTTAGACCGAATTTCGCTCGATATAGCGAAACACATTTTTGACTTTTTCCTTTTTATTCTTGAGTACCATATAGGCGGCAGTTTCGCCCATGGCATTGAAATCGGTGCTGATAACGGTAATGCCTAGAAGCTCTTTAAGCGGCGTTTCGTTGTATGAAATTATCCCAATATCGCTCCCTAATGTTAAATTTTTCTTTCGCACCTGACGTACTAAATTGACTAGGTCAGATTCTTCAATAATGATATAGGCATCTCGACTTTGCAGTTCCATATCCTCATAAATCTCACCTAATATTTCAAAGTCGAAACCTTGCTCGCCACAAAAGCGTTTGAACCCACGCATAATGCGCTTGGGGTAGGGGTATACTTTTTTTTCAGGGTATACCAGAATTAGCTTGTCGTATTTGGTGAGACGCTCTCTGCCTTCTAACAATGCCTCATAAATATCGTTTTCAAAATCTTGAAATAATGCCGCGTAGTTTCCATTGATTTCGATTTGCGAATTGTCAAGAACAATTAACCTGTTATTCGGTATCTTATTCAGTACCGATATGACTTTCTTGGTCGTCGAGGTATGGTTTAAATTTTCATCTTTGAAATGGGGCATGATAACATAATAGTCATATGCGCCTATATTGCGTTCTATATAGTGGGTGAATAACGATTCTTCGCAGTGGTAGATAAAAAGATTAACATGTCCGTTTACCCCTAATCCGTTAACAAATGAATTGTAGATACGCATTTTGTACGAGCTGGGCTTGTTCACTAAAAAAAAGACATTGATTTTTGAAATCAAATCTGTTTTGGCAATGTAGTACCCTTTTCCCTTTACGGAAGTAATCGTTTTTTGCACTTTTAATTGCCGGTAAGCCTTCTCTATAGTATCTCTTGACAACAAAAGATTTTCGCTCAATTCATTGATAGAAGGTATTTTGCTGCCGATGGGTAGGTCGCCCATGGCAATACCATCCATAATAGAATCAACCACCTGCATATATTTAGGTATGCGAGAGGCTTCATTAATCTTTATGTCTAAAGTTTTTGACATTCGTTTTTTAAAATCAATTTTCAGATTTAAAATACTCAAATAATCTCTTTCACCTCTTAAAACAAACTGTTGAAGTGGGTTTTAAAAGTAAACAAAAATTAAGGTAGAGCAATATTTACGGGCTGTTCTTTTATATTATTTCAAAGGTAACAGTACAGCACAGGATAGTCACAGAAAATGTAATATGTATTTTTGATCAAACGGTTAAAACAAACGGAAACCACATTATAAGATATAAGTTATGCAAAAGACATTTCAACATGTAAACTATCTATGGGACGAAAAAAAGGCAATCGAATTAGGCGACGATCAGGTTGCTCTTTTTCTGTATCGCTCTAATATTCTTGGTGCAGATTTGAGAATCACCAATTACGGCGGTGGTAATACGAGTTGTAAGACTATAGAAAAAGACCCGCTGACCAATGAAGAAGTAGAGGTAATGTGGATCAAAGGTTCAGGAGGCGATATAGGCACTTTAGACCGGGCAGGTATTGCAGGGCTATATACCGAAAGATTGAGAAACCTCAAGAATGTTTATGATGGTCTGCATGATGAAGATAGAATGGTGGGCCTGTTCAATCACTGTATATACGATTTAGATAGTAGGGCCCCTTCGATAGATACACCTTTGCATGGCTTGCTTCCCTTTAAACACATCGACCATTTGCACCCGGATGCTTTGATTGCGGTTGCGGCGGCAAAAGATAGCGAGAAGGTGACCAAAGAAATTTGGGGCGATACGATGGGTTGGGTACCATGGCAGCGACCTGGTTTTGATTTAGGCCTGCAGTTAGAGAAATGTCTGAACGATAACCCTGGTATTCGCGGTATTGTTTTAGGTAGCCATGGCTTGTTTACCTGGGGTGACACTTCTTACGATTGTTATATGAACAGTTTAGAAGTTATAGAAATGGCTTCGGAGTATATTGCTAATAAGATTAAGGAACAAGGTGAGGTGTTCGGCGGTCAAAAGGTACAAAGTTTACCGGCAGATGAGCGTAAAGATAAAGCTTCGCAATTAATGCCACTTTTAAGAGGCTTGTGCTCTTCAGAGAACAGAATGATCGGTCATTTTAGTGATACCGACGTGGTTTTAGAGTATATCAACAGTAATGATTTAGAGCGATTGGCACCTATGGGAACCTCATGCCCCGATCATTTCTTGAGAACGAAGATTCAGCCATTGGTTCTTGACTTAGATATGAACGAAGACCTAAGTGACGCGGAAGAGGTGCTGAAGAAATTAGAGCCTGCTTTTGAACAATACAGAAAAGAATATGCCCAGTATTACGAGTCTTGTAAAAAAGACAATAGCCCGGCAATGAGAGATCCTAACCCGGTCATCATTATTTACCCGGGAGTCGGAATGTTCAGTTTTGCCAAAAATAAGCAGACCACTAGGGTAGCCAGTGAGTTTTATATTAACGCTATTAATGTGATGCGCGGTGCGGAAGCTATAACTGAATATACCTCATTGCCAAGACAAGAAGCTTTTGATATCGAATATTGGTTATTGGAAGAAGCAAAACTTCAGCGTATGCCGAAGGAAAAACCGTTATCAAGAAAAGTAGCTTTGGTCACCGGTGGAGGTGGTGGAATTGGAAAAGCGATTGCGGATAAATTAGCTGCCGAGGGCGCTAATGTAGTGTTGACCGATATTGCTGAAGATCGCTTGAAAGAAGGTGTACAAACCTATAAGGGTGATACCGCTTCTTATGCGGTGTGTGACGTGACTAAATCAGAATCGATTGTCGCTGCCTACAAAAAAGCATGTTTAGATTTTGGAGGTGTCGATATAGTGGTACATAGTGCAGGTTTGGCTATTTCTAAGCCGTTGACCGAAACTTCTGAAAAAGACTGGGATATTCTTCAAGACGTATTGGTCAAAGGTCAGTTTGAATTGGCCAAAGAAGCAGTTAAAATCATGCGTTTGCAAGGTTTAGGTGGCGATTTTATTAGTATCGCCAGTAAAAACGGATTGGTTTCGGGGCCTAACAATGTGGGTTATGGTACCGCAAAGGCCGCACAACAACACATGTCAAGACTTTTGGCCGCAGAATTGGGTGGTGAGAAGATACGAGTTAATGTGGTAAACCCCGATGGTGTAATCGTGGGTAGTAAGATATGGGAAGGCGATTGGGCCGAAGGTCGTGCCAAGGCCTATGGTATTACTGTAGAAGAATTGCCGGCTCATTATGCCAAAAGAAATTTGATGAACGAAATTATTTACCCTGCCGATATTGCAGATGGGGTATTTGCTTTTGTAGGGGTGCTTCATAAAAGTACCGGTAACATTATCAATGTAGATGGTGGTATGGCCAACGCTTTCGTTCGATAAATAATAATCAGGTTACAGTATGCAGGTAAATAAAGAACAGTTGCTGACCAATAACGAAAGTTATAGGCAAACCCACGAATCTAGTTTCGATTTTCTAGCTAACACCTTATCCAAACAAGGCGTTAATGTTAAGAATATAGTTCAAAGGCTAGCCGATTTTCAAGTGGCTATACCTAGCTGGGCATTGGGTGCCGGGGGTACACGTTTCGGCAGGTTTTCCTATTATGGTGAGCCTTCAACCTTAGAGCAGAAAATTGAAGATGTAGGCATTATCCATTCGTTGACTAAAACGGCGGGGGCGATTTCATTACACATCCCATGGGATGTTCCTGAAGATTACAATGCCATAAAAGAATTGGCTGTCTCGAACGACTTAGTTTTCGATGCCGTAAATTCAAATACTTTTCAAGACCAGAAAGGCGCAACGGAAAGTTACAAGTTCGGTTCGTTGAGTAACGTGAAAAAGGCTGTAAGAGATCAAGCGGTAGGTCATAATATAGACGTGGTCGAAATTGGCAAAAAGCTTGGCTCAAAAAGTCTAACGGTATGGCTTGCCGATGGCTCTAATTTTCCGGGCCAGAGTAATTTTCAGACCGCTTTGCAACATACCGAAGATAGCTTGAAAGAAATTTACAAAGAGCTGCCCACCGATTGGAAGATGTTTATAGAGTATAAGCCCTATGAGCCCAATTTCTATAGTACCGTCATTCAAGATTGGGGCACATCGTTTATGTTGGCCAATGCCTGCGGAGATAAAGCCTATACATTGGTTGATTTGGGGCACCATTTGCCAAATACCAATATTGAGCAGATTGTGTCAACCTTGATGATGAAAGGTAAATTAGGCGGTTTTCATTTTAATGATAGTAAATATGGCGATGACGATAGTACGGTCGGTAGTGTAAAACCTTACGCCTTGTTCTTGATATTTAATGAGTTGGTCTACGGAATGAAAAACAATCCGCAGAACCCCTACCCAGCTTGGATGATAGATGCGAGTCATAATATTAAAGACCCGTTAGAAGATTTGATTCAGTCGTTGGAGGCCATTCAAGAAGCATATGCCAAAGCATTATTGATCGATCAAGAAATGTTGAGGTCGGCACAGTTGGAGAACGATGTGGTGCTCTGCCAAGAAATTCTTCAAAATGCCTATAGAACCGATGTAAGGCCCTTATTGAAGCAAGCGCGTTTAAATTCGGGCGGGGCCATAGACCCCATTCAGGCGTATCGCAGCATGAAGGTGCGTCAGAAACTGGTTGATGAGCGAGGTAAAAATGCCGTAGCCTCAGGATTATAAATTTAATAGTATTCGATGAAGGTAACTGCTGTATTTGATATTGGTAGAACGAATAAAAAGTTTTTTCTTTTTAATGAAGATTTTCAAGAAGTGTATAGAGAATATGCGCGTTTTGAAGAGGTTGTTGATGAAGATGGTTATCCTACGGAAGATTTAAAAACGCTAGAAGACTGGGCGAAAGAGGTTTTTGACCGAATGCTCAGTTCTACTGATTATAATATTGAATCGCTTAACTTTTCGTGTTACGGGGCAAGCTTGGTGCATATAGATGAGCAGGGTAAGGTGCTTACTCCGCTTTATAATTATATGAAGCCTATAAAAGAAGAGGTAGTTGATGCCTTTTACGAGAAGTATGGGCCGGTTGATGAATTCTCAAGGGTAACGGGTTCTCTCAATATGGGTATGCTCAACACGGGAATGCATTTGTTTTGGTTAAAAAGTGAGCAACCAGAGGTTTTCAAAAAAATTAAATATTCACTTCACCTACCCCAATATTTGAGTTATTTATTTACAGGAGTTCCTGTAAGTGAGTTCACAAGTATTGGATGCCATACCAATCTTTGGGACTTTGAAAAAAAAGCGTATCACAATTGGGTTTTTGAAGAGGGAATAGATGAAAAATTTCCGCCAATTGTAGATTCAAATCATACGGTAAGTGTTGATTACGGAAATAAAAAACTACGTATCGGCCCCGGTATTCACGATAGTTCATCTGCACTTCTACCCTATGTAAGAAGTCTTTCTGGTCCATTTTTATTGGTGTCGACCGGTACATGGAGTATTTCAATCAACCCATTTACCACAGGTATGCTGAGCCTTGAGGATATAGAAAGGGAAAGTTTGTTCAATATGCGTATCGATGGTAGTCCGGTAAAGGTGGCCCGGCTTTTTTTGGGTAATGAATATAAACTTCAGATCAAAGAGTTGACGGCCCATTTTGGAGTGCACGCCGATTACCATAGAACGGTGAAATTTAATAAAGAGACATTCTTCGAAATCAATAAAGATTTCGAACCCATGTTCAAATGGAAAAGCATCTCTTCTCAAAATCAGCCCGAGGTTACGAAAATCAGGTATGATGTTTTCGAGCATGCATACCATCAATTGATGTTAGAGTTGATGTTACTTCAGGTAGAGAGTATCTCGTCGGCCATAGGTGACCAAACGATTTCAGACCTTTATATCGATGGAGGTTTTAGTGATAACGATGTTTACATAAAACTTTTATCTCATTACCTTAGGGGCATGAAAATACGTACCACCGATGCTTCGTTAGGATCTGCTCTAGGAGCAGCCATCGTTATCTCCAAGACCGAACTTGACAAAGAGTTTTTGGCCCAAAACTACGGGCTAAAAGATTGTTCCCTTATTAAATCGCTTTAAAATGAAGAGTGAAATAAACTCACAATACCCATCTGTAGACGCATTGCGAACGAAAGCGGAAAAAAGGGTTCCCAACTTTGCATTTGAGTATTTAGACGGTGGCTGTAACGAAGATGTAAATATTACTAGAAATACGGCTGAATTGCGTGAAGTTCAATTGCAGCCGCGATATCTTCAGAATTATGGAACGAGCTCTACAACAACCAAGGTTTTGGGTATGGAGTTCGACGCACCGTTCGGTATTTCCCCTGTTGGTCTACAAGGTCTAATGTGGCCCAATTCTCCAGAGATATTGGCAAAATCGGCACACAAACATAATATTCCTTTTATTCTAAGTACGGTTACTACGATGAATATTGAACGGGCAAGCGAACTGACCGAAGGCAAAGCTTGGTTTCAATTGTACAATCCTGTTGAAGATGCCGTTCGAAACGATATTATCGACAGGGCACAAGCAGCCGAATGCCCAGTATTAGTATTGCTATGTGATGTGCCCACTTTCGGTTACCGCCCAAGGGATATCAGAAACGGATTGGCCTTACCGCCCAAAATGTCAGTTAGAAATATACTTCAGATATTAGGTAAGCCCACATGGGCGATGAACACGTTGAGATATGGCCAACCAACTTTTGAAAACCTAAAGCCTTATACCCCCGAAGGCCTTAATCTTAAGCAATTAGGTCAATTTATGGATAAGACCTTTTCAGGCAAGCTAAATGCAGAAAAAATAAAGCCCATTCGTGACCGTTGGAAAGGGAAATTGGTACTTAAAGGTGTGGCTTCTGAACAAGATACCGAAGATGCCATTAAAATGGGATTCGATGGCATAATCGTTTCCAATCATGGGGGTAGACAACTCGATGCAGGGCAATCTACCATTGCTTCGTTAGAAGATATCGCACCAAAATACGGTGATAAGATTGAGGTCATGATCGATAGTGGTCTACGTTCTGGTCCTGATATAGCCCGGGCTATGGCGAGCGGGGCGAAATTCACTTTTATGGGCAGGTCTTTCATGTACGGTGCCGCAGCACTCGGCAATAAGGGCGGAGACCATACCGTAGCTATGTTGAAAAGACAATTTCAACAGGTGATGGACCAATTGTGCTGTGAGAGGGTTGAAGATCTTCCGCAGCATCTGATAACCAATTAAACCAATAGTATGACATTGCACAGTCAAGAAGAAGAGATTATTGAAGACTTGGCGGGAGGTGAGTTTGAAAGACAGCCCGTTCCCCAATCAAAGTTGAAAAGTTGGAAAAGCTTTTTGGGTATGTATGCCGGTGAGCATGCGGCGGGTACCGAATTTGTCATAGGTCCATTGTTTCTAACGACTGGTGTAAGCGCTTTTGATTTAATAATTGGTCTCTTGATAGGTAATTTGTTGGCGGTATTGAGCTGGCGATTCTTAACGGCCGAAATTGCCGTCAAGCAGCGGTTGACCCTCTATTATCAGTTAGAAAAAATTTGCGGTAAAAAGCTGGTAATCGGTTACAACTTGGCAAATGGTATTCTCTTCTGCTTTTTGGCCGGGGCGATGATAACCATTTCTGCCACCGCCGTGGGAATTCCTTTTAATATGGAAATGCCCAAACTGACAGATACCCTCCCCAATGGCCCTACGTGGATAATCATTGTATTGGCCGTGGGAACGGTGATTTCCCTAATTGCCGCGAAGGGCTTTAACACGGTGTCCAAGGCCTCAAATTGGATGTCTCCTTTTATTGTTCTAGCATTTTTGGCCTGTGGTATAGTTTCTTTGAATGAATTGGGAGTCACTAACTTTTCAGAGTTCTGGGATATATGGGGAGATGGGGGAGAACCCTTTCCCGGTCAAATAAAATATACATTTTGGCATATTGTATTGTGGTCATGGTTTGCGAACGCTGCCATGCACGTGGGTATGTCTGATTTATCGGTATTTCGATTCGCTAAAAAAGCAAGTGCCGGCTGGACGACGGCCGCAGGAATCTATGTTGGGCATTATATGGCTTGGATAGCGGCTGCCTTGCTCTACGCCGTATACCTTAAGACGCCCGAGGCCCAAGCCATGTTGGGCAACGGGGAAGCACCTACGGTAGCTCCAGGTCCATTGGCATATAAGGCATTAGGTTTCTTTGGTATACTAGCAGTATTACTCGCAGGGTGGACAACAGCGAACCCGACAATTTACAGGGCCGGTCTGGCATTTCAGGCAGTTCTACCGAAGACTTCTACGTTTTGGGTAACCATTCTTGCCGGCGCAGTGGCCACCATTGCTGGACTTTTTCCTGCATTTGCCATGAAGTTGCTTGATTTCGTAGCACTTTACGGATTTATACTGGCACCTGTCGGGGCGATAATAGTTTTCGAACATTTCTTTGGTGCGAGATTTGGGCTCGTAGCCAACTATGCAGAACAAAACAATATACGCTTTAACAAAGCGGTGCTCTTTGCTTGGGCGATAAGTTTTGGCCTCTTCTATTTTATTTCCGTTCGATTCGATGTCTTTCTTTCTTTTGTGACCCTGCCTGCATGGCTATTATGCGGTATACTTTTTTTGGTATTCAGTAAATATGTTCAAAAGAAAGTTGCAGTCTAGAATACAAGAATTTTTATTCTCGATTTTTGTTAAATAAAACAAATGGTAAAATAGTTAACACATTTGTTCAAAATGGGCTCGTGTACATATCTTTTTTGGTGAGTTTGTCAAAAACTTGTATTATGCACCCCCATATTAAGTTTATTTTAAAATCACAGGGCATTTTCCTTCGGTTTTTTTAAAATGATTATATTCGCGTAATCGATTACATAAATAAAATTTACTATGACAAATTACGAATTTAGGTATGCATCGCACCCAGAGGATGCCAAAAAATACGGAACTGAAGAATTAAGAGAGCACTTTCTAATGGAAAATCTATTTCAAGATGATGCCATTAACCTTACCTATTCAATGTATGATAGGTATATTGTGGGCGGTGCAAAACCAGTTGGCAAAGATTTAGTTCTAGAAACCATACCTTATCTGAAATCTGAGAATTTTCTAGATCGACGTGAATTAGGTATCGTAAATGTAGGTGGCAAGGGTAGTGTTTCTGTAGACGGCACGGTATACGAACTCGATAAGAAAGAGGCGCTGTATGTAGGTAAGGGTGCCAAAGAAGTAATATTTAAGGCCAGCAGTTCAAAGTCTCTGTTCTATATCAATTCTGCACCCGCGCATCAAAGTTTCCCGACTACGAAAGTAGGCAAAGATAAGGCTGAAGTAATTGAATTGGGTGATGCCAAATATGCCAATAAGCGTATTCTCAATAAACTAATCGTAAACAGTATTGTCGAAACATGCCAATTGCAAATGGGTATCACTGAATTGGTCGAAGGTAATGTTTGGAATACCATGCCCGCCCATACTCATGAAAGAAGAATGGAGGCTTATTTCTATTTTGATTTGGAGGAAGGTCAGACGGTGTGTCATTTTATGGGGCAGCCGCAGAATACACGTCATATATTCATGCAGGGTAACCAGGCAGTTCTCTCACCTGAATGGTCGATTCACTCAGGATCCGGTACGAGCAACTATTCCTTTATTTGGGGCATGGCAGGTGAAAACCTCGATTACAGTGATATGGATGTGTGCCCACCAAATGAATTAAAATAAGCTTAGTTCGAATAATTTTTGAAACTTTAAACAACTAACAATTCAATCTGATTTTTTCATGAAAAAAGTAGTTACTTTCGGTGAGATAATGCTTCGCCTTGCCCCTCCGGAATTTTTAAGATTTTCACAGACCAATAGTTTTGATGTAGTGTATGGCGGGGGTGAATCTAATGTTGCCGTTTCGCTGGCAAACTATGGGGTGCCTGTAGATTTCGTTACTCGATTGCCTAAAAATGATATTGGTGAATGCGCAATGATGGAAATGCGTAAGAGAGGTGTAGGGGTAGATAAAATTATTTATGGTGGCGACCGTTTAGGTATCTACTTTTTAGAGACCGGGGCAGTTAGTCGCGGTAGTAAAGTTGTCTATGATAGGGCACACTCTGCAATTGCGGAAATCGGTCCGGGAATGATAGACTGGGATGCTGTTTTTGAAGGAGTCAAGTGGTTTCATTGGACGGGTATTACACCTGGCATCTCCCAAGGAGCTGCAGACGCATGCCTCGAGGCGGTCAAAGCTGCAAGCGAGAAGGGCATCACCATCTCTACCGATTTGAACTACCGTGCCAAACTTTGGAATTATGGTGGTGACCGAGAGAAAATAATGACCGAACTTACTTCGTATTGTGATATTATCTTGGGTAACGAAGAAGATGCTGAAAAGCACTTTGGCATTCACCCCGAAGGCTTAGACGTGCACAAGCATGGTCATGATGTGAAGGCCGAAGCTTTCTTGTCGGTATGTAAGCAAATGATGAAGAAATTCCCGAAGGCCAAAAAAGTCATTACTACCTTAAGAGGGTCTATTAGTGCTTCGCACAATACATGGGCCGGCGTACTTTACGACGGTGAAAAAATGTATGAGTCTCCGCAGTATCAGATTACCGATATCGTTGATCGTGTTGGAGGCGGTGATTCGTTTATGGGCGGACTCATTTACGGACTTTTACAATACCCTGATGATGACCAGAATGCCTTGAATTTTGCCGTAGCCGCATCTTGTTTAAAGCATACCATAAAAGGCGATGCGAATTTAGCAACGGTCTCAGAGGTCGAAAAACTCATGAGTGGTGATGCTTCTGGAAGGGTGGCTAGATAATTTTAAAATACAGTAGATAAATTCGAAGTGTAAATATTTAAGTAGATGAAGAAGCTAAATAGAGCGAATAGCGGAACAAGTTCAAACTTGCCGATCAAGGTGATTCAGTTCGGCGAAGGTAATTTTCTTAGGGCATTCGTTGAATATGCCTTTCAAAAGTTGAACCAAGAAGTTGGGTTTGATGCCGGTATTGCCGTTGTACAGCCTATCTCAAAAGGTATGGTTTCTGTCTTGAATTCTCAAGAGGGGCTTTATACTCTTTTTACGAAAGGAATTAAAGACGGTAATGAAGTCGAAGAGAAAGAACTTATCACGAATATCGTAAAGGGTATCGACCCCTATTTAAGTTTTGATGCTTATCTAAAGTTAGCTGAAGAAGAGAAATTAGAATTTATCATATCAAACACAACAGAGGCGGGTATTGCCTTTGTAGAATCTGATACGATTGATATGGCCCCGCCGTCTTCATTTCCTGCGAAGTTAACAGTACTACTTCACCATAGATTTAAATATTTTAATGGTGCAAAGGATAAGGCTTTGACCATTATTCCCTGTGAGTTGATCAATTACAATTCTGACACGCTAAAACAAGTTGTACTCGATTATATTGAATTGTGGAATTTATCCGAAGAGTTCAAGAATTGGGTAACATCGGCTTGCAGTTTTCACAATACTTTGGTGGATCGTATAGTACCAGGTTACCCTAGAGATCAAATAGAAGAATACAACAAGCAATTAGATTATGAAGATAATCTGATTGTAAGTGCAGAAACCTTTTTTCTGTGGGTTATCGAAGGAGATGAGGAGTTGAAGAAAAAATTGCCTTTTGACAAAACCGATTTAGATGTTAAGATCGTCAGCGATATGCAGCCCTTTAGAACCAGAAAAGTTCGTATTCTGAACGGTGCGCACACTTCTATGGTTCCATTTTCAATACTTTACGGTAATCAAACGGTAAAAGAAAGTGTTGACGAGAGTTTTACGGGTCCGTTTATCCGCACTCTGGTGTTCGATGAAATCATTCCGACACTAGATATGGAAAAAGAGGAACTTGAGGCATTCGCTAGTGCGGTTTTTGACCGATTTAGAAATCCGTTCGTAAAGCATATGCTATCAAGTATTGCCCTGAACAGTATGTCAAAGTTTAAAGTAAGGGTTTTGCCAAGTTTGTTGGAATACATAAAACGAAAAAACAGCCTTCCGCTACATTTGGTGTATGCCTTTGCTTGCTTGATTCGCTTTTATAAAGGAACTTTCAATGGGAAAGACCTTCCTGTTAATGACGATGACGCAATTGTGGCCAACATGAAACGCATTTGGGAATCTAATTCATATAACAAGGTTGCTGAACAGGTTCTTCAAAATGAAGGTTACTGGGATGAAGATTTGACCCTTGTTTCAGGATTACAACATGCAGTATCGAAAGCCCTTGAATATATTGAAGAAGATGGTGTTCAAGGAGGATATATTAGATTTGAGAACGAATTCAAAACTACGAGTTATGCAAACTAAATTGATAAAGGTTCAGCCCGAAGATAATGTGGCCATAGCCCTAGTTGACTTAATACAAGGTGATAGGGTCGAGTTCGAAGGTGAAGAGATAATTATACTCTCAGACACAAAAGCCAAACACAAAATTACTTTGGTAGACCTTGCCGTAGATGATAAAATCTTCATGTATGGCGTTTTGGTAGGCAAGGCTGTTAGTGAAATTAAACGGGGAGATGCTCTCACTGTTGATAATGTAAAGCACCAGAGCAGTTCCGTTGAGAAGAAAACAGCGTCTATCTCTTGGAACGCTCCTGATGTTTCTAAATTTAAAGATAGAACCTTTATGGGTTACCACAGGCCTGACGGTCAGGTGGGTACGGCCAACGTTTGGCTATTTTTTCCTTTAGTCTTTTGTGAAAACAGAAATATAGAAGTTTTAAAAGATGTTTTTGAAAAAGAGCTTTCTATAGGTAAAGTCAATAAGCAAAGACATCTGTTAAGAAACCTTATTAGTGGAAACTCGGCCACTAACGAGGTAGAAGCCGATGAGGAATCTCAACAGACTTTTGACAATATCGAAGTTAGGTTCATTACCCATCAGGGTGGTTGCGGTGGTATCAGGCAAGATTCTGAGACCTTGGCGAAGTTGTTGGCAGGTTATGTAAAAAACCCTAATGTAGCAGGTGCTACTGTTTTGAGTCTCGGTTGTCAAAACCTTCAGATTGAAATCTTGAAAAATGCACTTAGTGATATCGACCCAGATATGAAAAAACCGGTTCTGATATATGAACAGCAACAAATGGGTACGGTAGATGATATGCTGAATACTATCATTAAAGAATCTTTTGCCGGTATAAAAGAAGCTAATGGAATTCAGCGCCAACCGGCTCCGATATCTAAATTAAAAATGGGTCTCGAATGTGGGGGATCTGATGGCTTTTCTGGTATTTCTGCAAATCCCGCTTTGGGTTATGCTTCCGATATTCTGGCAGCTGTAGGAGGATCGCCGATTCTATCTGAATTTCCGGAGTTGTGTGGTGTAGAGCAAGAATTGGTCAATCGGTGCGTTAACGATGAAGATGCTGAAAGATTTATGAAATTGATGAAGGCCTATGAAGACGCGGCCGAAGCTTCAGGCTCGGGTTTTGATATGAATCCTTCCCCTGGTAATATAAAAGATGGATTGATTACCGATGCTATGAAATCGGCTGGTGCGGCCAAAAAAGGCGGAACTTCGCCAATCGAGGCAATTCTAGATTATGGTGAATATGTTACCAAGCCAGGCCTTAATTTGCTCTGTACCCCAGGAAACGATGTTGAAAGTACCACGGGTATGGTGGGTTCGGGAGCTAATATTGTAGTGTTTACAACAGGCTTGGGCACCCCTACAGGTAACCCTATCGCTCCGGTTTTAAAGGTGTCTTCCAATACAGTTTTGGCCGAGCGTATGCCCGACATCATCGATATAGATACGGGGGCTGTGGTTCGAGGTGAAAAATCCATACCCGAGATGGGCGAAGAGATTTTAGAATACGTAATCAAGGTGGCGAGCGGTGAGATTATGGCGAAAGCCGATATATTGAACCAGAACGACTTTATACCTTGGAAAAGAGGAGTTTCTTTATAGATGGATGAACAACTTATTGATTATCCCTTTTTAAAGAAGATTTTCTAATTTCTAGGGTTGGGCTGAGAACTACATTTTTTTCTATTTTGACATCATCCGAATCTATTTGTTCCAAGAAAACCTTGGCAGCTGTTTTGCCCATTAATAGGGGAGACTGGTCTACCGAAGATATGGGAAGCTCCATAAATTGTGTGAATGGCTCGTTGCTGAAACCAACAACACAAAAATCGTCTGGTATGGTTTTGCCGATTTCCTTTAAGTATTGAATTGCACCTAACGCCCCAAGGTCGGTCGCTGAGAATATGGCATCGGGGGGTTCCGGTAAACTCATTAATTTCTTGGCGGCATCGATACCGGCTACAATTTCACTCTGTAGACCAATCACGTAATCAGGGTTGAAATCAATACCATGCTCCGAAAGGGCCTGTTTATAGCCTGCCAAACGGTTCTGATAGATGAGCAGCGCCAAATCAATGGTCATATGGGCTATTTTGGTACATCCTTGTGCGATAAGATGCTGAGTTGCTTTGTACGCTCCTTGAAAGTCGTCTAAGGTAACCGAGCTACCTCCTTTAATATCTTTCTTGCGGTCGAAAAATATCAGGGGTACATTTTTCTTTAAGACCTGAATAAGATGCTCATTGCTGTTTGTTTGTCGCGATACCGATATTAGAATGCCGTCTACTTGAGCATTCAGAAGGTTCTGTACTACATCAATTTCTTTGTTCGCTTTCTCATGGGTTTGGGTTATAATAACATTGTACCCTTTCGGATTGAGTTCTTCTTCTATGCCTCTAATTACCGTTGAGAAAAAATTTCTATTAATATAGGGTAGCACCACTCCTACATTTTTACTCTTACCGCTTTTGAGTGCCTGGGCAACTCTATTTTGTTTATAATTGAGCCTTTTGGCGGTCGCCATAACCAATTTCTTGGTATCAGCGCTAATTCTTGGATTGTCATTTAGGGCTCTAGATACTGTTGCAGCGGTGATATTTAGTTCTTTGGCAATATCATAGATGGTGGTCTTTTTTTTCATTTAGCACTTATTGTGTACAATGGGTCGAAATATATATCCGGCAAATATAAACTAAAGTTAGTAGCGTTATCGATTGCATTATGCTTGCAAAGTAGATACAATTAGCGAATTTTCGGATAAAACGTTTTGAGATAGATAAATATAGACTAATTCAGTAATCGAATTTATACTATTTAGGGTGATAATTTGTTAAAATACTATTTTGAATCAAAAATTTAACATGAAGTTTACAAATTTTTAGTAATATTGAGCAATCGATTACATAGTATAGGTACGAAGTTTATGACTTCATCGATTATTATTGAAAATCGCCAAGTTGCAAAATCGACATTTAAAATTCTAAGTATGAAAACCAAAAACAAAAACAAACTTCATCTCCTGTTTTTAGTACTGTTACTGTCCGCGCCGATATATGCGCAAAATTCACTGAACGTAAGTGGTACTGTTTCTGACGAAAGTGGAGTGCCCTTGCCAGGTGTTACCGTGTTGGTCAAAAACACAACAAACGGTACAGCTTCAGATTTTGACGGTAACTATAGTATTAATGCCAATTCGGATGCTGTCTTGGTATATAGCTATATCGGGTATAAGACCCAAGAAGTTGCGGTGAACGGTCAAACTACCATCAATACAGTTATGGTAGAAGATGCCAGTGAACTTGACGAGGTCGTAGTGGTTGGCTACGGTACTCAGAAAAAGAGTGATTTAACGGGGTCGGTCGCCTCTGTATCCGCCGAGGAGCTTAATTCGCAACCTATAACCTCTATGGAGCAGGGCTTGCAAGGAAGAATAGCCGGTGTCAACATCACAAATAATTCATCTGCTCCGGGTGGTGGTATTAGTGTAAAGATTAGAGGTACAACCTCAATTCTGAACGGTAATGAACCTTTATATGTGATTGACGGTTTTCCTGTCACGGGACAATCTCAATTCTCTACAAGCGCCGGAAGAGGTCAAGATAGTAGTACGGGTACTGATTATACGGTGAACCAAAACCCATTAGCTTCATTAAACCCTTCCGATATTCAGTCTATTGAAGTACTTAAAGATGCCTCAGCTGCGGCCATTTACGGTGTTCGTGGTGCCAATGGTGTAATACTTATTACCACCAAGAGAGGGCAGCAGGGTGCTCCGAGAATTTCTTATAATGGGTATGGCGGTATACAGTCGGTATCGAATAAGATAGATATGCTCAATGCCCAAGAGTATCAGAATATATATAATGAAACTGCTGCAAACAGTAACGACCCTGTAGTTTTTACTGATGCTCCGGCAAACGATACCGATTGGCAAGATGAGATCTTCAGAAGTGCTTTGATTCAGAATCATCAAGTCGGTGTAAATGGAGGTACCGAAGCCGTTCAATATAATTTATCCGGAAGTGTTTTTGAACAAGAGGGTATAATCAAAGGTTCTGACTTTACCAGGTATTCGCTAAGAACCAACCTTGATATTCAGGCAAGCAAAAAATTCAAGATAGGTACTTCGTTAAATATTTCGAGGGCTATAAATAATGCTGCTGAGACAGAAGGCGAGGCCACCAATAGTATAACTGCCCTTGCCCTATCGACCTCTCCGATACTACCTATTTACCAACCAGATGGTACGTATTCAAGTAACAGGTTCGTAGTAAACGCTCCAGATGCGCAAGGTAGTTTAAACCCTGTCGCATTTATAAACGAATTTTCAGATAAGAGTGTGAATACCCGTATTTTGGGTACCTTATACGGAGAATATGATTTGATCAAAGATTTAAAATTCAGGGTAAGTGTTGGGGCCGATATCGAAAATCGAGACCGACATGTTTATAGAACCTCAAAATTCAATAACGAAAACCCCCTTAATTCAGCTGATGTAAGTTCTGTCAATAGAAGTTCGCTGTTAAACGAAAATACGCTTAACTACAACAAAACTTTTGGAAATCATAACCTGCAGTTGTTGGGCGGATTTACTTTACAGCAAGAGACCGAGGAGTTCAGACTGATATCAGGTAGAGGTTTTGCCACTGATATTACCGGACCCTACGATTTGGGCGGAGGCTCTGTTGTGCCCTCAGTTGATTCTAGATACGCCGAATTCAGTATCGTTTCATTTCTAGGTAGGGTAAACTACAATTATGATGATCGATACTTGATTACGGTAACTGGTCGTCGAGATGGTTCATCAAAGTTCGCAGCAGATAACAAATGGGCCTTTTTTCCTTCTGCGGCTCTGGCATGGAGAATCTCTAATGAGTCTTTCATGTCTGAATCGACATTTTTCGACAACTTAAAGTTTCGGGCAGGTTGGGGTCAGGTAGGTAATCAAGAATTACCAACGTACAGATCGTTGGCACTTTTGCAATCTGCCCCGTACAATTTTGGTGATGGCACTACCGTAAATGGGTTTTCACCCCTTCGCGTACCAGTGCCCGATTTGACCTGGGAAATAACTAGCCAGGCCAACTTTGGTTTAGACGCTTCCATTCTTAGAGGTAGGCTAAATGCTACTTTTGATTACTACATCAAAAAGACAGAAGATTTGTTGCTCGAGGTTCGTTTGCCTGAAACTTCGGGAATCATTGATCCCTCTGTACAGAACTTAGGTGAAATGGAAAATATCGGATGGGAACTTTCTATGGACGGGACAATCATAAATACAGACAATTTTGGCTGGAATGTTGGTTTTAACCTCTCAGGAAACAAGAATGAGGTTACTTCTTTAGGTAGTCCAGATGAAGTGGGTGATGGAGACCAGTCCTATGAAATTGCTCAGCCTACATTTGCCGGATCAACGCCAAGATCATACGTTTCGGTCGGAGAGCCTACCGGAGTATTCTTTGGGTATAAAACCGATGGTCTGTACCGCAGTCAAGCAGAAGCCGATGCAGGGCAGACACTTCAAAATGGTGTGCTACCCGGTATGGTACGTTATGTAGATGTTAATGGCGATAACGTGCTAGATAGTAATGACAGAACCGTTTTGGGAAGTCCGCATCCAGACTTACTTTATGGATTCAATACAAGTTTTACGTATAAAAATTTAGAATTAAGAACATTTTTCCAAGGACAAAAAGGAGGATTGGTCTATAATGCCATGAGAAGGTTCAATACCTCCGTAACAAGGGGGCAGAACGTATTGAGCGAGCGGGCCGACTATTGGACTCCGCAAAACACCGATGCAGTGTGGCCAACACCTTATCAAAACTCACCTTTAGTAGGAGGCTCAGGAAATATTGGTGAATCTGACTTTTTCCTAGAAGATGCAAGCTATTTGAGAATGCGTGAAATTACGCTCACCTATAATTTTCCGGAAGGTTTTCTTGGCAATGTAGGGGGGGCAATATATGTAACCGGACAAAACCTGATAACAATAACCGATTATTTGGGGTATAACCCTGACACGAACGGTCGGGCCAATGTAAGAGGCTCTTTCGGTTGGGACATCAGCTCCTATCCGCTGGCAAAAACGGTATTAATGGGATTGAAACTTGACTTCTAATAAAAAATTAATAAAATGAAAAATACAATTTATTTACTATTGGTCTGTCTAGGGGTTTTCTCTTCCTCTTGCGAAGATTATCTAGAGGAGATTCCGAAAGACTCGATATCACCTGTCAATTTTTATCAAACGGAAGAAGATGCATTAGCAGCTGTAAATGGCGCCTATGCGGCGTTAAGAGTTAATGATTACTATTCAAGGTATTGGATGACGTCTAGTACACTGGCTTCCGATGGTTGTTTCTCCCGATTGAGCGCAACTTCTGATCGAGGTGAAATCATAACATTGAACGATGCCGGTATGGTGGGCAGCAGCCGCTACAATATCGCCATATGGGGTGCGGTATGGCAGGCCGTGAACCGGGCTAATGCGGTTTTAGATAATGTTCCCGAAATCGAAATGGATGAGGCACTCAAGACGAGAATACTAGGAGAGGCAAAATTTCTAAGGGCACTGACCTATTTTAATATGGTCAGGAGATGGGGTGGCGTGCCCCTTATCTTAACCGAGACGGTTACTTCCGATATCGGTGAATTGCAGGTGTCACGAAATACCGCCGATGAGGTTTATACACAGATTATTACAGATTTGACGGAAGCCATGCAAGCATTGCCCAATATTAATCAGTTATCTGGTAGCGATGTGGGGCGTGCCTCGAAGGAAGCTGCACAGGGCATGTTGGCCAAGGTACAATTGTATCGAAAAGATTGGGCCAATGCGAAAACAAATGCCGTAGCGGTAATCAATTCTCCCAGTGGATTAGATTTGGTGCCCGACCCTAAAGATAACTATTGGCAATCTACAGGTAGCGTCGATAATAATGTTGAAAGTATTTTTGAGGTACAATACAACGGAATTTCGCCACAGGGCCACCAATTAGGTAATAACTATGAGCCGAACAGTAATGGTTATGGTCCAGGCCAGTGGGGTACTATCATTGGCAGTTTATGGTGGTTCAACCAATTTGATGAGCAAGATAAGCGTAAAGAAGCAACTTGGCTGACCGAATTTCCTAGCCTTGAGGGCGACACTATTGTTCAATGGTATGAAAACACTTACCCAGTGCCACATATAAACAAATACCGTGATCCACTGAACAAAGTGTCCGACGGTATGGCATATAATATAAAAGTGTTACGCTTTGCTGACGTATTATTAACGGCGGCAGAGGCAATAAATGAAGACGAAGGGCCGGGCAACGCCTATCAATATGTCAATAGGGTTAGAACTCGGGCAGGTCTACCAGATTTGGCAGGCTTGTCTCAAGAGCAACTTAGAGACTCTATTTATCTCGAATTCAGAAAAGAGTTATGTTATGAAGGGCAAGATTATGAAGAATTGGTAAGACAGGGCAAGTTGTTGACCAATAAAGTGGCTTATGCCACCTACACCGTACCACCGATGTTCGATGATAACGGTGATCCATTTACACCGAACCAAGCTCTTTTAGATCTTATAGCGCGCTATCAGCCGAATTTAGATTTTTATGAATTAGACGATTGGAATACCATCTTTCCTTTACCCCAAGACGCATTAGATAAAAACCCTAATCTGGAACAGAACCCAGGTTATCCTCAATAAAAACAAAAGGGCGAAATTTTCGCCCTTTTTTCTTTTATGGTCCTTAAGTCATCTGGTGTCAATTGTTAGCAATGCCTTACGACAAGGCTTAGGTTATAATAGATAATTATTGCATTTTTATAGTGTAAACCATTCAAAAAGGTTCAATGCTTTTTAGATTTTCCAGTTTTCTAATTTTCTTGTGTTGGCTCTTCATATCGTGCAACGACAACGCTTCTAAAAAACAACAACCCTCAGATCTAAAAGAATCATCTGAAAGTAAGCCCTCAGGTGAGCGCTTGGCTAGAACTTATTGCGCCAGTTGTCATATTTTTCCTGAACCGGAATTGCTCGCGAAAGGTACATGGCAGTTCGGTGTTTTGCCTCAAATGGCATATCGAATGGGTATTTATAACGATATCACTAGAGAGGGCCTGATTGAATCAAATGGGGGAGGTCTTCTTGTCGAAGAAAGCAATATTTTTCCTAGGCAGCAATTGGTAAACAATCAAGAGTGGGAGGCAATAAAGCAATATTACATTGAAAAGGCTCCTGATTCGGTTGTCCAGTTGCAGAAAGAATTGAATGAAAGCAATTCCGATTTTAGAGTGTCCTCTCCCGATTTTCGTATTTCACCTCCAATGATAACTGCAATTAAATTCAATGCAGAGCTAAATCAGGTTTACGTCGCCGATACCAAACAAGACTATAGTACATTGAATATATTGAGCAAGGAACTAAAGTCATTGAGTACCTTGGCATTGCCATCGGCCATCTCAAACATAACCCATAAGTCAGATACGATATTTGCTACCTTAATGGGCAGTTTTACTCCCTCCGATAATCCAAATGGTAGTTTGGTCAAAATTTTCAAAAGACCAGGTGATGAGGATTATAAGGGTTTTAGCAGTGTACTGAAGAACCTACAGAGACCCGTACAGAGCATTTTCGAAGACCTTAACGGTGATGGTCTTGAAGATATTGTAGTTTGTGAATACGGCAATCATACGGGTAAGCTGAGCTTGTTTCTAAAACGAAAAGATCGAGGTTACGACAAACGAATATTAAGCTATGATCCAGGTGCGGCCGCTGTAAATATAGTTGACCTGAACAACGATGGACTAAATGATATCATAGTATTAATGGGCCAAGGCAAAGAAAGAATTGATGCCTACTATAACGAAGGTGATGGAGAATTTAGACTGAAAAACTTATTGAGATTTCCCGCTGTCTATGGTTCTGTATCCTTTTCTATGGTCGATTGGAACAAAGATGGGCATGCCGACATCATGTATGTAAACGGAGATAATGCCGATTACTCAAGGTTTCCTAAACCCTATCACGGCCTTCGCATATATATCAACGATGGTGATGATAATTTTAAGGAAGCCTTTTTTCAGCATCAAAATGGGGCATATAAGGCAGTTCCCTATGATTTTGACAAAGATGGTGACCTAGATATTGCACTTGCTTCTTTCTTTCCCGATCTAATAGAAGCGCCGCAGGAAGGATTCATTTATATGGAGAACAAAACAGTGAATGATTCTATCGCGTTCAGGTTAAGTACATTTGCCGGGTCAGGTTCCGGAAGATGGCTTGTGATGGAGCCCACCGATGTTGACCAAAATAACTTTCCAGAACTGCTTTTAGGTTCATTTACCGGCATGGCAATCAATGGAGATAAAGATGGCAAAGCCGCTAGCCATTTTGCGAGAAATTCACCTACCTTGGTATTATTAAAGTTTGATTGAAATACTGATACGGTTTACTTTTTTTTTAATTCGTGACAAGAAAAAAGGGCCGCTTAAAAAGCGGCCCTCAAATTCAAACTAACTCAAAAAAAGAATACTAAAAATCAATCGCTACCAAACGACTGAGCCTTTAAATATTGTACTACTCGGAAGCATGCCCGTAACCTTGTGTTATTAATCCCTTCGATTTTGAAAGAGTCTCGAACGGAATAGCTCTCATGTACCTAGGTGGTTCACCGGCTTGATAATATGAGTCTGGATAGCCTTTAAAAATATCGGAGGTATACTGACTTTCGTTGGCAACCATATTGGCTCCCCACGGGGTCATTTCATAACCTTCGGCCTCAAGGGCTGCCGCTACCGGTCCATCGGGGTCTATATATTCATAAAGACCTCGAATAGCAAGATTTACCTTATCACTTTCTAGGGTGCTGATATAATCGGTCCAAAGGTCACTGGTTCCTCGCCATCCGGGTACAAGTACCGGGTATGCAGGGTCGTCTACCGTTATGTCCTGTGGTGTTTGGGTGGTTAAAAGATTTATGGAAGTGTCAAAATCATCTTTATTGTTTACATACTTCGTCCAAACAAAGTTTGAGATGGTCATGCCTGTTTCAGGAAAGGTATAGAACCCATCACTCTTCAGACCTTCTACCATGGCAATTTGTCTGTCTCTCAAGCTTTTTATTCTCTCGGGCATTTGGCCGTAAAGAGTCATGTCCCAACGAGTTTTGCCTTCTCCGGCCAGTTCTAGTTTTCGTTCAAAGGCAATTGCATCTAAGAGAGATTGACCAGAAAGGCCTCCGATGTACCCATCTACCATTTCAGCCTGATCAGAAGGCCAAAAAGCACGGCTTCTTACCTTGGTCAAATAAGTCTTAGCCGTAGCTTCATCTCCAGTGGCAGCCGAAGCATACGCCAAGTCTAACATTACATCGGCCATGCGCAATTGTTGCCAGTTACAGCCTGATTTTCTTTGGGCGTCGGTGAAGGGATCCTCAAAGCGTGATTCGTCCAGTTTGTTCATTGCCAATCCCCCCTTTTCCCTACTGCCAGGTTCAAAATTTATCAAGCGTTCAGAGGCGGCACCTGAATTGGCCGTAATACATGCAGTAACATCCCTTCGTTTATCATTGGGTTGATAATCACCGTAATAAAAACTTGCATATATTCTAGCTTGCCCATAGTTTTTTGGAGGATATGCGTTTGATCCGCCACCACCCGATGGACGACCGAATGAATAGGGAAAATCTGAATTGAACCCGCGGGTATAGCCAGACTCATAAATAGATTCAGGACTAATTTCCAAGTCCATTAGATATTGAAAATTACGTTGAAAGGGGTTGTCAAAACCAGCACCTCTATCATCTGATTCTATCAATCGTGCCGAACCGGGATTATTGACTACATTCAAATAGTGTTCCTTGGCTGTTTGCATATAAGATTGCCAATCGCTACGCCTAACATACCTGGCTTGCCAAGTAGAATTGTCGATTCCGATTTGGTTGAAGGTTACGTTGCCGTAATCAAAATCGGTTCTTCGTAATTGGTATCCGGCGGCATCAAATGCCAATCTACCGATCAGTGCATCGACATACGTTCCCGAAAAACGCTCTGCATTAATACCACCTTCTCCCAAGCGATACATCATAGGAACCACTTTTTTGAGAGCGGCAATCTCGTTATCATAAACCAAATCTCTTGAGCTTAAACCTAAGGTGTCGGTTTGTGCGGTAGTTTTAATCGCGTAATCGAAGTATGGAACATCACCATAATACCGTACCAAAAGTTTGTAACATGTAGCCCGTGCTGCAACGGCCTCACCATAAATTTGGGTCCAAGCGCTAGGGGAACCTTTGGCCAAAGCTTGTTGATATTCATCTTTTTCTTCAATGGCCTCTATCATTATGTTACACCTGTTGATTACGGTATAACACTCTTTCCAAGTTGTGGCCGAATTGCCATCGTTAATATTAAATTCAGAAGCAAAAAGACCTTCAGGAATATGCCTGCCCTGTGAGGCATAGTTTTCAGGATGACGTTCTGAGTCAGAACCCACCACTTCGGTTTCATAATGAAGCAAACGGTCAAGATCGTACCATATTTCATAAATACCGGACATCACTTTTTGTGCATCTTCTGCTGATGCAAATACAAAGTCTTCATCAACACTTGAAGGTGCCGGAGCATCTAAAAAGTCGTCTTCACACGCCGTACCTACTACAATAAGAGCGATAAAGATGATATATATATACTTTTTCATAATTGATAAATTATTAAATTTTAAAATTCGATATTAACTCCTAAAGTAAAAGTTCTGGGTCTGGGGTAAGATTCATAGTCTAGACCTGGAGTAGGGTAGAATCTACCATCATCTGGATCTGGATTGGGGTCAACATTGATTTCAGGATCAAACCCGCTATAATTGGTTAAGGTAAATACATTGAATACAGAGCCATAAATACGAAGTTTGTTAAGGCCAATTCTATTCGATTCAGGAATGGTGTAGCCTAAAGTTAGGGTATTAAGTCTCAAAAAAGATCCATCTTCGATTCCAAAAGTTGTATTTATACTACTTTCTGGATAAGGTAAAAAGGTGGTCGCATTGGTGTTTAGGGCATCCAGTGCGGCAGGTTCTACAATTTTCGTTAATTGCCCATCGACTACATCGTAGATTTTATAATGACCTGCCAACTCTTGAAATCTGTTTCTGAATAACCCGGCTTCTTTATTACCCAAATAGGCTTCAACATGAGTAGCGTTGTATATGTCATTGCCGTAACTCCACACGAAATTCAGGCCAAAATCAAAGGCTTTGTAATTACCGGTGAAGCTAAAGCCTCCGGTGTGAACGGGGTTGGCATTACCAATAACACCAAGATCTTCTTCGTCGACTATACCATCGCCGTTACTATCTTTAACTTTCTGTACACCGGGGTAAGCTGTCTGCTCTCCGGGTTTGTTACTGAATGTTCCGTAAATATTAGGTAAAAGACCACTGGCATAATCTGGCACACCTTCTTTAAGGGTATAAATTTCTGTGCTTGGGTCGTAATTAAAATCGTCGGTAGTATACCATCCATCATGTTCCCAACCTCTATATAAACCTACGGGTTCGCCAACGGTTAGAAAGTAATCACCTGAGCCAGGGGCATGACGTACTCCGCCAAAATTTGATTTATATTCACCATTGATACCTTCATCAAGTTCATCAACGTTGCCACGGTTGAGGTTGAAATTAATGCTTCCGTTCAAATTGAAATTATCTGTACTCACTATACTTCCACTGAATGAAATCTCGATACCCTTATTACTTGTCGAACCAATATTATCTTGGGTAAATTGAAAACCTGTAAGGTCTGATACCGGAGTTACAAGGAGTAAATCCTCAACCGTATTTTTATATACCTCTATGGTTCCGGATAGCTTTGAATTGAACAGCGTAAAATCTAGACCGATATTTCTAGTTATGGTAGTTTCCCATTTTAAATTTGGGTTGGATATCAGGCTAGATGCGGGTCTGTATTGTGGTTGTAGGGCTTCGTTAATCGAATAAGTACCTGTAGTAGACGCCCAACTCTGCTTCCATAATTCTGCACTTATGGCATCGCTACCTACTGAGCCATAAGATAAGCGCAGCTTTAAATCATCTAACCATGATGCATTCTGAAGAAATGGTTCTTCAGAAATACGCCACGCAAAGGCAGCTGCTGGAAAATAACCCCAACGATTGCTTGGCGCAAATCTAGAAGAGCCATCGGCTCTAAAAGTAGCCGTCAACAAGTATCGATCCATAAAGGAGTAGTTGGCACGACCAAAATACGATTGTAGCCGGTTTGCGGGAGAAACATAAGTTGTATAAAAATTTAAATCAGGAAAATCACTATTGGAATCACGCATGTTCGCCCACGCCCTTTCTGAGTCATAGGCCGATGGGTATCTTACGCCGGTTGCTTCAACATATTCAGAGCCACTGTCAGCTACTTCCATACCTGCGAGAATGCTCAAACTGTGGTTGTCTCCCAGTCCTTGAACTTCATAATTCAAGGTGTTTACCAAGCGTAAGTTCCAGCCTTCACTGGCTCTGACCCGAGCATTGCCCCCGTCGGTCTGAACACCATCGGGAGTAAAGTAGTTGTTTACGTATGGGCCCGTCCATGTCTTGAGTTTACCCCAATTAGAGCTAAGTCCAAGATCAGCCTTCGCCGTCAACCCATTAAAGATTTCCCATGACAGTGCCGTGTTAAGCACCAAAGACCTTGATATATCTTGATTCTCGGTGTCATTCAAAAGAGAAACAGGATTATAGGAATCTTGAAGAACTGTATTGTAATCACCCAACTGAGTATTGCTCGTAACATCGGAGTCACCCAGAATATCAGATGTGTTGATAGGTCTGAACCAATATGCATTATGATTTCCATCGTTATTACCTTCGCTTTCTTGAACGAAACGGGCGTTCAATGAAAGATCGAGCTTATCGTTTATTTTTTGATCGAGCTTTAGCTGCAGGTTGGTTCTTTTATAGTATGACCTGACTTTGTTGCCTTCTTGATCGATATGGTTGAGTGATAATAGATATCTGGTATTTTCATTGCCACTCGAGATATTTACATTGTGGTTTTGGGAAATGGCGGAGTTGTATAACTCTTTGGTAAAATCTCGGCTTTCTACGTTTCGATAGTAATCTATTCCTGCTGTGTTGCTTCCTTCAAACTGTCCGATTTTCCATAATCGCTCCCAAGCGTCGGAATACTGGTCGCCAATAGCTTTTCCGTAAGCCCAGTTGAACTGAATGTAATCATAGCCATCCATTACAGGTATATACTCTGGTATGTAACTGTATTGCGTATAACCGTCGTAAGAAACTGTTGTCTTGCCGATTTTGCCGCCTTTTGTGGTTACTATAATTACCCCGTTGGCACCTCTTGCACCATAAATTGCCGTCGAAGAGGCATCTTTGAGCACATCAATGCTTTTAATTTGATTACCGGGAATGTTACTGATAGTACTAACGGGAAAGCCGTCAACGATAAATAATGGTTGGTTGCTTTGTGATATAGATCCGCCGCCTCTTACCCTAATGTTCACATCTGCTCCAGGTCTTCCATCTTGTGTGGTAATTTGAACACCGGCCAATTTACCTTGTAGTGCTTGAGCCGCATCAGGCACTGGAACTCCAGCAATTTCAGATCCGGAAACTGAAGCGATGGAACCGGTGACATCTCTTCTTGTCGACGTACCATAGCCTACCACCACCACCTCGTCGAGTAAGCTGGCATCCTCGGTCATGGTAATATTAAAGTCGGTCTGTTGGCCTACGACAATTTCTTGGGGTTTATACCCGATATAGCTAAAAGTCAAAACATCATCGGTTTGGGCAGAAATCGTAAAGTTGCCGTCAAAGTCTGATGCAGTACCGGTCGCAGTTCCCTTTAAGATTACGGAAACGCCGGCCAGTGGCACACCCGCCTCATCTGATATAGTGCCTGAAATAACTTTCTCTTGAGAGAAAGCTAATGTGCTAATTAATAATGTGTTAATCAACACAAATGCACGCATTAATGAAATCTTCATAAGATTGGTAGTTTAATAATAATTTTATGTAATCGATTACGCCAAATATATAAAAATTATTATATTAATAATTACTTAACATTATTTTTTTTAAATCCCATGTTTTTTTTAGGGATCGTTGTTGTAATTGTCAATCTCTTGCGTGTTGAACCATTTTTTTGAGGCATTGAATAAGTCACAAGTGCTTTTTTTGGCAACTTTTTATGAGTGGTTCGAATCTATGTGCGATACAATTAGCCTAAAAATTGCTAAAAAGGATGAAAAAGGTCTTATGAGTGTTAAATAGTTTTATTTTTTGAATATTTAATTCGATAAAATTAAAAATATTTCAATATGTTTGTAATCGATTGCATAAAACAAATGAGCATTCGTCCTAATATGAGTCAATAAAATAGGGGTGCCAAATAATAATGGTGTAATTGAATTTGGTGCCGAAGTAAGAATAAAAATAGTTTCTTTAAGTTAGTTTAGTTTGAGGGTTTGTTAGAAGAAATTCTGTCAAACCCTTTTTTAAAATCAAAATCTCTAATAGAAATTATAGTATCTTTTTACTGCCACTTAAATATATTTATATGATTTTAAACCGTAGATTTTTATGGGGAATGTTAGTAGTTTTAGTAAGCCTTTCATGTAAAGAAAAGCCGAAAGAAGAAGAAAAAGACCCAAAGGTAAAGAGCCAAAAAACTGCTCATAAAACCTATGCTGAAATTTCTGTTAAAGAAGGGGGCCAGTGGCAGGGTACTAAATATGTTGGTGAGAACCTGTCCTTTAAAAACGTAGACTACCTAAAAGCACCTGATAGCCTTACAGATCATTCCTATTATGTTCGTTATGAAGGTCCAGGGTGGGAAAGCAATAAGGTCGGCTACCGAATTTATTTTGATTGGAGAAATGCTATCGATGTATTTGGTAAAAAAGTAGATACCATGGTGCTTAGCAAAGTGGGTGTTGATAGTTACGACTCCTATCACGAAGATAGTGATTGGGGTATGGATATTTTGAAAGCCGGAAGCTCTTTGGGTATTGGTTCTTATGGAAGATTTGATGGTGAGTCCGTTGAACATTTTAGAAATGTCGAATCTCGAGATGTACGTGTTACCAATTCTGAAAACGGTTCTGGTGTAACGCTTAATTATAAGGGTTGGTCTGCTCATGATAGCACAATTGATTTAAAAGTAGACCTGTTTATAGAACCAGATTCAAGAATGACCAAGGCTACCTTGAGTCCGTCTAAAGCCGTAGGGGGGCTTTGTACAGGTATAGTAAAGTTTGACGGTATAGCATTGATCCAAAATGAAAGTGAGAACGGTAATTGGGCCTACATTGCTACCTATGGAGAGCAAACCTTGGTTCCTGACCAATTGGGTATGGTCATTTTTTATAAAACCGATGATGTAGAAGAAGTTACCCAAGCAGAGCATGACCATGTTATTGTATTTAAAGATACATCTGAACCTATAACTTACCACTTTGCTGCTGCTTGGGAAAAAGAAAAAGATGGAATCAAGACCAAAGAAGAATTTAAATCATACATAAATAAAGTTCTCAACCAACTTTAAATAGTACTACTCTCAATTAACTCAACTAAATAAAGATGAATATTTCGCTAAAGTCAATTTTTGGTATTGCGTTTCTGGTGTTAACGCTTTTAAATTGTAAAGAAGAAAAAAAGGATAGTTCTGTTGCCAGTGAACAGAAAATAGTATCCGAAGGTTTAAAATGGTCTGAGCGAATGGCACTTTCGGAAATTCATCGGTTTCCTGACCCGACGCTTCTTGATTTTCAAGAAAAGTCACGATGGAGCTATACCAACGGCTTGGTATTACAGGCGATGTCTAGAGTTCATGAGCGTACGCCCAATGAAAAACTTTTCGACTATATCTATGAGTATGCCGATAGAATGGTAAAAGAAAATGGCAGCATAGATACCTATAAGCTGAGTAATTATAATCTTGATATGATTAAATCTGGTGATGTGCTTTTTTATCTGAACCAGAAAAAAGAAGAACCTAGGTTTAAAATGGCGATGGATACCCTTCATCAACAATTGATCGATCAACCAGTGGTTTCCGAGGGCGGGTATTGGCATAAAAAAAGATATCCTCACCAAATGTGGTTAGACGGAGTTTATATGGCAGAACCTTTTCATGCAAAATATGCCACACATTTTATGGAGGGTGATGAGGCCAAGAAGACCATAGACAAGATCGTTCTACAATTCGACCTTATTGAAAAGCACAGTCGAGATCCAGAAACGGGGCTCTATTTTCATGGATGGGATGAAAGTAAAGAGCAGCGCTGGGCGAATAAAGAAACAGGTCTCTCTGAACATTTCTGGTCACGGGGTATGGGCTGGTACGGTATGGCTTTAGTAGATATTATAGAGCTTCTTCCCGAAGACCATCCGGGGAAAGAAAGAATTAAGGGTTACCTCAATCAGTATGCCGAGGCCATTATAAAATATCAAGATGATACAGGCACTTGGTACCAAGTACTCGATTTGCCCGAGCGTGAAGGTAATTATTTAGAGGCGACAGGCACTTGTATGTTTACGTATACCTTGGCAAAGGGAGTGAACAAAGGCTACCTGCCCGAAAAATTTATGGAATATGCGAAGAAAGGATATGAAGGTATTCTCACCGAATTTATAACCGTAGAAGATAATGGTGTTGTCAACCTGAACCGTTGTTGTGGGGTGGCCGGTCTTGGGGGTGATCCCTATAGAGATGGTTCTTTCGACTATTACGTAAACGAAATTATACGATCTAACGATCCTAAGGGAACAGGCCCTTTTATGATGGCTTCCTTAGCTCTTGACCGGTAAATTATAGATTCGAATATGATTGATCCGTTGTTTATAATTCTGATAGGTACGGCAACGGTTTTGTTCTGTATTATAAAGCTGAAACTACACGCTGCGGTTTCTTTGCTATTGGCTGCTTTAGTAACTGCTTTTTTAACTTCCCCTGAACAGGTAATGGCCTTTGCGGGCAGTCAGGGTATGGGCGAGAAAGAGACCCAGACCTTGGTCAATATGAGCTTGGGCAAAAGGTTGGCGGCAGCTTTCGGCAATACAAGTGGTAAAATCGGTATTCTTATAGCCCTGGCCTCAATTATAGGCACTGCGCTCATGAGAAGTGGTGGTGCAGAGCGCATCATTCGTGGGCTTCTGAAACTATTCGGCAAGAAAAACACTTCTATCGCCCTGCTTACTGGCAGCTTTACACTGGCGATTCCTGTATTTTTTGATACGGTTTTTTATTTGATGATTCCTTTGGTCAAATCGGTGGGCGTTAGAAATTCAAAGCAGTTTGGCCTCTACCTGATGACTATTATAGCTGGTGGGGTCATGGCACATTCTTTGATTCCGCCAACGCCAGGACCTCTTTTTGTGGCAGAGGAAATGGGAATCGATTTGGGGGCAATGATTATTGGTGGACTCTGCGTTGGCGCCATCACTGTAATCTGCGGATATTTTTACGCACTTTGGGCCAATAGAAAGTGGGATCTGCCCATGCGCGACACTCCCGACATAACAATCAATGATTTAAAGCAGTTTTCTGAAAAAAAACAAGAAGAGCTGCCCTCATTATGGCTCTCTTTATTACCCGTTGTTCTTCCCATAATCTTGATTACGGGCAACACATTCTCAAAAATGACCTTGGAGGCTGCTGGTGACAATGCAAGTAGTTCTCAACGTACTATAGCAAATCTCTTTTCCACCTTGGGTGATGCAAACATTGCATTGCTAATATCAACACTTATCGTAATGTATGTGCTGTGGAAAAGATTAAAGAATATTGACCTATTCAAAAAATTTATTTTCGAGGCTTTGAGTAGCGCGGGCATGATTATTTTGATTACCTCTTGTGGAGGGGCTTTTGGTCAAATGCTGCAGCAGACAGGCATTGGCATACGCGTCGGTGAGCTGGCTGCCAATTATCAGATGGCAGTGCTGCCTTTGGCATTTTTCATTTCCGCGGGGGTGAGAACTGCTCAAGGTTCCGCTACGGTAGCCATGGTTACTGCCATTGGCGTTATTGGAGGTCTGGCGCAAGCAGATTTGGCTTTTCACCCCGTATATATTGCTTTGGCCATTGGGTGTGGGTCGAAAGTTTTTGCATGGATGAACGACAGTGCATTTTGGATCATTACCAAAATGAGCGGTATGGAAGAAAAAGAGACCATACGGTACTTTTCATTTTTGCTTTTGGTCATGGGCTTTTCGGGGCTAATCGCGGTCATGTTATTGTCAAAACTCTTACCTTTTGTCTAAATGGTCGAGAAGAGAAACATACTCATAAAGGCATCGGAAATTGATAATGTAGGCGTAGTGGTCAACCCCCAAGGGTTGCAAGAGGGTACGCTAATAGAAGATGGCCCAACGTTACGCGAATATGTTCCTATGGGTCATAAGGTGGCTTTACAAGACTTAAATGAAGGCGATGCCATCACACGATATGGACAAACTATTGCCTATGCGGCCCAAGGGTTAAAAAAAGGCCAATGGGTGAACGAAATGAATATTAGCCTGCCCGAACCACCGATACTTGATTTAATCTCTATAGAAGAAAACTCTTTTGAAGAGCAAGAAGAACTTTCCGGATATACTTTTGAAGGGTTCTTAAACGAAGATGGCTCGGTAGGCACTAAGAATGTGTTGGGCATTACGACCAGTGTTCAATGTGTGGCGGGTTTAGTGGAGTATGTCGTCAAAAAGATTCAGAAAGAACTTCTGCCGAAATACCCCAATGTTGATGATGTTGTCGGTCTAACGCATTCTTATGGGTGTGGAGTAGCTATTGATGCGCCGGCAGCAATTATACCGATTCGAACGATACAGAATATTGCCAAGAATCCGAACTTCGGCGGTGAGGTAATGGTCATCGGCTTGGGCTGTGAAAAACTTCGCCCCGAAACCCTACTCCCTGAAAAACAGAAAGAAAACCATGGAAATGATATTCTCTATATGCAGGATAAAAAGTTTCATGGGTTTATGGAAATGGTCGAAGGTGCGATAACCTTAGCCGAAAGACATCTTGAAAAGTTGAATTTACGAAAGCGGGTCACCCGCCCTGCCTCAGATTTGGTTGTGGGCATGCAATGTGGCGGTAGTGATGCTTTTTCTGGTCTTACCGCGAACCCTGTAGCGGGCTTTGCCTCCGATTTGATTGTCAGGGCAGGGGGTAGCGTCATGTTTTCTGAGGTTACCGAGGTGCGTGACGCCGTTCATTTATTAGTTCCCAGAACGACACATACGGAGGTGAGTCGCTCACTTTTGAACGAAATGAAGTGGTACGATGATTATTTGAATGCCGGCCACGCAGACCGTAGCGCGAATACAACACCAGGTAACAAGAGAGGAGGATTGAGCACTATTGTAGAAAAGTCGTTGGGTTCTATAGCCAAGTCAGGCACTAGCCCGATAGTTGGGGTGATTCCTCCGGGTGAACGCATTAAGAACAAGGGCTTGAATTTCGCTGCGACCCCTGCCGGAGATTTTGTCTGTGGCACGTTACAATTGGCCGCGGGCATGAATATACATGTTTTTATGACCGGTCGAGGCACACCTTATGGGCTTTCAATGGTTCCGGTTGTGAAGGTAGGTTCGAATACCGAGCTAAGTGAAAGATGGCACGATCTTATTGATTTTGATGCAGGTAAAGTAGCTACGGGCGATGCCACTATAGAAGAATTTGGTTGGCAATTGTTCCGGTTCATTTTAGATGTGGCCAGTGGAAAAAAAATGGTGGCTTGTGACCAATTGGGCATCCACAACGATTTGGTGCTGTTCAATCCTGGTCCGTTAACCTAACTAAAAATAATACTGAGAATATGGATTTTGAAAAAGTTAAGAGTGCCCTGGGTGACGGACTGTTGTCTTTTCCCATCACTGATATGAATGATAAGGGAGAATTTGATGCCCCAAGCTATACCGACAGAATCAAGTGGTTCGTTCAGTATGACGTGTCCGCTGTTTTTGTGGCTGGCGGAACAGGGGAGTTTTTTTCCTTATCCAAAGAGGAATACAAAGAGATTGTAACCATAGCAGCAAGTGAAGTAAATAGTAAGGTACCTGTGCTATCAAGTGTGGGCAGAAGTATTCCTGAAGCCATAGAATTTGCTAAAATAGCTGAAGAAGCTGGTATCGACGGTCTTCTTTTGATGCCTCCCTATTTGACCGGATGCCCTGAAGATGGGCTGATTACTTATGCAAAGACCATAATGCAAAATACAAAGTTGCCCGTGGTTTATTATAATAGGGCGAATGGAATTCTATCTAGCAAGGCCGTTGCAAAATTGGCGAGTGAATGTCCGAATTTTATAGGTTTAAAAGACGGTACGGGCAACATGCAAGACTTAAATGATACGATAAAAACGGTAGGTGATCGCCTTACCTATATTGGAGGGGTGCCTACTGCAGAAATAATTTCGGAGGCCTACCTGTCGATTGGGGTGAATACCTATTCTTCAGCGGTATTCAATTTTGTTCCTGAAATGGCGCTATCTTACTATAAGGCCCTTAGAGCAGGTGACCACAACAAGGTAAAAGAAATTTTGACCTCTTTTTTTATCCCCTTTATCAGATTGCGTAGTAAAAAATCAGGTTATGCGGTTAGCCTGATCAAAGCCGGAGCCAATTTAATCGGTAAACCTGCAGGTATTGTACGCGCACCGTTAGAAATGCCCACAGAAGCAGAAATCGAGGAGCTGAACTTAATGATTGAGAAGGCTAAATCATTGGTATAAAATGAAGTTTACTTTTCAATCTCTTCTTTGGGTATTTCTAGTATTCACCTGCATGGTTCATGGGCAAGAACAATCGGCCAAAAAGCTTGACATTTATAATATGACGGTCGCCCTAGACGGTACGGGTGATTTTACATCCATTCAAGAGGCAATCAATAGTGCTAAGGGTTTTCCTGATAAAAGGGTTACTATTAAGGTGCGGAACGGAGTTTATAAGGAAAAAATTGAAGTTTACGAATGGAATAGTAGAATGAGTATTATTGGGGAAGACCGAGAGAAGACAATTATCACCTATGATGACTATTTTGACAAGCTAGGTGTTGGTCGCAACAGTACTTTTCACACACCAACTTTATTGGTTCAAGGGAATGATTTTTATGCTGCCAACCTAACCATTGAGAATAATGCGGGCGAAGTTGGCCAAGCTGTAGCTCTGGCAGTAAATGCCAACCGAATTTTTGTCGAGAATTGTAATATTACAGGAAATCAAGATACGCTCTATGTGACGGGAGAAGGCTTCAAACAGTTTTACAAAAACTGCTATATCGAGGGAACAACTGATTTTATTTTCGGTCAGGCGACCGCTCTTTTTCAAGATTGTACTCTTCATAGTAAATCAAATTCTTACATCACAGCGGCTTCGACACCTCAAAATGAAGAGTTCGGATACGTATTTAAAAACTGTAAGTTGACCGCTGTTGAAGGAGTAGATTCTGTGTTTTTAGGAAGACCTTGGCGAACCTATGCTAAAACAGTTTTCATCGAATGTCATATGGGAGAACATATTGTTCCCTCGGGGTGGGATAATTGGTCGAACCAAGAAGCTGAAAAAAAATCGTTTTATGCTGAGTACAATGGAAGGGGGCCTGGTTTTAGACCAAAAAGTCGTGTCGAGTGGTCGCATCAGTTGACTGAAAAAGAAGCTAACGATTACACCAAAAAAAATATATTAAAAGATGAAAAGGATATTGATGAACCATGGTATTCTAAATTCGAATAAAATGAAAATTCAAATCGTTCTGCTTTTAATGTTGCTTGGGGCTTGGCCAACCAAGGCTCAAGACACCACTATTTATTGCATTGGCGATTCGACGATGTCAGATAAAAAAGAGCCTGAAAAGAACCCTGAGCACGGGTGGGCGCAAGTGCTAGCCCACTTTTTTACCGAAAAGGTGAAAATAGATAATAGTGCCAAGAACGGGAGGAGCTCCAAAAGTTTCATTTCCGAAAAAAGATGGGATTCTGTACATACTTCCCTGAAAGCGGGAGACTATGTATTCATACAGTTCGGCCATAATGATCAAAAATTTAAAGATTCCAGTAGATTTACCAATCCCCATACAACATACAGGCATAATTTAATTCGTTTTGTAAAGGAGACCAGAGCGAAAGGTGCCACCCCGATTCTTTTTACATCGATAGTCCGCAGAAACTTTAATGAATTTGGCACTCTTGTCGATACCCATGGCGATTACCCTGTTGTGACGAGAATGGTGGCCAAAGAGTACGACGTGCCCTTGGTCGATTTAGAATATTTGACAGAGATTCTTGAAACTTCATATGGGCCTGAGGCATCCAAGAAGTTGCATTTGCATTTCGAAGAGGGTGAGCACCCTTATTATCCAGAAGGTAAACAAGATAACACCCACCTTTCTAAAAAGGGGGCTTTATTGGTCGCTGAATTGGCGGTCAAAGAGATTAAGTCGTTTGAACTGCCTTTGTCTAAATTGATTCGTTTATGAAGTATTTATCTGTTTTGTTAATAGGTTTCCTGTTTGCTTTTCCAAAGCAATCAAACTCACAAATAAGTGTAGATAAAGATTCGATAATCTCTGAAATAGAACGTCGGATTTCATTACCGGAAATTCCCGATTATTCAGTGTCAATTATCAGGTTTGGCGCTAAAGGCGATTCGCTCACAGATTGTAAACGAGCTTTTGATAAGGCTTTAAAACATTTGAACAAGAAGAATGGGGGTACGCTTATAGTACCATCGGGCACGTATACGGTAAACGGCCCCATACATCTAATAAGCAACCTCAATTTACATTTAGAAAATGGGGCTAAAATAAGATTTGGCGACAACCCTGAAGATTATTTGCCTATGGTTCGAACAAGCTGGGAGGGCACTATTCTTTATAACTACAGTCCTTTGGTATATGCGATGGGCAAAAGCAATATTTCTATTACTGGGGAAGGCGTAATTGATGGAGAGGGTCACAAAACATGGGCAGAATGGAAGCCAAAGGAAAACGCTGATAAACTATTAAGCAGAGAATTTAACCATTCGGGAAAGCCCATAACAGAAAGAAAGTTTGGTGAAGGTCATTTTTTAAGGCCTCAATTAATTCAGTTCTTTGACTGCAAGAATATTTTATTAGAAGGTGTTCGTTTCGAAGATTCGCCCTTTTGGTGTGTACATCTCTTGCGTTCGAATAATATTACCATAAGGGCTATTTCTTATGATGCACATAATAAGAACAATGATGGTATAGATTTAGAATACTCTAGTGATGTGCTTATTGAGAATGTCGATTTTAATAATGCCGATGATAATATAGCCATTAAGGCAGGGCGAGACCACGAAGGCAGGTCGAACGCAAAAACACCTTCTGAAAATATCATCATTAGAAATAATAGGTTCAAAGGTTTGCATGCCTTGGTAATCGGTAGTGAAATGTCGGCCGGGGTAAGAAATGTATTTGTAGAGAACAATCAAGCAAGTGGTTACCTAAAGCGGGGTATTTATTTCAAGACCAATTCTGATCGTGGGGGTATATTAAAGATATATTTATCAATAATCTACAATTGGGTCAAGTGGAAGATGCGCTGTTTATGACCGCCAATTATCATGGAGAAGGTAGTGGCTCATATCCTTCAAAAATTTCAGACGTTACTATTTCAAATATAACCTGTGAAAGTGTTAGCAATACGGGCATTGTAATAGAAGGTTTTAAAGGCAGTAAGGTAGAAAATATCTTGCTTGATTCGATTACGATCAAATCAGCTAAAAACGGATTAACGCTCACCAATACCAAGAATATCGAATTCAATGAAGTGGTTATTGGTGAAAAGGCGGGAACTCCTAGTTCTGTAAAATAAACCTATCTCAATTATGCTCAGTAAAAACAAACTTCGAATTTCATTGGTGGCTTTATGCAGCTTATTGTTTTGTACAGGTCAATCGCAATCTTTGAAGGGTGTTACCGGCATTAAAGACACTTCGTATACTACCGCTTCAGCTTTTGCGAAAGATGTGGTCAATCATCCGGAGATAGAGGTGGTGAAAGAGTTCAAATATGAATCGGTAAAAGAAGAACGGAACATAACCTATTCAACGATAGGAAGCCGAGAGTTAAAACTTGATGTTTTTAAAAACACCGAAAGTGATAATTTGGGTGTGGCGGTTATCATAATTCATGGGGGAGGTTGGCGTTCCGGTGACCGTACACAGCATTACCCCATGGCCCAAAAGTTAGCCAGTTTAGGTTATGTTTGTTTTACTCCCGAGTATCGTCTGTCGACTGAAGCTTTATTCCCAGCCGCTATCTATGACCTGAAGGCTGCTGTTCGCTGGGTTAGAACTCATGCCGAAAAGTTCAAGTTTTCCCCAAAAAAAATCGTGGTTTGTGGTTTTTCGGCCGGGGGGGAATTAGCTGCCTTTCTAGGAACAACGGCCAATATGCCCTTGTTTGAAGGTAATACAGAATCAGCGAAGCCAAATTCGCAAGTGAACGCGGTCATCGACATCGACGGCACTTTGTCTTTTGTACACCCAGAAAGTGGTGAGGGTGATGATAGCAAACGTACCTCTGCGGCTACCTATTGGTTCGGATATTCAAAAAAGGAAAAACCTATTTTATGGCAGGCTGCCTCACCTTTAGCGTATGCCGGCCCTAAAACTCCCCCGACGCTTTTCTTGAATAGTTCTGTTGATCGTATGCACGCCGGGCGCAGTGATTATATCAAAATAATGGACGAACACTCCATTTATTCAAAGGTGGTCGATTTTAAAGAAGCACCTCACTCGTTTATTCTGTATCAGCCTTGGTTCGACCCTTCTACTAAAGCCATGGATGATTTTATGAAGAAGGTATTTAAATAAATTATACAAATACTTTATTGCTCGTCTATATTTTTGAAATATCAAAGTGAGCTCCGCTTCACGATAAGACGATGATAGTATTTTATTCCACGACTTCCAAAAGGGCCACAAAAGGGCTATTTTCCGGTGTTTCTAATAAAACTTCACCTCTATTACCCCAATCGTACATAGCACCGCTCCAATCAACATTAATTATTTTTGGTTCGGACCACTTTAGATTATCGATATCTAACCATCGTAATCTTAGCTTTTTCACATAGACCCAAGGGTCGAAACTAATGCTATGTCTACCTTGGGGAAAATATATGGCATATTGGTTGCCAATATTGGCAGTGGCATAGGCTTGCATAATAGAGGGCACTCTTACCCGGGGAACAATTAAATCGTTGTGAGGGCTACAAGAGAAGATATCAAGCTCCTTTAGAAGCATATTCATGGCCTCTAGGTTGGTTTGTGCACGCTTGTTGAGACCAGACCCCCAAACCCTAGGTAAGGCGGGACGATGAAACCGGGCTGCGGCACAGCCACCAATAATATTTCGCCAAAATCGGTCCATGGCTTCTGATTCGGACCCAGCAGAATAGTTCTTGCCATCTTCACCTCCATAAATTTTCACATTATTGATAGGGAATGGCCCGTAGGATGCTATTTTATCTCTTAAGTACATCAAGTTATCCCAATGAGCATTTCCTCTACCGCCTCTAGAATCTTGATTGTTTTGTGAAATATCGGCAAATTGAAAAATATCACCGTAGGTCATTACATGCCTTACTGCGTTCGCAGGATCCATTTGTAGAGTAGTGGTAAAAACCTTTTTATTGTGTTTATGCGATTGTTCCTTTATGAAAGTGGCCCAATGGTTCTCCCATTCGGTAGTCTGATTACTTTCGTTGTCGATGTTGTAGAGTACATTTGTATATTTCAAGGTTAGCGAAAGTAATTTCTCAATGAAATTTTCTTGAAGCTCAATTTGCTCCGAGTCGTTATCGTTCACACTTCTAAAGAAATGTTTACCATCTTTCCAAGCATTTGATTTTGGATTTATATTATTTTCATGATTCCATGGGTGTACCTTCCATCGGCTGGAAGAAGTAATGTCAAAATGGTCCCAAAGGGTTAATTGAACAATGATATCTCTTTTTGAAGTTTCATCAAGAAAGAAGGTAAGCCTATTCCAGTATTCAGGGTTCCATTTGGTGAGGTCATATTTTCCTGACTTTGTCATTTTGAAAGCATACACATTACCTTCATCACGATCAGACATTGTGTTTCTAACATAATTGCCCCCTACCGAAACCAGTAGATCCAAGTGGTCAATTAATTTTTTGCCTGTCCATTGAAATAAATTGTCCTCATCGCTCCCTCCGGTTAAAAGCACAGGATTATCCTCATACTGCCAATACCAAGGGTTTTTGTGGTAGGGTTGTATATCGTTTTTATTGTGCTGTGCAGATAATAGATTACAAGTCAATATAATCGTAACTAACCTGATTAAAGTTATTCTTAAAAATTTCATCTTTATCGGATTAGGTAGTTTTCGGTTTCTAGCGTCCCTTAATTTCATAATAATCACTCCAACCATTTCCAACGTTCTGCCCAGTCCATTAAAAATGCTTTTCTATGTTTGGCAACAGTTTTAGCACCTTGTTGAACCCCCATGAAGAGTTTCTTTTCTGTACGGTCTCCGTACCAATTGTCACCTAGGTCATAATCATCGAGTGACGATTTTCCAGGCCACGGTGTGATACTGGTATACTGTCCGGTAAGTCCGTCTAATTCTGCAATTTCGCTCGTGGTGGTATAGGTTGCTGTTTCAGGCTTTTTAGATGAATATTTTGCGGCATAGGTGCCATTGCCAATATAATACCCGTTCCATACTTGACCCGAAATCTCAATATTGAAGCAAACAGAATCCTGTGGAATATCTTTTTCCGGTCCTTCAAATTGCCATTCAATTACATCATAGGCCGCTATGGTATCATGGGCCGTGCTTTGGTTTTTAAAAATGGACTTAGTGCTTCTGTTTATTTTTGTAAAACTACCTCCCCAGCTCTCGCCCAACGGGTCATTGGGGTCACCGTTCATGACATACGCCAGTGATGGCGTATCTCCCATTTTTATCTCCCCATCGTAGTAGTTCACAAAATCTTTTCCCATATGGCCACGCCCTTCGATGAAATTTTTATAATAGTTCTCGGTATTAATGTTTTCTGGTGCATCATCATCTATGAACCAACCACGGTAGGTTGCGTTGGCCTCTATCATCCATAGGTCGGGGTGTTTTTCAGCAATATAGGAGTAGGCATTTACGCCCCATTTTTTATTCGGACCACCGATCCAATAGACTCGAATATCCTCTTTTATTTCTGGCGCATCATGTAAGGCTTGGGCAACATCTTCTAAGCCTCCCCAAACCAAAACCCATAAAGGTCGGTCACTCTTTGCTTTTGCGCTCTTGATGATCCAATCAGAACCTTCTGTCGAAGAACTAAAGCCTTTAAAGGGAGCCAAATCTGTTGCCCCCTGTTTACAGATAGCCCTTAGTGAATCGGGATGTGTAAGCTCAGCGGAATGTCTCTTAAGTTTCGGCAGGTCTTTCTCGTAGAGGTCTATAATGTCTAGAAAATCTTTTTTTCGACCAGGGCCATAGGGTGAGGCAACTAGGCCTTCAATAGAAACGGCATCGGAATACATCAATAAATGAATCATCGATTGAAAATCATCGGGGTCTGTACCTCCTATATCACTACTAATGAGAACTCTTGGTTTTAATTTTTGTTCGGCTGGAGAGTTACACCCAATTATAACGAAGCTTATAATCAATAAAAGAAAAACCGTTTTTCCAGCGTGCTGTATTCGGTAATGAAAAAGCATAATTAATGTCTTATTAAAATATAACATAATAGAAGGGATGAGCTTCAAATCTAAAAAAAAGAAAATAAACGAAAGTTAAAAAAGAAAAAATTCGTAAATTATGTTTGTAAAATTAGAAGTTACCCTTATTTTTGACAGATATGGTATTGGTAATAAAACTGTTATAAATTTAAAGATTTATAGGATTTTCAGGCCAATTGTTAATGAAGTGCGGTATTGGGCTTATTAGATTACATGTATTTTGGGGCTCAATTGTCAAATTTAATTCTCAACAAATATGATTTCTATTTTGCAAAGATTTAAAAAGGTGGTGTTGTCTCTATTAGTGATAACCCTAAGTATGGTGTTTACGGCAACCTTATACGCCCAAGAAAAGGAAAGAATAGTGGTTTTGACCGATATTGAGAACGAGCCCGATGATGCCATGTCACTGGTTCGTTACTTAACCTATTCCAATCAATGGGATATGGAAGGTCTTATAGCGACGACCTCTATTCATCAACAAAATGAAATTGCCACTTGGCGTATACTGGAAATACTTGATGCCTATGAAAAGGTTCAGCCAAACTTACTGAAACACGAAAAGGGCTACCCCACTGCAAAATATTTACGCTCTGTTGTTAAGGAGGGTAGAAAGGATTATGGAATGAACGCCGTTGGGGAAGGAATGGATTCTGAAGGGTCTGACCATATTATAGAAGTGGTCGATAAAGATGATTCTCGCCCTGTTTGGGTATTGGTATGGGGCGGGCCCAATTGTTTGGCACAAGCATTATGGAAAGTGAAAAATACCCGTAGCCCTGAAGAAGTGGCTCAATTCGTTTCTAAAATCAGGGTGTATACCATTTCGGATCAAGACGATAGTGGGCCTTGGCTAAGAAAGACATTTCCTGGGTTGTTCTATATCGCCAGCCCTGGTTTTCATAAATACGGTGGGTATCATATGGCCACGTGGACGGGTATTAGCGGAGATAAGTTTCATGGTCGGTTCGCGGGCGGTAATTTTGAAATAGTGGATAATCCGTGGTTAGACGAACACATACGGAGTAAAGGCCCTCTTGGTGCAGAATATCCTCACATGGATTATTTAATGGAAGGCGATTCGCCAAGTTTCATGCATTTGATAGATGTTGGTCTGGGGAACCCTGACAAACCAGATTGGGGCGGCTGGGGAGGCAGGTACGAGCACTACCAGCCTAGAACCGAAAAATGGTTTTTAGAACCGGAAACAAGACCTCTTTGGACCAACGCACGCGATGAGGTTTATGGTGTAGACGGTAGTTGGCACACCAGTAATTATGCAACCATTTATCGTTGGAGAGAGGCATATCAAAATGATTTTGTAGCAAGAATGGATTGGACCATCAAACCCTACGATGAAACGAACCACCCCCCAGTGCCTAAATTGGACCATTCGAATCAATTGACCGCCAAGTTGGGTGACCGAATTGAATTAAGCGCTGAAGGTTCTACCGACCCCGATGGCGACCAACTTTCCTATGAGTGGTTTTATTATGATGAGCCGGGCACATTTACTATATCGACAGGGAGAACAGGTAATCCTCTTAAAATAGATAATCCAGATCAGGTCAAGGCGTCGTTTACCATACCTGAAAATGCCGGAAGAGCCGGTACCCTGCACATTATTTTGGCGGTTACCGATAATGGGGCTCCTGCACTTACGCGATATGAAAGGGTTGTTATAAATGTAGAACCTAAAAAGTAGTTAAGATTCGTTAAAAGATGATTGATTCTGATATTTCTTGCCGGATAAAATAAAAATGCTGATGGTAATCGGTAGTTAAAGATAATACGTCTACTGATATGTGATTTTCGTTGATATAATCGGTTGTCGATTATAAAGAAGTTTGGTAAGTGAGCCGGTGGTAGAATATTTGGTAAGACCAGGTGTTTTGAGGTTCAAGAAAGGTGAGAATTGCATGGCATAAATTTCCTTTAGGATAACAACGGAAAAGCCGTACTATTTTGACATATGGAATAGAATTGGACTAAAATCACCTTACCGGCATTGAAAAGGTAAATAATAAAATGATTGAAATTTAAAACATGAAGGTGAATCATAAAGCGGTTAGATTAAGCCTGTTGATACTATTATTTCTAATACTGTCAACGACCCTAGCCCTAGGGCAAGATAAAAATAGACTAGTGGTACTGACCGATATAGGGGGCGACCCCGATGACCAAATGTCGCTGGTGCGATTGTTGGTCTATGCGAACCACTTCGATATAGAAGGTTTGATCGCAACGCCGCATGGTGGGGAGAATTTCGTTGAACCTCAATATATTGAAAGTATCGTGAAAGCCTATGGCCAAGTTCGTAATAATTTAGAGTTGCATGAGCCGGGTTACCCAAGCGAAAAAGAATTGCTAAATGTAATTGCCAAGAGTGTGAATTTAGACGATATGGAGTCTGTTGGCGACAATAACGACTCGTCTGGTTCAGAATTGCTCATTGCAGCTGTCGATAAAAATGATGAACGCCCGCTTTGGGTAACGGTCTGGGGTGGCCCAAGCGTATTAGCGCATGCGCTATGGAAAGTACGAGAAACCCGGTCTCCAGAAGAATTAGACAAATTCGTATCTAAGATTCGGGTATATGCCATTTCAGATCAAGACAATACTGGCCCGTGGATTCGAAAAGAGTTTCCTAATCTTTTCTATATAGTTACGCCCGGTGTGAATGCTGGGGGCGGCTTTCACCACGCTACATGGATCGCCATTGGTGGTGATAAATTCCATGGTCGTTTTGGCGGAGCCGATTTTTCACTTGTAACCAATGAGTGGTTAGATGAAAACGTTCGAAACGAGGGTCCTTTGGGGTCCAAATATCCTCGTTGGAAATTCATGATGGAAGGTGATACACCATCATTTTTTAATCTTATAAACAATGGCCTGAGCAATCCCGAGCGACCAGATTGGGGTGGTTGGGGCGGTCGCTATGAGCTATATACCCCAAAAACCGAAAAATGGTTTTTAGAGTCGGAAACCCGTCCGATTTGGACAAATGTGCAAGATGAGGTGTTGGGCAATGATGGAGAGTGGCATACGACCAATCATGCAACTATTTGGCGTTGGAGAGAAGCGTATCAAAATGATTTTTCCGCTCGAATGGATTGGACAATGAAGCCTTATGCCGAAGCAAATCATCCCCCAGAAGTTATTTTAGATCATCCGGCCTATATTGTCGCTAAACCAGGTGAAAAAGTTAATCTTAGTGCCACCAAGACCTTTGATCCCGATGGTGATGAACTTAGCTATGAATGGTTTTGCTACGAGGAGGCAGGTACACGCAGTATGTCAAACTCGACTACTGGTATAAAACATACCATACACGATTCCGATAAATCTCAGGCTTGGCTAAAAGTAAAAACAAGTAGGGTAATGCCTCCGGGAACAGGTACTATGCATATTATACTAGCGGTTACAGACCGTGGTTCGCCAAACCTGACGCGATATAAGCGAGTAATTATAGATGTAGTGGATTAATGTATAGAAACTTAAAATTAATGCGATGAAAGTATTCAGCTTTATAAGGTTTGTTTTTTTGCTCAGCTTTAATGTCATTCTCGGACAACAACTTGCATTTCCAAGCGCTGAAGGCTTTGGCGCCTATGCGAAGGGCGGTAGAGGAGGTAAAGTGCTCTATGTGAATAATTTAGACGACTCTGGCGAAGGAAGTCTGCGCCACGCCGTTGAGCAAGAAGGTGCTAGAACTGTGGTGTTTTCAGTCTCCGGCACTATCGATTTGCAGAAAAGACTGGTTATCGAAAACCCGTATATCACAATTGCTGGGCAAACAGCCCCCGGTGATGGTATATGCCTTAGGGGTGAAACATTGCTGATTGCTACAGACGATGTGGTCGTACGCTATTTAAGAGTACGATTGGGCGATGGTATGCATGGTCAAGGTAGTCTGCAGGGCAAAGATGCCATCAGCATTTCCAAAGGAAAAAATATAATAGTTGATCATTGTTCGGCAAGTTGGAGCTTAGATGAGGTGCTTTCAGCATCGACTCGCGAACCTACCCTTACCAATGTTACGGTACAATGGTGTTTTATTACCGAAGGTTTAAACCCCAGTAATCATGGTTACGGGTCATTGATACGCGGTACTGGTGGAGCAAAATACAGTTTTCTGAAAAATCTCTATGCACATCACAGACGACGAAGTCCGCGACCCGGCAACTACAATTCAAACCCTTACACTGAAGACCCTGAGGGCTTGTTACTTGATTTTAGAAATAATGTAATCTATAATTGGGATGGCGGCTATGCCGGGTATAATGCCGATAGCATTAGCGTCACAAAATTAAATTACGTGGGCAACTACCTCGTACCTGGCTTTAATTCAGAAAACAATGGAATCGCATACTCCACAGGTTCTCCTTACAATAAATCATATTTTTCGGATAATTTTTGTGCGGGCGGTAAACCAGCAGATCAGTGGGGTTTAGTGTCTTTTGATGATTCTTGGACGGAAACTAACATCAAGGAATATAAGCAAAATAGGCCTTTTGAGACAGGTTTGATAACGACTTTGAGCGCTCCGGAAGCTTTCAGAAAAGTGCTTGAGTCGGGGGGTGCGATCTTGCCCAAGAGAGATGCAGTTGATATGAGAATAGTGAACGATGTAAGAAATAATACAGGTAAAATTATAAAAACCCAGGAAGATGTAGGTGGCTGGCCTATTTTCAATTCAGTTGCTGCCCCTTTAGATACAGATAAAGATGGGATGCCAGATAAATGGGAAAGTAACAATGGACTTGACCCTAATTTGGCCGACGATGGTAATCAGCTCGGTAAAGGCGGTTATACAATGCTAGAAGTTTATTTAAACAGTTTGTAGTACGTCCGCCGGTCTCATTAATTGCTGTTCGAGGTCTTCTTTGAGTACCTGCAGTATCTGTTTGAAATCTATTGCAATGCATTTCAACAATTTTCTATTACAAACAAATTTCGAAGAACCTCATAAGTATACAGGTGTAAAATCGTAAGAAACATTATCTTTTGAAAATCTTTTAATGAGATATGTAGGTTTTGGCTATGCTATTAATTCCTAATTGTATCATTTTAAGACACAAAATTTATCGTTTGTTTTTTTAATTTACGAATTTTTACTTTTATATTTGAATTATGGCATTATTGGCAACAAAAAGAAGGGAAAAAATAATTGAATTCCTGAAAGAAGATGGTTCGGCTAAGGTGATAGACCTAGCAAAACTTTTTAAAGTCACAGAGGTGACCATCCGTCAAGATTTAGAAAAACTAGAGAATCAGGGGCTTATTATAAGGGAGCACGGCGGAGCTTTCTTGAAAGATATGGGCGATAAGGTCAAGAGCTTCTCACTAGTACATCAAGAAAATCTAGAGCTTAAAGAAACCATCGCGATTAAATGCCTCGATTTTATTGAAAGTGGTGATACGATTATTTTAGATTCGGGAAGCACCACTACTGAAATTGCTAAAAAACTGATCGGTTATAAAAACCTAACCGTAATTACCAATGCGTTGAATATTGCCCTCATGCTGGGTACCGAACCCGGTATCGAAGTGATAATGACAGGGGGAGAATTCAAGCCTCCGACTTTGTCGCTCACTGGTCAAAAGGCGGCTGATTTTTTTAAGGGTCTAAACGTGCAAAAATTGTTCTTGGCTACTGCAGGTATTTCTTTGAAATCGGGCTTGACCTATCCAAGTATTAGTGATTTAGTGGTTAAAAAGGCTATGATAAATGCAGCGGATATTACCTATCTCGTAGCGGATAGCACCAAAATCGGAAAAAATGCATTGGCAAGCTTGGGGGCGCTATCGCTTATCGATTATATAATAATGGATGATGGTATACAAGAGAAAGATAAGCAGGTTTTCAAGGATAATGAAATAGAAATAATTTTCGCTTAGGAGCTGACCCTTTCGAAAAAAAACTAAAAAAATAAATGTCCAAATCTAAATTGAGTATAGGTGTTATAATCGGTAATCGAGATTTTTTCCCCGATAGTTTGGTAGCTAAAGCGCGGACCGAAATCATCGATGTCTTCAAAAAATTGGGTATTACACCAGTATTATTAGAAACAACAGACACCAAACTTGGGGGTGTAGAAACTTTTAAGGAGGCCCAAAAGTGCGCTGAGCTTTTTCAAAAGCATAGGCATGAAATTGGAGGGGTGTTGGTCTTGCTGCCCAATTTCGGCGATGAAAAAGGGGTTGCCGATACGCTAAAATTATCAAATCTAAATGTACCTGTACTAGTTCAAGCTTATCCCGATGAGCTTTCAAAAATGAATGTCGTCAATCGACGTGATTCTTGGTGCGGTAAAATTTCGGTCTGCAATAATCTGTATCAATACGGTATTAAATACTCGTTGACCAGTGCGCATGTATGCTCTCCTACAGATGAGTTATTTCAGAAAGATCTGCTTGATTTTGTTGCGGTATGCCGCGTAGTCATGGGGTTGAAAAATGTCCGAATTGGGGCGGTCGGTGCACGGCCGGGCGGTTTTAATACGGTTCGATATTCCGAGAAAATTTTGCAACGAAACGGCATTACGGTAACTACTGTCGATTTATCCGAAATTTTGGGTAAGGCTGATAAGCTTACCAAAGATGATGTTACTGTAAAACAGCATTTAGATGCCATTAATTCGTATGCACCAAAAGGTAAGACACCTGATGAAGCAATGATCCAGATGGCTAAGCTAGATGTCGTCTTAAATCAATATGTAGAAGAATATGCGCTCGATGCTACGGCTATTCAATGCTGGACATCCCTACAGCAGAATTTTGGTTGTAATGTATGCACCAGTATGAGTATCATGTCAGAAAATATGCTGCCATCAGCCTGCGAAGTCGATGTAACCGGCACCTTGAGTATGTACGCCATGCAATTGGCCTCAGGTTCGCCAAGCGCCTTGGTCGATTGGAACAATAACTATGCAGAGGATCCGAATAAATGTGTGCTTTTTCACTGTGGTAACTGGGCAAAGTCTTTTCTACCTGATATTGAGATAAGTAACGCGCCTATTTTAGGAACCTCAGTGGGAGTAGAGAATACCTATGGCGCCCTTGATGGTAGAACACCAGCGAACCCGCTTACCTATGGTCGAATCAGTACCGATGACCCTAAAGGTATAATAAAAGCTTATGTTGGGGAGGGAGAATTGACAGATGATCCGCTTAAGACATTTGGTAACAGGGCCGTTGCCCAAATCAATGACCTTCAAGGCTTGATGAACTATGTATGCAGAAACGGATTTGAACATCATGTAGTCATGAATGCTTCGAAAACTGGCGCCATTCTAGAGGAAGCTTTGGGTAACTACATGGGGTGGGAAGTATACCGGCACAATACAAAATAAGATGACGGATAAAGAATTACAATTGAAATCGGTTTATTTGAGAAGAAATATTCTCAAATACATTTACATGGCCAAGGCGGGTCATACGGGTGGGAGTCTTTCATGTATCGACATTTTGAACGTGCTTTATAATCGTGTATTGAATATAGACCCTGATGATGCTAAAAACCCCAATAGAGATAGGTATATACAAAGTAAGGGGCATTGTGTAGAGGCACTTTTTACGACCTTGGCCGACAGAGGGTTCTTTCCTGAAAGTGATTTGGAAACACTTTGCCAGCACGAGTCGCATTATATAGGCCATCCCACTAAAAAGGTAAATGGGGTAGAGCAGAATACCGGTGCCTTGGGTCATGGTCTTTCAATTTGTGTTGGAGAGGCCATAGCTGCTAAATTAGACGGTAAGTCGCATCGAGTATTTACGTTATTGGGCGACGGGGAACTTCCCGAGGGTTCAAATTGGGAAGCCTTTTTATCCGCTGCACACTATAAACTAGATAATTTATATGCTATTCTTGATTACAATAAACAACAAATTACCGGCGACAATGCAGAGGTAATGAACCTTGATTCGGTCAGGGAAAAACTGGAATCTTTTGGTTGGGCGGTAAAGGAGGTCGATGGTCATAATTTATTCGAACTTGAAGAAGCATTGAATAATGGTCCTCTAGTGGTAGGCAAGCCAAGCTTTATTATAGCAAATACGATAAAGGGTAAGGGAGTTAGTTACATGGAAAGAAATATTAAGTGGCACCATGGGGTTCCTAGTCCAGAACAGTACGAATTGGCGATGTCAGAATTACAAGAGGCAGAAGATTTAATCTAAAGGCGAATGGAGTTAGATAAAATTGAAGAGAAAGATTTAAGAATGGGTATCGCCAATCAAGTTGTTTTTGCTGAAACACTTGAAAAATTGGCAGCATCCAACAAAAATGTAATGGTGGTTACCAGTGATTCCCGTGGGTCAGGAAAATTAGTGCCGTTCGGTGAAAAATATCCAAATCAAATTGTAGAGGTGGGTATCGCCGAGCAAAATTTGGTAGGTGTAGCTGCAGGTCTTGCCTCCGCTGGCAAAAAACCGTTTGCAGTTTCCCCCGCCTGTTTTATTACAGCAAGGGCCCTTGAGCAGATTAAAAATGATGTAGCCTATTCCGATAACCCTGTAGTGCTTGTTGGTATAAGTGCCGGTGTCAGTTACGGTGCTCTAGGTACTACGCATCATAGCTTACACGATTATGCCGTTCTGAGGGCAATTAATAATATTTCGATTTTAGCTCCTGCAGATAACTTCGAAACAGAGCAGGCCGTTCATTATGCCGCTGCGGCCGATAAGCCTATATATATCAGATTGGGTAAAAAACCCATGCCTTTTTTAAATGAAGTCGATGCCAAATTTGAATTTGGTAAGGGCCGTACGGTTAGAGAAGGAAAAGATTTGGTTTTCATCGCAACCGGTGAAACGGTTTATCCAGCACTCTCTGCTGCCAACGAACTGGAAGAAAAACACGGTATTAAATCTACCGTTGTAAGTATGCATACTATTAAACCCTTAGATACCGAACTGCTAGATGATTTAGCGGCATATGGAGTGCCAATAGTTACCGTCGAAGAGCATATGGTCAATGGGGGCTTGGGTGAGGCCTGTGCCTCACACTTAATGCAAAAAAGACATCATGTTCCCTTTGTTATGGTAGGTATACCCGATGAGTATACAGTAACAGGATCTCAAGTGGAAATCTTCAATTATTACGGAATTTCTAAAGATGGACTTTATTGCTTAGGAAAAGAAATGCTATCAAACTGATGCTAATGACCCTACGTTTAGTTTTCAAATGTTTAAGTCCAATCTTAATGGCTAGCCTCACTTTATTGGTCTGGTCTTGTCGTGATAGTGATAAAAACGAAACAAAAAAAATGGCGGTTGTCGTTTCTACTTTAAACAACCCATGGTTTGTGGTGCTGGGTGAATCAGCGGCCGAAAGGTCAAGAGAATTGGGTTATGAAGCTACTATTTTTGATTCACAGAACAATACGGCAAAAGAGGCTGAGCATTTTGAAAATTTAATCGCTGCAGGTTTTGATGCCATTCTTTTTAACCCTACCGATGCTGACGGATCGGTGAGTAACGTGAACAGGGCCAAACAGGCGGGTATTCCCACTTTTTGTATGGATAGGGAAGTGAACTCTCTAGATGGCCCGGTAACCCAAATTATTTCCGACAGTTTTTCCGGTTGTGTAGAGCTAGGCCAATATTTTGTACGTCAACTAAATAAAAAGGGGAAATATGTAGAGCTTTTAGGTCTTGTCGGTGATAATAATACCTGGAATCGCTCAAAGGGATTTCACAGTGTAGTCGACCACTTTCCTGAACTGGAAATGGTATCTCAACAGAGTGCTGATTTTGATAGAAGTAAAGCGATGGAGGTTTTAGAATCCGTGCTTCAATCGAACCCTGATATCGATGCTGTCTTTTGCGGAAACGATGCCATGGCAATGGGGGCTTACCAAGCCTTAATAGCTGCAGGAAAGGCGGATAGTGTAAAAGTTTTTGGTTTCGATGGTGCCGAAGATGTAATGAATGCCATTAGCGATAATAAAATTACGGCAACGGCAATGCAGTCACCTAAATTCATGGCGAGAACCGCTGCTGAACTAGCCGATAAGTACTTAAAGGGTGAACGAGATATGAGCAAAAAAATGCCAATTGCCGTAGAGGTGGTAACCAAAGAAAATATTTCTGAATTTGGAGCGTATGAAGGGTCGACCGAGTAAAGCCAAAAAACTTATCAAAAATGTAGTCTTATTGGTGTTATTGGCCATTGCACTGTACAACTCAGTTTATTTCAGGCCTTTAGATGAAGTGGTGAGATCTCAAAGCGACCTGAGTTTTGATCCGGCTTTAGCGGTTGCTGAATTTATGAACGAGGGTATGGGGCAAATACAGGTTACCAATGCTTCGGACCTAATTTCTAGACTGGAATCTGATTTAGATCTTACCCTTGAAGAGCAAGGGAAAAAATTGGGCATCAGTAAAAATTTTTACTTTATGGTCGAAGATGATGCGCGAGTAATCAGTGTTTTAGATGAAGCGGTGTTGGTGGGCCTTGGCGATGGTTCCGGAAGAGAGATCCGTATTGCTACCGATTTTATTTTTGGCAATGCTATACGTGAGGCATCGGGTATGTTCGATATTGGTGATTACCAAAATACGATGGATTTCAATAATATCTCGATCGAATTAAATAATCGAGTTCGAGACGAAATTATCCCTCCATTTTTAAAAAGTATTAAAGAAGGTGACCAAATATATTTCAAGGGTGCAATTAAAATCAATCAAAAAGAGCCTGCTTTAGACGAACTTCGGGTAGTTCCCTTGGTTTTAAAAATCAACTAACTTCTTGTCGGTAAATAATCACATACTAACAGCTCAGGGTATCACCAAAAAATTTGGTGGCATAACCGCATTGGATAATGTGACCATCGATGTTCATCAAGGTAAAGTGAATGTTATTGTTGGTGAGAATGGTGCAGGCAAATCTACCCTGATGAAAATTCTTTCCGGGGTTTACCCCGACTATGAAGGTGACTTATTTGTAAAGGGTGAAAAGGTGAATTTTTCCAATCCGAAGGAGGCCATGAAAAAGGGCATTGCCATCATTCACCAAGAGTTGAATCTTATTCCGTATTTGACGGTAACCGCCAATATTTTCTTAGGGCGAGAAATTGAAGATGCTTTAGGTATGCTCGATTTTAAGCAGATGAACAAGCTGACCAAATCGCTTTTGCAACGGTTGGATTGCGATATCGCACCGACCACATTGGTTGCCGATTTAAGAGTGGGGCAGCAGCAGCAAATTGAAATCGCCAAGGCTTTACTTGAAGATGCCAAAGTGGTTATTATGGATGAGCCCACTTCCGCAATCACGGATACCGAGGTAGAAAATCTTTTTAAAGTAATAGCAAACCTTAAGAAACAAGGGGTGTCCATTTTATACATATCGCATAAGTTGGATGAACTTTTTAAGATAGCCGACCGCTTTATCGGTTTAAGAGATGGGAAAATGGTCGGCACTATTGAAGATATTAGTGATGCATCTAAAGATGACCTTATCAGGCTTATGGTGGGAAGGGATTTAAAGAATCTTTATGTCAAAGAGGCATCACCCATTGGCGAAGAGATGTTGAGGGTTGAGAACATTTCACTGCCCAAGAATCGTGAAAAAACAGAGTTTTTGGTAAAAGATGTGAGCTTTTCCCTAAGAAAAGGAGAGGTTTTAGGCATTTTTGGACTGATGGGGGCTGGGCGCACAGAGCTTTTGGAAACCCTCTTCGGTCTGCACCCTAAACTGATGTTGGGCAAAATCTATATCGAAGGCGAAGAGGTGAAAATCAAATCGGTTACCGATGCCGTTAACCTAGGTATGGGGCTAGTTCCTGAAGACCGAAAAGAAGATGGTTTGGTTCTGCAAATGCAAATTTGCAAGAATGTTAGTATGGCCAGCATCGATCAGACCATTAAAAACGGATTTTTGAGCGAACAGTTGGAAGGTCGCCTCACCAAGAACTATATGAGCGACCTGAAGATAAAGGCTTCTTCAGAAAAACAGTTGTCAAAAAATCTGAGCGGTGGCAACCAACAAAAGGTGGTGTTGTCTAAATGGTTGGCAACCACCCCCAAAATTTTGTTTTTAGATGAGCCCACCAGGGGTATTGACGTAAATGCTAAAAACGAGATTTATCATCTCATCAATAATTTGGCCAAGAATGGTCTTGGGGTTTTGGTAGTCTCTTCTGAGCTGCCGGAGGTAATGGCTATTTCAGATAGAATATTGGTTATGGGAGAATCTCGAATTACGGGAGAATTCACTCAAGAAGAGGCCAATGAAGATGTGATAATGAATGCCGCTATTTCTTAAAAAATTCGGTAACGATATAAAACAGAAATGTCAATAAAGAACACGCTTTTAAAGTTTCAGTCTATCATAGCCTTGTTGGTTATGTGTATAGTGTTGACCATAATGTCAGACAAGTTTTTGACCCCCGAAAATGGCTGGAATATTATGCGTCAGATTTCCGTTAATGTATGCATCTCTGTAGGCATGACCTTGGTGATTTTGACTAGAGGTATCGATTTATCGGTAGGTTCTATTTTGGCTTTTAGTGGGGCAGTAGCAGCGGGCCTTCTCAAATACGGAGTTGAGATACCTTCGTTGAACGTTTATATAGGTTTTACGGTTCTCGGTGCACTACTTGCCGGTCTTTCGGTCGGTGGCGGTCTAGGCCTGTTCAATGGCTGGATGATCACCCGTTTTAAGGTGCCTCCTTTCGTAGCCACACTGGCCATGTTGACCATAGCTAGAGGGGCGACCATGTTGTGGACGGGCGGTTTCCCAATTACAGGATTGGGGGAACATTTTGCCTTTATCGGTACAGGTTGGTTTTTGGGCATACCAATGCCTGTATGGATAACTGCCGTAGTAGTGGCGATAGCCGTTGTTGTAACCAAGAAAACTAAATTCGGTCGCTATGTCTACGCTATTGGCGGTAATGAAAGTGCGGCACGCTTGTCTGGTCTGAATATTTCGAAAATTAAAATTTGGGTTTATGCTTTAGCAGGTATTCTAGCGGCCGTAGGTGGCATAATTCTTACCTCAAGATTAGATTCCGCCCAACCGAACGCAGGCTTTAGTTACGAATTAGATTCTATTGCTGCTGTAGTAATTGGGGGAACTTCCTTATCCGGTGGGCGGGGTTCCATTATGGGTACCGTACAAGGCGCATTGATTATCGGGGTTTTAAATAGTGGGCTGGTATTGTTGAATGTATCCCCTTTTTGGCAACAAATTATCAAAGGCTTTGTCATACTTATAGCCGTTATATTAGATCGGGTCAATCACCCAAGCGAAGAATAGGCCCGCAGCCATAATTATTAGCACCAAAAATAACCAAATGTCCATACCCCTTATTTTAGCGATAGATCAAGGAACAAGCGGAACCAAAGCCATACTTTTCGATACCTCGGGCAAGTTGGTGGCCAAAGCTACAGAACCTTTGAAGTCCACTTTCCCCAGGTCGGGTTTCGTGGAGCAAGATCCAGAAGAAATTTATAGTTCGGTGATTCGAGCAGTTGAGCAGTGCTGTGCGATATATAAGGAAGAAAATAGTGGAGAATTGCCTCAGATTCTGTCAAGCGGTATTTCAAATCAAAGGGAAACCTTTGTGGTATGGGACAAAAGCGGAAAACCCTTGCATAATGCGGTAGTTTGGCAATGTAAGCGGTCTGTGGCTATTTGTGAGGAACTTGAAGATTTGGGGCTTGAAAAATTGGTCAATGAGAAAACCGGACTGACCATCGACCCATATTTTTCTGCCACCAAATTAATATGGCTTTATAGAAACAGCCCCTTGATTAAAACGGCTATTGATGGTGGTGAAGCTTACTTTGGTACGGTAGATTCATGGTTACTATTTAAATTGACGAATGGCGAAAAGTACTTGACTGACCACACCAACGCTTCCAGAACGTTGTTTTATAATATTTATGACCAACAATGGGATGCTGAACTGTTGGAGCGTTATCAATTAACAGGGCTCAACTTACCTGAAGTATTGCCATCTGCGAATCAATACGGGCAATCTGATTTTGATGGGGTCTTAGAACAACCTATTCCGATAACGGGATTGATTGGTGATTCACATGCTGCATTCGTTGGAGAACAATGTTTTGAAACCGGAATGGCCAAAGCGACATTGGGTACGGGATCCTCAATGTTATGGAATGCTGAACAGGTCAATAAAGAAAACAAAAGTGGAGTACTGACCACAATCGGCTATAGTGTCGACGGTAGGGTTAATTACGCCTTTGAGGGCGTTATTGTAAGTTGTGGATCTACCCTTGAATGGCTCAAAAATCAACTCAACGTTTTTGCTTCGAATCAAGAGATAGAGACTATGGCTACTTCGTTGGATGAAAATGAAGGAGTCTATCTTATTCCTGCTTTTAGCGGAATGGGCGCACCTTATTGGCAGAAAGATTGGAAAGGCTCGATACATGGGTTGACTTTCGGTACTACAAAGAATCATTTCGTGAGGGCGGCTCTAGAATCGATTGCGTATCAGATTAAAGATGTTATAGTGGCCATAGAAGAAGAGACGGGCCATCAACTGAAAGAATTGAATGTAGATGGTGGTATAACCGCCAACAAATTTCTTATGCAGTATATGGCCGACTTATTGCAAAAGCCTGTAGTCAATATTGGTATTTCAGATGTCTCCGCTTTGGGAGCCGCTCTAATTTCGGGGCTCGGGGCGTGTGTTTTTGAAAGCATAGAAAAGCTTCCACAATATGGCAAAGACTTAAATCTGTCTTACCTGCCTCAAGAAAACCAGATAGCAAATCAAGCCTATCAGCATTGGAAACTTCTAATGAAAGCAAAAAGATATTGATCTAGTGAACTTTCCGAAATTTACTTTAGGCACCTACCCTCCAATTAGGGTAGCTACGTTTGCCTTAAAGCGATAAAGGTAAAAATCACATGTAATTCTCTTTTTTTATTAAAAATTTCGTTTTGTTATGTTTTATTGTTTTTATTTTCTATTTTGGCTATATAATTTTTTAAGAAAATAATTACTAATACTACTATTAACTGTTGATTTAATAATTTTTTTATCGATTTTTTAGGTTCAAAATTGATGATAAATAAATTTTGAAGCAGTTGTTAGTTATTGATGGTAATTTTTCTTTAGCAATCAACCAACCATATGAAAATTGAAATATTTAACAGGAAAACTATTCTCTCGTTGCTGCTATTATTGACTGGTCTGACTACAGTTGTAGCCCAAACAGGCCTGAGTGTTAGTGGCGTTGTCACCGATGCTGAAACCAGTGAACCTTTACCCGGAGTTTCTATTGTTATAAAGAACACCACTCAGGGAACTACTACGGATTTTGATGGAAACTATGCTATTAATGCTGATTCTGATGGTATTTTGCAATTTAGTTATGTGGGTTTTAAGACCTTGGAAGTGCCTATAGAAGGTAAGAATAGCATAGACGTTAGCCTTCAGCCCGATAATAATTTGTTAGATGAAGTTGTGGTGGTTGGCTATGGTACTCAAAAAAAATCAGATGTAACTGGGGCAGTTGCAAGTGCGGATATTGAAACATTTAGAAATCAAGGAAACACGAGTATAGTTCAGTCGCTACAGGGTACTGTGGCGGGTTTAAATGTTGGGGTCAGTAATGAAGCAGGGGGTGATGTTTCATTCTCGGTTAGAGGACAGAATAACTTCGGAGGCTCAGAAGGTGCCAACACTCCTTTGATCGTAGTAGACGGAATTATATTTAGAGGTTCGTTGCAAGATATTAATCCTGATGATGTACAATCGATAGATGTATTGAAAGATGCAAGTTCTACTGCAATTTATGGTTCGCAAGCAGCAAATGGTGTCATTATAGTTACAACTAAATCAGGTAAAGTTAGTGGAGGCTCAGGTAAGCCAGTGTTTAATTATTCGACCCGATATAGTTTTAAGAAAGACGCTAATCGATTGGAATATGGTTCTAGAGAAGATTACTTAGATCAAAAACGGGCCTTCAAATGGCCTGAGGCTTTTCCTCAGGGTGATAATTACAATCCAGATTACAATCCTGTAACTGATCTTGATCCTCAAGAAGTTGCAGGTTTTGAAAACGGTACTAATGTAGACTGGCAAGATTTGTTGACTAGAACCGGTTTTGTAAATAACCATAACTTGAGTATTGGTGGTAGTACAGAAAATATAACCTATTTTGTATCAGGTTCCTTTTTAGATAATGAGGAAGTAATTAAGGGTGATAATTTTAGTAAAATAACCGGTCGCGTCAATTTAGAACTAAAATTAAATAATTGGTTGAAAATCGGTACCAATTCATTTGTTACTTCAGCCGATTATTCGGGCATAGAATTCAGTAGATCAGCTTATACCTACTCGCCGTTTGCCGCTGCTTATGATGAGGATGGCAATATTGTTTCAAAAGTAACCGAACGTTTCGGTAATAGCACATTGCTTACTGAAAACGATCTTGACGACGATAAAAGAACCCATTTGAACACTACTATTTATACCATTATAGATATGCCATGGGTAGAGGGGCTGTCATACAGAATGAACTATAACAATAGTACAAGAACAAGAAAACATAATCAATATTTATTCAAAACTTCAGATCGGGTATCTCAAGGGTCGAAAGATTTGTTTTTTAATAAAGATTGGACGATGGATCATATTTTGTCTTACAACAAGATAATCAAAGATGTGCATAATCTTAATCTTACGGCGGTTTATGGTCGTGAAGAACGTTACATAGAATCAACGGAAAGTAGCGGAACCAATTTTAGCAACGAGCTTTTAGGCTTTAATGATTTAAGTCTAGCAAGTACTTTAGATATTCAATCCGGTGCAGAGGAAGAGAGTAGTTTGTACCAAATGGGCAGAATTAACTATAATTACGATGGCAAGTATTATCTCACCGGAACTGTTCGACGTGATGGCTTTTCAGGATTTGGAAGGGATAATAAATTTGCAATTTTTCCCTCCGTCGCTCTAGGATGGACCCTTTCGAGAGAAAATTTTCTGGTAGAAAGTAATGTAATTTCTAATTTAAAGCTAAGAGGTTCTTATGGTCAATCGGGTAATAGGGCATTGCCTAGGTACTCAACATTGGCCAAGGTAGATCAGAATAATGCATATGTTTTTGGTGATGGGGGCACTACCGTTGGAGGGCAGTTCACTTCGACCATTGCTGCGGCAGGTCTAAAATGGGAGACGACCACAGGTCTTAATATAGGTCTTGATTTCGGGTTGTTTAATAATAGAATAAGCGGAAATATAGAATACTATAATACCGATACTGAAGATATCTTGATCAATATTGATATTCCATCATTGAACGGCTTTTCTACCGCAGCGGCCAACTTGGGCAAAGTCCATAATACGGGACTGGAAGTTAATATTAATTCGATAAATGTTCAGACAAGTGATTTTCAGTGGACTTCAGCACTAAATTTCTCGACCAATAGAAACGAAGTTGTTTCAGTGCTAGGAAAAGATGATGATGGAGATGGGATAGAAGACGATTTGCCAAATTCAGGTTTTTTTATTGGAGAGCAGTTAGGGGTTATTTACGATTTGCAAATTGATCCCGATAACCCTATTTACCAATTCGGTGATGCTGATATTTCTGGCATTTACGAACCCGGTTATTATCGAGTAGTTGATCAAAATGGGGGAGGTGTTTCTATAGCTGATGATAGAATCATATTAGGTAATACAGCGCCGGCATATCGTTTCGGCATATCGAACAACTTCAACTATAAAAATTTCAATTTAAGTGTGTTTATCAATTCGATTCAAGGGGGTAAGAATGGATATCTAGGTAACAACTCGTACTGGAGGGTAGCTCAGTGGGATCCTGCAGGTAGAGGTAAGGTAAATGGGTTGCTTCCTGTTATAGTTGATTATTGGACACCAGATAATCCAAACTCGGAATACCCGTCATTACGATATGATAATATCGGTTCTGAATTTGAGGCCAAAGCCTTTAAGGATAGAAGTTTTGTTCGATTGCAAGATGTTTCATTGAGTTATTCATTCAATAGTGATTTAATGGATAAAATCGGAATTCAAAACCTGACTTTGGTAGCTAGTGGAAAAAACTTGCACACATGGACAAAATGGAAAGGTATCGATCCGGAAATAACCGATGAAGATGGAAATGCTGTGGGAATTAGTTATGAAAGACCGGTAACTCGAAATTATACACTAGGTCTAAACTTATCATTTTAATTAAGAAATCTTAAAAGAAATAGAATATGAAAATTATTAAAAATACACTTTTTGCACTTCTATTGACTTTGGTTTTTAGTTGTGATGAAGACAAGATTCTAGAAGAAATTCCTATTGATTTCACTGTAGTGGATAACTCATATATAACACCCGAAAACTTCGAAGCTTCCGTTGCCCAATTGTATAATCAGGCAAGACGCTATTTTGGTAATAATGATGGCTCTCCTGTAGATATGGATGTGTGGTTTGGTACAGATGCCGGGTGGCACGCAAGAGATTTCACTCAAAACATTTATTCACAATATAATGATTTCGGACCTGATAATTCAGATGTTGCCCAACGATGGGAAGAAGCGTACAAAATGATTTCTAATGCCAATACGATTATCGGTAGAATCGAAGGGGTAGAGTTCGAAAGTAACGCAGATAGAACCAGATTGTTGGCCGAAACACGTTTTTTTAGGGCTTGGGCATATAGAACATTGGTCTATTTGTATGGTGATGTCCCCTTGCTGTTAGAAGAAAATCAAGCGGCAAGAAGAGACTTTACAAGAACGCCTAAAGCAGATGTCTTGCAGGCGATTATTGACGATTTCGAAGCTGCCAGAGCTGATTTGCCAAATGTAGGTGATGTTGAAGATGGTAGGTTGACCAAAGATGTAGCACGACACTTTCTGGCAGAATTGTATATCGTAACCGGTGACTATCAGAAAGCGATAGATAGCGCCAGTGAAGTAATTGATGGAGGTAATTATGCGTTGATGGAGAATCGTTTTGGGTCAAGGGCCAATGAGCCGGGTGATGTGTATTGGGATCTGTTCAGACTTGGTAATCAGAACCGATCTACTGGTAATACTGAAGGTATTTGGTTATACCAGGTTGAATACGAGACTTTGGGGGGTTATGGTCGTGCTTCTGGCGATGCTAACTTCTGGGAACGTATGATTGGGCCTGAATACAACAGATGGGTTGCCAAAGATGAAAATTTGGGGGTAAGAACATTTATTTATGAATCAACATATCACGGTGGTAGGGGGCAAGCTTTTTTTAGACCATCTACACATGTGACCCATGGAATATGGAATAATGTAGGTGCTGACGATTTTGAAAATGATATCAGAAATTCTGATGCAAATGTACTGCGTAAGTGGTGGGTAGATAATCCGTTGTCCGTGTACTATAATCAAATAATTGATTTGAGAACTGATAGTAAGCTGGCCTATGAGACATATCTTAATCCGGCAACAATTGAAAATGATTCCAATCGATACATCTATCCGGTATTTTTAAAGTTGGTGCAAATCAATAATCATTTTGATACTGACTTGACCGATGGCAGTTTAACTCCTGAACAAGAGGCCTTGGCAACACAAGAGCATAAAGATTTAATCGATAGCTATGGAGGTGTTGGTCCAAAAAACAATGGAAATGCCAGAAGATATTTTGCGGATCATTACGCTGTGCGGTTACCGGAGACATTGTTGTTAAGAGCCGAAGCTTATATGAACTTAAATCAGAACGCATTGGCGGCCGATGATATTAATGTAATCAGAAGAAGGGCGAACGCATCCGAGATAAATGCTTCTGATGTCGATATCGATTTTATTCTTGATGAGCGCTTAAGGGAATTATACTTAGAAGAGCCAAGAAGATTAACATTGAACAGGCTCGGTCTTTTATATGATAGAACCCAAAGATATAATCATTACGCAAGTTCGACAGTTCAAGAGCACAATAACTTATATCCTGTGCCGAACGTTGAAATACAGAATAATACGGAAGCGGAATTATCGCAGAATCCCGGATATTAAAATAGTTTTTGAGTTAGCTTCGGTAGTAAAGGGAATGCGGTTTAATCGTTTTCCCTTTCTTTATAGATCATAGAATATGAATTTAAAAGGTTTTCGTTTTTCTTCAATAATTTTTCCTTTATTTTTATATTAAATTGATTCTCAAATGGTTCTGAGTTCTTTTGTAACCGCGCCAATAAATTTGTCGAAAACTGAATACTTGTAATATGAGTCAGACTACTTTAGGTATAGGCATGGTGGGTTCTAGGTATGGGGCTCGAATGCATTTTGATAATTATCAAAAGCTGCCCTCAGGTTTAGTTGAAATCAGAGGTGTTTGTGCTCGAACTTTAGATAGTGCCCAACGCTATGCCAATGATAACAATATTTCTTTTGCGACCGATGACCTGAATGAGCTGCTTTCTCGTTCCGATATTCATATCATCGATATTTGTACCCCACCGGCATCTCATCATGAAATAGCAATTAGAGCGGCCAAAGCGGGCAAACACATTGTTATGGAAAAGCCCCTTACGGGCTATTTTGGTGAACCAGGAGATAAAGAACCGATCGGCTTACATGTGGCCCGGGCCAAAATGAGAAAGGGCGCCAAACAGAATGCAGAAGCGGTACGAGAGGCCGTGCTCAAGCATAATGTAAAGTTTTGTTACGCCGAAAACTGGGTGTATTCTCCTCCGATACTGAAAATGCAAAGCCTCATAGCGGCATCAAAAGGTTCAATTTTAGAATTGCGAGCCGAAGAAAACCACTCTGGCTCTAACTCTTTTTTCTCTAAAGAATGGAAATCTATGGGCGGTGGTGCCCTTTTGCGTATGGGGGCACACTCCGTAGGTGCCTGTTTGTATTTAAAACAATTTGAAGGTTTAAAAAGAATCGGCAAAGGCATTAGACCTGTATCTGTTCTCGCAGACACGGCAGATTTAATTCATACAGAGGCTACCCAGCGTGCTAAAAAGGCCAACGCCCATCGGTGGATAAGTTCAGATCCGGTCGATGTAGAAGATTGGGCAAATGTCATCATTCGATTCGAAGATGGGTCTCGAGCTACGATATTGGTAAGTGATGTAGGTCTTGGTGGTCTAAATACCCGGGTTACCGCCTTTATGACCGATGGGGTAATCAAGGCGAATATGACATTGAATGATGGTATCGAAACCTATGCGGTTGACCCTGACACATTTGGCGATGAGTATTTCACGGAAAAACTCGAAACCAAAGCGGGTTGGAATCGACCTAGTTGTGATGAAGATTGGTTTAGGGGTTTCGCTCAAGAAATTGAAGATTTTGTGTTCTCTATCAGGGAAGATAGAGAGCCATTAGCAGGTATCGACCTGGCCGTAGATTGCGTGAACGTCATATATGCGGCATACCAATCGGCTGAAGAAGGGCGAGTTGTTAAACTGTAGCAGATAATAAAATACTATTCTATGAACCGCAAGAAATTTCTAACGACTTCAGGTCTGGTGGGGCTGGCCCTATTTCTTCCAAAAAATATACTGGCGATGGATAACGTACCCAAAAAACTCTACTTTAAAGACGACGGTAAAATACCTAACAGTAAATATCCACTGATTCTATATAAAAATGCATTCTCAGAGACCGGAAGAAGTGGTGCTTCGTGGTTGGAAAATAGGTTTTTAGAGAACAACTGGAGTAATTCTTGGCGAAATGGTATCTACTCTTTTCATCATTATCATAGTACATCTCATGAGGGTCTAGGGGTTTATTCGGGTAGTGCATTGGTTCATTTGGGTGGTGAAGACGGCGAAAAAATTAAGATAGAAGCGGGTGATGTTATTATTATTCCTGCCGGTGTAGGCCATAAAAATTTGGGAGGTGAGAACTTGGGTGTCGTCGGGGCCTATCCAGATGGTAGATTATGGGATTTAAACAAAGGCCTGCCGGGTGAAAGACCAAAGGCCGACGAGAATATTGACGGCTTGCCTATACCCGATGCGGATCCTTTATTGGGTACTGAAGATGGATTAATAAAAATCTGGAAATAGAGTATAATAAGAGAACCAAGAACTTGTGCCATGCGTCTATTTTTATTGAACTTGTGTTGTTATCTCGTCTCATTGCAGTTGTTTTCCCAGAATGGCAATCACTTCGAAACCAATATACAACAGCCTCAAATTCATATAAAAAAAAGCGTTGATGACATAGTGATAGATGGAATACTTAACGAGTTAACTTGGCAACAAAGCGACGAAAACGCGAACTTCAGCCAGTACTTTCCAACGGACAGTGTTTTGGCCAAAGGTGATACTGAGGTTTTTTTGAGTTATGATCAAGAAAATCTTTATATCGCAGCCAAATGCTATACGTCAGGCAATAACTTTAGGGTAGAGTCACTCAAACGAGATTTTAAATTTTCCCAAAACGATAACATCAATTTTATTTTCGACACCTATTACGATCAAACAAATGCCTTTCAATTTAGCATGAACCCGGTAGGGGCACAGAAAGAGGCCTTGATATCGATCGGGGGCAAGAACAGTGATGCTTTCGATGGGTCTTGGGACCATAAATGGTATGGAGATTCAAAAATGTACGATGGGTATTGGGTATGTGAATTGGCCATTCCTTTCAGTTCTATTAGATATAAAGAGGGCGCTGAAAAGTGGGGTTTTAATGCTTATAGAAATGATAGTCAGACCAATGAAATTTCATGCTTCGTACGCATCCCTAGGCAATATAATCTGATGAATCTCAATCATACTGCTGAAATTATTTGGAATGAGCCCTTGAACAATGCGGGTAAGAATATTTCACTAATTCCATATATTACCACGGGTGTCAATCGAGATTTTGAAGATGTCTCACAGCAAAACTATCAGTACGATTTTAATGTTGGGGGTGATGCCAAGATCGGTATTTCCTCTAGCCTTAATCTAGACTTGACGGTAAATCCTGATTTTTCACAGGTAGAAGTAGACGAACAGGTAAACAACTTGGATCGCTTTGAGATTTCTTTTCCGGAGAAAAGACAATTTTTTTTAGAAAACGCCGATTTGTTCGGCGGATTCGGTTCTGACCGGGCACAACCTTTCTTTTCACGAAAAATAGGTATTTCTAGAAACCCAAGGACTGAAAATAATGTACAGAACACGATTTACGGTGGGGCTAGGTTGAGCGGAAAATTAAATGAGAATTTTAGAATCGGGCTCTTGGCCATGCAGGCCGCATCACAGAAGGAAAATGACTTACCGAGTTATAATTATGCGATTCTTGCGGCTGAACACCAAGTTTTCAGCAGATCTAATATTGGCTTTCTTTTCATTAACAAGCAAAGCTTCAGTCATGAAAATTTTGGTCAGACCTATGATCCCTATGATAGAATTGCAGGGGTAGAATATAGGCTCTACACCGATAATAATTTCTGGACAGGCAAGGCCTCGTATATGCGCTCATTTACGCCTGATGATAAAGACATGAAATATTTCGGTATGGGCCAACTCGAGTATAATCGTAGGCGATTCAGAACTGAACTTGCTGCCATGGTGGTAGGTGATGGTTACGATGCCGAGGTGGGTTTTGTTCCCCGAAGAGATTTCTTTTTGGTTAGCCCTGAAATGGATATACGATTTTTTCCTAAGACCGATAAAATTGCTCAAATGACTTTGATGAGCGATTTTAGATGGATTTATAAGCTAGGAAAAGACGATAATCCTATCATTGAAGATTTTGATCTTGAAGAAGCGAGTTTAGAGATTGGTTATGAAATAAGCTTTCAGAACAACCATACTTTTATGTTCAATTTAGAATATGAGAATTTCACCTTGCTCAATGATTTCGATCCGACCCGAATTCAAAATGGCGCTGCTTTTTTTTCAGCAGGTAGTGAACCGGAGAATACTATTGTAACTCTTGAATATGAGTCGGATGCCCGTAAAAAATTCTATTATAAGGTAAGCCCCAGTATGGGTAGGTTTTATGGGGGCAAGCGTCAGGGTATTCAAGGTGAACTTACCTACAGATATCAACCGTATGGGTCGATTGCCTTAAATTACGATTATACACACATTGATCTGGGGGGCGATTTTAAAACGGCCGACCTTTGGTTAGTGGGCCCAAAACTCGATTTCACATTTAGTAAGAAATTGTTTTGGACCACCTTTGTGCAATACAACAATAGACTCGAGAACTTAAATATCAACTCAAGGTTGCAATGGCGCTTTGCCCCGGTATCTGATTTCTTTTTGGTCTATACCGATAATTACATTACCGATCCGATGCGAAATTTTGATAGCAGAAACAGAGCCATCGTGGCCAAGCTCACCTACTGGTTCAACAAATAGTTCTAATTATGAACGCGCTAATATTTTTCGCCGTTAATTGTGGTGTTCTCAAAATTTATAGGCTCTGAATTCTCTACCAACATAGGGGTTTCGGCTCCTTTGATATGAACGTTTTTGAGCGTTACATTTTGTACGGGCTTCTCTTCCCTACCTTGAATTAGCACTCCGTATTTACCGCCATTTTCAACTCCAATATCCTCTAAAAAGATGTTTTTTATAGTGGGGATGTGATTTCCCTCTTGTTTGTCATAAATGCCATAATAGGTGTTAATTTTCAGCACGGCCTCCTTTACTTGCCCCACTTGAATATTTTTCACATATACATTCTCTACAAAACCACCCCTCAATGTATTTGTTTTTATACGTATGGCACGTTCAAGTTCGGGGCTGTCCATTCTACAGTTGCGTACAAAAACATTACGTACCCCTGCCGATATCTCACTACCCATTACCACACCGCCATGGCCATCTTTCATTTCACAGTCTTCTACCACAATATTCTCACTAGGTATATTGACTCTTCTTCCTTCATCATTTCTTCCCGATTTTATAGCGATACAATCATCGCCCGTGTCAAAAACGCAATTTTTAATATGAACGTTTTTAGAGTACTCGGGGTCACAACCGTCATTATTTGGCCCGTGGCTACTAACGGTCACACCATCTACAGTAATATTTATTGATTTTATAGGATGCATTACCCAAAATGGCGCATCGGTAAAAGTAATGCCCTGTACCAGTATATTTTCGCATTCGAAGGGTTGAAAGAACGATGGTCGTAGTTGATGGCCTTCTCCAAAAACACGTTCTGAAAAAGGTACGGCATCTTCGTTCATTTTACGTAATCTGGGTAGGTTGTGCTCATCGCGCTGTTGCGGTTCACCTTCTTTGTGTCCGTACCGTTCTGCACCACACCAGGGCCACCAGTTTGTTTTATCTGCCTGTCCGTTGAAAGTGCCCTTGCCGGTGATGGCAATATTTTTTTCTTTATAGGCATAAATCAATGGCGAATAATTCATAAGTTCAACGCCTTCATATGAGGTATGTACCACAGGCAGATAATCAGCTTTGTTCTTTGAGAACAAGACCTCTGCCCCCTCTTCAAGATGAAGGTTTACATTGCTTTTCAGGTGAATTGGCCCGGTAAGAAATTTACCAGACGGCACCAATACTCTGCCTCCTCCTGCTTCACTGCAGGCCTTAATTGCACTTTTAAAAGCTTCTGAATTGTTCATCTCGCCACCTTCGACAGCTCCGAATTCTAAGATGTCAAAGGTCTTGTCTTGAAAAGTAGGAACTATTATAGATTTAATAATGGAGTCCGCTTGGGCAAAGGGCGAAACAGTTAGTTGTGCTGTCTCAGTTTTTTTCTCTTCCTTACATGCTATCAGTACAAGGCTCAAGATGAATAGAGGAAGAAAAGTTTTAGTAAACGAAGTGATTTTAAATGTCATTTTATGATTTTAAGTAATCGATTGCATAAATTTAAAAAAGAATCGATTCACCACATAATATAATCGTAATTATAAAATGATATCACCAATTTGTTATAGTTGCGTTGCCGCCTCGAAATATAGTGGTATGCCAATTTTAAATCACTACAACTGGTTCTTTTTCATTATATTAGTGTGGTTCATTAAGTTCGCTTACGAACACTGATCTCAATGTTTATTACATCAACCATACTTTAAAACACTAATGATGAAAACCACAATTTCCAGTTTCATTTTCTTATTTGCCATCTATTCAAATGCACAACTTGAACCTATTGAAGAGGGAATTTACAAATGGAACGATTTTCCGGTCAAAAAAAGTGAACTTAAGGAAGGTCGGAGCATTCTGGAAGGTTCTTCACCACACTTAGAATATATTGAAATGCATGCGACTACTCAAATGCCTGGCGCAACTCCTGGTCCGGCTCATGCCAATAAAGATATTGAAGAATGTATTATTGTAAGAGAAGGTACTATGAAGATTACGATTGAGGGTAAGAGTACAGTTCTCGGTCCAGAGGGAGTTATTCTTCTTATGCCCCAACAAATGCATCAGATGGAAAACATAGGTGACACCAATCTGACCTATTACGTCATCCGCTATCGGTCAAAAAAGCCCATGAATATCGAAAGAGGTGCGAAAGCCGGAGGGTCATTGATGATCAATGCTGATTCTTTAACATACAAGCCAAGTTCTAGAGGTGGAGGGGTGCCCTATTTTGATAGGGAAACAGCCATGTGCGAGCGCTACGAAATGCATGTGACCCAATTGGATAAATTAGGGCCGAGCCACGAACCCCACAAGCATATAGAAACTGAAATAATTTTGATGATGGCCGGGAATACAGAAATGACCATAGCAGGCAAAACCTATCAGGCAGGGCCTGGAGATTTCTATCTGGCCAAATCTGGTTCTATGCACGGTATCAAAAATTTAGGAGAAGGTTCTTGCCGCTATTTTGCCTTTAAGTGGAACTAAATCTTCGACTACTCTTTTCTAAATTCAAAAGGAGATACCGGGAGCCCATCTTTTGAAAAGAGATTCGCCTTTGCGGGGTTATTTGACCATGCGTAGCGAATGGCAATGGGTGTTGACACCTTGCTACTCTTTACCACAACATCTTTACATATGATTTCGGCATTAGCTTTAAAGAAGTTGATGCCATCGGATGATAGTTCAAATGTTCTTAGCGGTCCGTTATTTTTCGATTTGAGTCCAGATTGGTTATTCCCAAATGATACCTGAACTAGATGGTCAGAAAACAGGGCTTTTGTTGGTACGGGGCTTAATTTTGTATCTGATTCATTATAAGCTAGGCTATAGGCGAGTTGCGCCAGTCTCTTACCAACATCTTTTTTATTTAGGGGGTGAATGTCGTTCCATTCACCAATATCGGTTATAACGGCCATGCCTGTATTATTGACCTTTAGAGTATTGAGCTGTGCCTGTCTTAGTTTCGCCCAATCACTTTCGACAGGTTCATGGGTCTCTTTCATGTAATTGGCCAGTTGTACATATAGAAACGGAAACTCACCGATTTTCCATTTGTCGCGCCAGTTTTTAATCAATGCAGAAAAAGTTTCATTATAGGTCTCTGGTCGGTCGGTATTTGATTCGCCTTGATACCAAATAGCACCTTTTATCTTGTAATTGAGTAGCGGAGAGATCATTCGGTTGTATAACCCACCCGGTTTCCAGCGGATAAAAGTGGGACCTTCTAGAGGTTGCATCGCCGTACCAAGTTTATATTTCCACCGCCCTTTCAGATCAATAGTGTCTTTGCCCACAGCTATAAAATAAGGTTTATCTGAAATAAAGCCACCTTTGCCTTGTTGACTGATTAAGCGAACGGTGATGGTATTCTTGCCTTCTTGCAAAAGACTATCGTTTACCTCATATTTTCTTGGGGGATATTGATATCCCGTGGTGCCCACAAAGGTGCCATTGACATAAACATGGTCTTGGTCGACCATTCTGCCCAGCCAAAGTTTCGTTTCTTTTCCCAACCAATTTTCAGGAACCTTAATATCTTTTCTAAACCAAACGACTCCATTCACATGCCCCAATTCAGTATCTGACCAAAAGCTTGGCACTTGCATTTCTTTCCATTCAGAATCATCAAATTCTTGCGCAAACCATTCGTTACCCTTTACTGACCCTAGGTCTTTTTCGTTTAATTCATTGAACCAGTCTTGTTGTCGTTTTTGGTCTTTCTGTTCTATTTCAGCGATACGATCGGCACTCTTGAATTTCTGTAATTCGGCATACGCTTCCGGAAATTCTTTTAGGGCGTCTTCGCTCATCCAAGATTCCACAGGCGACCCACCCAGAGCCGCATTGATGAGGCCAACAGGTATTCGATATTTTTCATATAATTCTTTTGCAAAGAAATAGGCAACCCCTGAAAAGTTCAATAAGTTTTGAGAATTTGCCTCGACCCAGCTTCCGGAGTCTAAGTCTTTATGGACTGTATTGAAGTCATATTTATCATGTACGAGAAATTGCCTGATTTTAGAATTCTTCGAGTTTTTGATAACGTCAGGGTAGTTGTCTCGCAGCCGATGCATGGTCAGCTCCATATTGGATTGGCCCGAACAGAGCCATACCTCACCAAAAAGAATATCATCTACAACAACTTCATTCTTGCCCTTAACAATCATTTTATACGGACCTCCTGCAGGTTGCGGGGGCAACATAAAATGCCAATTACCATCGATGTCCGCTGTGGTAGTGTAATTCTCTTGATTAAAGCTAAGTTCTACAGCCTCGTTGGGTGATGCCCACCCCCATATTTTCAATTCTGTATCTCGTTGGAGAACTGCACCGTCACTAATGAGCTTGGGTAGGCGAACTTGGGCATTTGCTGCAAGCAATGTGCAAAGAACGAATATAATAACAGGAAGACGGTAAAATCTATTCATAATATCGACAGTTGGACGTTCTTAAATACTTACTTGATTTTCAACAAAATCACTGATTTAGCGGGAATATCAACGGAAAGTGTTCCCTTTTTACTTCTTACACCCTCGTAAGTCTCAAGTTTTACCTGTTCCTCTTTACCGAAATCATTAAAGGCGTTCATTTTACCAGCTGTGATAATCGAAGCTGAAACTTCACCGAACTTTTCAACTCCCTTTAGGTTTATTGCAGTATTTAATTCTTTATGAGGATGCACGTTGGCAACGGTCACATGAACTTCACCCTGTGAATTTTTAGAGGCTGAAACTGATAATGCCGGTACTTCACCCTGCTCGGTAGTGTAGTTTTCTGCTTTCACTTCAGAAGGTAATTGCATCGCATCTTGATGTACCTTATACATTTTGAATACATAAAAGGTTGGGGTTTTGACCATTTGGTCCTCTTTGGTCAATATCATGGCCTGAAGCACATTAATCGTTTGCGCAATATTCGCCATTTTTATACGTCGGGCGTGATTATTGAAAATGTTTAGCCCAAGGGCGGCGACCAGAGCATCTCTTAATGAATTTTGCTGATAAAGAAAACCGGGGTTCGTCCCTTCTTCGACGTCGTACCACGTTCCCCATTCGTCTGCAATTAGGGCAATGGTATTATCGGGGTCTTCCTCATCCATAATGGCGATATGGTCTTCGAGATTGGCTTCCATTTTTAGGGTTTGATCCATACTCCTGAACCATTCTTCCTCTACAAAATCAAGAGCAGAACCTTTGACCGACCAGTCATTGGCAATCGTATAATAATGGTATGAAAGTCCGTCAGCGATATCGATAAACCCGGGCACTTCTTTTATTTCCGACATAAAAGTTCGTGTCCACTCCAAATCATCCCATTCTCCTCCACTGGCAATTTTAAAATCGGCATTACAATAAGTGCTAAATCTCTTGAAGACATCGGTATAATATTCGGCATCCATACCTCCTCCGCAGCCCCAATTTTCGTTACCGATACCCCAGAATTTTACATTCCACGGTTCTTCGCGGCCATTGGCCTTGCGCAAACGGGTGACCTCACTATCCTTGTCGGAAGTAACATATTCGATCCACTGAGAAGCATCCTTAACTGTTCCGCTAGCGATATTTACGGCAATGTAGGGTTCGGTATCGAGCATCTCACACAGCTCTAAAAATTCGTGGGTGCCGAAAGAGTTATCTTCGGTAACACCGCCCCAGAATGTATTGACGACCAAAGGTCTTTCTTTCACCGGGCCTATACCGTCTTTCCATTGGTATTGTTCGGCAAAGCATCCGCCGGGCCAACGAAGTACCGGTATACTTAATTCTCGTAATGCTTCAATGATATCGGTGCGAATACCATTTGTATTGGGTATTTCGGAATCCTTTCCTACAAAAAATCCATCGTAGATACCTCGACCTAAATGCTCGGCAAAATGCCCATATATATGTTTGCTAATGGTGTCTTTTGCTTGGTCAACATGAATAGTTATGGTGTTCTCTTGGGCACTTATTTGAGTGCTGACGATAAGAATAAACGGGGTAAGCAGTATTTTAAGTATGCGCATGGTTAGAGAGTTGATTAATTCCATCGAGGGCGTATGCCCGGTGCAAATGGGAATTTTAATGATTTAAAATATTCTAGGGTTTGCGTTGGTTTTTCTACCCCTTCAGGAAGTTCTTTTTTAGTGAAGGTCTGAAAATAGAGTAAGCAGGCATCGCGCCACCATTTGGCTTCTTTAAGTTGAATTTGTAGCAGCATCTGCACTTCTTTATGCTGGGCCTTGTTCACATAGGGTTTCATAGTTTCCCACGTAGAGACCATTTTTTCTACTTGATTCACACCTTCTTGATATTTTAATGCTATGCCATCCCATAGGGTCTTTCCATTCTTCAGCTTATAATCCCAAGGAAGGTGATGGAACCACAATAAGTATTCTTCGGGGCAAGTTTTTGGGTCGTTGAATTGACTGCGCAAGGGTTCTGCATATTGTTCGGTGGCATTGCTTCCGGTAGGTGTGCGGTCAAAACCTATGCCTTTTTCATCGGCATTATGATAATAAACGGGATTCCACTCCGGTCGGCTCAGTTCACTTACCCAAGGCCCTGGACCATAGTGATGGCCGGTATCGAAAATATGGTGAAGACCAAGAGGGTTCATGTAATTTACGACCGCCTCTCGAGACATGATGAGCAATTCTTTCATCGGTTCAACAAATGCGTCGTCATTGGAGAAAGTTAGACGAAGCCATTCTCCGGCAATGTTCTCAGAACTTAAATATGGGTCCCACGCTAAGCGACCGAAGCCATACCAGTTACTTTGAGCGATGGGGTGCCCCGTCCAATTAATATCGTTTCCGATGTTCGTTACACCGGCCATACCCGTGATTTTTTGACCGTGCAATGAGCCATCTATAACTTTGGCTACGGTCGAACCATCACCTTCTTGATAAGTGTCCGAATCAAGCACCTCTTCATAAAGCTTTGGTAGAAATACAAGGTGCGTACTGAAACCTAAATACTCTTGTGTAATTTGAAACTCCATCATCAAGGGAGTTTTAGGTGTGGCCCCGAACATAGGGTGAAAGGGTTCTCGCGGCTGAAAATCTATTGCGCCGTTTTTGGTCTGTACAAGAACATTATCCATAAACTTGCCGTCATAGGGCACGAATTCTGAATAGGCTTGTTTGGCCCGGTCATCGGCATCATGCTCAGAATAGACAAAAGCTCGCCATATCACATTACCATTGTGAGGTTCTAGGGCTTTGGCAAGCATATTGGCACCATCTACATGGTTTCGATCATAGTTTTGAGGGCCTGGTTGTCCCTCTGAATTTGCTTTAACCAAAAACCCACCAAAATCAGGAATCAGCTTATAAATTTCGTCTGCCTTACCTGCCCACCATGTTTTAACCTTATCGTTTAATGGGTCTGCTGTCTGTAATCCGCCGATTTCAATAGGGGCAGAAAAACGAGCGGTAAGGTAGACCTTGATACCGTAAGGCCGAAAGACATCGGCCAGTGCTTTCACCTTTTCGAGGTACATGGGTGTCATTATAAGTGCATTGGCATTTACGTTGGTCAAAGAAACGGCGTTGATACCAACAGATGCGTTAGCCCTTGCATAATCGATATATCTCTGGTCGATAAATTCGGGAAGTTTATGCCATTTCCATAACGAAAAACCTGCATAGCCCCTTTCAACACTCCGGTCGAGATTATCCCAATGATTGAGCATTCTAATATCTATTTTCGGCGAGTCGACCAAAGCGATATTATCGAGGTTTTTACGCTGCTGCATAAGGGCAAGCAATCTATAAACTCCGTAAAGAATTCCGATATCTTCGTTTGCCGTAATTACAAGGGTGGTTTTCTTTTGACTGAGTACCGATTTAATTATAAAACCCTCATTGCCGATTTGCTCTAAATCTTTAGCAAGTACTTTTTTTAGCGAAGGGTCCAGCAGTTTTTTCGTCGCGATTACCATCGAATGGCTGCCATTAAAAGCGTTAGAGAAAGAGGGAGTCTGCCCCAGCATCTTTTCGAGTGCCGTATGTAGCTCCGATTGAGCGACTTTTAAGGTTTTAGAATTTCCTAAAAAAGCTATCGAGCTTGAGATGTCAGAAAATTTTTTGGAAATATCGGGCTTTTCTATTTTTGAATAAGTTAACCAAAGGTCGTAGCCCGGTGGTGCTTGGGCGAAAAGAGTGAACACACAGAGAAAACAAAGAACGAATAAGTTTTTGCGATTAATCATTTTTAAGTTGAGTTGTATGATGCGAAGACTTGTTAAATCCTCCTTTAAATATATGAAATAGCTATCTAAAAGTTCGATAAATGCTACATCGACCTCTAAATAAATATGGTTGTTGAGTAAGTTCAAATTTCAGATAAGTAAAGGGTATATCGTAAAAAGTATGTTGCCCATGGTAGCACATTTGAAGCATTTGAAAAATATGGCATAGTAGCCTAAATTTTTTGTGATGTTTAGCCTGAAAGAATATAGTTTAACTACTGTTTTTTAAGACAAAAAGCGAAATATAGGCTCTAGAGTATGTGATTAGTGGTAAATGACTATTTTTAGAGGCAAAACATCTATAGCGAAAACGTTACAGGTTTTGTTTGCTTACTCAACTTTTAATAATAAAATGAATTCACCAAATTGGTATAAACTTTTTTGGCTCTTTTGCTTCAGTATTGTTCAATTCGCGAATGCACAAGTCGATAGCGAATTGTCTTTTGTTGATATGAAGCAGGGTATAACTCAAAAGGCTATTTCAAATATTGTTCAGGATCAGGACGGACTTATTTGGATTGCAGCTTACGGTGGTGGACTCTATAAATACTATGGTTCTGATATTATTTCATATCGTCAAAAATTCAATGATCCGAAGTCGTTGAACAGTTCATTGGTGCAGACCAGTCTAATAGATAGCAAGAATCGTTTATGGGCGGGTACGGAAGTAGGACTGAATGTCTATAACAACGACTATGATAATTTTGATCATGTTGAGTTTCGTAACGAAAATGATGCAATTCTAAATCAGTTGATTGTTCTCGCTCTTGAGGAAAAGGATTCGGGAACAATTTTAATCGGCACCTATTTAAATGGCCTGTTCGAGGTTGACCCTCAAGAATTGATTGCAAGGCCCGTTGAAATAGTTGCAGCTACACCTGAAACTTTTCAAGTACGATGCCTTAAAAAAAGACCTGATGGAAAAATAGTTATTGGCACTAATCAAGGTCTTTATGAATATGATGGCCATGAGGTAAAACCTGTTACATTAAAAGGAGCGCAGTTCGCAAATAGAGCTTCTTATGGTATTGAATCGATTATAATAGATGATTCGGGCTCTATTTGGATGGGTACTTACTCAAGTGGGTTACTAAAAGTCGGTTCCGCTGCTATAAACACCTATCAAGCTGAAAGATTTCCTATCACTGATGAGCAAATATTGACCATGGTTCAGGGGCCAGATGGTAAAATATTATGTGGTACCGAGAACGACGGTTTACTAGTGGTAGAAAAAGACGGTTCGGTAATTAAACACTATCACTACGATAAATTTGCGGACGACGGATTAAAATCCAATTCTATTTGGACACTTTTCGTAGATGACCAAAAAAGGGTCTGGATCGGTTACTACAATGCCGGGGTAGGGGTCTCAGACATTTTATATGACAAATTCAAAGACTTAGAAAGTGTTTCTAATATACATAATTCATTACAGTCATCTTCAGTGACCAGCATCGTTAAAGACAAAAGAAATAGGCTGTGGATTGGTATGGATGGGGGCGGAATAGATGTCTATGATCTGGAGAAAAAAACCTTTGTTCATCTTATCGATCAAGATAACCCCATTGCCAAAGGCTTTGAGGCTTTAGATGTACAAAATCTGTTTTTCGATAGTGGAAGCAATCTGTGGGTGGGCACTTGGAACTCTGGTATATATTACTTACCTAAGGGAAGTAATCAATTCAAACATTTTGAAATTCAAGAGCTGAACGGGCGCTTGCGGTTTCATCGTATTATGAATTTTGCCGAAGATATCGATGGTGTAGTTTGGATCGGCACGAGCTCTAGTGGATTACATTATTATGATTCAAAAACGAAAAAGTTCGATTTTGTGGCCGATAGTCTTTTCAGACAAGGTGCTGAAATAAGAAAGGTTCTGGTAGATAGAAACAATACAGTTTGGGTCGCTTCTAACCGTGGGGTGTTTAAAAGGGAAAATGGTTCTAAGGGGGCATTCGAGAATCTAGAATTGATGCCATCCGCAGAGCAAAATCCAGCAGAAAAGGTATTAATAGATTTGACGGTGACTCTTTTCGAAGATAAGTTTGGGAATATATATATCGGTACCGATGGAGCGGGACTATGGAAGTATGATGTAAATGAAAAAAATATAACTTGGTTCAACAGTGCCTCTACCAATTTAGAGCAAGAAAGTATTGCCACGATTCTAGAAGGTGATGATGGTAATCTATGGCTTGGGGGCAATAAAGGGCTTTCATACTTTGAAATTGAAAAACAACAGTTTACCAACTATAGTGCTAATGACGGATTGTTGTCAGATGACTTCAATTATAATGCTGGCTTTAAAGATGAAGACGGTACCATGTATTTTGGTAATTATAAGGGGGTAAATGTAGTGAATCCAGAAACTATTTCTTTCAATGAAAAAAGACCAAAAGTCTACTTTACAAACTTCAAGATCCATAATAAATCTTCAAGACTTAGTGATGCCAGCTCACCTTTGAAAAAGGCTATTGGGGAAACAGAGCATTTAACGTTGAACCACAATCAGTCTTTTTTTACAATTGAATTTGCGGCCCTTAATTATACCCGACCCGAGAAGAATAAATACGCCTATTATCTTGAAGGTCTAGAAGATACGTGGAATTTTGTGAGTAATACCACGAGTGCCACGTATACTAATCTATCGCCTGGCGATTATACTTTTATGGTCAAAGCGGCCAACAATGATGGGGTCTGGAACGAGAGTGCAAAAACACTGCAGTTGACCGTATTGCCACCTTGGTATAGAACTACTTTGGCCATTGCCTGTTATCTCATATTGTTCATAATGATTTCTGTGTTCGCATTTAGACTGACCAAAGAAAGAATTCGAGAAAAGCGTTTGGTACAGGTCGAACGTGCCAGACGTTTACAAGAAGAAGAGTTGAACAACCGAAAGATTCAGTTTTTCACCAATATCTCTCACGAATTTCGAACGCCTCTAACGCTGATTTTAAACCCGCTAGAGTCGGTCATGCACGATCAGAAATACAGGCTTTCAAAAGGCTTATCGGAAAAACTCAATATTATTCATAAAAATACGGCTCGTTTAAAACGGCTGATCGATGAGTTAATGGATTTTAGAAAATTGCAGTTGAACAAGTTTTCAATTAAGGTTTCAGAAATCGATGTGGTCGATTTTTCACAAGAAATTGCGGAACATTTTAATGAAGAAGCTGAATTGAAGAACATCGCTATGCTTTTTGAGTCTAGTGGAAAAAACTTAAAGCTTTGGAGCGACCCCGGTATGTTAGAAAAAGTGCTCTTCAACATACTATCTAATGCATTTAAGATTACCCCAGACAATGGTACCATCACTATAGGCGTACATCAAAGGGAAGCCGATATGATATTTCCCCTCATAGATACAGAAAAGAAATTACCTGCAATAGAGATTTTTATTGAAGATACGGGAAGCGGTATAAGCCAAGAAGAGGTAAGAAATGTTTTTGAAAGATTCTACCAGGTCAAGAATATGAACAGTCAGTATTACGGGGGTACGGGTATAGGTCTTGAAGTGGTAAAAAGTTTTGTCGATTTACTGAAAGGGCATATTGTCGTCGAAAGTGAGGAGGCCGTAGGAACAAAATTCAGGGTATTCTTGCCCATGGGCAGAGAACATTTTAATACTGAAGAATTTTTATTGGCCGCTAGAATCAATGAAGAGGTGGTGCCTTCAACTAATCTAGATATACCAGAAACCGCAAGACTTGAAATGCTTACGGGAGCAAAGAAGACTTTACTCATAGTCGAAGATAATACCGAGCTGCGATCATATCTCAAAAATGAACTTCATACTGAATACAACGTTTTTGAGGCGGCAAATGGGCAACAGGGCCTAAAAATGGCCCTTGAGCGTATACCTGATTTGATTATTACAGATGTTGTTATGCCAGAAATGGATGGTTTCGAATTCTGTAAGGCCATAAAAGATGATTTGAGAACGAGCCATATTCCATTACTCATGTTAACGGCCAAGACCATGAGTGAAGATTGGATTAAGGGCATTGATTCTGGGGCCGACATTTATCTGAGCAAACCATTTGATTTAAAGGTGCTTAGGGCGCAGCTCAGGCGAATTATAAAAAGTAGACAAATATTATTCGATAAATTGGGCGAGGGAACTAATAACGTCAAGATACCAGAGAACACATCACTTCTTGACAAAGGCTTTATCACTAAGGTAATGGAGTATATTGTTGAAAATATCGCCGATGAAAACCTGAATGTAGAGCAATTGGCCGGGGAGTTGAACTTGAGCCGAAGTCAGCTTTACCGAAAGATAAAATCGCTGACCGGCCATACGGCAAACGAATTCATAAGAAAACTACGTTTAGAAAAAGCCAAGGAGATTATTGAAAATGGCGATGCTTCCATCAGCGAAGTCTGCTACAAAGTCGGGTTCTCATCACCCTCTTACTTCACCAAATGTTTCAAAGCTTATTTTGGAGTGTTGCCTACTGAATTCAAACAAGAATAGAATTTCTTTTACCCCTCTTTCATTGCAACCGCTGCCCATGCCACATTTTTGACATTCCTTGCTTCATAATTGGCATCCAACCTGATTAAGAAATACGATTTTTATCATGTCGATATTTTAAGATGTGTTTCACGAATAATTCGGTAATTTTTGAAAGACTGGATTATAAATGTGATAAATCACGTTCTATTTATTCGCTTAAAAACAAAAACAATATGAAATCCCCAATTCAATTTTTTGGTTGTATATGCCTTGTCGCATTTGTTGCAGCCTGTGGAAATAAAGCTTCGGAAAATGTGGAAGCAGAGCATATCGACCCGAGTCTCAAGAATTCATTTTCCTACGATTTTTTTGTGGGAGCCGCTATCAATAATGGTATTATTGAAGAGAAAGATTCATTGGCGACAGCACTGTTGAAAAAAGAGTTTAATAGCATTACTCCTGAAAACATCATGAAGTGGATGCATATTCACCCATCTTCTGATAAATTCAATTTTGAAATAGCCGATAAGTATGTTGATTTGGGTCAAAGAAATAATTTTCATATCGTCGGCCATACTTTGGTCTGGCATAGCCAATTGGCCGATTGGATAAACCAAGTGAACGACAGTTCGGCCATGACAGTTATTCTAAAAAACCATATTAATACCATAGTCAATAGGTATAAGGGTAAAATAGACTCTTGGGATGTGGTAAATGAAGCCTTGAATGAAGATGGAACTCTTCGTAAATCAATATTTCTTGAAGTTTTGGGCGATAGCTATTTAGAGCTGGCCTTTGAGACTGCGGCAAAAGCAGACCCAGACGTACAACTCATCTATAACGATTATAATCTTACAAATCCCGAAAAAAGGGCAGGGGTCATACGTTTGGTAAAGAAATTACAAGAAAAGAATATAAAGATTGATGCAGTGGGCATGCAAGGCCATTGGAATTTGGAAGGGCCGACTCTTGAAGAAATTGAAAATAGTATTATCGCCTATCATGACGCAGGGGTAAAGGTTTCGATTAGTGAACTGGATGTTACGGTACTGCCCAACCCATGGGATCTAGAAGGTGCCGAAGTGAGTCAAAATTTTGAGAATAGTCCATCAATGAACCCCTATCCTGAAAGTCTTCCTGATTCTGTACAAAATAAATTGGCTAAACGATACCAAGATATTTTCAAGCTATTTCGTAAGCATCGTGATAAAATTGATAGGGTTACATTCTGGGGTATAAACGACGGTTCGTCATGGCTCAATAATTGGCCTATTGACGATAGAACAAATTATCCGCTACTTTTTGATAGAAACTATCGACCCAAAAAAGCTTATGAAAGTGTTATGGAGCTTAACAAATAACGCTTCGCTCCATTTTAGATAATCAACCCAGCAATGACTTCAAACTCACAAAAACTGTCCGTAAAGGAAAAAATCGGCTATAGCCTTGGTGACCTAGCAGCCAATTTGGTATTTCAGACGCTAATTACCTACCTCGCATTTTTCTATACTGATATCTATGGTCTTTCACCGAAAGATTCTTCGGTGATCATGTTGGTAGTAGGTCTGATTGCCGCCTTTATCTTTAATCCTGTGATCGGTGCCCTTGCAGATAGAACCCATACCAAATGGGGAAAATTTCGCCCTTGGATATTGTTTACGGCCATACCCTTGGGGGTAGTGGCCTTGTTTGCGTTTACCACACCCGATTTCTCGTATAAAGGCAAGGTCATCTATGCCATTGTAACATATACGCTTTTACTACTGTTGTACGCTGCCAATAACTTGCCCTATTCGGCGCTTAGTGGGGTAATAACTGGTGATATGGGAGAACGTAACAGTCTTTCTTCATATCGTTTTGTAGCCGTAATGTTCGCTCAGTTCTTTGTTCAGGTATTTATGTTGGGCATTATCAAAAGTGCGGGTGATGGTGATATGGCCGTGGGTATTGAAAAGGTAATGACCGTTTTGGCTGTTGTCGGTACTGTGATGTTGCTGATTACATTTTTGAGCACGCGAGAACGAATTGTTCCAAAGCCAGAACAACGGTCAAGTTTGAAAGAAGATTTGGGCGATTTAGCTAAAAATAGGCCTTGGATCATTATGCTCACCTTGACCACTTTGGTCTTTATTACATTGGCCATGAAAGGGGGTGCCTACGTGTACTATTTTGAAAACTATGTAAATCGACCGCAGCTGGCATCGGTTATTCAACCCATTCTTGATTTTCTCTCGAGTATAGGCTTGAACGAGTTTGGGCAAGATCCTATTTCCGCTGGTTTCGGACTGTTCAATGCCGGGGGCATTATTTTTATGATAGTGGGTATTACTTTGTCAAAGAAACTGGCCGATAAATACGGTAAGCGTGATGTTTTCGGTACTTTTCTTTTCATTTCGGCCTTGTTCATTGTATTCTTTTATTTTTTCCCACCAGAGTCGGTTAGTCTAATGTTTATTTCCCAAATTTTGCATGGTTTTTTCTACGGAATAACCATCCCTATCCTATGGGCAATGATTGCCGATGTGGCCGATTATTCCGATTGGAAAAACAACCGTCGGGCAACTGCCATTATTTTTTCTGCGATGATGGTAGGGCTAAAAGCAGGTCTAAGTATCGGAGGTGCCATTACCACATGGGTTCTAGGTGTTTTTGAGTATTTGCCGAACACAGAAGTACAGCCCGAAAGTGCTATTGAGGGCATAAAATTGTTGGTCAGTATTTTTCCTGCGATACCATTTGTAATTGGCGCTGGATTGTTGTTTTTCTATGAAATCAACAAAAAAATGGAGGTTCAGATTGAGACTGATTTGATTAAGAGAAGAGTACCTCCGAAGAATTAAAATTTAGTGAACACGATAAAGAGGAGACTATGCCAGAAGATTCTATCGAACATATCGATTTTGATGAGTTGAATAAAAAGGCCATTTCACAACCTTTGGTCAAACATATATATACGGCCGATCCATCGGCACATGTTTTTAACGGAAAAATATATATCTACCCTTCGCACGATCTTGATGCAGGTGAAGCTTTCGATGATTTGGGTAGCCATTTCGCTATGGAAGATTACCACGTTATTTCTATGGATGGCTTAAATAGTGAGGCCGTTGATCATGGGGTTGCATTGCATGTTAAAGATGTAGCATGGGCCGAGAAACAAATGTGGGCTCCAGACGCGGCTCGTAAAGACGGGAAATATTACCTGTATTTTCCGGCAAAGGCATATGACGGAATTTTTAGAATAGGTGTCGCAGTAGGCGATTGTCCCGAAGGTCCGTTTGTGCCCCGACCAGAAGCAATAAAAGGCAGTTTTAGCATTGATCCTGCAGTTTTTGAAGATGAGGACGGAGCTTATTATATGTATTTTGGAGGACTCTGGGGCGGGCAGCTCCAGCGTTGGAGAACCGGAGCCTTCAATGCCGAACAATCGGAAAGTCCCACCGCTTTTATTCCAAATGATGATGAACCGGCCTTGTTACCGTTTGTTGCGAAAATGACGGATGATATGCTAGAGTTTGAAGAAGCACCCAAAGAACTTCAGATTCTTGATGAAGATGGAAAGCTATTGCTTTCTGGGGATAATGACCGTAGGTTTTTTGAAGCCGCTTGGATGCACAAGTACCAAGGCAAATATTACTTCTCATATTCTACAGGTGATACCCATTATATCTGTTACGCAATAGGCGATAACCCGTACGGACCTTTTACGTATACCGGTAGAATTTTGAATCCCGTGGTTGGTTGGACCTCCCACCATTCCATTTGTGAAGTAGAGGGTAAATGGTACCTATTCTATCACGATTCAAGCTTGTCAAAAGGCGTTACCCACTTAAGGTCGGTGAAAATGGCGGAAATCGTTTACCGCCCCGATGGAACTATCGAGACCTTAAACCCCTATGGTGATTAGTTGATTTTGACCGTCTGTAAATAATCGCTATTCTTGGCAACGATAATATAACGTTGACCATTAACACTGATTGGTGCCATGCCTTTCACATCACCGGGAACAAAAAATCCACTTTCTGAAGCTTCGACCGCGGTAAAGTTTCCGGTACCATCACCCTTCAATAGAAGTCCGTGACCAGCATCGTTTCGAGGGGTTTCCACTTCAGATGCATAAAGATTGCCCGCAATGAGAATATCCAAAGCTCCATCTTTATCATAATCTTCAACAAGTATTTGATTTATGCTTGAAGTTTGTGCTGCAATAGGTAGTTTTTTTGCTGTCAGTTTTCCATTGTCATTTTCCAAATAAATACTGGCAAATGATTTTACTTGATAGTGTAGTGCCGATTCTAGAGATTCTTCGGTATATACATCGGCTAAAGTAGCTTCGGCAAAGCTGGCGTAATCTCCAAATTTCTGTTTGATTCCCGGTATTTGTTGCGATGAACATTCGCGACCCCTTAACGGATACTGCTTGCCATCATTGTAATAGCTAAGTACAATATCTTGCTTGCTGTTTTTGTCAAAATCGTTCACATATATATCAAAAGTCTCTTCTTCTGAAGCCTTATACTTATAATTAAGACCATTGTTTCCCACAATGTAATCAGGGTCGCCGTCTCCATCAAAATCACCTTGCTCGATGCTCCACCACCAACCAGTCGTATCAGCGTTCAAGCCCAATTCTTGAGATACTTCTTGAAAGCCGGTTTCAGTGTTCTTGAAAGCTCTAATGGGCATCCATTCTCCGACAACGATAAAATCCATTCGGTCGTCACCGTTAAAATCGGTAATAACGGCACTTGTCGCCATACCCATATTATCGAACTCGGGTGCATGCATTTTTTTGGAAACTATGAATTCCGTTTTTTCTGAACTACTGTCGTTCTCAAGAATATAGCTACTGGCAGGCGAAGGATATCTTCCGGGAACTTGTCGGCCGAGCACAAGAATATCTTGATCCCCATCGTTGTCAAAATCGGCCGCATACGCTTTTGATCCGCTCACCGTCAATTTCGGTAACGCTCTAGCAGACTTCTCGAATTTTCCTGTTCCGTCATTGATATAAAGTCGGTCTTGAAGTAGTTTTGAATCGGGTTGAAACTCATATCCCCCACTGACCACATAAAGGTCTTTGTCTTCATCATTATCGGCATCGAAGAAAAGAGCACCGACATCTTCAAACGCGCGATCTTCATCTGAAAAAGAATCTTTCTGTTTTTCAAATCCATTTTTATTTTGAAGAAAAAGTGCCGCCGAATGCTTCGCAGATCCGCCCACAAAATAATCATCTAGGCCATCATTATTAATATCGCCTACGGCAAGTGCGGGGCCGAAAGAAGACATTTTATGAGGTAATAATATTTGCTTGTCAAAATCGTCGTACTCGTTCTCTTCGTGTTTGTGTTTTTCGAAGTAGTTTTCATCTCGATTAGAAAAAAGCTTTTGTCTTTGAGGGGTTTCGATTTCTGTATCGCTAGCGTCGGTATGTTTTAAAACCAAGGTTTGGTTCACTGAGGCATTTGTGATGGTCTGTATTTTACCATCGGTCCACACTACTTTAATTTCGTCGATACTTTCAGATTTTCCCAGTCCGAAATGAAGCTCTGGCGCTACTGAAGATTGAAACCCACGTGTCAGGGTCATTTCTTGAAGTTGGGTGGTGTTTTCATTGGTCAAATAAACCCGATTTCCTAATCCGAATTTATTGTGTTCGGGTCCTTCAAACTTTATGGTAAGATAATTATTCGATTTCGAGCTTTTGTTTTCAAATACCGTAGCGTAGTCGTCGATATTATTGGTGATAATCTCAAGGTCTCCATCATTATCTAAATCGGCATATGCGACCCCGTTAGAAAAGCCTTCAAATTGAATACCCCATTTTTCATTGACCCGCTCAAAATCAAGATTGCCCTTATTTTCGAACATGAAATTGTCAATTTTTTCAGAAGGTATTTGTTGACTGAGATTTAAGAGGGTGTCTTTATCAAGCTCCAGACCTTTTAATTGGTTGAAGTAATCATTGTTATTAATTTCTCTTCGGGTGCCATTGCTAACAAAGAGGTCTTTGTCGCCATCATTATCAAAATCGGCGAACAGAGGTCCCCAGCTCCAATCGGTGGAAGAAGTGCCTGTTAACCTTGATACGTTCGAGAAATGGGGAATTCCCTTTTCGAAGACTCCTGAATTAAGTTGCATGCAATTGTGCATGTATTGGTAGTGAAAGCCGGCATCGACCACATCCCAAAATAGTTGGGGGTTCATGCTGGCCATATTGGCTTTTTTGCGCCTGTTGCTCTTAGCATCCATATCAACCTGAAAAATATCAAGAAACCCATCATTATTAAAGTCGGAGATGTCTGCTCCCATACCATAAAAGGCCGTGTGCGATGTAGCTTCTTTTACCACTTCTTTAAAAGTGCCATCTTGGTTGTTGAGGTACATAAGGTCAGGTGAGTTAAAATCACTCGAAATATAGAGGTCGGGCCATGAATCGTTGTTCAGGTCGCCTACGGTTGCACTTAAAGTAAGGCCAAAGGCGAACAAACCCGCTTCTTTGGTTACATCGACAAATTCGCCTCCGTCGTTTCTGAAAAGGTGATCGCTTTCTTCAGGAGCGAGATTCTTCATTTTATAGGTATAGACAAATGTAGGAGAATCGAATTTAGTTGGAGGATAATTTGCAACGTATAAATCAAGATCACCATCTTTGTCATAATCGAAAAATGTTGCCTGAACACTATTTCCAATATCGTCAAGGCCATACTCTTCAGCTTTTTCCGAAAAGGTACTGTCGCCATTATTTATAAAAAGTTGGTTATTCTTTGGGCCGAACTTTCCACCTACGGAACAATATATATCAAGTAGTCCGTCACCATTAACATCACCCATGGTAACCCCTGTATACCATCTGTCATCACCAGCTACACCAGCTTTATCGGAAATATCCTCAAATTTTAAATTTCCTTTGTTCAAATATAACTTGTTGGGCATTTGGTTGCCGGTAAGGTAGATGTCGATAAGTCCATCATTATTGATGTCTCCGGTGGCCACACCGCCACCCATATAAAGGTAAGAGTAGGTGAAATAATTAAGGGAGTCGTTTTCTACAAGTGTATTCTTAAACTCAATGCCACTTTTTAGGGGTTCGAGTGACGAGAAAATTTTTTGCTCGACCAGGGTCGTTTCAGTCTCTTTATCGTTGCAACCGAATAGAAACGCCAACGCAACTGCACAGCAAACAAAACTAGTGATCAAAAACTTTTTCACCTTTGTTCTTTTATCAGGGTATTGATTAAACTACAAATTTTTTTTGTAAAAAAACAGCGTGCAACCAACACGCTGTTTTAAAAAAAAACTAAACTAACTTAAAGAAACTATTTTTAATATTTTTCTAGTATCCGGGGTTTTGGTCGGCCGAACTTAGGTTTATGTTGGCATCGATTTCAGCCTGAGGTATGGGCAACAATTCATGTTTGCCTGCCTGAAAATTGGTTCCAGCAAGTTCGGTATCAGCAATACCCCAACGAACGATGTCATTAAACCTACTCTGCTCTCCGGCCAATTCTACTTTCCGCTCATGCACTAAAGCATCAAAAACCTGAGCTGCTGATAAGCCAGTAGGTAAAGGATCTAAACCAGCTCTTTCACGTACTTGATTTATAAAACCTACGGCAACATCTTGGTCTCCACCCGCCCTCATGCTCTCGCATTCTGCCATCATAAGCAATACGTCGGCGTATCTTAAGTACTTAAAGTTGATACCAGATGTCTGGTCTTCGTTATCGTCTTTGTAATAATTATTGTACTTCGACCAGCCTGCATTACCTCCTCCATTACTAGGAAAATGGTCTACTGTAAGTGCGCTGTCTTTACCGAATTTATCTCCGTTGACATAGAAAGATTGCTCAAAACGAATGTCGTTTTCTTCATATTCGTTCAATAAATCATCGGATGGAAAAACGTTGAACCAATCATTAAAACCGTATTCTTGGCCCCTAAAAGTGGCTTCGTTAGGGCCTTCACCACTTCTATCGGAGTTCCATTGAGCGCTAAAACCAAGATCATCATCATATTGAATTTCAAAAATGGACTCTACGCCAAATTCAGTTTCCTCTTTGAAATTGTCGAAATAGTCATCTTCCAATGCGTAACCACTTAGAGCATTGAATTGGGTTAGGGCATCTTCATATTGCTCTAAGAAAAGATATACTTTTCCTAAAAGGGCTTGAGCAGCACCTTTGGTGGCCCTTCCATTTTCTTCTTCTCCTTTGGTATTCAATACAGGAATAGACTCTTGTAAGTCTTTGATGATTTGGGCGTAGATGTCATTTTTACTGTTTTTGCCAAAACCGACACCATCATCTGGGGGCAACGAAGTAATTAGAGGTGCATCGCCAAATCGGGTGACAATTAAAAAATAGAACAAGCCTCGCAAAAATTTTGCTTCGCCCAAAGCTTTTGCCTTCGCTTCATCGCTCATTACCGAGGGTAAGATGGCGTTAATAGTCTCGGCATTTTCTATAACAAAATTTGCTTTGTTTATACCTCTGTAGCAACTCTCCCAATAAGCGCCGATAGCGCCATGGCTTGAATCGAATGAGAAATCGAGATATTGACGTTTATCAGCCTCAAGTTGGGTGTTTCCGCCATTCTCATGCGACATGTTATCCATCATAAAGAACATATGTCTACTGTAGAGACCTCGAGTCTGTAAGTTTGAATAGACCGCATTTACTGCTGATTGCACTTGAATCGGGTTCTGAAAAAACGAATCTGGGAGTAGTTCGTTAGGATTGCTCAACTCCAACGAATCTTCATTACAGGAAACTACAAGGCCAAGGGTGGCCAGAAGTGTCAGTATTATTTTATTTGTTTTCATAGTAATTTTTTTAGAATGATAATTGAACTCCGAGTAAAACTGATTTTGGTTGTGGGTAGTTTCCTCTATCAATTCCTAATTCATATTGTCTGTTTCCTCCATCATTGGTCAATGGGTTTCCAATTTCTGGATCTAGTCCAGAGTAATCGGTAATTGTAATTAAATTTTGACCACTGATGTATATTCTACATTTAGAAAAATACTTTTCCAATGATTGGTTATCGAGAGTATAACCTAATGTGATGTTCTTGAGTCGAGTGTACGAACCATCTTCGACAAAGCGGTCTGATATTGAATTGAAGTTTTGTGCAGAACCATCTGCTCTGGGTGCAGAGTTCGAAGTACCAGGACCTGTCCATCGGTTCAAGACATTGGTACCAGCGTTGAACAATCTGGGCATACCCTCTAAATCATAAATGTTAGTATTATAAACATCTACACCCGCAACACCTGAAATAAACATATTCAAATCTAATTGCTTATAGTTAGCGTTTAGGTTAAAGCCATAAGTTATATCTGGATACGGATTACCGATTTTAACACGGTCATCTGCGTTGATTTGTGTATCTCCATTCTGGTTGACAAAGCGGATATCACCAGGTAATTTGTCTGAATCGGGTCCTAAGTGTTCAACAACTTCTTCAGGGGTTTGGTATATGCCGTCCGTTTCTAGGCCGAAGAAGAAAAATAAAGGCTCACCAACTTCTACTCGTGAAATATCTTGGGCTTCAAAAGTGCCGCCTGATAAAGACTCGTTTTCACCCAATGATTTTACTTCATTTTTAGAAGTACCTAAATTAAGGTTCGCAGACCAAGTAAAATCACCTTCAAAATCGTTATACCCTATATTAAGTTCAAAACCATTGGTTTCAACGGACCCTACGTTCTCAGTTACCGAACCGGAATGTATGCCGAGAGATCCCGGTAATGGCCGACTCATCAGAAGATCATCACTTGTATTATTGAAGTATTCTATCGCACCGGTAAGTTTTCCGTCCCAAAGTCCGAAGTCAAGTCCGATATTTTGCATGGTGGTTTCCTCCCATTTCAAATCTGGGTTGGCGAGACCTCCTGGGGTGGTACCAGTTGCCAATCCATTTCCTATAGGATAGAAAAAGTTAGAGAGAAGGGTAGCGCTATATTGATAATCACCAATCTTGTCGTTACCGGTTATACCCCAACTACCTCTCAATTTTAAGGTGTTGAAAGCAGTGTCGGACAAGAAACTTTCTTTGGCGATATTCCAACCTAAGGCAACGGATGGAAAGGTACCCCATCTATTGTTAGAACCAAATCTTGATGATGCATCTCTACGCACAGAAGCGGCAAAAATGTATTTCTGGTCAAAATTGTAATTTAAACGAGCTAAGTACCCGATTCTATTATATTCGAATGATTGAGATTGTAAAAATGACTGTTCGTTCGAAACTTGATCGATGTCGTTGGTAATCGGGTTTTGGCTGTTAGAGTTAAGAAGATCGTCTGTTCTGTCTTGTTTCTCTGCCAACAACAATACGTCAAAATTGTGAACATCATTGAACGTTTTGTTATAGTTCAAGCTGTTGGTCAAAATAATCGATTTTCTTTGAGTCGAATTTTTTGTAATCGCCGCGAAATCTGAGGCATGTGTTGCGCCTTCGCTATCATCGTTATAAGACGGGCGAAAAATATCGGTATTTGCGTTTCTGTATTCTAGACCAACTTGACTTTTAAAGGTCAAGCCTTCGATAATTTCAAACTCGCCAAAAAGGCTTCCGATGATAGCAGATGATTTATTGACATGCGACCCAAGGGTTTGTACTCGAATCGGGTTCTCTGCATCCTGACCATCTAAACCACTGCTAGGGCCTTGAAAGCCACCAAGATTATTAGAATTATAAATGGGTAGGTATGGTGGTATTTTAATCGCATGTTCCAACAAGGAGCGAGCTCCTAGATTTCGTTCTGGATTTTGTTTATTGAATGACACCGACATGGTCTCACCGAACTTGAAGCGACCAATGTTAAAGTTGCTATTAGCTCTAAACGAGAAGCGTTCAAAAGCGGTCTCGATAATGGCACCTTCTTGGTCTTGATAGCCCGCTGAAAATCTGAAATCATTATTTTCAGAACCTCCGGAAACTCCCAAATCAACCTTTTGCATAATGCCGGTTCTAAAAAGCGCATCCTGAAAATCGGTGTTGTTATTGGAGCCTGAGAGGGGAGAAGTTGGTGTAATACCAAACCCGTCTTGTGCAAATTGACGGTACTGGTCGGCATTTAAGATATCATAGCGCTGATCGGTATATTGAATACCTGTATAAGAATCAAGAGTCATAACGGTCTTGCCCGTTCTTCTACCTTTCTTAGTGGTAACCATTACTACACCATTGGATCCCAATGAACCGTATATGGCCGTAGTTGAGGCATCTTTAAGAACGTTGATCGATTCAATGTCGTTGGGGTTCAAGTCTCCTAGACCTCCAGCTATAATACCGTCGATCACATAAAGAGGTTCGTTGTTGTTCATAGTGCCAAGCCCCCTGATTCGAACCACTGGCGCAGTACCTGGTGATCCTGAGTTTAACACAGTAACTCCGGCGGCCCTACCCTGTAGTGCTTGGTCTGCAGTAGCTACGGGTAGTGCAGCTATTTCTTCAGAACCGACGGTCGTAATCGCCCCGGTTACCTCTGCCCTAGATTGGGTACCGTAACCTACTACAACCACTTCGTCAAGTGCTTGAAGGTCTTCGGAAAGCGTTATGTTAATGGTTGTTCTTCCGTTTAATGCAACCTCTTGGCTTACATAACCGATGTAACTAAAGGTAAGGGTTGCTCCTGATGGTACCTCCGACAAGGTATAGTTGCCATCAAAATCGGTTTGGGTACCGTTAGTCGTTCCGGCGACCACTACCGAGGCTCCTGGTAGGGGTGTTCCCGATTCGTCGGAAACCACACCGCTCACTGTAGAAGCTTGGGAATAAGCCAAGTGACCCAGCATTGCAAAAATCGCAATGCAAAATAAATTGAGTTTGTTCATCATGTTGAGTTTATATTAAGTTGAGTGTCAAGAAAATGTTAAATAATTTTCTCTGTAACAAATATATTTTTAGACAGATCTTTTGAATAGAACATCTGAAGCGTATGTTGCTACATATGTTGCACGGCTCGTTATAATGGTACTTTCAAGCGTGTTTTTTTATGAATATGTTAATTGAGGATGATGTGAAATGGTAGATTAACAATGTAAGATGTTTGGTGTGCAAATGACTTTAATTTGCGTAGTTTCTACTCCGTTGTAAATTAGGGTTTTACTTAACTGGATTGCTTTTGTTTCGCTAGAACTAAAGCTAAATATTACCGTACGTCTCTCTTAAGGTAAAATACTACACAAATCGGAAAATTGGGCTGTATCACATCTTATGATGCTGCTTTACCTTTGCTGTCAAATCTTGTTATTATGAAAAATTCCCAAATTTATTCTAATGTGTTAATGTCGCACCCTTTTGCGATGGCACAATTTCAAACTGATTTTGAAGGCAGAAGTATAATAGATATGGTTTTGACCAATGCCTTTGTTTCTGATATGAACATATCTGAAATGAAACTTGCAGTCACCAAGTTTTCTGCTTTTGATGAGCAAGGCAATGAGCATAACTTGGCCTTTTTTCTTGAAGATACGACCATAGATATACAAGGCTTGCATAAAGGTCTTTTTCTACGGTCAAGAAGTGTGTCCACATTGAACCCTGGTAGATACAAATCTTTAAGGTTCTATATCAAAGAGACTAAAAGCACCTTCAAATATCATGATAGAAAAGAAGAAACTGCTCAAGGCTTTGAGTATTTAGATTTTCAAATAAAGAACGGTTTGTTAATCAACGGAGACCAGTCTCCTGAAGCTATTTTGAGGTTCGATTTTGTACCGGTAAAGTCAAAAGGTTTTTCCAATACTGTAGGTAAGTTTTTTAGAAGACCCCGTTATATGGCCGGTAAATTGGTGCACAGTTTCGGTCATTAATAGTCTGAATCAGTCGTAATATACGCCCAAGTTTCCTCGGAAACCTGGGTTTTTTTAATTAATAATCAAGACCATTGGTATCTGCTAATCGGGCAATGAAGCCCCAACCGTAAAAATAATTGGTGAGGCCGATTAAAATTTCATTTTCTCCCTCTTGAAAAGGTATTTCGAATAAAGTGTTGTCTAAAGTAGCTCGGCCGCGGGGTTCTTTCATGCCCGGCGAACCGAAATAGTTTTCATCTTTATATAAAGGTTGTCCATTAATAAACACCCATACTTCATCGCTAAAACCCAGTTTAAGAAGTTTATCTTGTACGTTGTCAGAGGTGATAGTGGTCTTCAACCAAATCAAGCGTCTAGGACTTACGCTTTCACCCCCGAATTCTTTGGTCAAGTTAATGAGGGCACGATGGCCGGCTTCTATCGGTTTCCAAACAGCGGTACTATCTAGGTAGGTAGGGTCAATAGCTACTCCGGGGTTTCTTTGAATGCCTTTTAAGATGTCTTTTCCGAAGGGGAAGTCTATCGGTTCGGTTATTTGCCAGTTGCGGAGATAATTCGGGTCGTTGTAGGTTGGGTCGTAGCCTGCGGTAACCGGTAAGTTTTCGGTAGCATTGGGGGTGATTTTCATATTGGCATAAATTACATTGCCCGTAAGACCGATACCGCCAGATTTGGTGATCCCCTCCAATGCCGGAACCCATAAAGCTGCTTTTTCCATATCATTGACATACACCTTCATTTGTGTTTCCGATATGACCATTTTTACATGGTTCCATTGATTTTCGTACAGTATTGCCGCAGCTTGATAATCATCGGTGAGGTCCCATAGGTTTACACCGTCGATAACGGCAGCGTACTGCATGGTTGTTCTTCGCTTAGGGTCAGGTTTGCCAAAATGTCTTAAGTAGAATATCTCCGAGTTTAATGAATCTTCGCTTACACGGAAGTTGATTCCCGGAAAACCCTGCCCTTTTAATTCTACATCGAACTCGATGATACCGGAGGTAAATACAAAATCTTTGAGCATAATTGCTATATCCGATTCGTTCTTACTTCTGGCAACTTTCGTCGATTTGTAAGAGGTAAATTCTACATTATTGCTGACCGTTGCCCAATGCTTTTCGGTCATTGGAAAAGCTATTGTTTTCTTTTGAGCGTTTATTTTATGTTGGGCGTGCGATAATAAGGTACAGCCTATCGTCAAACCCAATATAAGATGTCTTTTTAGTGTTTTTTTCATTTTTGCTCGATTTATGATTAAAGTCTAAATTTGATTAAGTCAAAAGTAGGTTCCAAAGCATTTTTTCGGCCTGTTCAAGCTGTTCAATCCTGTTTAATGCTATTCAAACGCCCACGGTTTTATTGCTCTTTTTAGTTTTATGGATAAATCAAAACTATATATGGTCGAACATTTGGTTTCGAGTATCGAAGCAAAGTTGGGCTGGGGCAATGGCAAGAATTGGAGCAATGGTGATTTTGAAACACTTAGCGAACAGATTTTTGAGGCAACCAAAAAACGTTTGAGCGTTACGACGCTAAAACGTATCTGGGGCCGGGCCGAGCGTATTGCCAATCCCAGTGCAGCAACTTTGAACATTCTTTCTCAATTTATGGGTCATGCCGACTGGCGTGATTTTGTTAACTCTCAGAAGTCTGATACAGATACACCCGCCTTCATTCAAATTCCTTGGCAGAAAATACTGGCCATTATTGGGGTATTGACCATTGGGGTAGCCCTACTTGCATTAAATTGGGATAATGACAAACAACCCATCATCAAAGAGGTGACTTACCATAAGGCAGACTTTGAATTCAAAAGCCGAACCATCGCTAAAGGCCTACCTAATTCAGTGGTGTTCGATTATGATGTTTCTGCTGCTGCCGACAATGCCAAAATCGAAATCCAGCAAAGTTGGGATACCAGTAAACGAATAACCATCAATCGCAATGATAGTGTGGCCACTTGTATTTATCGTCACCCGGGTTTTTTTAATGCCAAATTGGTGGTCAATGGCACCATAGTGGCGGCCCATGATGTGTTTATACCGACCCAAGGTTGGTTGGGCCTTATCGAGCGTGATTCCATACCATTGTATTTAGATAATGAAAATGTAGAGCGTAAAGGAGAACTATCAATAAGCTCTGATGTGCTTTCCGATTACGGACTCGACCCAAAGTTGAAAATACCTCAGTAAGCTTGTATCAAATGCAAGATTTCGGTGCTATTGACACCTCTGAATTTATTTTCTCCGTACGATTGCAAAATACTTTTGAAAAAAGTGCTAGTGGATGCCGACGGGCTCAGGTTTATCTTATTTACGAGGGTGGGGCCATAGGTATTCCGCTGTCGAACAAAGGTTGTGTCGCCACCTTGAACATTATGGCCTTCGGACAATTTATTGATGGAAAAAAAACCGACCTTTCCGCTTTTGGAGTAGACTTCTCAGATTCGGTACAATTACAGTTGCTTTCGAAAGACGGTGAACTGCAGATTTTTGTTAATGACCATTTGGCCTACCAGATGCAAGTACTCGAAACACCAGCAAAAATTAGAGGCATCTCCCTGCATTTTGAAGGTACGGGTAGGGTAGAACAAGTGGAATTAGGTAATGCTAAAAATCTTGTCTATCAATTATCCGAATAGTTGTATTAATCTTCTAAACAGACCAACAGGTTTGTTTTGAGCCGTTCTAAATATTATTGATTGTGAGCCCTCATCGATAAATGGTATCACAAATTCTATGAATTTCGGTGTACCGACATTTTCTGTTTAAAAGAAGTTTAGTTGCCGACCAAGTGGTCTGTAAACTTTAATTTTTGAGAATGTCGTAATGGCTTCTAGAATCCTTAAAATGATGATTCTTACAGAAATAAGTTATCATTACAACAGGTGAGTTACCCAGGTTTCATTCCTCCGACAAGACTAACTGTAACTCGTTCTAAGGAATAAATCATTTTCGACAAACTTTGAAAGCTAAAAAGAGATATGTAGTTTTAGAAAATCAAAAATAGAAGTTTAGGATTTATAGAAAAATATTGAACCGGTTCGCTACCATAAAAACTTATATGTTTCCGTACGAAGCCGCTATTGACCGTGCTAGGTTAGAGGCTCATGGTATGGAATGTTTTACCAGAGATGAGATGACCATACAAGTTCATAATTTCTACTCGCAGGCGTTGGGCGGGGTCAAACTTCAGGTAAGAGCTAATGATTTTGAAAAAGCAGCAGAGATTTTAGGGGAAAGTGTTGATTTGGAACTGGAAACTATTCGAGATGATTATTTCGAATCTTCAATAAAATGTCCTAATTGTATGTCTGGCAATGTGACCGTTCTAAGAATAAATAGAATATGGTCATTGGTGGTTCTAATGCTTGTAGCGCTACCCATTCCTTTTCGAATGAGAAAAGTACATTGCTACAATTGCCAATCTCAATTTAAAATAAAATAACTTCGGAGGTGCTCATTTCACCCCATTCCAAATATCTAAATACATTTTCCAGTCACCATTTTCTTTGCGCCACACGACAACATATTTGCCTTTCCAACTACTGATTTCGCCATTGGCTTTCTTGGTCTTGCCTTCGTAATAGCCATAATCATAGGCTTCGTTGCCCCAAACCTTAATTTCTTCGGGTATCAGTTTATGGTGTGTAGTTTCTAGGCCTTCGGGTAAATGCCAATACCCTAAAATGGCCTCTTCCCCGGTCAAAATATCTCGATTGTTCGGGAAAATCTTGGCATCTTCGGTGTACGACTTCCCGATCATCTCATAATCGGAGTCCATCACATATTGTGAAAAATTTTTGGCATTTGCCAGAATCTGGTCGATATCGTCTTGTGGGCCGATATAATTTTGGGCAAAGGAAAATCTTGAAACCAAAAGCAGCATCCCTATAAAAAACAGTCTCATTTAGAACACATTTTATCCGACGACCTCTTTTTCTAAAATAAACGGCTGGTTATAGACCCGTTTTCCGGTGGCCTTGTACATCGCATTTGCCAAGGCGCCCACAACGGGCGGTAGCGAAGGTTCGCCCAAACCAGTGGGGTCGATGCCGTTATCTACAAAATAAGATTCGATGGCTTTTGGCGCTTCGGTATTTCGTATTAATCGGTAGTCATCAAAATTTTCTTGCTGTGGCACCCCATTTTCAAAGGTCATTTGAGAATAGGTCGCATGCCCGATACCATCGATGATGCCCCCTTCTATTTGGTTCTTGGCACTGATCGGGTTAATAACGATACCACAATCTACGGCGCACCATACCTTATCGACCTTGGGCTGATTGTTGTTCATAGTGAGGTCTAACACTTGGGCTACATAACTATTGTGACAATAATAGGCCGAGACCCCTCTTGCCTTATCTCCGGAATTCGACCAGTTTGATTTTTCTTTGACCAGCTTTAATACCCCAGCATAACGTTCAGGGTCGTAATCGTTCTTTTCGGGGTCGCCCACCGGATCTTTGATTGCTCTGTCGAAGAGTGCCAAACGGAATTCAATCGGGTCTTTACCGGCCAGTTCCGAAACTTCGTCCATAAACGATTGTTCTGCGCCAGCGATAAAATTGGAGCGCGGTGCACGCCAGGCACCGGTAGTTATTTTCGTTTCCAAGCTGGTTTTTTCAGCCAGGTAATTGTCAACGGCACCGGCAGGAAAACGGTTTTCGAATATTAAATCGTCATTGGTGCCCACGCCTTTTACATACCAAGCGATCAAGTTGTTTTCGGCATCCAATCCTGCTTTGAACTTCACCTTATAGGCAGGGCGGTACGTACCTTGGGTCATATCGTCTTCACGGCTATAGATCAATTTGATGGGCGCCTTCGCTTTTTTGGAAATTACGGCTGCCTCTACCCCGAAAGACCCGTAAAGTCTGCGGCCAAAACCACCGCCCATACGCGTCATATCTATCTCGATATTTTCCAAGGGCATATCTAATACCGAAGAAATGGTTTTTTCCAAGAACTCGGGCGTTTGTATCGGTCCGCTCAACAGGGCCTTATCATCGGTTACATTGGCGTAGAAGTTCATTGGTTCCATCGTATTGTGCGCCAAGAACGGAGCACTGTAGGTACGTTCTATCTTTTTTGCCGCATTCTTGAAAGCTTTATTGAAATTGCCATCTTTACGGGCCGGTTCTTTTACCGGCGCATCGAGCAATTTGTTGAGGTCGTCACCATAGCTTGCGGTACTTTCGAGGGTTGAAGGGCCGTCCCATTCAACTTTCAGGGCTTTTTTTGCCTGCATACATTGCCAAGTACTCTCACCGACAATAGCCACCAATTCAGGAATTCCGCCACCGTCGCTCCATTGTTTTTCAGCCCCTTCAGGATAGACATTTACATGAAAAATGTCTTTAATACCCGGCATGCCTTTGGCTTCATCGGCGTTCATTGATTTAAAGGTCAGACCAAAAGCAGGAGGATGTACGACCATGGCCGTGAGCATACCTTCTTCATAAGTATCGATACCAAATAAAGGTTTGCCGGTCACTATACTGGGGCCGTCAACATTTTTACGATCGGTACCAATGATGGTAAAATCTTTTATATCCTTTAATTCAATTTCTTCGGGAGCTTCAATGGTTTCTGGGGCTTCGTCAGGTTTTTCAATACCTACGGCTGCAGAGGCCATCTCACCGTAACTTGCTGATTTATTACTGGCCTTGTGATGAAGCATTCCCATAGAGGTTGTAACTTCTTCTTCGGGTACTTCCCAGGCTTTAGCGGCCGCTTGTTTCAGCATTTTTCGAGCTGTAGCGCCTGCCATGCGTAAACCTTCCCAGCCGGCACGGATCGATTGGCTGCCACCCGCCAATTGGCGTTGAAAGACATCCATATTCAAGGGCGCCTGTTCTACGATAACATCTTTCCAATCGACATCGAGTTCATCGGCCACAATCATGGGCATGGCCGTTTTTACGTTTTGCCCTATTTCCGGATTTGGAGACATGATGGTTACCAGTCCGTTATCGGCTATTTTTAGAAATCCGTTGATATCGAACCATTCTTTGGGTAGGCTGTTAACCTCTTCAGGGGTCATTTTACAGGAGGCCAGCCAACTGAAACCAACCACCATACCACCACCGGCCAGGGCCGAGGTTCTTATAAATGAGCGTCTACCTATTTTTGTTTTTACGAATGTCATGAGTGTAGTTTTTGGGTTGTAGTTAGGCCTGATCGGAACTGGCGGCTATTTTCACGGCTTTTTTAATTCTAGTGTAAGTGCCGCAACGACAGATATTACCGTTCATTGCGGTAGAAATCTCATCATCTGACGGATTAGGATTGCTCTTTAAAAAGGCCGATGCCGTCATAATTTGACCGGCTTGACAGTAGCCGCATTGGGGCACATCAACCTCTAACCACGCTTTCTGTACCGGGTGGTCGCCATTTTCAGATAACCCTTCGATGGTTGTAACTGCTTGTTCACCTACCGAAGAAACGGGCAATTGGCACGAGCGCACCGCATTATCGCCCAAATGAATGGTACAGGCGCCACATTGGGCAATACCGCAACCAAATTTGGTGCCTACGAGTTTAAAATGGTCGCGTAATACCCAGAGCATGGGAGTATTGGGATCAACCTCAATTTCTTGGGTTTTCCCGTTAATTTTTAAGTTGTATGTAGCCATGATTGAAAAGGTTTGCTTGAAATTAGTGATTTTTCTTCTCTAATTGTATGTTGTGTGGTTATGCTAAAAGTTAATTTGTGTTAAATAATAAAGTTGTGAGAGAATTTGAATGGTGAATTCCTATTAATTTTTAATAAATGTTTTTGGTCAAATAACCGTTCTTGAACTTGCCTTCGGAGTCATATTTTTTGGCTAAGGCCACAAAATCTGAATGCTTTTCATAACGGCTTTGTAACGTTTCGGGATCTAAGGTAAATAGTTTGCCCCAATGTGGCTTGGTATTGAAAGGGGCGAGAGCTTTTTCAAACTTGGGCAGTAATGCCATTACTTCTTTTGGCTTTTGCTTCCAAGTGGTATGAATCGCAATGCAGTCTTGTTTATAGCAGGGGCTCATCCAAAAATTATCGGCCGCAATGGATCTAATCTCGGAAATGAGAATATGCGGAAAGAGTTCACCTTTCATTTTTTCAATCGCCAAAAGGGCTTCAACAGCATACTCACGGGGAACAAAATATTCTGATTGTAATTCTTCACCGGCGCTGGGGGTAAAACCCATTTTAAAATGGGGCAGCCGGTCGTACCACGGCCCGGGAACTCCCATCTGCTCGGTGCAGTTGACAGCGTCTAATTTTACGATGGGATGAATATTCTTTTTGGCAGGTGTGGCTCCATAAAAATTTTTACCTAATTCTGCCATTTCTTGTGACACTTTTCGCTTAACCCATACCTCGCTCACTTTGTTGTCTTGCCAATCGGTGAACAGGCTTACACTATAGCCACTTGACATAATTTCCTCAAAATTCGAAGTAACCGATTCTAAGGGCAAGTTCAAAAAAACATCTTGCTGAACTTCAAACGTATCTTCAAGCATCAGAGTTACTTTGGTAATAATGCCAAAGGCTCCCAAGCCCACTACTACCGCAGCGAAGTCAGGGTGCTCTCGGTTTAGGGTAGAAAGGCTGCCATCTGATTTTACTAACTCGAGCGATAGCACCTGACCCGCTAAATTTTTGTTGTTTACACCTGACCCGTGGGTAGCCGTAGCACAGGCACCCGCAACCGAAATATGAGGCAATGATGCCAAGTTGTGCAGTGCAAAACCTTTTTTATCCAACATTTCTGCAAAGTCACCATACCGCGCACCGGCCTCTATCGTCAGGGTTTTATTCGCTTTATCAAGCTCGATGACCTTATTTAAGTTTTTAGTGGAAATCTGATTTTTCGGGCTATCGGCGATATCGTTGAAGCAATGAGTAGAACCCAAGGCTTTCTGAATATCTAATTTTTTGACCAGTTGCTGTACTTCCTCAACAGATTTTGGTTCATAAATGGTATCGGCCTTGTAGGTATAGTTACCGGCCCAGTTGGTTCTTTTCAAGATTTCTTTAGATTTTATGGCCTGTTTGGTGTCCTTTTTACAAGAAACCATCGGTGTCAGCATACTGCCCACAACGGCAGCGGAGGTGGTTTTAATAAATTTTTTGCGTTTCATAAAGGTGAAATGTAAGTTGATGGAGTGTTAGACAAGTTACTAAACATCACTGAATAATTTTCTTGTATGTTATTGGGTTTGTAAAAGCATTTGGTTCTATAGTAATAACCGATATGTTATCTTCGTAAAATGTTAGAATTGATATGAAATACACTGAGGAAGGCCAAATAGGATAAATGTTAACCATATGAAAATTAGCAACAAAACGTTTTTGATTACCGGTGGGGCTTCCGGATTGGGATTGGCCACTGCACAAATGGTCATCGAGAATGGAGGAAAAGCCATTTTGGCCGATGTGAACGAAGAAACTGGAAAACTGTCAGAAAAAAAATTGGGAGCGAATGCTCTTTTCGTGAAGACCGATGTGACCGATGAGGAAAATGTAAGGGAAACAATTCAAATGGGACTCGACCATTTCGGGCTTTTGCATGGTGCAATCAACTGCGCCGGTATTGGGCCAGGAGAGCGTATTTTAGGCAGAAAGGGAGTACACCGACTCTCTTCTTTTAGCAAGGTGATTCAAATCAACTTGATAGGCACTTTTAATGTGATGCGCCTCGCGGCGGAAGCTATGCAGAACAATAGCCCAGAAGAAAGCGGAGAGCGTGGCTTAATTATAAATACGGCGTCGGTGGCGGCTTACGAAGGCCAGATAGGGCAGGCTGCTTATTCGGCATCAAAGGGTGGAATTATTTCAATGATGTTACCTGCGGCCAGGGAATTGGCCCGTTTTGGCATACGCGTAATGACCATTGCACCGGGTACTTTTGAGACTCCATTATTAATGGGTTTTTCCGAGGAAGTAAAAGAGTCTCTAGGTCAACAGGTGCCATTTCCATCCCGTTTAGGAAAACCTGAAGAGTACGCCCAATTGGCCAAACATATTATTGAAAACCAAATGCTGAACGGAGAGACCATTCGTTTAGATGGTGCCATACGTATGGCCGCCAAATAATGAAAATAACCTTTTGGAAACCAATCAAGACATATCTTATTTAGAAGTACCCACCGCACCCATCGCCATAACGAAAGAAACCCGTAAAGATGGTAGTATTTTATTGCACTCACAAGTACCATTGGAAACCTACCCGAAAACGGTAACTGAGCGCTTAAGGTATTGGGCCGAAATTGCACCCGAAAAAACTATGATTGCCCAACGTGATGTTGATGGCAATTGGATGAAGCTTTCCTATGCCCAAGTTTGGGAAAAAGTGCAGCGCATCGGTCAATTTTTGCTAAATAGCGATGCCAATGTTGAACGTCCTGTAGCTGTTCTTTCGGGCAATAGTTGGCAGCATGCACTTTTGGCGTTGGCAGCCCAGCATGTGGGTATTCCCTTTTCGGCGATTAGTCCTGCGTATTCATTAAAATCCACCGATTTAAAGAAGTTAAAACACTGTTTGGAAGTGTTGACGCCCGGACTCATATTTGTTCAAGATGGTTTACAATTCAAAAAAATTCTGGAAGCGGTCGATGTTGCCTGTACATTGGTTACGGCTAAAAATGAAATCGGAGATAGTATTTCTTTTAAAACGGTATTGAAAACCGAGATAACTTCTGAAGTAGCCGAGGCAAATGCGAAAGTGGAAGCTTCTACCGTGGCTAAAATTCTTTTTACTTCCGGTTCAACGGGTATGCCCAAAGGCGTAATCAATACACAGGGCAACCTGACCTGCAACCTTCAGCAGATTACACAAACCTATCCCTTTGTTAAAAATGGTCAATTAACTTTGGTAGATTGGTTGCCCTGGAGTCATACTTTTGGGGGCAACCACAATTTTGGGTTGGTATTTTTCAATGGAGGAACCTTATATATAGATGATGGAAACCCCTCTCCCGAAGGTACCAAGGTTACCGTGAATAACTTAAAAGAGATAGCCCCCACGGTATATTTTAACGTGCCCAAAGGTTTTGAAGAGTTGGTGACTCAGTTGCGGGCAGATGAGGCGCTTTGTAAGCACTTTTTCAGTAAGCTGAAAATGTTATTTTTCGGGGGAGCCAGTCTTTCACAATATGTAAGAGATAGTTTAGACGAGCTTGCCATAAAATCGATAGGAAAACGTATTTTGATTTCCTCCGGATACGGAATGACCGAGGCTTGCCCTTCTACCATGTTCAATACGCGTTATGACCAACGAGCGGGCAATCTTGGTGTTCCCGTGCCTGGTATTGCAACAAAACTAGTGCCTTACGATGATACTTTTGAAGTACGATTTAAGGGTCCGAATATAAGTCCCGGATATTGGCGTAACCCCATGCAAACATCTAGTGCTTTTGATGAAGAGGGCTATTTTAAAAGTGCAGATGGCCTCAAATTTGCCGATAATCTCAACCCGAATGCAGGCTTAATATATGACGGGCGTATTACCGAAAATTTTAAGCTGAATTCCGGTACTTGGGTGAATGTAGGTATTATGAGAAGCAAGTTGATCGCCGCTTCTCAAGGCATAGTGCGAGATGTAGTCTTGACAGGCCATGATAGAGATTTTGTGGGCGCCATACTTTTCTTAGATTTTGCAAATTGTACGGCAGTAGCACAATTGTCACCCAGTTCAACACTACAGGAGATTTGTAAATCTAAAGAGGTGCAATCAATTATTCAAGAAGCATTGACAGACTTGGCAAGTCAGGGTTCAGGTGCGTCTACTATTATTAGACGGGCAATGATTGCAGATTTTGAACTCTGTGTTAAAAAAGCTGAAATTACCGACAAGGGTTCCATTAATCAACGTTCCGTTCTTATGAATCGCAAGGCGTTAGTTAATCGCTTATATGAACTTAGTGAAGTTGATGGAGTTGTCGAAATTGAGCGCTCTTAGAATATTATATATTCAACTGTTAGGTTGGAATAATGTATTTTAGGCGTGAACATGTTTAATACTTGTTAGCCATGAAATGTATTGCTGTTTTGTTTGCGTTGATGAGTCTAACGGTTAAGGCCCAAACCGATAATCATAATATGGAACTGAAGGTTAAAGAAATAAAGTATACCGACAAAATTGATTTGAATGTGGTTTCACGCTTGTTGGAAGAACATGCTGAGAATAACAGGATTGCAACTTTAAATTGGGATTCCTTTTCGTATTTGCCCTTGGTTGAATTTCGAATTGCAAGACATGAAAATAATTTGTGGCTCAAGTTCAATGTGAGCGAAGAAAATATATTGGCTCAATTTACCGAGCCTAATTCTTCTACCCATAAAGACAGTTGTGTAGAGTTTTTTGTTGACCCCCTGCAAAATGGAAACTATTATAATTTTGAATTTAATTGTATCGGTACTACGCATTTGGCTTATGGTCCTGATAGGCACGATAGAAAATTTGTAGATCCAAAAATTATTCAAGAGAAAATTCAGGTTAAATCTAGCCTAGGCGACCAGCCATTTAAAGAAAAAGGAGGGGGGCATAATTGGGAAATGACCATAATTATACCTGCCGATATTTTTGTTTTTTCAGATAAGATCGATTTTTCAGATTTAACGGCAAAGGCCAATTTCTACAAATGCGGTGATGATACTTCTAAGCAACATTATGTAAGTTGGAATTCGGTTGATACCGACCGGCCCGACTTTCATCGTTCAGAGTTCTTCGGAACCTTGGTGTTTGATTGATAAGTAATTATAATTTTTAGCTTTATTGCCCACCTTTTAAGACTACTTCTAGAGCTAATACCGGTTATTTTAATGTGTTCGAACACATTTTCTTAAGGTTTGCTTGTACATATAAAAAAAGTGCACTACTTTAAGTGTGTTATTTTGAGGGAAATAGCATACCACTAGCCAAACTAACCTGAAATTATGAAGCCTTATTTCACCCCAAAGAATTCCTATTTGGCGCTTTGGGCCATGGCACTGTTAGTGCAATGCAGCCCCGAGGCGAAAGAAGGAAATCTCTTTTTACCCGACGGTTTTAAATCTACAGTGGTAATTGAAGAAATTGAGGAAACTGTCAGGCATTTGGCGGTAACCGATGACCACATCATTTATGCCAAAATGAGAAATGCACAGCCGAATACTGCTGTTATGGCCCTTAGAGATATTGATGGCGACGACTACGCAGATGAAACCTTAAAATTCGGAGGTAGTGAAAAAGGGTCACGATGGAGCTATTCCACAGCCATGCGTGTATATAATGGGTATATTTATTATAGTTCTGATTTAGTGGTATACCGTCAAAAATTGAAGGCCGATACAATGTCTCCCGTAGGCGATGTTGAAGTAGTATTGACCGATGACCACGAGCATGGCAAACATGAACATATCGGTAAACCGATAGCCTTTGATAATAAAGGTCATATGTATGTACCTTTTGGTGCACCATCGAACGCCTGTCAAGAACCTAAACGTACTCCTGGTGCACCAGGCCTTGACCCTTGCCCCCAATTAGAAGACCATGCAGGTATTTGGCGTTTTGATGCCAATAAGTTAGGGCAGACCCAAAAAGATGGTTATAAGTATGCTTCAGGCATTCGAAGTCTGGTGGCAATGAACTGGAATCCGGTAGATGAAGAGCTTTACGGGGTAGTACATGGGCGAGACGACCTGTTGCGTCTATGGCCAAATATTTACACCCCACAAGAGAGTGCTTTATTGCCTTCCGAAGAATTTATTCGAATTAAAGAAGGTGCTCATTTTGGTTGGCCTTATTGCTATTACGATCAACTAAAAGATAAAAAAGTATTATCTCCCGAATATGGAGGAGACGGTGAAATCGTTGGTCGTTGTTCAGATTACGAAGATCCGATTATTGGTTTCCCAGGGCATTGGGCACCGAACGACTTAGTTTTTTATGAAGGAGAGCAGTTTCCGGAACGTTATAAAAATGGTGCGTTTATCACTTTTCACGGTTCGACCAATAGGGCCCCTTATCCGCAATCCGGATATTTTGTGGGCTTTGTGCCATTCGAAAATGGAAAACCGAGCGGTGATTTTGAAATATTTGCTGATGGTTTTGCCCAAGTAGATCCTATCATTAATACTAAAGATGCCGCACACCGACCAATGGGGCTCGCTATCGGACCCGATGGAGAACTTTACATTTCAGATTCCGTAAAGGGCAAAATATGGAAGGTAGTCTATCAGGGAGATAAAGAAAAATTCGGGGAAGACCAGTTATCGGCAATGGAAGAGCGAAAACAACTTTCGCATATTAGAACCCCTGATATCGATAAAGACAACCTCATGCCAAAGAATTTAGTCGGCGGGGCAAAAATTTATCAGCAGTATTGCAGTGCTTGCCATCAAATGAACGGTAGGGGCGCCTCGGGAAGATTCCCCCCTCTTATGGAAACCGATTGGGTAACTGGAGACAAAGCACGACTAATCAAGGTATTGTTGAACGGTATGGAGGGTAGCCTGAAGGTAGGTGATGAGGTCTATAATGGTATGATGCCACAGCATAGCTTTTTAAAAGATATAGAAATTGCCCAAGTTTTGACTTACATACGCTCAAGTTTTGGTAATGAGGCTTCGGAAATAAAGGAAAATGAAGTGGCCAAAATAAGAAATGACCAAGAAAATAGCGGGTCACCCAGTGAACCGATCAAAGTAACAACAGAATAATAGATTAACACTTATGACAAACATGAACAAAAAAATAAAGCCGCTCATTTGGGTAATTTTATGGTGTACTCTAGGGGCAAATGCCCAAGAATTTGATATACTCATAAAAAATGGGCATGTTTTAGATGCTAAAAACGGTATCGATAAGGTGATTGATATTGCTATCAAAGGTGATACAATTGCCAAGGTTGGTTCGAATATCTCAAAAAATTCTGCAGGCACGGTAATCGATGCTGAAGGCTTATACGTCTCTGCCGGACTAATAGACATTCATAGCCATAACTTTCATGGCACTGAACCCAATGCCTATCTAAGTAATAGTTTTACCGCCCTTCCCCCAGACGGATTTAGTTTTAGAACAGGTGTGACTACCTTGGTGGATGCAGGGGGTGCCGGTTGGCGTAATTTCCAATTGTTCAAAGATCAGGTTATAGATAGGTCGAAAACAAGGGTATTATCCTTTATAAATATTGTAGGTTCAGGTATGAAAGGAGGAGCTTTGGAGCAGAACCTTTCTGATATGGATGCTAAGCTTACGGCCATGGTCGCAAAGCAAAATAAGGCACATGTGGTTGGGGTAAAACTCGCTCATTATAGTGGCTTTGATTGGACGCCTACAGAAAAGGCTGTGGAGGCTGGAAAATTAGCTGATATTCCTGTAATGATAGATTTTGGGGGCAGTCAACCCGAATTGTCTTTGGAAACACTTTTTATGGAAAAATTAAGGCCCGGCGATATTTTTACCCATGCCTATGCTCACGTAAATGGTAGAATGCCGATTGTAGGTGATGATGGTAAAGTAGCCAATTTTGCACGGGAAGCGCAGAAAAAAGGGATTATTTTTGATGTGGGCCATGGAGGCGGAAGCTTTTTGTTTGCTCAAGCGGTACCTGCAATGAAACAAGGTTTCAAACCAAATACCATAAGTACTGACCTGCATACCGGTAGTATGAATGCTGGCATGAAAGATATAATTAATATAATGTCTAAATTTTTGAACATGAACATGCCCGTTTCAGAGGTAATTGCAGCTACAACTTGGAATTCTGCCAAGGCCATAAAGAGAGAAGACCTTGGTCATTTAACAGAGGGTGCGGTGGCTGACATTACTTTATTGAAACTCCGCGAAGGAAATTTCGGATTTATCGATACCCAACAAAAAAGAATGAAAGGTAATAAGAAGCTCGAATGCGAACTGACGATTAGAGCAGGTAAGGTAGTTTATGACTTGAACGGTCTCGCCGTTAAAGATTGGAATAAATAAAGTGATTAATAACTAATTGTAATATTAAAATTATGGATAATAAAACAACAAGAAGGGCCTCTTTTAAAAAATTAGGTATGGGTTTGGCAGCACTCTTCGGGGTAGGTTCTGTTAATGCCATGTCAAAGAAAATGGGGTCAGACGATGCGCCGGCAAAAAAAGAAGTAGTGGGAGAAATCGTTACCGATCAAGACATCCCTCTTTTTTCTGGTGCGGTTAGGCATGGTAATACGTTATACATCGCCGGTAAAGGAGCGCATACAGAACCTTACGAAATTAAGGCCCATACTGAAATTGTGCTCCAAGAATTAGAGAAGGGTTTGAAAGCGAACGGTTCATCTATGGATCAGGTCTTAAAAGTAAATGTTTATCTCGCCGATTTAGGTGATTACCAGGCTATGAACGAGGTGTTTCGAGGTAGGTTCGGTAAGAATCCCCCGGTACGAACTACTGTGGCAACCTATGGTGGTGTGCCCGGTAAATCTTTGGTAGAAATGGATTGTATAGCAGCAGTAGAATAATAACCCTTAATTTAAGAATTATGAGCAGTAGAAGAAACGCATTGAAATCTATATCGGCCTTACCTTTAGTGGGCGGGCTTTTGGGGCCAAGTTTGGTGTCGGCAAAGACCACGGAAGAAGTTTTTTTAAAACCTGCTGCTCGCGATTTCTTTAAAGAATTGGGGCTAAGAACTTTTATTAACGCCGCGGGTACCTACACCTCGATGACGGGCTCGTTGATGCATAAAGAGGTTACGGAGGCCATTAGTTATGGAGCTACTGAATATGTTAACTTAGATGAGTTACATGATAAGGTAGGGGATCGCATTGCTCAATTGTTGGAGTGTGAATATGCAACGGTTTCTTCCGGGGCATTTGGGGCGATGACCATTGGGTTGGCCGGAGTCATTTGTGGTATGGACGAGAAAAAGGTCAGCCAACTTCCTGACACCACAGGTCTTAAAAACGAAGTCATCGTTCAAGAGAAGCATGCTATCGGGTATACACATGCCCTAATCAACACAGGGGCTAAAATTGTTGAGGTAAAGAGTACTAAAGATCTTGAAAAAGCAATTAATAAGAATACGGCAATGTTATGGTTTTTAAACGCTAATACCGATGCAGGAGAAATTTCCAGGGAAGAATTTGTAGCTCTTGGCAAAAAGCATAACATTCCCACTTTTATAGATTGTGCTGCCGATGTACCACCTGTAGAAAATCTTTTTAAGTTTACTAAAATGGGTTTTGATCTCGTTGCGTTTTCCGGAGGAAAGGGCATTCGGGGTCCTCAAAGTGCTGGATTACTTTTGGGAAAACGAAAATTTATTGAGGCCGCCCGATTACATACTCCTCCCAGAGGTACCACCATTGCAAGGGGTATGAAAGTTAATAAAGAAGAAGTGCTCGGTATGTTGGTTGCCTTAGAGTTGTATCTCGCAAGAGACCATAAAAAGGAATGGGAAATGTGGGAAAGTCAGATCAAGTTAATTAGCGATAGTGCAAAATCCGTTAATGGTGTGGAAACTGAAATACATGTTCCCCCGCACGCCAATCATGTGCCTAGTCTTAAAATTCGTTGGGATGAAAATGTAGTTAAAATTTCAAAGTCCGATATGAGAAAGGCCTTGCGAGACGGTCACCCATCTATAGAGACTGTTGGAGGTAATGAAGAAGTGGGTATAACTACATGGATGATGGAGCCCGGTCAAGAGCGAATAGTAGCACAAAGGGTCAAAGAGGTGCTTAAGAATGCTTAATTTTTGCTTAAGAAATAATAAACTTTTATGAAATATATAGTAAGCCTACTTGCCTTTATGGTATTATTTTCATGTAATACTTCGGTCGAAAAAGAACAAGCTGCTCCTGCTGTACCAGCTGAAGAAACTACGCTCGACCCAGATTACAATCCGGAAGCAAAATTGGGGGAATTAGGTATCGAATTGAGTACACCTTCTTCGCCCATCGCCAACTATGTAAATGCTGTTCGCGTCGGCAACTTGATTTTTTTATCGGGTAAAGGTCCTTTAAAGCCTGATGGAAAAAACATTACCGGTAAAGTCGGTGAAGATTTAACCATAGAAGAAGGGTATGAAGCCGCTAGAATTACTGGTATAAACCAGCTTTCAGTGCTTAAAGCTGAATTGGGCAACTTGAATAAAGTAAAGCGTATAGTAAAGGTAAAGGGCATGGTCAATTGTACTCCAGATTTCGGGGATCAGCCCAAAGTTGTGAATGGTTATTCAGATTTGATGGTTGCTGTATTCGGTGAACGTGGTAAGCATGCGCGAGCGGCGGTCGGTATGGGTTCTTTGCCAGGTAATATTGCTATTGAGGTAGATATGGTGGTCGAGGTGAGCGATTAATAGTAATTCTTTTTCTTTAGTTTCACCTAGGTAAATAGCACTGAAAAAATGAAAAATATCTTCTATCTCATTATTATCTTCTTTTTTTTAGGCAATATCACTTTTGCTCAAACGGAGTATGAGCTGAAAGAAAATATACCGTACTATGATGCCAGCTTGCAAAAGACAGATGCCTACCTCAAAGAGCGGTGTAAACTCGATGTATATTATCCAAAAGACACTACCAATATATCAACGGTAGTATGGTTTCATGGGGGTGGATTAGAAAATGGGAATAAGCACATTCCCGAAGGACTATTGGAGAAAGGTGTAGCTGTAGTTACCGTCAATTATCGCATGCACCCCAAAGTGAAACACCCCACTTACATTGAAGACGCAGCAGCAGCAGTCGCTTGGGCATTTAAAAATATCGAGAAGTTCAATGGTAATCCAGAGAAGATTTTTGTTTCCGGTCATTCTGCCGGGGGCTATTTGGCAAGTATGGTAGGCCTAGACAAAAGCTACCTTGAGAAGTTCGACATCGATGCCAATGACATCACTGGGTTAATTCCGTTTAGCGGACATACCATTACACATTTTACAATTCGTAAAGAGATGGGTATCGAGGGTACGCAACCTATTGTAGACCCATTTGCTCCTTTATTTCATGTGCGTAAAGATGCACCCCCGATGCTTCTGATTACCGGAAACCGGGAACTTGAGCTCTTGGGGCGCTATGAAGAGGTAGCCTACTTTTATCGTATGATGAAAGTTGTGGGCCATGAAGATGTTGAGTTAATGGAAATGGATGGTTATGGTCATAATATGGTCTATCCGGCAATTCCACTATTGTTAAATTTCGTTGAAGAGAAATCTGAATTGATTGGAAAGTAACGAATTAAAAAGCCCCGATAAATCGGGGCTAACCTTAAATTACAGATAAATTACCAGTTGCTAATTTCCTCCTGTAGCTCTTCTTTGGTTTTACCGGTACGCTCTTGTAAACGACCTAGCATTTCATCAAATTTTCCTTCAGCATAAGTGGTATCGTCATCGGTGACCTTGCCATATTTTTGCTTGAAATTACCTTTGATTTGTTTCCACTTACCTTCTAATTGATCTTTATTCATAATTTTTTATTTTAAAATTTATAAAAGTATTCTCCAATAAAAGTAGCCAGACCTTACCTTACTTACTACCACAAAAAAATAGATTACTGATGCTATCACGCAATTAACATTTTAATTAGAATTGAGAGATTTCCTCTCCGATTTAAATCACTTTTATACGAAATGTGACAGTTTGTCGATGTGACAATTCAGAATTATGGTTGAAAGGGTAGGCTTTATCGTTGAACCCACTGGTGAAGTCAATTTGTAAGGATTTCATCGAAAAAATATAAGTAAAAGTGAACCAAGGTGTGTTTTTGAGTAATTTTGAACAAAACACCTACTTATGGATAACTACATTGTCCTTTTCTGTTTTTTCGCCATCTGTTTTGTAATAGCTTGTCTATTTATAGTTTTCTCTACGGGCGAATGATATTCTAGCGATTTAAAATTTTCTTTTAGACTGTGGAATATTACTGTCCCTAGGCTAATCTGATTGTCTATTTCGTAGTCCCTGCACTACAAATGTGACTAATTGTATGGTTTTGGTCAATATTCTTTGGTAATATGATAATTTATAGGGGTAAACTATTCTTATAATTATTAACTTAGGCCAATCAAGCATTAGGCGAATTTGTGTATTCGATTGCACAGACTGATCAAGAAATAGTGTTGCTTGGGTTTATTTTAATTTCAACTTAACTAAAACCAAATATATTGAAAATGAAATCATCTAGAAGATCTTTTATCAAGAAAACAGCAGTTGCAGGAACTGGGGTCATTGCCGCTCCTACTATTGTTTCCGCAAACGTTTTCGGAGCTAACGATCGTATTAACGCCGCAGTCTTAGGGGTAAATGGTAGGGGTAAATCGCATATCAAAAGTTTAATGGCGCAAGATAATGTTCGAGTGGCCACCTTATGTGATCCCGATATGAACATCCTTAAAGAGAGACAGAAATCATTTAAAGAAACTTATGATAAGAAAGTATCTCTGGAGCAAGATCTTCGTAGGGTATTCGATGATAAAGATATCGATGTGGTAAGTATTGCCAGTCCGAACCATTGGCATGCGCTATCGGTAATCTGGGCTTGTCAAGCTGGTAAAGATGTTTACGTAGAAAAGCCTGGTTCACATAATATATGGGAGGGACGTAAAATGGTCGAAGCTGCCAATAAATATGACCGTATCGTTCAACACGGGGTACAGCTTAGAAGTTCACCTGCCATCAATGAGGCCATAGGTTTAATGAGAGATGGCTATATTGGTAGAGTGTACATGTCTCGTGGCCTTGTATTTAGATGGAGGCCCGATATTGGGGACAAAGGCTTATCACAGGTGCCTGCAGGATTGGATTATGATTTATGGACCGGTCCTGCCCAAAAAGAACCGTTTACTGAAAACTTGGTTCATTACAACTGGCATTGGCATTGGGATTATGGTAATGGAGATGTAGGTAATCAAGGTATACATGAGACCGACCTTTGTATGTGGGGCTTAGATGTTGGGCTTCCAACACAAATAACCGCAATGGGCGGCAAGTTTCTTTGGAATGATAGTAAAGAAACTCCCGAGGTACTTACTTCAGTTTACAATTATCCGGAAGAAAATAAAATTATACAGTTTGAGGTTCGACCTTGGTGTACAAATGCCGAGGGCGGTGCCACGGTAGGTAATATTTTCTACGGTGATAAGGGTATTCTAGTAGTAGACGGCTATGATAAATACACCACATATTTAGGTAAAGATAGAACACCTGGTAAATCTGGTGAAGATGGTGGTGAATCTGGTACTGGTATGGATCGAGGCAATGGCGGAACAGATGGCCACTTCGCCAATTTTATAGAAGCGGTTCGTAAACATGATAAATCTATACTTAATGGCCCAGTGGAAACAGCTCATTTATCTTCTGGTTTGGCTCACTTAGGCAATATTGCCTATAGAACGGGTCGTGTGCTTAATTTTGATCCTAAAACAGAGCGTTTTGTAAACGATGCCGAAGCAGATAAATATTTGACCCGTGATTATCGTGAAGGGTTTGAGGTTCCTGAAAATGTGTAGAGAATAATAAGAGGATTGTAAACCTAATTAATCATAGAAAGACGTTGACAGCTTCTGTTGACGTCTTTTTTATTTCTGCAAGATTAAAATGGTATCGAATTTTCAAGGAAATTGAAAATATTCTACTTTTGCCCTCTTAATACTTTTCTTCATGCTGCTTTTGGTGGATATGTGGATATCTGCTACCAAGCGTATATTTTGGCCCCGTAGTTCAATGGATAGAATAGAAGTTTCCTAAACTTTAGATGCAAGTTCGATTCTTGCCGGGGCTACTATCATTTTGAAAGCTTCTGCAAAGAATTGCAATCGCTCATTGCCTTATTAATTTCATTTCAATCCAGTTCTATTATTACTGATTTGATATGCTCTAAATTTTCTGTTTAAGGTATTTTTGCCTGAAACTTTTAGGCGTGCGAAATCTTTTCTTTTTTATTGCATTATTGATTGGTCATACGGCTCTTTTAGGTCAAAACTCTTTTTCTTTTGAAGGGCGTGAGAATAATCCGGGCTCTAAGAACTATTACGAAATTCAAGTTTCAGATGGTAGAGACAGTACATTTATTCCAGTAACAGTTTTTCATGGCGCAAAGCCGGGACCTGTATTGGGTATTACTGCTGGCATTCACGGTTATGAATACCCTCCGATACTGGCCGCCCAAAAAATTATTGAAAATCTAGATGCCAAACAGCTTAGCGGAACGCTAATTTTAGTACAATTAGCAAATATTCCCGCATTTTTAGGGCGTAGTCCGTTTTTAAATCCGCTTGACGGAAAAAATTTAAATCGATCTTTTCCTGGTGAAGATGAAGGTTCTATCACGTCTCATTTAGCTCATACCATCACTCAAAAGATAATTGCACGTTCAGACTTTTTTGTCGACATGCATGCGGGTGACTCCCCAGAAGATTTAATGCCCTATAATGCGTGGTACAATTCGGAGGCTTTTCCTGAAGCATCTAAAAAAGGAAAAGCGATGGCTTTAGCAATGGGTTTTGACTATACGATACGGTTTCAAATTGCAAAAGAAAGGGTTCTTGAACCCAGCATATATTGTTCTCAAGAAGCTTTTCACCGACAAATACCAACTGTAGATATCGAATGTGGTAGACTCGGTATGTCGGGGGAACAAGAGACGAATAAAATTGTTTCTTCGATATTTTCTTTGCTATCACATTTGCAAATGCTGCCCAATGAAAATTCTAACTCGGGGCCGTCGACTATAATTACGCAACGTACAAGCATCAGAAGTGACCACACAGGAATTTTTTATTCTGAAAAACACGCGGGTGATAGCGTGACCAAGGGTGAAAGCATTGGGTATATCACTAATTTTTTTGGTGAACAAATAAAGGAAGTAACCGCCAATGCCAGTGGTATTATTCTATATAAAATCGGGACACCTCCTGTAAATAAAGGGGAAACCCTCTTTAATATCGGGCATTTGCCCTAAGTTTAGATTGGGCAACCTTATATTTTGTAAATTATTTGAAGTTTATCGCTTTGACCAGATTTCGTACATGGGCTCTCCCTTGCTATTTTTTCCGGTGTGGTGCCAATCATTTCCTTTTATCTCATATTTGAATTGGAGAGTGGCCCCAACACGTGAGTTGTCTTTAGAGAAATACTCGATTTGCTCGGTATATATGCCATCGGAAGAAGTAAAAGAGCCGCCTCCCGTACCATGAAATTTGAAAGTTTCGGTATTGTAGGCTATCCACTGAAATCTGCCGTCAATTAAAAATTTTAAGGTTTTTCTAGGGTTCTCGTCACCACGACGTTCTTGCCCCTCGTCAGGCCCCCGAGTGGCAAAGAGCCACTGCCCATCTAAGTCTTGCTCCAGATTTTTCGTTTTGGTAAATGTAAGTGCAGGATCAGTATTCATTATCAATTTATCATCAATCATCTTTAAAGGTACTGACCATTTTTTTGACTTACTAGAATCAAATTCAGAATCGAATTCTAGCTTTACGGTCAATTCATCGTTTTCATGGGTGAAGTAGCCACCTTCGGTCTTGATGAATTTGGCAGGTGATTGGTCGTATATTGAATGAACGATGTAATTGTCCTTGATTTTTAGCTCATGACGTTGTCCTTTTTCCTCAGTCATATATACTCCATTCGATAGCTGTGCATCAACCTGAATAGAGGTGAGAAATGCTACAAAAGAAATTAACGGTAAAATAATATTGAAAGAGGCTTTGTTCGGTTTCATAAAGAATATTTTTCTTGAATAAATTTAAAAATTAATTATCTCAATATGAATTTGTTATATTTATTTTTTAGTCAATAGGATAATGAGGAAATCCAGAAATTACAATTTATCGTAATTTCCATCCATTTCCTTGTTTTTTGAGAAATTTTGTTTTCATTTGTTCAAGTGTTTCAACACTTGTTAATCATTGCCTCTTAAACTAGGGATTGAATTATTAATCTTTTTATTTGTGTTATTTTTTATCTGTCAATCCCAATATATTCTGTGATCAATGCAATTTTCTTTTAGATGAATACCAAATACATCGATCTTATCGATCAAACTTATTACTTCCCACAAGAAGAGTTTACGCTAGAAGACGAGTTTCTTCGTTTTCACGGCATTCCATTAAATGAGTTGGTAGAAAAATATGGTAGCCCGTTGAAGTTTACCTATCTCCCTAAAATCTCCCAAAATATAAATCTTGCCAAACAATGGTTCGCGAACGCCATTGAAAAGCATAATTATAAAGGCAGGTATCATTATTGCTACTGCACCAAAAGTTCACATTTTCAGCATGTACTGAAAGAAGTACTGAACAATGAGGTTCACATTGAAACTTCGTCGGCCTTTGATATTAATATTGTAGAACAGCTTAAGAAATCAGGCAAGATTAAAGATGACACCTACGTTATCTGTAACGGATTTAAGAGAGAGCAGTATGTCGAAAACATAGCTCGCTTAATAAACCAAGGGCATCAGAATTGCATACCCATTATTGATAATTATGAAGAGCTTGATTTGCTCTCTGACGCGATTACAGATGATTTTCAAGTAGGAATTCGTATTGCTTCGGAAGAAGAACCCAAATTTGAATTCTATACCTCTCGATTGGGCATAGGCTACAAGAATATAGTGCCCTTTTATGAAAATCAGATTAAGGATAATGATAAGGTTGAGCTAAAAATGCTTCATTTTTTCATTAATACCGGGATCAGGGATAATTCGTACTACTGGAACGAATTGGTGAAATGCTTAAAAGTCTACGTTAGACTCAAGAAAATTTGCCCAACCCTAGATAGTTTGAACATCGGCGGGGGTTTTCCTATTAAAAACACCTTGGCTTTCGAATACGACTATCAATATATGATTGATGAAATTATCAATCAGATCAATATTACCTGTCAAGAAGCCAACGTGCCGGTGCCACATATTTTTACCGAGTTCGGTAGTTTCACCGTTGGGGAGAGTGGGGGTGCCATTTATGAAATTCTGTACCAGAAACAACAGAACGACCGTGAGAAATGGAATATGATAGACTCTTCGTTTATCACGACTTTACCCGATACCTGGGCCATTAATAAGCGATTTATTTTACTGCCCATCAACCGATGGAAAGATGAGTACGAACGTGTTCTATTGGGTGGTTTAACCTGTGATAGCGACGATTATTACAACAGCGAACAAAATATGAACGCTATTTACTTGCCAAAATTCAAGAGAGACAAGCCACTATATATCGGTTTTTTTAATACGGGGGCCTATCAAGAAACGATTGGCGGTTTCGGCGGTCTGCAGCACTGTTTAATTCCGCAGCCGAAACATATCTTAATTGATAAAGATGTTAACGGTGATTTTACATATGAGCTTTTTAGTCAACAGCAGCGAGCCGAAGACCTTCTGTCGATTTTGGGCTACAACGTAAGTAAAGACGATAAGGCTTCAAAAGCCAAAGAAGAAAAGGTTGAGCTTGAGAGCTAAAATGAGTTGATATTTTCTGCGGAAATGTTATAAGAATTAGAACTAATAGATTTAATTATAATAAAATGAGTACAAAAAAGAATTACGCCGGAATTCCCGACGAATTCGCACAACTTGAAAAGGCAAAAATCATTTTGATTCCTGTGCCTTATGACGGAACAAGCACTTGGGGAAAAGGTTCGGATAAAGGTCCTCAAGCGTTTTTAGAAGCTTCTGAAAATATGGAGCTTTATGATATTGAAACTGATACCGAGGTCTACGAGCAAGGTATTCATTTAACGGCACCTATTACCGAGAACAGTTCGGCCGAAGCCATGGTGAATGCCGTACACAAGACAACCAAGGAGTATATTAAACGAAACAAATTCGTGACCTTGGTTGGTGGTGAGCACTCCATTTCTATTGGTACCATTAGGGCCTTTAATGAATGCTTCGATAATCTTACGGTTTTGCATATTGATGCCCATGCCGATTTGAGAGAATCGTACGAAGGCACAAAGTATAATCATGCTTGCGCCGTTCATGAAGCGAGTCAAACTACTAACCTGGTTCAAGTTGGTATTCGTTCTATGGATGCTATCGAGAAAACCTTTATGGATGATGAGAAAACATTCTTCGCCCATGATATGGTCAACGATGAATATTGGATCGACAAGGTTATTGAGTCATTGACCGATAATGTGCTGATAACTTTTGACTTAGATGTATTGGATCCATCGATAATGCCATCTACTGGAACGCCTGAACCAGGCGGACTTTTCTGGTATGAGACATTAGATTTTCTAAAGCAGGTTTTTGAAGAAAAAAATGTAGTTGGCTTCGATATGGTAGAGCTGTGCCCGAACGAGCATGACAAGAGTGCAGATTTTCTGGCCGCCAAATTATATTATAAAATGCTTAGCTATAAATTTATGGGTAAGGCGGCCGATGAAGAATATGATAATACCTACGATGTAGATTATAAAGCGGCTAACGCAAGTTTAAAATATGACGATGACGAAGACTAAGGGCGAAATTTCAAAATTTATAGAAAAATACTATTTGCACTTCAACGCTGCGGCGCTGGTTGACGCGGCGAAAGGCTACGAAGACCAATTAAATGATGGGGCGAAGATGTTGGTTTCTTTGGCCGGGGCGATGAGCACAGCAGAACTGGGCAAGATATTTGCTGAAATCATCAGGCAAGATAAAGTGCATATCGTGTCTTGTACGGGTGCCAATTTAGAGGAAGATATCATGAACTTGGTGGCCCATTCCCATTATAAAAGGGTACCCAATTATCGCGATTTGACCCCCAAAGAGGAGTGGGGTCTTTTAGAAAAAGGCCTTAATCGAGTAACCGATACCTGTATACCCGAAGAAGAGGCTTTTAGAAGGTTGCAAGAGCATATTTTCAAGATTTGGAAAGATGCCGAAGAGAAAGGCGAACGGTATCTACCTCATGAATTTATGTATAAAATGCTACTTTCAGGAGTGTTGGAAGAGCACTATGAAATCGACCTAAAAGACTCGTGGATGTATGCTGCGGCAGAGAAAAATTTACCGATTGTTTGCCCTGGCTGGGAAGACAGTACCATGGGTAATATTTTTGCTTCTTATGTGTTGAAGGGCGAACTGAAAGCCAGTACCATGAAATCAGGTATCGAATACATGACATTTTTGGCAGACTGGTATACTGATAATTCAGAAAACGGCATCGGCTTCTTTCAAATCGGTGGTGGTATTGCCGGTGATTTTCCTATTTGCGTGGTGCCCATGCTCTATCAAGATATGGAGCGCACAGAAACCCCATTCTGGAGCTATTTCTGCCAAATTAGTGATTCGACCACAAGCTATGGATCCTATTCCGGAGCGGTACCCAATGAAAAGATAACTTGGGGAAAGTTAGATATAGATACCCCTAAATTTATTATTGAAAGCGATGCAACTATTGTTGCCCCATTAATTTTTGCATATCTTCTAGACCTATGAGCAATAAAAGAGACCATTCAAATCTAAAACGTGTTATCGTTGATTTTAAAAAATTGACTCCTGAAGTTCTTAAGCTTCTGGTAGAAAGGTACCCTGATGGTTACGATGACAGAAATATAATATCTTTCAAAAATGCTCAAGGCGAACGTATCGAGGCTGTAGAAGTTTTGACTGAAGACACCAAATATTTGGTGAAAATTAGCGCCAAGCTTGAGTATACTATGGAAAATTATGATGAAGATGACTATGAAGATTTTGACGATGATGATCCAGAAGCGGTGGTTGAACCAGACCCCGAAGCGATGGATGACGTTGAAGATGATGATTAGTTACTCTCGAGTAAATTCCATTAGTTGGGTTTTTAGCCCGAAAATTTAACTTCCTAGGCCTTAAGCCGTTATATGATTTCGAAAGACATAGAAAATGTTGAGCTGAAATTTTTAGACCTGAAAGATTATCAGGAACTGAAAACAGCCATGAAAGAGGTATATAAAAATATACCCGATTCATATTGGGCAGAAAAGCAGATTAAATCTCTTATTAAACTGTTTCCCCAAGGGCAGGTCGTAATCAAGGTCAACGGTCAATTAGCAGGTTGTTCGCTATCGATTATTGTAGATTACGACGAGTTTGAAGACACGCACACATTTCAAGAGATTACGGGTCAAGAAACCTTCAGTACCCATACCGAAGACGGAGACATTCTCTACGGTATAGACGTTTTCATTAAACCAGAGTTTCGCGGTCTTCGCTTGGGTCGACGCCTGTACGATTACCGCAAAGAACTTTGTGAAAAGTTGAACCTTAAGGGTATCGCTTTTGGGGGCAGAATACCTAATTACCATGAGTATGCCAACGAGTTGACTCCTAAGCAGTACATCGACAAGGTAAAATTGAAAGAGATTCATGACCCCGTCTTAAGCTTTCAAATCAATAACGATTTTCATCCCTCTAAAATTTTGAAAGGGTATTTAGAAGGTGATAAAGCTTCTAAAGAGTTTGCCGTTTTGATGGAGTGGGATAATATTTATTATAAAAAACCCAATAAAAAGGCGGCCACAAAAAAAAGTATCGTCCGTCTAGGCCTAATTCAGTGGCAGATGCGACCATATGATCGCCTTGAAGAATTATTACAGCAGGCAGAGTTTTTTATTGATTCCGTTTCTGGTTATCGTTCCGACTTTGCGCTCTTTCCAGAGTTTTTTAATGCCCCTTTAATGGCGGAAAACAATCACCTTTCCGAATCTGACGCTATTCGGGAACTTGCGCAACACACTGAAGCCATAGTACAGAAATTCTCTGAGTTCTCAATATCGTACAATATCAATATCATTACGGGAAGTATGCCTGAAATGAAGGAAGATGGGTTGTATAATGTGGGCTATTTATGCAAACGAGACGGGTCGGTCGAGCGTTATGAAAAGTTACATGTGACCCCTGATGAGTCAAAGGTTTGGGGAATGCAAGGTGGTAATCAATTGAAGACTTTCGATACCGATTGTGGTAAAATAGGGGTGCTTATCTGTTACGATGTCGAATTTCCTGAACTAAGCAGACTATTGGCTGATGAGGGTATGGATATTCTCTTCGTGCCCTTTCTTACCGATACCCAAAACGGCTTCTCGCGAGTACGAAACTGTGCGCAGGCAAGGGCAATAGAAAACGAGTGTTACGTTGCCATTGCGGGTAGTGTGGGTAATTTACCCAAGGTTCATAATATGGATATTCAGTTTGCCCAAAGTATGGTCTTTACACCCTGTGATTTTTCGTTTCCGACCAATGGAATAAAAGCGGAGGCCACTCCAAATGCGGAGATGATCTTAATTGCCGATGTTGACATAGACCTATTGAGAGAACTGAACCAATTTGGTGCCGTTAGAAATTTGAAAGATAGAAGAAAAGATATTTTTGAACTTACAAAAAGAAAGTAATTGAGTGATTTAAAGATTATAGGTAGTGAAGAGTGGTGTGTATTTGAGAGTCTTGGAATTCCGGCAATAAAGGCCCGGGTTGATTCTGGTGCGAAAACATCTTCCATTCAGGCTACCAATACCAAAATAGTTATCAGGGGGGTGCAAGAATGGGTAAAATTTGAGGTTAATCCTTTACAGGAAAATCGCAGTATTGCTATTCAATGTGAAGCCCAACTGGTAGACCGTCGAATGGTCAAAAGCTCTTCGGGTATATCTGAAGAAAGATTGGTTGTCAAAACGGCCGTAACTATGGGCGGTGAAACTTTCGATATTGAGCTGACCCTGGCGAATCGCGACACTATGGAGTTTCGAATGTTATTGGGTAGAGAGGCGATAAGCGATAGATTTATGGTCAACCCAGCTGTAAACTATCAGGTGCAGAGTTTTGAGGATGATGAAATCAATAAAAAGTACGCTCCTTATTTTAAGAAAAAGACCGGTTTGAAAATCGCCTTATTAGCGAGCAATCCGAATTTGTATAGCAATAAAAGAATCATGGAGGCGGCAGAGGCCCGAGGTCACGAAATTGTTTTTCTGAACGTGGAGCTGGCCTATATGAAACTTGATGCGCATTCGCCTGAAATAAGATATCGCGGAGGCAATATCTTAAAAGAGTTCGATGCCGTTATACCGAGAATAAAGCCCTCGGTAACTTTTTATGGGTGTGCCTTAATACGACAATTCAATAATTTAGGAGTGTATTGCCAGAATGCCGCCGAGGCTATTTCACAATCAAGGGATAAACTTTTCGCTTCGCAGTTGTTTTCTAAAAACGATATACACATACCGATTACCGGTTTTGCCAAATCACCCGCCGACACCAAAGACCTAATAAAAATGGTGAATGGAGCCCCCTTAATCATTAAACTTTTGGAAAGTACCCAAGGTAAAGGTGTGGTTTTGGCTGAGACCAATAAGGCTGCTGAGAGTGTAATCAACGCTTTTAAGAGTGTGAATACTAATATTCTGGTACAAGAGTTTATTAAAGAGGCCAACGGGCAAGATATTCGGTGTTTCGTGGTAAATAATAAAGTAGTGGCGAGTATTCAGCGTCAGGCCGAGAAAGGTGAGTTCAGGGCGAACATACACCAAGGAGGCAAGGCTTCAATTGTCAAAATTACCTCTGAAGAGCGAAAACTGGCGCAAAAGGCAGCCAAAGTTCTAAATTTGGCGGTTGCTGGGGTCGATATTATCCGGTCTAACAAAGGGCCACTTTTACTCGAAGTAAATTCATCTCCTGGTCTCGAAGGTATAGAAAATGCAACAGGTAAAGACATTGCAAATACAATGATTATGGCAATTGAGCGTAAACTTCGCTTCAATGGCTAATGGAAAAGATTGTGTAGAAGAGTAATTGAAAAAAAGGGGCGGAATGTTAATTTCGCCCCTTTTTTCGCACTTGTAAAAAATAAGTTAATCGTTGTATTCATTGGTGACGGTACCATTTTTATCTAAAACGACCGTTTTTTCATCATTCCATCCTTTTTCTAAATCTATCTCGTAAGTAACGGTGTTGTTTTCTTCCGTCGTTTCGATGTCGTCGATTTTATAGGCCCCATATGTACTGGAAAGAGTTGATTTTATTTGTTCCGGCAAATCATCTTTAGAAATTTCCTGTTCTGATTTTACCACTTTAGCATCTGCATCATACCAGATTTCATGGTCTCTTTTGTCGATTTCGAATTCGACCTGATACTGATTGCCCTCCATTTCCCATTCAACATCCGAAGCGGTCGGATACGCCTTTTTAAACTCATCACTTAAGTTTTTTGGTATATCTTCGATTTTCAAATCTTGTGCGGTAATAGTGGCAGTAAGTAGAAGAGCTGCCAATGATGTTTTTAAATTAAGAGTATTCATGTTTTTTTATTTTGATTTGGTACGAATATATGAGGCAAAACTGTAATGATTTAGGAATAGGGTACAGGCGTTGTTCAAAAGAATTCCTAAATGTTTTTAGATTTACTTTATACCTTTTCTACCATACTTAATTACTACAAATGAAAATTCTAATTGTCGAAGATGAACTTCAAATGCTTGAAAACATGCAGCAAACGTTGCAAAAAGAGCAGTATTTGGTCGAGACCGCCATGAATTATAAATCTGCAATTGATAAAATTGGGGTTTATGACTATGATTGTATATTACTCGATATATCATTGCCCGATGGAAGCGGATTTGATTTCTTAAAACAGTTGAAAGAAATAGGTAAGACCGATGGGGTGATCATTGTCTCGGCCAAAGATTCTCTAGACGATCGTGTTAAGGGGCTTGACCTTGGTGCCGATGATTATCTTTCAAAGCCCTTTCATATGGCCGAATTACATGCAAGGGTAAAGGCGGTGCTACGCCGAAGAAATTTCGATGGGGTAAAAGATATTGAATTAGGTAATGTAAAACTCTCATTTGAAAATCGCACAGTCTATGTTTCTCAAAAAGAAATTGCCTTGAACCGTAAAGAATACGATGTTTTGATGTACTTGGTAACGAATAAATCACGGTTGGTAACAAAATCTGCCTTGGCAGAACATGTTTGGGGTGATCATATAGATCAGGTAGATAGTTTTGACTTTATTTATTCCCAAATAAAGAATCTACGTAAAAAACTACATGAAGCGGAGGCCTCTATCGAAATTGAAGCGGTTTATGGGGTTGGTTATAAGTTAGTTGAGGTATGAAGCTTCTCAATTACACCACTAAATACTTCGCTCTTTTACTCATCGTGCTTATCTCGGTCTGGGCGGTCATATTTTACTTTGCGATGCTCGATGAAATTTATGACAGCCTAGATGACGGCCTCGACAATCAAAAAACTTTAGTTATACAAAAGGCAAAACGAGATTCTACCATTTTACAGAAGTCTGAGTTTGAAGATGGCAACTACACTATTGTAAAAATCAATGCCAAAAATATAGGCGACTTTACAGATAGTTATCGCGATACTCTGATGTATATGCAAAACGAAGATGAGTTCGAACCTATTCGTGTTTTAGAAACCGTTTTTAGAATAGAAGACTCCTATTATAAGATGAAATTGATTACCTCAATGGTTGAAGAAGATGATCAAATAGAGAACTTGGTAATCTACATTATTGGTTTGTATTTGATTTTGGTCGCAAGTATCGTATTTCTCAACAATCTTGTACTTAAAAAAGTATGGAAACCCTTTTACGATATAATCGAAAAACTCAAAAGTTTTAGAATCGAGAAAGATGAGGTTATCAAGGCCGAGCCTACATTCATCGATGAATTTAAGTTGCTTAATGACAGTGTTGAAAAATTGACTCAGAAATCTCATGCGGCATACCTTGATCAGAAACAGTTTATAGAGAATGCGGCGCATGAACTGCAAACACCTTTGGCCATAAGTGCCAATAAATTGGAATTACTTCTAGAAACAGGAGAATTAAGTGACGCACAATCAAAAGAGGTTACCGATGTTCTCAATAATCTTGGTCATCTGACCAGATTGAATCGCTCATTGTTGTTATTGTCTAAAATAGAGAATCAACAGTACGAAGATGAACAAGTCGATTTTGTCTCACTTATTGAGGAAGTCAATAATAACTTTGAAGATTTTATCGCGCATAGAGCAATGGAGGTTCAACTTATGAAAAAAGGAAATCCTAAAATTACAATGAACAGGGGTTTAGCGGTTGTTCTTTTCACAAACCTTCTTAAAAATGCAATAGTTCACGGAGAAGCTCAAGACACAATAATTATCGAGGTGCTAGAAGACGAGGTGCAGGTTAAAAATTCTGGGGAACATCCTTTGGATCAATCCAAACTTTTCAAACGATTCAAAAACGCAACCGTCAGGCAAAAATCTACGGGATTGGGCCTGTCAATTGCAAAGGCTATAGCCGACAAATACCAAATGCGACTTTCTTACTCATTTACCAACGCACATATCTTTTCTTTGAAAACTCTATAATTCGTTAGTTTCCAAATTCTTTACAGAATTGAACATTAGTTTTATGCCAAATGAAACTAAATCATTCGGTAATGAACATTGAGCGTATAAAATTATGCACAGTTATAGGTCTTCTCGGAGGCTTTGTATTGATTTTTCTTGGTTTCGGAAAGGCCAGTACACGTTCTATAAATGCTATGGAATATGAGGTGGCCCAAATTTGGAAATTACCCAAGATTCTCAAAGAGGTTTCGGGTATCGCTTGGTTAGGAAATGAACAAATTGCCGCTGTTCAAGATGAAGATGGAATCATATTTATCTATGATCTGCAAACCGAGGAAATAGTTGAGGAGATCAACTTTGCGCAACCTGGAGATTATGAAGGTATTGCGGTTAACTCGGGTGATGCCTATGTATTAAGAAGCGATGGAACAATTCTAGAGATTATCGATTTTAGGGCCGAGGACAGAGAGGTCAATATTTATGATACATTCTTTACCTCAGATAGCAACATGGAGTCTCTGGAATGGGATACCGGTACCAATAGTTTATTACTCGCGCCCAAAGATCATGATGTGAATAGCGACTTCTCAAAAGGAATCTATTCTTTTTCGCTGGCATCAAAAAAACTGCAAGACCGACCGGTGTACACTATTGATATGACCGATAAGGTTTTAAAGCGATATCGAAACAATGATATCTACAAAACTTTTCGACCTTCCGATCTTGCGATACATCCAAAAACAAAAGATATTTATATTCTGGAAGGGGTCAAGCCCAAATTATTGGTTTTAGATTCAGATGGCAAAGCGAAAGACGTTCAATTCTTTGACAAGAAAGCATTTCCTCAACCGGAGGGTATCACTTTTAGCCCAGATGGCGCCCTATATATTGCTACAGAGGCCAAAAAAAACGACAATGGAATGCTCTTCAAACTGAAGATATCTGATTTGAGATAAATGTCAACGATTATTGTATGGCATTTCTAAAGCTCAATTAGTTGCAAGATTGTTCAACATCTCCTCGGTCGTTTTCTCCAAGTCGAATTTGGGTATCCAACCCCAATCGTTTTGCGCCTGAGAATCATCAATGCTATTGGGCCATGTGTCCGCTATGGCTTGTCTAAAATCAGGTTCGTAATTGATTTCAAAATCTTTGATTTGATTTTTTATACTTTCTGCCATTTGAGCTGGGTTAAAGCTCATTGCCGCCAAGTTATATGAAGACCTGATTTTGATATTTTCTGGTTCCGAATTCATGAGTTCAAGGGTTGCGCGAATCGCATCATCCATAAACATCATGGGCAATTCGGTATCGGCCTTTAAAAAGCAAGTGTATTTTTGCTCTGATAGGGCCTTGTGATAAATTTCAACAGCATAATCGGTAGTGCCGCCACCTGGCATCGTTTTCCAACTGATCAAGCCCGGGTAACGAATACTTCTTACATCTACTCCGTACTTATTATGGTAATAATTACACCAGCGTTCACCAGATTGCTTGCTTATACCATAAACGGTGGTGGGTTCCATAATTGTGTTTTGTGGGGTTGAGTTTTCCGGGGTATTAGGCCCGAACACGGCAATACTTGAAGGCCAGAAAACTTTATCGATTTTCTTGTCCTTAGCAAGATTAAGTACATTGAACAGGGTGTTCATGTTAAGATTCCATGCGCGCATGGGGAATTTCTCTGCCGTGGCGCTCAACATGGCGGCCATAAGGTAGACCTCATTAATTTCGTAATAGGCGATAACTTCTTCAAGGGAATCGTAATCGGTGGCATCAAGAATTTCAAAAGGGCCTGTTTCCATAAGGTTCTCGCTACCTTCTCTAATATCACTTGCTATGACATGGGCACCACCATGCTTTTGGCGTAAAGCAAGGGTAAGTTCTGTTCCTATTTGGCCGCAAGCACCGATAATCAATATATATTTCTGCATTAAATGGAAGTTAAAAAGGATATGGGAGTAAAGATAACTGTTTACAAAATTTGTACATTCGTTCTATGAAAAGAATGTTTTTTTTTACATTTTTAATACTCTTTTTCGTTTCCTGTAAAGACCAAAAAGAGATACCGGTCGAAGACGGTTCATCGGAGTATGAGCTTAGTACCGAAAAATGGCCCAAAAAGCTGCCGGTTAATTCAAACGCCCAGGCCATATTAAATGATTGGGAAGAATTTAAAGCTTTTGAAACAACTTTCGATGCACTCTATAATGTAGAGAACAAAGACGATTTGGCACTTGCAATCGATGATTTGATTGAAAAACAAAAAGATTTGGAGGCTTCTACTTACCCCGAAAAATTCGACATCCCACAAATTAAGAGCCGTCAAAAAATTTTCAAAACATATATGTTGAAAATAAAGGGTGACTTGCACTATAGACTAGACCCTCAAGAATCGATCTTACAAATGTTTGAGGCTTATAATGCTTTTCGTAATCAGTTTAATGTCATTGTGAACAATACTTTGGACACCAATTTGATTTTAGAAGAATAAAACATTTCAAAGCAGCATTCAATTTTTACAATATTTAAATTGAATTTGCGTATAAATATTCATTTAATCAACAATGTAACTCGTTGACCGAATGTGAACTCTGGGTTTTATAAGGTAAAGGTTATTGAGGTCCGTTCAAAAAAAAAGAACCCGTTTTGCGGGTTCTTATAAATGTAATAGTAGTTCGTATGAACTATTCTTTTTTCTCAGGGGCAGGCGCCGCAGCAGGAGGATTTTTTCTAGCTTCCAAAGCTTGCTTACTTAGGCTTGCCAAATTGAAGTTCGGGTCTAAAGCCAAAGCTTGATTGATCAATGAAATAGCGGCATCTATGTTTTCTTTGTCCTTGTTATATTCGGTCAAGGCTTTTAGATGAAAGAAAGCAGCCTTAAGTGGTACTTCATAGGGTTGCTGCCTTTCATAAAACGCATACTTCATGTCATCTTTGGCATTGGCTATACCATAATCGATATTGGTTACTGCACCGGTGTTATCACCGGTTTGAATTTTAAGGTCTGCCAATTCATATGCTAAATAGGGGTTTTGGTTTCTCTTGAACAATTCTTCAAAATGCTCTAAGGCTCTTTTGGGTTGATTTAGTGCCTTTAGGGAAATGGCTTTTACTTGAACGGCCATATCCGAATCACTTGTTTCTTTCTCGACACCTATAGTATTCAAGGCTTGAAGGTGTTGACTATTGTTTGCGTATACAAATGCAAGGGTGTCTTTTCGCTCCTTTGAAGGTGAAAGTACATTTAGGTGGGTAAGAGCATTGATTACTCCGTTAACATCGCCCTGCAGCCTCATCTCGTTATAGAAATCTTCGTAATGTTTTTGCAACTCGCTCTTTGTTTGCGCTTGTGCCGTAATGCCAAGGCCCAATAGTAGCAAAAAAAATGTTTTTTTCATGAAATTGTGTTTAGTGATTGTAATTCTATCGGTTTCGGTGCGCAAAAGTAATGATATTATTGCTATTGAGCTGTTAATAAGACGATAATAGAAAGAGGGGCAATCAAAAAAAGGACATCCGTAGATATCCTTTTTTTGGTTGGCATGGGCCAAAAGTTTTAATTCACAAGGTTTCTTTCGCTACCTTGATAAGACCTTAAAAGGGTGGCATAGAATGCGATACTCTTAGGGTCATGATCAATACAAGACTTTAAAAAATCGCACAGGTTTCTAAACCATAGGTTAGTATGTAAGGTAGGCACACAGAGATTCACTTTTTTAGGGTCATAATCACTGTCGTCCATCACTATGGCCAATTCTACTCGGCGCCTATGGTAATCAATTGAAGCGTCTGCGGCATTATAGTGTTTCTTAAGTAACGCTACATGCAGATTTTCTAAATTTTGGGGAACTTTTTGCTTAGGTACTTCACGGGCGATCAAATTTTCAATCTCCATCAAAATTCGCCCGCGTAAGGTTGAATTTTCCATGGCAAATAGTTTTAAATTATACTTCAAATTTAGAGCATAATCGATGAACTACATACCTTCTTAACAACAATCGCATGACTTTGTTGTGAACCATCAAATACCTGTGGTGAAAATCAACTATAACGTTGTAGTGAACATAAAGCCTTTAACATTTGTAAGGTTGTATGATTGGACTGTTTTACCTTTTTCTATCGTAATTATTTTATAATCAGGAGGTTGTATATTTCTCTTAATTGCTTCAGAAATATAATAATCTTCTTTCTTCGGATGAAACGGATAAACCCCGTTAAAAGTCTCGTTGTACCAATTTTTGGCGATTATTTCCGATATGAGTTTGATACAATCATTTAGATGAATAAGGTTGATAGGGTGGTGACCATTTTTAAGATTGGTTCTGCCCGATAGCATAGTCACAGGGTGTCTTTCAGGGCCAATCAATCCTCCAAAACGAATAATGGTAGATTGAATGTTGTTATCATTTCTAAAGATGTTCTCAGAAACCAACAATTGCTTGCCAGATTCTGTTGAGGGTTGTGGGTTCGTTTCTTCGCTTACATTGCCTTCGATATCTCCATACACTGAAGTGCTACTTACAAAAATGACCTTTTTGATTGACGATTCTTGTATAGCTGAGTATAATAATTTCATCTTCATGACATAATTTTCGCCGTTACCACTTCGTAATTTCGGGGGCACATTAATTATTAAGACCTCTATATTTTTAAGAAAACTGTCAATATCTCCCTCGATCCTATCTTCTTTTAAACCTATTTGAAACGGGGTAATGCCCAGCTGCTCCAGTTCTTTTAGTTTATCTTTAGTAGTAGTGCTTCCCTTTACTTGATATCCATTTTTTAAAAAACTTTGTGCCAATGGTAGGCCCAGCCATCCACAGCCTAATACAGCAATTGTTTTATTCATATCGTATTTTTTTAACGGTCATTACCGCATCGTTCAGTACAAAAGGCATGGGTATATTGTTTTCTGGTCGCACGGGTATGTCAAAAAGAGCATGGTTCATTAAATCGTTAGAAGCTTCATATACCGTGAGTTCAAGAATAGAAGCCTTCGTTACGGTCAGCTCTAGTTCAGTAAATTTCTCATCGCTAACGTAGTGGGTCAGTAATTTACCAGGTCGCCGATTTTTGAGATAATGTTCATCTAAAGCCAAACCATTGGCGGTAGCATGAACAACTTTGGTGTCGTTGGTAAAGAAATCAAGCCGGTTAATAGGTCGTTGAGGAGATATGCGAATTTTCAAGAGCCGATGCTCTCCGATAATGGAATCTGTTAGGGTTTCTACTTCTGGAGGAACAATAGACTTGACCGGCGCTACAGACATTTTTGTAAAATGAGTGCCGTACTTGCTACTTATTGTCTTCGTTGATAATTTTTGGGCCAATTCATCCAAATCTTGAAAAAAGCCTTTGTTCCAATCGGTCAATACATTGTCATAAGTAGCCCAATGTGCCGAATTGCGGTCAGCATCCAAAATATATACGAGACTGTTGGGTCTTTTGTTTTCTTTGTCAAAACCCGATTCAAAATGGGCGTAAACTAGAAAAGCTATGCATACTATAAAACTGATTTTGGCCCATCCCTTCTTAAAATTATACAATCCGAAAACGGGTAAGGTTAAGAAGAAAGTCAATGAAACCAATAGTGCCGAGGCTACCAGCATTTTGAGCCCAAGGCCTACAGCGAACCCTTTGATAAAGGGGGCATAGAGCCAAAGTGCGGGCAGAGCCAGAAAAAGTAATAATAGTGCATGCGGTTCTTTTTGGTTTACACTTACATACCACATCGTAAGTAAAGCGAAAACAGGCACTATAAAAAAACTTGCACCAGGTAAATAGAGAGCTACACCACCGCAGATAGCCAACCACAATAGTAGTGGCGCGAACAAAAGATTAGGTATCGTTGCTTTATTAAAAATACGGTATACAAAAAAACAGGTAGTTAATGAAAACATCACCATAGCTACAATATAGATATACCCATTATAGGTGAAGCCATGTAATATATCTTGGTATTCTGGGTAAACCCATTTCAAAAGTGGCCAAACAAAATAACCTGCAACTGCGTTTATGACCAAGACTGCTAGCATTGGTACAAAGCCCATGAGCAATGCTCTCAAATGCAATACTTTCTTCTTAAAACCAAAAGCTAGTATCGCAATAAATAACAGTGATGCTAGAACGAGCATTGGCCAGATCCAATCGAAAGGGTAGGCAACCATTTCAAAAAACGGAATATTGAAATAGACATAATCATTAAGACTTTTCAAATTACCCAGGTCGGTAGCGCTAAAATGATGGAGCAGTGGCATTAAATAACTGCCTTGGTGTGCCAATGTGTTTTTATCTAACCGCGCGTAGGTGTCTTGGGCGGTGTGGTAATCGAAATGGTCATCGATAAACGCGAAATTAAACCCTTCAATATCCCTATCTTTTCTAAAAACAGTAAGGTCGGTATCGTTCGGTAAAAGTTTGTAGATACTATAATAAAGCGAATTGGCCATTGGGTATTTCGGGTTCGCCTTAATGAATTCACGTATCAGGTTCTGATTGCCTCGATTGGTCTCTATAAAGGCATAACTGGGGCCCCCACTACCACGTGCCTCAAAATTCAGTACCAGACCCACATCTTTCGCCCAACGATGCTTATTCACGAATAAATCAGCTCCGTTGAGACCAAGTTCTTCAGCATCTGAAATGAGTATGATAATGTCATTTTTGGGTTTTTTTCCTTCGGATAAAAATGCACGAACTCCTTCTAAAATGGTGGCGACCCCACTTGCGGCATCACTGGCGCCTAATGAAGAATGTGGATTGCTATCATAATGGGAAAGAAGTAATAGGGCTTTACCTGAACTCGACCCTTCGATGCGAGCCAAAATATTGCTGGCCTTGCTCAAGTTCGACCCTCCGCCAATGGTATACCCTTCTTGAATCTCGGTCTGCAGGCCTAATTTCTCTAATTGGGCCAGAATGTACGAGCGCACCTTCGCATGTGCCGGAAAACCTACCGCATGGGGCTCTGAGGCCATTATTTTCACATGTTGTAATGCCCTGTCGGTTGAAAATTGACTCTTTGCCGCATCTGAATCTGGCGTATAAATAGGGGTAGCGCTATAAAATACCCAATAAACGGCCAAGGCCATTAAACCGAATAATACTAGAGCTGGAATTTTTTTCATCAGCGAGGTAAGCTTAGTCTAAAAGTATAAAATTAGTTTGGTATTCAAAGTTGTAAGAGAATGTATAAGAACTCAATTATTTGCGAATAATTAAGGTTATTGTTATGAATTTGTCAATAGGGAACGTAAAAAATAAAGGAATCAATTACTTTTTTTCGTATCTTTAGTAATTAACCTTCTGTAGTTTAGGCAGATATAAAATCCAAATCGTTATGGGAATTAAGAGTTTTATGGGCCCGCGGGCCAAGACAGTTTTGAAAAAGGAATATGATGCACCCATCTTGGTATCTGATTACATGACTCAAAACCTGATTACTTTTACCACGGATCAGTCTATTTTAGAGGTGATGGAACAGTTTGCCAAGCACAATATTTCAGGTGGGCCGGTATTAGATGATAATGGTTTTTTGGTGGGTATTATCTCAGAGGCCGATTGTATGAAGCAGATTTCTGAAAGCAAATACTTTAATCAACCTATTTTAGACAAGAGTGTTGAGAAGTTTATGACCCGCGAAGTAGAGACCATACCACACGATATCTCTATTTTCGATGCCGCTGGAATATTCGATAAGCATAATCGAAGAAGATTACCCGTTATGAGAGATGGGTTGCTTGTCGGGCAGATAAGTAGAAAAGATATTGTAATCGCAGCATTAAAACTAAGCGGACAAAACTGGAAATAAACCAAATAAAATATGAGTATTGAAAAGCGTCTTTTAAGACGCTTTTTTTATGCCTTACCAGAAAGTTACTCTCGCTTGACTATCATATAATAATCGTTCTCTAAAGGCAGATAGCCCAAATCGTAGACAAAGTAATAAATCGTGCCTTTTTTGGTCGTATAAAGGTTGGTGATATGATCAAAATCGAAACCTTTATCTAATAATCGGGTTCGAGAAGTTCTGGTTTTTCCTTCTTTTAAAGTAAAGCTTTCTAGAATTCTATAGTTCTTTCTCAGTCGATTGTTTATGTTACGTATGAGGTTCTTCGAATCTTTGTTCAGTTTGTTATGGTAGGCATTACGGCAATAATCTGAGCAGAATTTTTTATCTACCCGACCCATAATCTCGTTACCACATTCCTCACATTTTTTCTTCAAGTCAGAATCTTTTAAAGTTAAAGGTAACCTCTTCTTGCGCATCACCTTCGTCACCAATAAGGGCATAAATAGCTACCGCGTTCTCATTTAGTTTTTCAAAGGTAAAACCCTCAAAATATACTCGGTCGCCGTCAACCTTGACTAGCTTAAAAATCTGTACCTCGTCTTTTTCTTCCCAACCTTTAAGGTCGGCATTAAAATGTTTCAGCTCGTATACCAAGGTTTCGTTCAGTTCACGAATATGCCCCAGCTCGTAGAAACCAACTTCATTTTCGGTAACCAGTTTAAAAGAAAATAGCATTGAGCCACCTAATGGAGGGCTCCATATTTCTTCTGTAATACCACCAAAAGCTTCGCCCCGCCAGTGGCCTTGCATCCAAGAAATAGCTTCTAAAGTAGCCTTTGGTGAGGTTTCACCTTCTGAAAGTTGAAGCGTGTTCTGTGAAAAGCCTGCTGTTGAATACAACAGAAAAAGAAAGAAAAGGTGTCGCATGTTTATGGTAATTAGACCAATACAAGATACAAATTATCCGTTTGCAAACACCTTTTTGATAGCAGAGCTATTCTATAACAATACGATATTTGGTCAACAGGCCCTCAATACCCTCTTTGGAGAATTTGGCTTTTGCCAGGCGATTGTTTTCGGGGTCAATAGTGTAGTTGAAGGCAGAGGTAAAATCGGCTTTCTCAATTTGGGTACGTTCGAAAATAGCCCCATTAAGGTCGCAATTCTTAAAATAACAGCCAATAAGTTCGGCTTCTGAAAAATCTACGTCTACCAGTTTACAATTATCAAAATTTTGTCGGTTGAGTTTGAGTCCGTAGAATGAGGAAAGGTTCAAAGTGCATTCCTTAAAACTGAAATCCATCAAGAAGGTATTACAGTTTTCAAACTTTAATCCCATCATTTTGCAGTACGAAAAACGTACTTCTTTAAATGTGCAGTTGGTGAGGTTGGCGTTACTTAGGTTACAATCTATAAACTCACACTCCATAAAATTTTGGTTGTCGAGAAACCCCTCAAAGAAATTACAGCCTTCAAAAACGCAGTTTTCATATTCGGCTTGGGCCAATCGATTTTGTGAATAGTCTTCACCTTTATAAGTTTGGTCGGTGATAAAAGGTTTTTGCATGTTGCAATTTAAAAAAATGTCTGATGGGTTTGTAAAATGTGGTTATAGATGGTGGTTAGAATTAAAAAGATGATATTCTGTAAATATATAGTTCCCTGATAATTAAAATTAAAAAAGTTTACAAACGTTTACAAACGAAAGTAATTATTTTATTACCGACTAAAAGTTAAGGTGCGTTCTATGTTTGCAGTGTCGAGTCGTAAGGGCTTGATAGTATTAACTGTTTAACGTAAAAATTATAATTATGAACGCCTTAAAAAACAAAGTACAGTTGATTGGTAACTTGGGTCAAGACCCAGAAATCGTAACTATGGATAATGGCAATAAATTGGCCAAGTTCTCCATCGCTACCAGTGAAACCTATAAGAACGCCCAAGGGGAGAAAGTCGAAGATGTGCAATGGCACAATGTGGTCGCCTGGGGAAAAACTGCGGAAATCGTAGAGAACTATCTCATGAAAGGGAAACAAGTGGCCGTAGAGGGTAAACTGACACATCGGTCGTACGAAACCAAAGAAGGAGAAAAAAGATATATTACAGAAGTTCGATGTAATGAGCTTCTGATGCTCGGTAAGTAAAATCGAATTACAGCTCCAAGAAATTAACCTGCCTGTCTACGGGCAGGTTTTTTTTAGTTTAAACTTCGTTCCAGTTTCTTGATGAGTTTTTCTAGCTTTTCCTTATCTGGTACGGTCGTAACCTCTTTTTTTGCCGCTTCTTGAAAAGCGGTCAAGGCCAAACGGTCATACCCTTTTTCATAATTGTACTTACCGACCAAATAGTGGGCTTCCCAAAAATCGGGATTGAGCGCTACCAACTCTGAAAGCTTATTTTGCTCGACTTTCTTTTCCGAAGAAATTGCATCACTAATTTCATTTCGTAAATCACGGTAGCGGTTGTAATGCCTAAAAGCCAAAGTTCTAATAAACGGGTCTTTGGCAATGTTATCTTCTTGTTTTGAAATTACACTGGCCGTAGAATTGGTTTCCGCATGGGCGAATACTTCATTAAGATCATAAGCCACAAACTCACCCAACTGAAAAGGATTGCTAGAAACCCAAACTTTTAAATCTTCCGGTTGAAAAACGATACCGTGGTGTGCCAATAATTGGTTCAAGGCCTTCTCGTTTCCGTAACCAATTCGTTGGTCGTCTAGCCCTCTTTTGTTGCGAAGTATTTCAACCGCCGATTCGGGAGTCACCTTTTCGGTTTCTTCCAAAAGCTCTTCCATACGCTCATAGCGGTACTGTGAATGGCTTTCTAAAATATGCTTTTGATTTTTTTTATCACCGGCATAGGCGGCAGATTGAAAATGGTTGGAACAAATCAATTGATTGGTATTCTGAACCTCATATACTCCAAAGTTTTTTGGTGAAACTTCGATGATGGCCGCTTTTTTGTCTTTGGCACTACCCACAAAAATGGACTCCGATACGAATACCTCCCTTTTTTTGGCGATGGCAATGGCCTCTTCTATAGTTGAGGCATATTGAAGAATTTCTCGGGTCACCAAAGAAATAGGTGTTTTCGCGACCAACGGAAACTGTGATTTACCCGCGTTTATAGTGACGGTGAGGCCTTGGTCGTTCATGCCCGAGACCACCCCGATCATTCCGCCCCAAGTGACCGACATAAATTTGTGGCCTATATCTGGATCAACGAAGGCGATAATCTTGTTCTTGGCGAAATCATCACCGGCATAAAAATCAAAATTACGACCGATAATCAATTTTCCATCGACGGTCTGATTGCCCCAAGCCGCAAAAGATGAGCAGCCGACCAAGGCCAAATCTTGTAGCGCGTGGCCAATATCGTGTGCGCCATGAAAATACATGACCCTGGGGTAGGGCTCGGCAATATGGTTAAAATCGGGCGATGCATATTCAGACATGCCATAGAGCTCGGCTTTGTACTGCTCATCGATGTTGAGGTGCATTTTTCTATTGAACCACGCCAAAAACTTGCGTAGCAGGTTCTGTTTATTTTTTGAGGGTACGAGTTCATCTATTTTCTTGACGAAAATATGCTCTTGTTCGTTAAAGAGTTCTTGCGTAAGCTTTCCCGTCTTTAAACCAAGTTCATAGGGGTTTCCGTCTACGTAAAGCTCCCAAAGCCCCTGATGGTTTTTCGTCAGAAAATTGCTGCCTAGGGTATAGGTTGAATCGGTTAGCTGCACCCTTTCAGGAATATCGGTCTCATATTGACTCAAATCGGGCATATCTTTCAATGACTTGGCTACCCCACATGAAACCAATTGAAAAGTAAGAAGCAGGTAACAAGGTGTTCTGGTGAACAGACGAAGCATTTTTGGCTGGGCGATATGCCTTTTAAGCCTCATCGATATTATATTCAACCTGTCGTTTTTTGCTGTCATAAAATGCTTAACGAAAATTTCTTTCGTGCTTTTGTCAAGAAAGATTTTTGGACTGTAAATTACGCTCCGTACGTTTAATGGCCCATTTATCTTTATAATCTAACCATTTTTGACCGGCATATTTTCGCGTAAGATTATCGATATGTCGCATAATCATCACATTGTAGAGCATGTTGGCAAAACGACTTGGTTTGCGCGGTAGGGCGCGTAAGGTCATTGAAAAACCACCGTTTAAATAACGAATGGAATGCCAATATCCACTTGGCATATACAGTGCGTCACCATGCTTCATTTGAGCTTTTATGCCTTCCGCATATTTCAGGGCAGGGTACTTTTCAAAATCGGGCCGATCCATATCTATATCTTCGATATTGTGAATGGAGAAAGGTACTTTGTACAAGTATTGGCTCTGCTCAGGTGAAAACAGGGTAACTACTTTATCACCATCAAAGTGAAAATGCATGCTATCGGGCAAATCGATATCATAGTGCATAAAAACTTTTGATTTGCCTCCCCCGAAAAATAAAGCAGGTAGCTTTTTAAAAAATTTCAAGCCAATATCTGGGTAGTCAAAATCTTTAATCAATTCGGGCATTTCCTTTAGAATATTATAAAAGAAAATACGTAGGTCGGTAGGTTCGGTTTTGAGTAACTCTATATAATCGTAGAGTTTCATTTCTTTTACCGGGGCGTAAACGCTCTGTTTGTCTTTGGCCGGTTCGTTATTGTAAAGCGGTACAATTTGGTCACCAGCTCGCTCTTCAATATAGCTTAGTTTCCATTTTTCGTAGGCGGGCCAATCTTTGGTGAGCCCGGTAATAAGTACCGGTTTTTGGGGCTTGTAAAAGTTTTCGATAAAATCTTTTCTCGAGATATTCTCGATGCGTGTAACAGGGCTTACCTTAAATGTTTGCATTATACACTAATTTTTGAATCGACTTCGCTACCGGGGTTTGTTATTTTATTTAAAAGATATTCGCTGCCCAAAATTTCAGAACACGTAACTACTCCACTTATGGTTACCCCTAGAATACCGTGCATATTTAGGCTTTGCCCTGTGAGATACAGATTTTTTATTTTTGTTCGAGGGGAAATGAAGGATTTTAACGGATTTTCAACATCTTTTACATAGCCGTACATCGAACCTCTATTGCAGCCTATATAATCTCTGTACGATAGAGGAGTAGAAGTATGTGTCGATTGAATACATTCCCGAATATTCGGAAATTTTTTCTCCAACTCTGATAAGAAAACTTCGGCCTTGGCATTCTTGAACTCTTCGTAGGTCTGGCCCCTACTGTTTTTATGGGCGACGGTATTGAACGTTTTCGCCCATGGTTCGACCTCATCGAATCGCATATAGGTAATTGCAGTCAGTTGATCGCCCCATTCACCTTGATTTTTACGGGCGCCCATCGAGACCATATAGGTGTCGGGCCAACTTTCTTGGGTGTATTCGGGGCCTGTCCACACTTTAGAGGGGTCTCTAAAATGGTAGTAATTATGGTTTAAGTATTTAAAAGATTTCGGTTTCAGCACGATATGAATGCTAAATGCCGAAATGGTGCTTTCAATATTTTGTATGCGTCGGTTGTAGGGCTTCCTGAAATTATGTTCCCCGGCCATTTTTAATGTAGTCTTGGGCTCAATGTTCGAAATAAAAAGGTCTCCCTTTATTTTCTTTCCATTTATTATGGATGCCGAAATTATTCTCTGGTCTTCCGTTTCGAAGTTGATCACTTCGTGGTGTTTGTATGCCTCGCCTCCGTTTTCCTTTAATTTTCGAATCAGCATTTTGGTAATTTGACTGCCGCCATCTGCACAACGGTAGGCACTTTGAATGAAAGAGTTGACCGAGAGGGCGTGAACATAGAATGGGGTCTTTTCAGGGTCACCAGCATAGAGTAAGTTTGATCCTGCAAGAACGGCACTAAGTTTTTTATTTTCGGTGAGCGAGTCAATAAATGCTTTGGCAGGAAGCCGAAAGAGGTCGGAGTCTTTGTGATAAGGCTTGCCTTCTTCCAGTTTATAAAGCGGAAATCGATTGCAAATTTCCCGCAGTTTGCCGCAATAGGTGTTTATGGCTTCTTTTTCTTCGGGAAATTGTTTTGCTAGTTTTTCTACGAAGTTGGCATACCCCTGTGAATGGGGGTACTCATTGTTGTCATCATCGAAAGTAATTAGATCAAAACCGTCGACATCAAGTTTTTTTAGTTCGAGGCCGTCTAAAATATCCAAATATTCGAAATAGCGATAAAGGTTCTGGCCCTTATCCAATCCGCCGATGTAATGAACGCCGGTATCAAAGATAGTACGTTCTCGAACAAAGGTTTGAAGGTTGCCGCCGTATTGGTTGTTTTTCTCCAGTACACAGACCGACTTGCCCTCACGTGCCATGATATTGGCCGCTACGAGTCCGCCCATTCCACTGCCGATAACCACTACGTCGTAGTATTCCTTCATCTAGGTATTTCTTTTATACCATATAAAGGTATCATTTTGAAGTAAGATGGTGAAACTCGAAGGAGGCGTAAACTTTTCACCCTTGTCGAGCACTATTAAATTAGAGATTTCCGATAGTTTCTGATGTATTTCTTCGGATGGATGAAATTCACTGTCATCGATAATCAAAGTTTCCGCAGGTACTGTGAAAACACTTTCGAAGGCATCACAAACCGCGATTTTACTATACCGGTGGGTCAAGTAGTTGTTGGCTAGAATAGCGCGATAATGATCGTTTTTGATGAATGCTGAAATTTTTCTATCGATAGAGTCTAGGGCCAGTAGCAAAGGTAAATGCACATTTTGCTGAGAAACGTAAATTATAGAGCCTTTTTCATCCAAGCCGTGCAATAGCTTTTGATAACTTATGGAGTGTACCTTTAAATCATCACGTACTCCCTTATAAACCAAGGGGCCTTTGTATCTGAAATTTTCCAGCAACGTTTTATGCCAATAGGTTGGGCTTTCAATATTCTTTCGCATCGCCCTGAACTCTTTTCTGACATAGGCGCCCACCTGTTTGGCACGTTGGGTGTACGTTTCGCCATATCGTTTATCATTGGGCGTGATACGCCCAAGAAACTGTGCGGTAATACTACCATCACGTATGATAAAGCTGTCTTTGGGTGATACCTCCGAAGCCCCGTGTATCAGTACGGGTAGAATATCTAAATCAAATTTCTCCGCAAGATAGAAAGCGCCCTTATGAAAGCGCCCTATTTTATTGTTGATAGAACGTGAACCCTCAGGAAAAGTGATGATAGAAAACCCTTGTGCCAACTTCTGTTTTAAATAGGCTTCCCCATTTTCTATACCGCCCGATACGGGGTATGCACCCGACAACCGAGCCGCACTGCCAATAGTTTTAGAATTGTAGACATGATCCTTTACCAGATAAATCAACTTGGGGTGTAGCATACCCATGACCAAAATGTCTAAAAACGAACTATGGTTAGCAATTAGTAATGCCGGTTTTTGAAATTTTTCGTTGAGCGGATTGATGATTTTTTTTGTTGTAAACGGATTGGTGTACAACACAGACTTCATAAACTTTGAAGTTACCCGATGTAAGCGATATTGGGGTTTAAGATGCCCTTTGGGATATAATTTTAAGTAAATCCACGCATAAATACCCAGAACAATACCTCCCAAATCAAAATAACCGAATGAGAAAAGGGAATGAAGCAAAACCCTAGGGCGAATCGGTCTTTTGGTTCTACCGCCAATGAATAACCTGAAGAGTAAGGGCTGAACAATAAATGCGGTCAACGCAGCACAAAGAATACCGATTAAGGATACCGCCGATATAGTATATAATACCGGGTGTTTGGCAAATATCAAAACACCTACACCCGCAATCGTAGTGATAACCGATAAGATAATCGATGTTTTGTGTGTGGTTAGTGCTTTTTCTCCGGTGCGGTATTCTTTTAAAAGGCCGTTGGTAATAAAAATACTGTAATCTACCCCTAGACCGAAGATGAAACTACAGATGATAATGTTAAAGATGTTGAATTCAAGGTGCAGCAACCCCATGATGCCCACCGTCAAAAACCAAGTCAAAAATATGGGTAGAGCAGTAATCATAGTCAGAACAAAACTTCGGTAAAAAATGAATAGTATCAAAAGAACCACAATGAGGGAATACCCGAGAAGTTGATTGAAATCATTTTTTAAGTTGCCTAAAAATGTCTCGTTCACTTGTTGGCGATCAATTAATAAAGTGTTTGGTGCCTGGTCAAATTGTTCACGAATAATTGCCATCGAAGAACTATCTACCTTAACCAGTGAAGTTGCGGTATAACCGTTCTCGTCATTAACCAAATAATCGTCTACCGAGAATGATTTAATTTCCTTTAGGCGGTCAATTTCTAGAGGGGTAAAATCTTTTGCCAATAAGGTATAGAACTGGTTAAAGGTATTTTCTTTAAAACCGAGTTCATTTCCGCTTTGGATCAGGTTTTGTTTTAATTGGCTTATTTTTTCATCGGACCAAAAAGACTTCCAAGCATCTATTTTTTTATTTTGTGATCGGTTCGATTTGGCAAGGGTTCCTATAGAACCAAAACTAATCACTTGCCCATTTTCTTTAAGCTGTTCCAGTTTCTTGTAAATGCTGTCATTCTGGTGTAAAACCTGTTGCAAATCTTCTCCGAAAGTTGCCAGATAGATAGATTTTGAGCCCATATCGGTCAATTTCTCTAAATGTTGTCGGGCTTTTATCAAAGATTCGGTCTCGTAATTGAGCTTGGCAATATCTTTGTTGAAAAGTACTTTTCGATAAGTGAAAATACTGATGACAAATACAGCGGCCAATGCCAGAATCGCCCATTTGTTACGATGAAACTGATGAGCGGCCAAGCGATCGAGTAGATTGGACTTTATTTCAGTGGCCGACCTTGGTTTGTAGACCAGTGGGATGAAAAGCAGAGCGAAAATCGACGCCCCCAGAACACTTATTGCTGCAAATATTCCCAAGTCTTGAAGCGCTTGAGAATCTAAAAATAAGAGACATAAAAATGCAGATGCAGTAGTCAAACTGCTCATTAAAACAGCCGGTGCAACTTCTTGATAGACACTTTTGATTGAATTGCCTTCTCGCAAATGTGTTAAAATATGTAAGCCGTAATCTAAGGTCACCCCTAAGAGTACCGAGCCGATACCTAACGAGATGGCCGACATTTTAGTTCGTATTAGGCACAGCATAGCTATGGCTAGCAACCCACCAAAAAATGCAGGTGCAAACAATATTAAGGGCAAGGTAATTTTGCGGTAAAAGACTATTAACAGAATAATCAATAAGGTCATCGCAATACTTACCGTAAATTGAATGTCGTGCTTTATTTGCTTTGCATTGGAAACCGCGCTAAGTGCGGCACCAAAATATTCACTTTCGACAGAACCATTATATTTCTGGTTCAAGTCGTCTTGTATAGCATAAAGGACCTCTGAAAAAGGAAGATTTTTATTGGTTTCGTTAGAGCCGAATTGGGGTGTGATGAAGAGTAGTATATTTTGCTCGTCTTTATCGAGAAGAAAACCATTCTTGATTTTGAAACCTTCGCCAAAGCCAAGTTTCTGCAGCTTTTTAAGTCCCATAAACGAAATGCCCAGCGGATCTTTTACGATGTTCTTTTTGGCAACAATACCCGCAGGAGATATGAGAGTTCGGTAATTCGATTCCGTGAGCTTGGTAATGCTATCTTTAGAAAGTTTTTGTTGAATGACCTTATAGTCTTCCGTTTCTAAAAAGAGCGGTAGATGGTTGTAAACCAGGTCAAATGTATTTTGAAGAACGTCGTCTTCTACCTTTCCCTGAATATTTTTAATATAATTTCCTTGACGATTTTGAATGCTGTCTAAAAATTCTGTCGCATAATCGGTCAGTTCATCGACTGTGGCATTTTCGGCCTTTTTGATGTTAACGATTATCTTATCGGTGAAGGTAATCGATTTAAGTACTTTCTGAACTTGTTTCGTTTCCTCATTAACAGGAATCAAAGAGCTGATATCGTCATCGAACTGAATTTGACTCACCATTTTAGCCAAGCCCAAAAGTATTATCAAGAAACCGATAAGGGCAAGCCAACGTTTTTTGGCTATCCAGCTATATGTGCGAAAAAAAAAGTCACCCATTTTTAAGGGTCATTTTTTTACGTTTCGCCATTTGAGATAAGGTGAAATAACCCATAAATCCACCTATAACAGAAACCGTAATCGCTAAAAAGATGCTTCCGACCAGATATGTTTTTATGCCTTTAAGAGCCAAAAGATTGTCGGCTATGTTATCTAGGGCGAAAAAATGTTCTTCTCCCATAATCCAAGCCCCTATTTGCAATCCACCGTAAAGAATAAACGGAATAAAAGGAGGAAGACTTACGTTCGAAAAAGCAAATGCGATAGGTTTATTCAATTTTAATAGAAAAGCACCACCTAGAACGAGTAAAGTATGAAAACCCCAAAACGGACTCAAACCTACGAAGAGGCCCAATGCTATGGAAAGTGCTTTCTTTTTAGGTGGGTCATCACTGCCCAAAATATCTTCAGTTAAAAATTTCTTGATTCCTTTTTTTCTGATGCGCCTGAAAAAATCTCTTGGTTTGATGTAAAATAGGGCTATCAAGACCAGAAATGTATTTAAAATACTAATTCGGGTAAAGTCGGGTACTGTTCTGAAATGGGTGACCCTTTCCTTTTCATCGTATGAAATTTTTACGGGCAGGTTTTTAACTAAAGTGCCGTTCCAAGAGGCTTTTACGATTACCTCTATTTCAAACTCGAACTTAGGAGTGATAAAATTGAGTTTTTTCAGTTCATGAATAGGGTATAATCTAAACCCACATTGAGTATCGGTCAGCCATGTGCCCGTTTCGAACCAAAACCAAAAGTTTGAAAACTTATTACCGAAACTGCTTTTTCCCGGCACATCGGCCTGTCGCATGTTGCGAGAACCAATATAAAGTACATTTTTGGTCTCTTCTGCTTTTAGGGCTTCGATGAAAACAGGAATATCTTCGGGGTAGTGCTGCCCATCGGAATCAATAGTGATAATAAAATCAAAACCTTTTGAAACCGCTTCTCCAAAGCCGACTTTTAATGCATTACCCTTGCCCTTATTTTCGGGCAGATGAACTTGATGTATACAGGAATATTCTTTGAGAACTTCAGCGGTATTATCAGTTGCGCCATCGTTGACGACAATGATATTTTGGGTCTGTAGCAGAATACCGTCCATAACCCTTTTCAACGTCTTACCGTTGTTGTAAGTGGGCACAAGAACACAGCATTTATACTGCTGCATCATTTCTTGAAGTTGTGAACGAGAATCTGACAATTTAGCCTGTTTAAAACGAATTGTCGAAAAAATTTGGAGCTTTACTAGGGTGCAGACTCAACATGTTAAAGCAAATTATAGCCTTTTTGCCTAGACGGGAACAAACTTCGACTCGTACGTTTATTCTCCCCAAAGATAAGGATTCAAAACCCTAAAACAACTGCTTTTGTTCGTCTGAAAAACTATCTGATTGGGCCACAAATCCTTTGACGAAATCTTTTGCAGCTTTGTCTTTCATTGAACTGTAGTTGTCGATAATAAACTGCTTGTCAGTTTCAATATCTTTATGGTAACCCAGTATTCTAGGCGCATTTTCTTGCACACTCAATCGAATACATCTGATTTCAACGTTCGAGGCCTGGGCTTCTACAGCATATTCTAAAAGCTCTTTTCCATCATTAAAAAAAGTTCTTTTGTCTTTAATGCCACTGGCGAATTTGGCCATCATGGTCGTGGCGGCACCTTTATAGGCTACTAAATTGGCTTCGTCATTTTTTGCGACTGAGGTTAGCGATTTGTATAAGTCTTTAATCGAGTCTTCGTTGTCTTGAATACTTCGATAGGTTTGTCTAATATCTTCAATATTAACGGAAATATTTACACCAAGAAAACACAGGGTGAAAAATAGTGCGGTAGCTAATTTCATATGTCTAAGCTAAGATTTTAAACGTACCGTTCAATTTTAATGCCAAGGTTTCTTCAAAGCTCACCGTTGTCTTTACCTTGATACATTCATCAACTTCTGTTATCGTGAGATTGAGATCGATGGTATTATTTTCTTCGGGGTTGATGATGGCCATAAACTTGACGTTCGATGCAACCGATAGAAATAGCTCTTTGTTCAATTCTTTCTCCGTAAGTTCTTTGATCATTTGGATCATACAAACCCCCGGCATTATTGGATTACCCGGAAAATGCCCTTTAAAAACCTCATGTTCTTTATTTAGTTTTACGGTAACGGAAAGAGTGTTCTCTATTTTTTCAAAAGCTAAAATGGAATATAATCCCTCAATCAACATGGTGTCTATAGTTTAAATTTATATGCAGCGCCAATTTGAAAACCGCCATTGAGATTGCTGCCAGATTCTTCATAAAGGTTATCCGATCCTAAAAAGTCGACACTTACCGTACCTTGCTTATATCGTGCTTCTAAGGTAAGACCAAATGGAAATTCATAGCCAATGCCTCCAAAAGCTACTACGTCGATAGGCGATATTTCGTCGTCAATATCAAAATTTGACAGGCTTACAAAGTTATTCTTCAAATTAATATCAAGGCCGAGACCAAGTATAAAATGAAAGTTATTCTTCTGGGTGACATAAAATTTATTGGGAATACCGATAGAAAGGTAGTGAATATCGACATCTCCATATTCGGTCGAGCTAGATTTGCCCCCTTGATTAGAATATAAAACTTCAGGCTGCAACGTATAGTAATCTGATATAGGTATTTTAACAAAAGCGCCAACGTAAAGACCGGTCTTGGTGTCTAATTTAGTTTTGCTGATATTAGAATTATTGATGCCCATCTTCACTCCGGGTCTTACTTGTGCATGTAGAAAGCCCGCGAATAACAATGTAGCAATCAAGAATATAGATTGTATTCTACTCATCAAATAGCGCTTAATGAAATTTTAAGTTTAATGTTTTGGTGCGTAATGTCCACATTCTTAACCTGACTTTTTTCAATATTATCGAACTCAAGGGTTACATTGGGCTTCCCATTTTTTACCCTGACAATTTTTTGCAATTGCTTATCTTGAAGGTAAAAATAATGTTTTTTAGATAGGATTTCAGACTTCACCACAACCTTATCTTCAACGCTATAAGTTTCTGTTATGAACGGGTTTTCAATTATCAAGGCCTGTAAATCTCGCTTTAGAATAGTAATCAAGATTTTTTTATCCATCTCTTTCAAAATTCGGTTGACCTTGAATTCGCCCTGCTGAAAGCTGAAATCAAAAATAGTGTTTCCCATTTCTGTTGAGAAGACCACCCGATGATGGTTTAGATCTATTTTTTTGATGATAAAAAGACCACCAAAGGTTTTGTCAAACGCCTCTATTTTAGCTTTATAAACATAATCTTTAGTGGTGTCTGAAAAATAGGGGTTAAGGTGTTTCTGCTGATGAACAGGACTATTAAGAGCTTTAAAATTATTTCTTTTTGGGTAAGATGCGCATCCTGTTAAGAAAAACAGAATAAGGCTAGTGAGTAAAATCCGCATCAGAAAGGGGTTGATTTGTTTTTCTATTATTGAAAACAATTTGAGTGTAATCTCCCGATGGTTCTATCATTTTCACCTCTTCCACTTCACCAATCTCGTTAAATTTAATGTGAAAGGCATTTATAAACTCAGCAAATTTTGGGTCTTTCGGCATAAAATGAACCAAGCTTTGCCCGTTTTCCTTAAAAAATGAAATATCAAATTTCTCGTCATCGAACATATCGCCACGAATACTAGACGCTATAAGGTGATTGAGTTGCTCGAATAATTTATTGCCGCCCACATCGATATTACTTTTGTTGCCGCCATCATTAATGAAAATGGTCTTGTCTTTAAAGATTATAGCGTAGGCGAAAGGGGCGATATACTCCCATTTGACCAGATTGGGTGCCATGAAGGCCAGCTTACCGCTCGATTCAATATCGTTCGAAAGAAAGTCTAAATGTTTGTATTGTGTAAAATCACTGGTAATGGTTTCAGTTTTATCGGCAAGTGACTTCACTGTCGTCTTCAAAGTATTGGCCTCTGTGGTAGACATTTTAGTCTGACTTAGACCGATTACCGCCCAAAGCGAAAAAACCAAACAAAAAATAGGTTGACTAATCTTTTTTAGAAGGGAAGTGTAGTGCTCATAATTCCAGCACATTAAAGAAAAAATTGGTTTAAACATAAGCTTTGATTCCCAACAATCGGTCGGCTGTGACCGATTGAAGATTTTTCTCTCGCAAAAATACCAATAACCGTTCCAAAACGGCCACAGATTTTGCACTGGTATCATGCAAAAGAATAATATCACCTTTTGAAACCTTAGAAGTAATTCTTTTGAGTACCATATCTTCGGTGCGCACGGTGGTATCTAAAGACCTCACATTCCAACCGATCGATTGTACATTTAATTGGTTGACCGCTTTCTCTATGGATGGGTTGGTTACGCCAAAAGCGGGGCGATATAAGTCCATTGTCAGGCCGGTAAGATCCTTCACTACCTTCTTGGCCTTTTCAAGCTCTGCTATTACATCTTTCACTCCATAAAAACCGAACGATCGAGAATGGCTATACGTGTGATTACCTATGGTATGCCCTTCTTCGAGAAATCTCTTAAGTATGTCAGGATGCTCTTCTATTTTCTGGCCGATACAAAAAAATGTAGCCTTGGCGTTGTACTTTTTTAAGAGATTCAGAACTTGAGGCGTGAATTCGGCATTTGGGCCATCGTCAAATGTAATCGATACCCAGTTTTGTTCTATTTTCTTGTTGGAATGCCGAGATTTCATATGAAAATCCCATCCTATAAAAAAAGAACCACAAAATGTTATGAGAAACCATGCGAGAACCACGAGCGTATAAACATACCATGGCACATCAAAAAAAAATTCGAGTATGATTAGTATGATGAGCAAGGCTACAGTGGTGGAGTAGACCACTCTGCGTGATACGAGCTGGCCTAACATTTTTTCAGAAGCGTGAGGCTATGGTTCTCCCCTCTATACTGGTTGTAGATTAAAATAGTTTGCACGCTTTCGGCCTTTTTTTCGTTCAATTGAACAGATGCCGGCACCTTGCCCTGTTTCAATATCATGTTGGCCAACCAAAAACCAAACCCAGATGCCGTATCAAACTCCCCCGACAAATGTTTAAAATAAGCTTGAGGCACTTTTTTTAAAGCCCCCTCTGACAACGAATCGTAATATCTATCAAAATCTTTATCGCCATTGTTGCCCATAATAATCAAGTCAACGGACTCTTCGGTCAAACCTTGTTCCATCAAGAAATTGCTTGTTTCATCGCTTACTTGTGATTCGCTTAGCACGTTAAATGTTTTCAAGGCAACCAATTCTGAATAACAAGATGATTTCTTTTCGTTGGAAAGCACAAAAAAGTGGGCCCCCTCGGAAAAAACGGCTCCTGAAGTACCTGATTTTAAAACAGACATGGTTTCAATCGCCTCTTTCTTGATATGCCCGATGAGGCGATGGGTGCTTATGTGATGGTCTACCAATTCATCAACGCCACCCACTAAGATGGTTCGAGCTTCATTTTCTTCAATCTGCATTTTAGCATCTAATACTGCAGATTCAAATGATATGGCGGAATGCACATAGGTGAAATTATGACCTTTACACCCTATTCCCAAAGCGATTTGACCTGCAACGGTATTGTGCGACGATTGTATGAATCGGGTAGGGGTCAAAAACTGTTCATTGTTGTCAATGATATCACTCACGAATTTTTCGGAGTCTCCTATGCAACCCAATCCGGTGCCTACAATAATGGCATCGATTTCATCTTCTGATACCTCGGCTTCTTGCATGGCATTTTTAGCACTTACGGTACTCATCTTAATGCCTTTTGCCATTCGGCGCGCGGCCGCTGGCGGAATGTATTCTTTATAATTCGGTGCGATTACGTTTATTACGGTATCATTATGCAAAACAACATCATCAAGAAAACTATTGTCAAAAGTTTTCTGGGCAGAAACAGAACCAACGCTATTGATGTAGACCGACTGTTTCATGCTTCTTTTGAGAATATAAGTGTCGAACAATTGCCCCCAAAACCGAAAGAGTTCGAAAGAACGGTACGAAGTTCTTTCTTTTTTGCTTCTGTAATCGGATTCAGATCAAACTCCTTCATAGGAGTTTTAAAGTTCAGATTCGGAAAAATTAAATTGTTTTGCAGCGCCAAAACAGAATAAACGGCTTCTACACCACCGGCCGCAGCTAAGGTGTGGCCTGTAAATGCCTTGGTAGAACTGAACTCAGGCACTTTATTGTCGAATACTCGAATAAGAGCTCGGCCTTCGGATAAGTCGTTATTAGGGGTCGCTGTACCATGTGCATTTACATAGTCTATAGCTTCAGGTTTCATACCTGCAACCCGTAGGGCTTTTTTCATGGCGAGAACCGCACCGTCACCATTTTCGGAAGAGGCCGTTTGATGAAAAGCATCATTGGCATTGCCGTAGCCTTTCACGTAGCCCAATACTTTTTTATTATTTTTCTCCACCATACTATCCGATTCTAAAACCAGATACGCGGCAGCTTCACCTAAGTTGAGCCCCTTTCGATTATCGTCAAATGGAGTGCTGTAGGTATCGGATAAGATCATCAGTGTTTTGAAACCATTGATGGTAAACTTTGAAAGACTGTCGGTGCCGCCGACTACCACTCGGTCTAACTGGCCCGATTTGATCATTCTTGCCCCAAGCATAATGGCATTGGCAGCGGAAGAACAGGCTGTACTGATGGTGGTTACAAAGCTTTTTTCAAGACCAAGATGTTTGGCAATTTTATTGGTCGAATCACCAGCATGAAGGCCGGTTATATGTTGGTGAACTTCCGGTCTGTCTCCATATTCATAGAAGTATTGTTCCGACTTGTCCATGCCGCCTACAGTTGTACCTGAAATAAAGCCGGTTCTAGCTTCGTTTACATCTGATATGCCTGAATTGGCCAAGGCTTCTTGAGCTGCAATGGTGCCAATCAGAACGGTACGTGACCATTCGTTTTCTTGAATACCAAGCTTTTTTTCTAAAATAGGATTGGTGTTATCGATTTCTCCGACCATGATATCATTCTTGTGAATGGTGTCGATTTGAGAAATTTCGGAAATACCTATATTATTGGTGGTAAGAGACAGGTAGTTTTCCGCAACATTGTTTCCAATGGCGGAAATGATGCCCATTCCGGTTATTGCTACCCCTTTACCCATTGCTGTTTTTTACTGAACTCGAAACCGTGAAAGAATACTATCGGCTTCTGTTTTCTTCGATATACTTCGCCATAGTCTGAACCGACTCGAAAATTTTTCTACCCTCTTTAGGGTCGGCAAGTTTGATACCGTAATCTTTATCGAGCATAACAATCAGTTCTAGAGCATCGATAGAATCTAGCCCTAAACCTTCGCCAAAGAGCGGGTCATTGTCTTGAATCTCATCTACGGCAACATCTTCTAGGTTCAATTGCTCTATGATTTTCTCTTTCAACTCTTGTTTTAACTCACTCATTTGGTCAAATATAATCTGGTTATTTCTTCTTTATTGTGTTCGTAGCTGCCTTTCGAGCTCACTACATATAAAAATGCTTCGTACTTATCTTGATCAACATCGACCCACCCGCACAAAACAGAATCGGCCTTGTAAGTGTTCAAAAGACTATTGCTGTAGTGCCATAAATGGTCGGCATTGAATTGGTCAAAGATAAAAAAACTATTTTCAGAATGGAGTTTATGTCTGATGCTAATTTCCCCGATGCAAATATTGGGTAGCGTGTATACAAAAACTGCCGGACTGGGGTAATAATTATCTTGTTCGTTTATAGATTCTTGATGTTTTCGGTCGGTGTCAAGACTAGAGGCACGGTTCGATAGTACCACAGCCATATTCTGAGCCTCTTCTATTGTATGTTGTCCATTTTTTAAAAGAACATCGGCAGTGATGAATGCCAATTTACTCAGCCGATCCATCTTAAAAAATTTGGGATAATCGGTATTAAAATGTTGATAGGCCGATTTAATGAAAGCATTGAAATCGGTAGACTCTTGGGTGAACAATTGTGTTCCGTTAATCAAAACGGAATTGTTTTTTATATGGCAGTAGTCCTGTATGAAGTAGTCTTTTTTCAAATGATCATTGACTTTTTCGGCAAACCAACATGGTGTGAAATTCGCCAATGGCCAAATCTTCTTTCACGGTGAGCCCAGCTTCCGTAGCTAAATCTATAAACTCCGATGCTTTGTACATTTTACTGTTTCCGTTCGCCATTGCCGTAAAGTAAAGTGATGTCGCCTCTAAGGTAAAACGGGCATTTTCGAATTTTTGCCGATCTGTAAAGGTTTCGATAATAATCAATTCGGTGGTATCACTCATCGAATTGACACAGGTCGTTAGAATTTTTAGAATTTCCTCTTTTGAGAAGCAATCTAAAAATTGGCTCATCCAAATGGTGTCTGCACCTTCTGTAATCTCAGGTTTTTGAGATAGCCAATCGATTTCCTGCCCCTTGATACGGTTTTCAAGTCCGTTCTTCTTTGCGTTTTCAAGCGCTTTTGCCAATTGCCCTGGTAAATCGAAAATTTTAATGTTTACTTCAGGGTTATATTTGGCGCAGAGAATGGCAAACTTGCCCGTATTACCACCTATATCATATAGCGTTTTAGGCTGATGACGGAACACTATGGGTAAGGCTTCTTCAAAAATTTCATCAGAATAAAAATGATCAAAAGAAAACCATGAATTCTGTACTTTGCTAGGTAATTGTGAAAGCCCTTCATAAACTGTGGGCCAAGGGCCAAGTTCTTTCAAGCCTGCCGGTTTACCCGTTTCTATCGCTTCGTTCAAGTGGTAGAGGCCTTGATAGCAGACATCTTGAGTAAAGTTGAGGTTGGCTTCTGTCATTTTATTGTAATTCAAAAAGTATCCGATTTTTGTCAACTCATAGTTGCCTTCTTCATCTTGACTAACGATATCGGAACTTTCAGCTATTTCCAATAGAACACTAAGCCCATATTCGGTAATGTCGAGAGCCTCGGAAAGTTGTTTCTGAGAGGTAACGCCATCTCGGCTATTTTCAAAAATATAGTCCAAAATACCGAGCTTCCGTAGAGAGATGGTCGTTTGAAACACAAATGGGGCGAAAGCAATCTTCTGGGCTTCTTCTAGCGCCTCGATAGCCTTAATCGGTTTTTTGGCCATTATTTTAGTCTGTAAATATGTTGGTAGTCAAATTTAGGTATATGATCTTAATTAGAAAACTCTTGTTAAATTATTAGTTCTAAGTCTCTATTTATATATCTTTCTGAAAATTGCCGCGGTGTTCGAACCCCCAAAACCAGAAGCAGTTTTTAAAAAAATATTACTGTTTTTTGGGGTGGTTTTACGAATGATATTTAATGGATGGGAAACTCCAAGTTCTTGAAACCCTAACGATGCAAACAGTTGGTTTTGATGTAAAGAATGCATTCCGATTATAGTTTCTAAAAGTCCGGAAGCTCCAAGCGTGTGGCCGAAATAACCTTTAAGGCTATTAAGGGGAGTTTCTGCCAAGCCTGCTCTGTTGAAGGCAATTGATTCCATTTCATCATTATACGGGGTAGCTGTACCATGTGCGGAAATATAATCAATATCAGTAGCCTCTAGATTAGCCTCTTTCATTGCAGCGATTACACTTCGGTAGAGCCCCTCGCCCGTTCTTGAAGGGCCAGAAATGTGGTTGGCATCATTGCAAGAAGCATCGCCTATAATCTCAACGGATTCATCGACTAATGTATCAGGATTTTTTGTGACCAAAACACTTGCGGCCACTTCACCGATATTAATACCGGTTCTCGTTTTGCAATAGGGGCGACAGCGTTCATCGCTTAAGGCCTGAAACGCATTAAAGCCAGAAATTATAAATTTGGTGACCATATCTCCTGCAACTATAAAAACATGGTCATACTTTTTTTCATTGATCAATCGTTTGGCAATAGAAACGGCCATTACGCCCGAAACACAGGCGTTAGATAAAACGATAGGGTCATCTTTAAAATTAAAAAACTCTTTGATTTCATAAGCTAGGGCTCCTAAATAGGCCCGTTCTTTGGTGAACATCTCTTGATTTTCCAATATATCAATGTTGCCTTTTGTAGTGGAGATAATAAGGCCAACTCTTTCGGTCAATTCAAGTTTTGAATCCTTAATGATTTGATGTAGCGATAACAACATCATTTTCTCTAGCCGGGTATATTTTTTTTTCGGAATCAGTTTTTCGAATGCTTTCTCTAAAACCATAGGATCAAGCATTGAAGTATAAAAAGGTCTTGCCAGAATATCCTTATCGTCTACCGAATTGAGCCCTGATACTTCGGCAGAAACTTTCTCAACAACAGTTTTGCTGTCAAAACCTAGTGAAGAAATAATATTATTGTATGACAAAAACGGATTATTCATCTAACAGGCCTGTTTTTAGTTTCCATTTCTTGAAAAACTCTGGCAATGCAAGCGATAGACCACCGCCCAACTCTACAAAAACTTGAACAGTCTCACCGATACAAACGATTTTACCTTCCGGGTTCAAGATTTCATATTTGAAAATCATTTTTGCCGCCGCTGAATCAATGTAGGTGGTTCTTACGGTTGCGATATCACCATAGGCCAAGGGCAGCTTGTGCTCACATTTTGAAGATACGATGGGGCTTGAAAAATTATTGGCTTTCTGGTCAAGATACGAGATGCCATGATGTCGGCCGAAGGCTTCTCGGGCATCTTCAAAATACTGGATATAATTACCATGCCAGACAATACCCAAGGGGTCACATTCAGAAAATCTGACCCTTATCTCACTTGTAAAACTTAGCTCTTTTAAATTTTTAGACGGCATTTTTTCGCTCGTTATAAATGATGGAAATTGCAGTGGTTACCAAAAAGAACAAAAATAACAAAGCTATCTCGGGCAGTAGGTTGACTAGGCCAACATTTCTTAAAAACACATCGTAAAATGCATTCAAACCCCAATTCATGGGTGATATGCTTGAGAGTGCCTGCATAAATTTGGGCATGGCAAAAACGGGAACCCAAACCCCGCCAAGCGCAGCTAGAATGACCACGAAGGTTGCACCGAAAGGCGCAGATTGTTCTTGTGATTTGGCAATGGTTCCTAATAACAATCCAAGGCCCACAGCGGCAAGACCGGCGAAAAAAGCGACTATTAGAAGCATAAGCAATTTACCTTTAACATCTAGTTGCGGTAGTCCTATTACTGGAAATAAGAAGACGCCAACCGCTAGCATCAATGCAAATTGAATTAGCGCAATGCTAAGAAATACAATGGTTTTACCTCCAAGAACGGTTGCATATGATACAGGATTGGTTCGGAGTCGCACGAAAGTACCCAGATTTTTCTCTTTTACCATATTTATTGACAACGGTAATATGATAAAGAAAATGGCAAATAGTGTCCATGCCGGTATGTTATGCTGGGTTGAATTCGGAATAGTAATTTTTTCAGTGGGATCGCCGGGAGAAATTTCGGTAAATTGAATGAACGATTCGGTGTCGAATATTTGTTCGGTATTGTCATCGGTCAATTCTTCTTGAAAAGCTTTGTAAATAGAAGCCGTCTCAATCATCGAAACCATTTGGTTGATGCCACTTTTAATCGAGTTTCTAAAAGAAAACTGGGTGGCCGGATCAAAATAGAGTTTGACCTCTTTAGGCTCGAATTTTGATTTCACTATGGGGATGCTTTCTTCCTCCATACCAAATTTTTCCAAGATGCCTTCTACGTTTTCACTGACCTTAAGGTCTAGGTCGCGAGAAAGATTTTCAGGTATAACGATAGCCAATTGGTATTCACCATTCTGAACCAATTCTTGAGCTAAAGCTTCTTCATGTTGATAGACTAATGCGAATTGATTGGAAGCGGTAAGATTTTCTTTAATCAGCTCAGAGACGCTCCCCTGGTCATTATCTACCAATAGAATCGGTATTTTCGACTCTTTTAAAGTTTTAAAGGTACCATCTTGTATGACCGTTATAGTAATTACGAGCAATAAGGGCATAATGAAGAGAATAGCGAGCCCGCCAAAATCTCTAACGAGCAGCAAATATTCTTTATATGCAGAGGCCCAAAGTTTATGCATAATCGCGAAGGGCTTTGCCAGTAGTCGTCAAAAACACCTCTTCTAAGTTTTTGGCACTACCGTGTTCATTAATTAACTCAGAGGGTTCGCCTTTGCAGATGATATTGCCTAAGTCAATTATCGCAATTCGTGTACAGAAGAACTCAGCTTCGTTCAAATGGTGTGAGGTGTAAAGAATCGTTGTGCCCTCGGCATTTAGTTTTTTCAGATAATCTATTATGGCGTTTTTTGATTGCACATCTACACCGACCGTAGGCTCATCAAGAAATAATACCTTCGGATTGTGTAGTATGCCTGCAATTAGATTGATACGCCTCTTCATGCCTCCTGAAAAAGTCTTGATTTTTTTATCGGCGAATTGTCTTAGACCTAATACTTCAAGATGATCGTATATTTTGTTTTTTAAAACATAACCTTTTAACCCGTACATGCTACCGAAATACTTCAGGTTTTCAAAAGCTGTTAAAGAAGGGTAGAGTGCGTATTCTTGGGGTACGATACCAATAATCTGTTTAAGTTCGGTGTTGCTGTTCTGATAGTTCAGACCATCGATGGTAAAAGAGCCTGATGTAGGTTTCAATAAAGAACTGAGCATAGAAATCAAGGTAGTTTTTCCGGCACCGTTAGGGCCTAGAATCCCAAAAATCTCTTTTTCTCGAATCGTAAGATTCAAGTTGTTTACAGAGAAGGTGTCAGCACCTTTATATTTCTTTGAAAGTTCGTTTATCTCGATCATACTGCCTTTCGTAGTGCTTTGAAAAAAGCTTCCTCCTGTTTAGCAATATTAAGCAATTGGTCAGAAATTGAATCATAACCTTCGGTTTGTCCGCTTCGATTCTTGTAAATTCTAGAGGCCTCAAGGGCAAAATCTCTCCAAGCATCACCGATTTGCGTCATTTCTTTAGAAAATTCTTCAAGTTTGCTATTGTTCAAAACCTGACTTGCTTCCTGAAGAAAAGCAGCATAGATATAACGAAAACCACCTCCACCAGTGCCAATTTCTTCTTGCATTCTCACGATTTGACCTAAATAATGGTTAGCTTTCTTGGCTCCGTGTTTAACAGGCCACTTTTTAATGTTCTTGGCTACCCAGCGCATGGCTCTAACCCCAACAATGGGCGCAGGGGCGAGCATATCTCTACAAGTATGCTTGATGCCCTTGATTATGGCTTCTTTGAGCTCTAATTTTTCAGGGAAGGAAATCGGGTAATACATATGGCCCTTCGGTGCAAATGCTCCTTTGGCAAACCTTACTTTTTCAAGCTGTTTGGTAGTTAGGGAGGTAACACCTTCCATAACAGGGTCACTAATAAGATAGTCGTCGTCTTTTTTGCCATAGACGACCATATTGTGGGCGTTGAAATGAAAACGGTATTCATCGGGAAAATAAATAAGGTTATAAACACCTACTTGCAGCCCCACAGGATTGTTATTGGCTAAATTTTCATCTAATCTTGCCTTCGCTTTTTCCGGACTACTAAATTTTTCCCGCTTCACTTTTAGGCCGACCCTCTTGGCAAATCGATTAAAAATCATTCCGGGCATAGCCCTATAAGTGAATACTGGCGCATAATTTACTTTGATGAACGGTAGGTAGCTGAACAATAGCCCAGAACCTATGCCGAAAACCATGGGTTCACTTACTTCAAAACCATTATGTCGCATGAGGTTCGACACCACCCCGTTTTCACAATGAGCGGATTGCTTATGGGTAAAATCAATTTGCATTATTGGTTCTTTATCTGCTTTAGTTCTTCGATGCTGATCTCGAAGATGTCAGCGTATTTTTGTAAAGTTTTTAGGGAAAGTTTTTCAAAGACCGGGGGTTTAAAATGTCTCTTTACGCGCCATTGCCACATGCCTGCATAACTTGCTAGAATTGGTAAATCCATTTTATGCAACTCCATATAATATTCAATGGGGCTGGTCTTATGCTCGAGTACGCGCTTTTTAGCGTCTTCTACACGTTCTTCAATCTCCTTTATGGCGTTGTCGAGGGCTATAGTTTTGGGTTCCCAACCGGTACTCAACTCGGTCACATACTCCCCGTTTTCATCGACCGCATAGACCATGTCTTTAATATTGGCCTTTTCCAATTGGCTCTCGTCTTGTGGTACCTCTTTCTTTTTCATGATGAATGTGATTCTGATACAGTCTCTACGGGGGTGATATAGCTTTAGGGGTAACAGCTAACTGTCTTTTTAGGCTATACTTCGTGTATTAAAAAATTAAAGGTACAATCTACGATTAAATCGTCATTTCTAAAAGTGGCAGAAGTAATGGTGCAAACACTCATCGTACCGGTATCATATCTTGAAATAAGCTTTGCCTTGGTGACCAAAAGTTCACTGACCTTTGGCAAAGTTTTAATTTCTAATTTTTTAATGGCGCTAATGTAACCTACCAATTTGTTGCCAGAACCTTCAAGGTCTTCGTCGTCAAAATAGCTTTGCCCTACTATAGCGGTGCTGGCTTGTGCGGCATTCTCGATTAAACCTGCTTCTGCCAGACGCCCGTTTGAGTCTAAAAAAATGCAATCCTCGGTAATTTCAAAATGGGTAACTACTGAGTCTTCATCTAAGTATGGCGTAACCGTGGCCATTAACATAGGTGCCCGGTGCGGCAGAAAATTCTTGATATTGATATCGTAACGTGCCTTTTTCATGTGCTATTGGGCCAATGCAGTTTTCATTTCACTTGAAGTGATTAAAATACCTTCAGACGTTACTTCCGCTCGAACAAGGGTTACACCCATTATATCGTGTAGAATATGTACCGTAGTGATTAATTTTTGAGAAACCTCTGGAAGCTCGAAAACTTCGGCCTTTTTTATGGCGCCGATATAACCGGTAGGGGCAGGTCGGTCAAGTAAATAATATTTGTATCCCGTATGTAAAGCAACGGTCTGGGCCATATTTTCTATTAAGCCTGAAGCGGAGAATCGGTTCTCCGATACGAGAATGTTATCACTTTTCACAGTGTACGCCGAGACTATATGTTTCTCAGAATACTCGGCCAAACTATCGACCATAACGAAAGGTGTTTTCTGGGGAATTAAGGATAGGAGGAAATCTCCTTCTGCGATATAATTACCCGATTCGGTCATTAGCAGACGGTCAAATAAGCATACATGTAAGAGAATCTTGCGCTTTCCGGAACATGAAACAATATTCGGTCTCCTTTTTTAAGTTGACCGGAAGCTACTAACTCTTCAAGCATCACATAGATTGACGCCGCCCCAATGTTTCCAACATTCTCAAGATTTAAGAACCATTTGTCCCAAGGCATTTCTACTCCTTGTTCCTTCATCTCATCGTATAGTCCCTGCTTGAAGTAATAGGAAGAAATGTGAGGTAGGTAGTAATCGATGTCATCAGGGCCTATGTTATGTTTCTTATAGGTCATTTTTAGACTGTCGACACCTTTTTTGAGAATATTATCTCCCAGTAATTTGGTGTCTTGTTTCATAGCGAACAAGGATCTCTTGCCCCATTCTTCGGCAGGAAATTCACTCCACGGGATTAGACGTCCGTTTTCTTCTTTGTCTGCACCGGCATACATGCAGGTTTCCATTTCGTGGGCGTACGAATACCCGTCGATCCATTCAATTTTTAGTGGAACTTCACCCTTGGGTTCGCTTTCCAATAAGACTGCTCCCGATCCATCGGACAACATCCATCTTAGAAATTCTTTGTTAAAGGCAAGAATCGGGCTTTCTTCCAATTCTTTCAGGTGTTCAACTTCATTTTGAAAAACCCGGTCTTTCATCCAGGCCGAAGTACGTTCAGAACCTGCGCAGGCAGCATTTTTTGTTTGGCCTGCCTTTACAGAAAGATAACCGTATTTTAATGCGTTCATACCCGAGCAGCAAGCACCCGAGGCTGAGTTGATTTCCATATTCCGGTTTTTCAAAAAACCGTGTACCATACTGGTGTGGGAAGGTAATATTTGATCCGGACTCGAAGTGCCACAAGACAAAAGTTCGATATCTTGAGTGGTGAACTTTTCATCACACAATGCTTCTACGGCAGCAGCCGCAAGTTCGGCATTGTTATGAGTGGTTTGGCCATTTTCATCAATGGCATAATATCTAGTCTTGATTTTATTGTTGCGTAAAACGATGCGACGCGCCTTTGAAGTTTTACCGTTGATAACGCCCAATTTTTCTTCCATTTGGTCATTGTCGACAGGGCTATTCGGTAAGTATTTAGATATTCGAGTGATGTAAACGTCCTTCATTAACTTTCATTTAATGCAACAGAGGAATAGTATTTTCTTTCTTTATTCCTCTTTCGGGTCATAGGCAAATAAGTGAGCAAAAATACGACAAAAACTATAGGTGCTATTACCCAAATAGCAAATAACAAATAATATTTGAACAAACCAATCCATTTTAATCGTTTGGGTTCTCCCGGTTTTCCTTTTTTAATAATGAGGTTGGCCCATTTTGAAAAAAGTACGTTTCCACGTTCATCGGTGCGAACCAAATATGGGTTCACCAGTACGGCATCAAGTTTCAATAAATTTTCTTGGAGCTCGGTGAAATCATTGGCTATCAAAGCTTCTCTTATCGGTGTGCCAAATTTAGAAGCACCGGTGATCTCTTCTTCCGATACCCCAGGTTTAGGAAAAATGCCTAAGTAACGGTCTTTTTTGCCCTTGAGCATCCAATGTTGAATGGTGATTACGCTAATGTGATTGATATTGCGATCGACCAAAGCTATATGCCCGACCAAATTGGCATTGAATGAGGCTAAATGTTTTTTCATTTTCTCTTGGGCCTGAATCCACATATTGCGACAGGCTACCATGGTAACAACTGGGGTGTTGCTCAAAAGTTGCTGGGCCACCTGAGATTTTAAAAAGGAGATGATAGGCCTCGAGGGGGTCAAATACCAAACTTGATACCCCAAGATAACCAGGTCGTATTTTTTGTTCAATATTTCCGGTGACGGAGGATGAAAATCTTGGGGTATCTCAAGAAAAGATTCAGGGAAAATATCATAGAACTTTTGTGCATCCCACGGAAAAGCATATTCCGGTTCTGCAACAATTTTATAATAAGTAATGTTTACTTCCTCGCTCTTTAAAGTAGACTCGATATTGCTTAGAATATCAAAAATTTGCCCTGTTTGAGAATAATAGACTATAAGTACTTCTTTCATTATTTCTTCAGGTCTTTCCAAAAATCAAAAAAATTGAACCATTGCAATGGATATTTTCTAATAATCCACTCCATGCTTTGGGTATATTCATTGAGTAAGCCTTGAGCATCACGAGCTTTAAACTCTGCCTGTCGGGCGTAGAGACTGTAATGTTTTTTGGTTTCTTTCATTACGTATACGAATAGAACCGGCATATTTAATCGTGAAGCCAGTTGGTAGGGCCCCATTGGAAAATGGGCCTCTTTGCCCAAGAGTTCACCTTTAAGCGTTTTTGTGCCGGGCAAGTAACGGTCACCTGTAAAGACGACAAGCCCGCCGCGGTCTAGCGCATTATGAATCTCGAAAATATGTGACATGTCGTCTTTCACCAAAATGAATTCAAGCTGTGATTTGATAACAATACTATCCATATAATCAAGTATGCTCTGTTGCTCGTCTCGTGTAGTGACCATACTTATCTTGTTGATGCTATACCTGTTCTCTAAAAAGTAATGTGCAATTTCAAAATTACCCACATGCCCGCTGATGAGAATGCCTCCTTGATTTTTCTTTAACAAGTTGTCAATATGCTCGATACCATCATGGGTGTAAGTAAATTTATTACGTAGTCCGGTAGATATTGCAACGCGGTCAATAAGTATTCTGCCTAGGGTGAAGTAACTTTGATAGATGCTGAGTGTACTTTTCAGCTTTGAATAGCCTAACCTCTTTCTAAAATACTGGTAAATACATTTTGAACTTTTGGCAGAAAAGAGAAAATAGTAGAAGGAAACGAAGCGTAACACGAAATAGGCTACACCGATGCCGAGGTTTTTGAGTAAAAAGATGAAAATCTTATATCCGAGCAGGTTGCCTTTCGATTGTCCTTCCCATTCTGCCATTTAACGGATATCTTTAAATTGGTTTTGGCTTGTTCGTTTGTCGGCCGACAGTCCTATGGTTTTGAAAATTAGTATGATTTAAATTAGACTATCGAAGGTTGCCTGAATGGAATCTAGAATATTTTATAGATAGGGTTATGCTAATTTACTTTCGATTAGGTCGTAAAAGTTCTGTAGGGTGTGAACATTCACAAAGTCTTCGCCTACTAATTTTACTCCGAAATTACTTTCAACTGCTACCACTAGGTCTACGAAATCTAGACTATCTAAATCCAAAGCTTCTTTCAAATTAGCCTCGGGCTTTATCTCATCCTCGTCTACTTCAAATTCATCAATGAGAAAGATGTCTATTTTCTCAACAATTTCTTCTTTGGTCAATGTCATTTATTACTGGCTTTTTTAAGTATCAGTGCGGAATTTGTTCCACCAAACCCGAATGAATTGGACAAAAATACATCAATTTTTTTGTTTAAGGTTTTCTTAACAATATTTAATTTCCCAGAATCTTCATCCGTATTTTCAAGATTGATATTAGGGGCAATAAAGGAATTTTCCATCATAATCAGCGAATATACAATTTCGCTTGCGCCCGCCATCCAGCATTCATGGCCCGTCATCGATTTTGTTGAACTAACATATGGGTTGGTTTCCCCGAACACCTCGAAAATAGCTTTGGCCTCATTGGCGTCACCTACAGGGGTCGAAGTAGCATGTGCATTCACATAATCGATCTCTGACGGATTCATTTTTGCGTCATCAAGGGCTCTTTGCATGGCCCTAGAAGGCCCATCAACATTTGGGGTAGAGATATGATCGCCATTCGAAGAAAAGCCGTAACCTACTAATTCAGCAAGTATTGGTGCTCCTCGCTTTACTGCCGAATCATAACTTTCAACAATAAGAGTAGCGCCTCCTCCACTAGGTACTAGTCCGTCACGGTCTTTGTCGAAGGGTTTCGAAGCTTTTTCGGGATTGTCAGTATTGGTAGCGAAAACGCCCAAGCCATCAAAACTGCCCATTGCCTCAGGATTTATTTCTTGTGCGCCCCCGGCGATAATACATTCTTGAAGGCCGCTCTTTATCAGGTGATAGGCCAAACCGACCGAGTGGGAGCCACTGGCGCAGGCTGCACTAATGGTCAGGTTAATACCCTTTAATTTAAATATTGTAGAAAGATTCATTGTAACGGTAGAGTTCATGGCCTTGAATATGGCTCCTGATCCTACCAGTGTGGTATCTCCTTTTTCTCTCATGATATCAACCGAATCTACGGTAGATTTGGCCGTGCTGTCGTTACCGTATAGAATGCCGATTTCATTGATTTCCATAAAATCCTCGTCAATCTGGGCATTTTTTAGGGCTTCCATGGTTGCCATGTATGCAAATTGAGCCTCTTGGCCCATACTGATACGTTGTCTTCTAGAGAGTAGGGATTTTAAATCGGGTTCGTCAACATGACCGGTAATAGGGGAGCGATAGCCGAATGATTCTCGTTTCGAGTCGTAGATAATACCCGATTTGCCCTCATATAGCGATTGTTTTACTTCTTCTAGGTTTTTGCCTATGCATGAATATATGCCCATGCCCGTAATAACTACTCTCCTCATTCTGTCACTGTAGATGTTTGGTACGCTTACCTAATATAATAAAGTTCTTGATCCTAACGGATTTTTAGATTAAAAATTGCTGATGTCAGATATGATTAAGTAACGCCGATACGGTTGCAGATATCCATCAGAGGTACTGAATATAAAGGTTATGAATAAATGCCGCCGTTGATATTCAATACCTCGCCAGTTATATAACTTGATTTATTGGAAGCCAAAAAAGATACTGCATGTGCCACTTCTTCTGCCGTGCCAAATCTATTGGCGGGAATCATTTTTTTTAACTCTTGTTCGTTCAGTTCTTCGGTCATATCGGTTTTTATAAAGCCAGGAGCTACGGCATTCACGGTAACTTTTCTTTTGGCTACTTCTTGAGCAAGTGCTTTAGTGGCACCGATTACCGCGCCTTTAGCAGCAGAGTAGTTCGTTTGGCCCGGCGTACCCTTCTGACCTGAAACCGAGACCATGTTAATGATTCGGCCGTATTTGTTGACCAAAAGGTTTTGAATTAAGGCATTGGTAACATTATAGAACCCATTGAGACTGGTATCGACCACGGAAGACCAATCTTCCTTTGACATCCACATGAATAAACCGTCTTTGGTAATGCCGGCATTGTTCACCACTACTTCAATAACCGCATTTTTGTTTTTCTCGTGCCAAGTTTCGAGTTTCAATTTTACTTGCTCGCCATCAATTACATTAAACTGAATAAGCTCACCATTGCCACCGGCTTCAGTTACCATTGCAAGGGTTTCTTCTGCTGCTTTTGAGTTACTGTTATAGTTGATGAGTATTTTGTAGTCTAGGTCTTTGGCCAATTGTACGCAAATGGCTCGACCGATACCACGAGAGCCCCCAGTTACGAGTGCGTATTTTTTCTTTTCCTCTTTCATTCACTTAGTTTCTGTTTCCTCTTCCGGTGTGTAGGGGATTCTATTTTATAGAGACAAAAGGCTCAACATTTTGAAACCATTTATCTGCGAGCAGTTTACCATCTTTGTCTAAAAAGCCCCAACCTTTCTTGGTTTTCACACGTGCTAGACCATTTATAAATCCTTTGGAATCATTACCTGCTAAAAAAGCCAAGCCAGCGGTGATGTCATATTCCAACGGAATGACAACTTTTCCACTTGAGTCAATAAACCCCCATTGCTTTTGTTTTACAGGGGCAAGACCATTTTCGGCAAAAACCTCGGCATCACGGTACTCCGCAGGTATGACCATTTCACCTTTTTTATTGATATAACCCCAGTTTTTATTTTCAGAAACAGGTGCCAAACCGTTTGCAAAACCACGGGCCTTATCAAATTTTGGTTCGATAACCCATTCGCCCTTACTGTTAACAAAACCTACTTTTTTATTCTTTCTTGCGTAGGTTAGTCCTGAATCGCCATAAAAGCCCCAAACTTTATCAGCCCCGGCCACCGGGTTGAAAGTTCCATTGTGAACGATGCCATAGACTCCGCCTTTTTTAGCTTCGACACCATAAGCGGTGTATTCATTGCCGATTTCTTCATACTCAACGGGGATAACAACCTTGCCTTTAGTATCTATCATACCCCATTTTTCACCCTTGCTAACTTTGGCATGACCGTTTCTGAACTTTTTAATAGCGTCATAGGTAGGTTCAAGAACCAATTTTCCACTGGTGCCCAAAAGTCCGATTTTATCCGCTTCACGAAATAAAGATACTCCATCTTCAAAATCATAATACTTTTCGGCAGATGGCACCTGTAAAGTTTTACCTGTAGTGTCAATATATTTCCAGCTGTCATTCTCCAATACCAAAGCGTAGCCCGAGTCGAAGTACTTTACTTTATCAAATTTTGGTTCGATGGCCCATTCGCCAGATGGGTCGATGAAACCCCACAATTTATCTTTTTCGGCTGCTGCCAAACCGTTTGAAAAGGTTTTGGCATTTTTAAATTTTGGTTCAATGACATAATTGCCCGATTTATCGATGTAACCGAACATACCATCTTCTCTAACAAGAGATAGTTCTTGGGCATAAAGGGCCACAGTGTTGATGGCCAATACTAAAACTAAAAAGGCTTTTATTTTCATGACGATAAAATTTAAATTACTACTTGTTTCTTTTTAAAACGTCTGAAATAGAATTGAAAAAACCAATAACATTATTCGCTGAATGCCCTGTTTGGCCCCCCTTTTCTATTTGTTCTTATGATTAGTGATGAAATCTTTCACTTGGTTAACATACGGATACATAATTGTATCTTCTTTGAACGGGGGTACTATCTTTCTAACGGCATCGTACATCTTTTTAGTCTTGGTCGATACCTTATCCTTCGCGTCAAGATATTCTATAGCCTGTACGACAGTAATCATTTCTATGGCGATAACTTCAAAAGCATTTTCGATTACCTTTTTAGTAATCAAGGCGGCATTGGTACCCATGCTGACAATATCTTGATTGTCGTTGTTGTTGGGTATACTATGAACGTACATAGGATTCGAAAGCATTTGATTTTCAGCGGTAGTCGATGTTGCCGTAAATTGAACACCTTGCATTCCGAAATTGAGCCCTAGAGTGCCTAAATTAACAAATGGAGGTAGAACATCGTTCAGCTTAGAGTTCATCAGATAGTTCAATTGGCGTTCTGCCAACATGCTCATTTTGGTGACCACTATTTTGAGCTTGTCCATTTCTAATGAGACGTAATCTCCATGAAAGTTACCACCATGATACACATTCTTTCTAGCAACATCGACTATAGGGTTATCATTGGCCGAATTGACCTCTTCGATTAAAATACGTTCAACGTTGTTCAAGGTATCTAGCACAGGCCCTAAAATTTGTGGAACGCAACGAATAGAATAATACTCTTGTACCTTTTCTTCAAAAACCGATACATCACCATTTGTATCGGTATACAGATGATGTTCTCGCTTTCGGGTCAGCGTACTGTCTTTTAAATGACTGCGCATCGACCTTGCGATTTCGCGTTGGCCTTTATGCATTTTGGTGAAGTTCAATTCTTCTGACAAATGGTCGTCATAGGCCTGCATGATTTCGTTAATGGCCGAAGAACAAGCGATCATCCATTCTAACAGTCGTCTTGTATAAATAGTGTTTACCACACCGATACCGGTCATTACAGAGGTGCCATTAATGAGACCTAAACCTTCACGAAGTTCCACTTTGATGGGTTCGACCCCCTCTTGTTCGAAAATCTCTGCGGTAGGTCTTCTTTCGCCTTTGTAAAATACCTCGCCTTCGCCGATGAGTACGAGGGCCAAGTGTGCCAATTGTACTAAGTCGCCGCTGGCCCCGACCCCTCCATGCTCATAAATCAACGGGGTGATATTCTTGTTTATTAGGTCGGTCATGGTTTCTATAACTGAAACGTGCACTCCTGAGTTTCCTAAACTAAGGGTATTCAATCGAGCCAACATAGCTGCTCGAACATGTTTTTCAGGTATGGGATTGCCCGTGCCAGATGCATGGCTACGGATAAGATTGTATTGCAACTGTAAAGTCTCGGAATCTTTGATTTTATACTGTGCCATTGGGCCAAAGCCCGTATTAACACCGTAAATAACCTTGTTTTTCGAGAACTCTTTTAAGAAATCATGGCTGTCTTGTGCCGTTTTAATCACCTCTTGGTCAACCGAAAGAGATTCATTATCGAAAATAACACTGTAGAACTCTTCAATTCCTAACTTTCCTTTTATTTCTGGCATTTTTCGGTTGGTCTTCGCTTAATTTTTCAGTTATTAGGGAGGGCTAAAATAACCAATTCAAAATGTAAATTAATAATAAAAAGTACAGGAATATCGTATTTTTACTTCGGATTTCGAGCGAATAGGCTTTCTTAAGTGTCGAATTGCCTTTAGAAGTTTTTATAAATCCGACCAAAAAATAATCATTTATGCAAAATGAAAGTGTTGATGTTCTAATCATTGGCGCCGGACCCTCGGGAGCGGTATCAGCAGCTTATCTTCACAAGCAAGGTCTTAAAGTAAAGGTAGTTGAGAAAAGTAAATTTCCCCGTTTTGTAATTGGGGAAAGCTTGTTGCCACGTTGCATGGATCATTTTGAAGAAGTAGGATTGCTAGAGGCCCTTAAGGAAAAGAATTTCGAGGTTAAGGGCGGGGCCCGTTTTATGCGTGGTGACAGAATCTGTAATTTCGACTTCAGTAAAAAATATACTGATGGTTGGGATTGGACATGGCAAGTGCCTCGGGCCGATTTTGATAAAACATTGACAGATACCTTAATTGATTGGGGCGTTGATATTGCTTTTGAGCAAGAAGTTGTAGGTGTAGATTTTAAAGGAAGCGACTCCATAACCACCATAAAAGATATTGACGGAAGCCTGTCGGCCATAGAGGCCAAATTTATTGTCGATTCAAGTGGTCACGGAAGAGTCTTACCGCGTTTGCTCGATTTGGAAAAACCATCTGAAATAGGTAAGCACTCATCAATTTTCACCCATGTGAAAGATGTGAATAGACCTGAAGGTAGAGAAGGTACTATAATTACCTTTGATATTGTAAGTCTTGACACCTGGCTTTGGGTAATACCATTTTCAAATGGTTATACCAGCCTCGGTTATGTAGGCCCAACGGAATATCTCGAATCATTTGAGGGAGATCATACCCAAAAGCTTCAAGAAATGATGAAGCTATCAGATTATTATTACGACCGATTTGAAGGCCTAAATTATGAGTTCGAGCCAAGAATAATAAAGAATATCGCCAAATCGGTAAAACAACTTTATGGAGAGGGTTATGTTTTGACCGGTAATAGTGCCGAATTTCTTGATCCCGTGTTCTCCTCTGGGGTAACCTTCGCTACCGAATCGTCGTTATGCGCAGCAAAACTTATAGCAAAGCAGTTGAGAGGCGAACAGGTTGACTGGGAGAAAGACTATTCCGACTATATGAAAGAAGGGGTGGAAGTATTTGCTACTTATGTGAAAGAATGGTACACGGGTAATCTGCAGACCATATTCTTCGATAGCAACGACAACCCTGTTATCAAGGCTCAAATATGCGCAGTCTTGGCCGGTTATGTTTGGGATCGCACCAACCCGTTCGTTAAGAACCATCATCGTTTGGTCAAGACTGTGGCCCGCATTGCTGAAATGGAAAAGGAAACTAAGGGTCAAGAAAGCTGAGCAATTTTTATAATAATATTGTTCAGGTAGTTTCAAACCCCCAACAATCTAAAATGTTTTGGTTTTCTTTAATATGAGTCTTGCAAAAGATTTTCCGGTCTTTGCATAGCCTTCGCCTAAGCGGTCTTCGTTACTGAAATTGCTTCCCCATTGATCGCCAGGTGCGTTCTCACTGGTGACTTCAGCTAAAACATTGTCTTTGTTGGCAGTTTCTACAAACTTTAAGTTGGTCGTCACTTTGGCAGGTTGCTTCATAACCCCGGCATCCCAACCCGGATAAACCCATACTGTCTCGACTAGTAATGTGTATTTGGCTTCCGATAGGTTTTCTTTAAATGCTATTCCATGGTCATCAAAAAAATATCTGTTCATCAGTTCCAAGAACTTGGGTTGCCAGATAAGTTCGGGCGCAGCGGCCCACTTTTTCTGCCAAGCCTCGCCATTGCCAGGTGATTTTTCTTCAAGTTCTGCCGAGCGCTCTTTTATGTATTGGTCTTGGGGCAGGTTTTTCTTGAGCAACTTCATGTTGTCGTAAACAAATTCTACATTGACTTCGCTCTGGCCAGGTAAGAAATCAAAATCACCTTCTTGAATTTTCATTTTTTGAGCCGATACACCGGTACAGACACAAAGAGTAATTAACAAAATAAATTTTTTCATTGTTCAATGGAGTTAAGTGTTTATAGTTAATGTGATATAATACCAATGGGTTAACAAGTAAATGAGTTTTATTGGTTAATCGTCAATTGCTGCAAAAACCATCTGTCGAAATTTCCATCGGGTTTCATCGGTAACTTCACCTTGCGTTTGCTTCATTAAAATTCCAATAACTTGTTCTTCAGGGTCGGCGAAATATTGCGTGTTGAAATAGCCTCCCCAATCAAATGTGCCTTTGCTGCCCCAACCTGCGGTAGCCACTCCTGTAGCATTTACAAGTCCGAAAGCTAGACCATAATCTCTATTCGGGTCTCCGAAAAAGTCTAAGGTCTGGTTTTTCATGATGCTTTCAATTGTAGTTCTACTTAAGATCCGGGTTCCGTTGAGTTCTCCGTTATTCAAGTACATCTGTAAGAACGTAGCATAGTCTTCAGCTGTGCTTGATAGACCAGCACCGCCCGAGAAAAAACTTTTTGCTCCTTTTTTTGGGTAATCGGTATCGTAGAATGTAACTGGATATTGGTTCCATTTTCCGTCGGTTATTCGCTGTACGCTGACCAGTCTATCCTGTTTTTCTTTCGGAAGGTAGAACCAAGTGTCATCCATACCCAAGGGGTCAAATATTCGGGTTCTTAAAAATTTATCGAACGGCATACCGGATACCACCTCTATAAAATAGCCCAACACGTCCAAGCCTTCGCTATATACATAGGCATCACCTGGGTTGTGGTGCAATGGTAATTTAGCAAGTTTCTTAACACTACTTTCAATTGTGATTTCTTCAGTAGTAAAGAGATCGGTTACCCCCGCCTTTTTATATATTTTTTTAAAACGCTCATCACCATCGATTACTCCGTACCCTAGACCTGAGGTATGGGTCAAAAGATGGCGAATGGTAATTTCATTCTTTGCAGGTCGCGTGGTGTATGTATCGTTAAGAATACTGTAGGAATCCAAAATTTGCGGATTCTTAAATTCCGGAATATATTTTGAAATTGGGTCGTCCAATTTAAATTTTCCTTCTTCCCAAAGCATCATGACAGCTGTGGAAGTAATGGCCTTGGTCTGTGAGGCGATGCGAAAAATGGTATTTTTTTCCATAGCCTTTTTAGACTTATTGTCGGCCATGCCGAAGGCTTCATGAAATACTATTTTGCCATTTTTGGCAATTAAGGCTACCACACCGGGAATTTGCTTTTCTGTGACCGCATTTTCTAGCATTGTGCCTATTTTGTCAAGCCTAGCTTGTGACATGCCGACTTCAGAGGCTTCTGAAATCTCTAATGGGGGTGATTTCTGCGATGAGGGGGTTTGAGCAAATGAAATTATATAAAAAAAAAGTAGAAGAAGGGTAGTCGGTTTTTTCATGTTGAAAATTTACCTAAAAATAGGTGTTTTTCTCATATGAAATAAATGTGCCGGTTTAATGAACGTTGTCGGTTATACCATATTGTTATAGAGATAAATGTCTATCTTATTTCTCTGAATTTGAATCAAAAGAAAGGAAATGAGAAAAATAATATTCATAATGTTGTTTAGTACCTTAAGTTATTCCCAAATTGAAAAGGATAATGGTCAAGTCGTTTGGCGAATGATTAAGAGTTATGAAAACAACTCTGAGACATTCTTTAAAACAATTAAATCTTCAGGTAAATTTTCGGAGTTAGCATTAAGTGGCGAAGAAATCATCGGAAAGTTTGAGGATGTTCCAATTGTTTATAAGGGAACAGCAAGTATGTACCTTATGTCATCAAATTTAATGGGAAGTTTCAAAATTCAATTTAAAAATGGACGCTACAGAATTACTGCTGGAAATATCAAATTCAAAAGTCAGACTAGTGTTGGCGTTTTTGACCAAGGAAGTGTAGAGTCTATTGAAAAATATGCGTTAGATAGGAGTGGTGATTATAAAAAGAGATTTAAGGCTAAGGATATTCCAATCATTGAAGATAGTCTGTCTAGGCTTTTCCATTTTAAAGAGGATGATGATTGGTAGCATAGATGTCGGTGAAAAAGATTTAGGAAAACTATCTAGTTCAAAAAAGATTATAATAAGATAGGTTTAATCCTGAAGATATAATCGAATATATGTTTTTTCGATTTGATGTTTTGCTTTTCTACACCTGACTTTATTTCTCCCATATAGTTAAAATATCTTATTCTTATCTTTAGATTTTATTGATATGAATAGGGGAGATATAATATTATGCGACAATAAGCCACAAGCGGCTCGTATAAAAGACTGTTGATGTAAATGTTGACAAATGAAACTGAAATTTTCTGAAAGATTAGGCATATCCAAACCCAAGACTACCATTCCAAAGGAACAGATGCCTGAACATTTGAGAAATACAATGTGGTCGGTTGTATGTGATGAGACATTTGGAAGACTATCTAACCATCAACCATATGGAGGCGGGCTTTCAGATTTAGCAGATTACTTTCGCAAATTGTGGAGAGATTTTTTCATAAAGCCAATAGATAACTTAGTGATTTCGGAAGGTAGAATATACGCTGATGATTCCTTTAAATTTGTGCGAAATTGGTTTTTTAATGCTAAATGGTACGAGGTTTATGAATATTTAGAATTCTGCGCAGAAGAATTTGGAGGTGACTTTGTCAGAGTCTGTAATCCATATTTAGAAAGAGAATTATCAGGTTTTCGATTTGTAGGTTTAAGCCTTCTAGAAATAGATTCTCGTGAGGAAATGAATGAAATTGAGAATGCTCTTAATACTAACATTAAATATAGACCTGTAATAGTTCACATTCAAAGTGCATTAGAATTACTAACGGATAAAAGAAAACCAGATTATAGAAACTCAATCAAGGAATCTATTTCGGCAGTTGAATCTTTATGTAAAATAATTATCGGAAACGAAAATACTACCTTAGGTCAAGCATTAAAGATTCTGGACAAAGAAAAATCCATTCCGAATAGTCTAAAATCTGGATTTAATACAATTTATGGTTATACATCAGATAGTGGTGGAATTAGACACGGGTTGTTAGATAAAGAATACCTACCCGGCCTTGAAGAGGCAAGATTTATGCTAATTGCTTGTTCTGCTTTCATAAATTATTTAGTAGCAAAAAATTAAAAAACCAGCAGCCAATAAAGAACGGAGTCAACTAAAAGCTTAAAAAAAAGAATCCCTTAAAGATTAAAAATTTAAAGTTACGCCCAAAGTACCGGGCCCAAAGTTTAAGTTCCAGCTCATTCGCTTATCCTGATTGTTGTACTTTTCGTTGTATTTTCTATCTAGATAACGGTCAATCGATTCGACGGTCGCGACACTAATGGCTATGGCGAATACAAAATCGCTCAGCCAATGTTGTCCGTCCCAAATTCTAGATAATCCTGGAATAGCTCCAACAGTATAAATTCCTGCCTTTGCCCACGGACTTTTAAATTGTTTTCCGATAGCGTAGGCATTTGTGAAGGCCAAAAGGGCATGACCAGAAGGAAATGAATGAAAGTTTCGACTCGGGTTAAAAGGATCGAAAGTATCTTTGCCCAATCTGGCGACAGGACGGGCACGGCCTACCGCAGATTTTAGAACCTGTTGAAGCAAACCGGCCGATGTGGCCGAAGAGATAAGAAGTACACCTGTTCGCCTCAACTTTTCACTCTTGGTAATCAATCCCGTTAGGTAAACACCTGAAGTAATAAGGTAATTGTTTTCGGGGCTACCATAAATTTCACCATACGATCGAATAAATTGGGGTACACTTTCTTGCTGTGCCCTAATGAATCGTGAGGTGTCATCATCTAAAAGATATACGGCTCCGGTACCGGCTACTACACCACCAAATTGTGCCCACTGTTTCCCCTGCCATTTGAATGGTCGTGCATAGGAATACCCCACGCCTTTGAACATATTGACAAAATCATATTTGAGCATGTCCCAACGGGTATCGTTGGGTACATTTATTGAATCTTGAGCAAATGTAGTTTGGGCGCTAATCAGGAGGAATAAAAGCAATATCTTCTTCATAGTGCGCAAAAATAAGATGTTTGCTTTATCTGTAGGGTATCACTCGACAATAAAAGTGTTTCATTCCATTCAATTTTGATGGTTTACCAGAATAGGGTTTCTGAGGGTTTTGAAAAAGTCTTCGAGAATAGCTTCCCTTTCAAAATTCTCCCAGACTGTTATCTTACGTGTATTATTTGGGCGCTCTACCCATTTTTCGTTTATTAGAATGGGTGCTGGAATCTCTATTGTGCTGCCCCAATTGGGGTTTTTTAGAATGGCCAATGCCACCATATCAAATAAAGGTCTTGACTTGTTTGGATTGTTGCCAATTTGTGTTTCATAAAAAATATGTTCGAAAAGGCTTATGGAGTAGTCTCCGAACGTATAAAATTCACCCCCGTGCCGCCCTTTGATTGGGGTATTCGCTTTAGGTCCCAGCCCAGGCATTTTCTGATTGATTTCTTCCTGGGTAATGGCAACGGCATCGGTTCCCGATGGTTTGCCATAGCGCACGGTTACCATTTCAAAAGGGATTGGACTATTAAGTACGTAGTTCATGGAAATCGTATCGTTTACCTGATTATACTCGCCCGGTTCTGGATAGTTGCTTCCTAACCACACAATTTTAGTGCGTGCTGCAAAAGTAGGGTCTTTTTTAAGTGCCAAGGCAATATTGGTCAGTTTACCGACCGCCACAATTATCGTGTTTCCACTTTTTGTTTCTTCTAATAAAAAGTCAACCCCTTCTTTGCCGTCGTAATTATTAGGATCGAAGTCGCCGGCAATCTCTTCGAAATTAGCGTCTGCGCCTTTCAAAAGCGGAACCTTGCCTTTCAGATTGCAGAGGTGCATGATTCGTTCGGCTTCATCATAATGACCTTGAATACCTTTTCCATTATAAGTAGTGTTGACGGTTATACCCTTGACGTCAAAAACCTCTCCGTTTAATAACATATAGGCCAACGCGTGTTGGTCGTCGAGTTCATTGTTGGCATCTGTATCAAATATCAATTTGATTTTCAATTGGGGGCTTTTTTCGATATTTTTTTCTTCTTGGGCAGGGGTATTGTGTTTCTCTTTACAAGAGAAAATAGCTAAGAAAAAAATAAGGGAGCGTAAGAAAATAACAGGTTTCATAAAAATAACTTGTAGTTGGTGTTTTCAAATTACGAAAAAAGAAGCAATCTTATTGATAACCTAAGGATACGGCATTAAAAGAAAATATTTTGTGCCAGTCTATAGGTATTTGCATGAGTTTCGACTATGATTTTTATATCAGGAGAATAGCCACCGCCCATACTGCACTGCAGCGGAATTTGTAGCTTGTGACAAATTTGTAAAACGAACTCATCTCTCTGTTTGCAGCCTTTTACGCTCATAGATAGGGTGCCCAATTTATCGCTATCGATTACATCTACACCACTCAGATAAAAGATGAAATCAGGTTGTACTTTGTCGATAAGTTTAGGCAGTACTGTTTTGAGCGTGCTGAGGTATTCCTCATCACCAGTTCCTTTTTTTAGTGCGATATCCAGATCGGATTGTTCCTTTTTAAAAGGGTAATTGCCTTCCCCGTGCATAGAGAAGGTAAAAACAGAATCGTCGTTTTTAAAAATTTCTGCGGTACCATTACCTTGGTGCACGTCAAGGTCGACTATAAGAATTTTTTTGGCCAAGTTTTGTGACTGAAGATAACGAGCGCCAATGGCTTGGTCGTTCAACATGCAAAAGGCTTCTCCGTGGTCGGTGTACGCGTGGTGGGTTCCGCCGGCTATGTTCATGGCTACACCATTTTGTATTGCAAATTCACAAGCTTTCATCGTGCCATCTGCAATTATACGTTCCCGCTCAACAAGTACTTCATTTAGCGGGAAGCCAATTTTCCGAGCCTCTCTCGGAGCAATTTTTATGTTCAACAGGTCATAGAAGTATTCGGGGTCGTGAACGGCTACAATATATTTATCGTTAGGTATTTCCGGTTCAAAGAAATTTTGTTGGGTGCAAGTGCCTTCATGCAACAGTTGCCTAGGCAGCAATTCATACTTAATCATGGGAAAGCGGTGACCTTCCGGTAATGGGTGATTGTATATAGGGTGATAGGCAATTTTCAACATGTGCTAAAGATACGATCTAGCCCTTGGTTATTCATTTTCAAAAGAAAAATATTAAAAATCTACTAAACAGATAGATTTAATATGTTTTTCTGTGGATTCCTTTATCTTTGCATTGATTTTACGGCTTAATTAACCGAACAATAAACACTCAGTACTGTTAGTTTATGAAATCAACCAATCGATTAGGGAAATCAATTAACCGAAAAGCTCGAATTTCAAGATATATTCTGTACAAAGAGACCCTTGTTGACTTCAAAGAGCAATTTTGGTCTTTTCTCGGTGCTTTTGTGGGTATAGGTCTTATTGCGTTTATACAATCGCATTATTTGCCCGACCTTGAAAATGTACTTTTAATAGGTTCTTTTGGTGCTTCTAGCGTTCTTATTTATGGGGCAGTTCAAAGTCCATTGGCACAACCTCGAAATTTGATTGGAGGTCAGGTCATTTCGGCCATTATTGGGGTTGCGGTCTATAAATTGGTGCCCGACCTCATTTGGGTTTCGGCCCCGATGGCAGTGGCAACCTCTATTGTGGTCATGCAGGTCACGAAAACTTTGCATCCTCCTGGTGGAGCAAGTGCCTTGATAGCGGTTATTGGTACAGAGAACATTAAGTCGCTAGGCTTTTTTTATGTTCTTTCCCCAGTTTTGACGGGTACCTTGATTCTATTTGTAACAGGTCTGGTTTTTAACAATATGACCCGTAATCGGAGGTATCCCACCAATAGCAGACTGACCAAATATGTAAAAGGTAAGGTCGCCAGAAATTACAGGTAAGAAATAGGAGTTTAAAGATTGCCTTTGTGCAACTTTAATTGAATTCGTTTCCTTGGAATATCTACCTGCAACACTTTTACGATAATTTGCTGATGTAAATGAACATGTTCGTTCACGTCTTTTACAAAGGCATCGGCTAGGTTGGAAACATGTATTAATCCGCTTTCTTTGATGCCGATATCCACAAAACAGCCAAAATTGGTGATGTTGTTGACAATGCCCGGCAACAATTGTCCTTCTCGTAGGTCGTCGATAGACCTGATGTTTTGGTCAAAAGTGAATACCTTGGCTTTTTCCCTTTGGTCCAATCCCGGTTTTTCCAGTTCCTTTACAATATCCTGCAGGGTTGGCAAGCCTATTTCATCGGTGCAGTAATTTTTGAGTTGGATGCTCTTCAAGACTTCTTTATTTCTAATGATTTCGGATAAAGACATTTTTTGGTCCTTGGCCATCTGCTCTACAATACCATAGCTTTCTGGGTGAACGGCAGAGTCATCTAAAGGATTTTTAGCATTTTTGATACGGAGGAAAGCTGCGCCCTGTTCAAAGGCTTTTTCCCCCAATCTGGTAACTTTTTTAATATCGGAGCGCTTACCAAAAGAACCGTTTTCGTTTCGGTGTGCCACAATATTTTCGGCCAGCTTGGGGCCAATTCCTGAAACATAACTTAAAAGTGGAACACTGGCAGTATTGATATTTACACCAACGGAGTTTACACAACTTTCCACGGTTCTATCAAGGGACATCTGTAACTTGCTTTGGTCTACATCGTGTTGGTACTGCCCCACACCTATAGATTTAGGATCTATTTTTACCAGCTCCGCCAAAGGATCTGCCAATCGCCTGCCGATAGAAACCGCACCACGAACGGTAACATCGTAAGTGGGAAACTCTTCCCGGGCAATTTTGGAAGCTGAATAAATGGAGGCTCCGGCCTCACTAACGACATAGACCTCTACCGAATTTTTAAAGTGTACCCGTTTTACAAGGCGTTCCGTTTCGCGGGATGCCGTGCCGTTACCAATAGCAATGGCGTCGATTTTGTAGGCGTCTGCCAGCGTACTTAATTTTTTTAGGGCGCCTTTGGTGTCGTTTTGTGGCGCATGTGGAAAAATGGTTTCATTATGCTCCAAATCGCCTGTGGCACTTAGGCAAACCACTTTGCAGCCGGTTCTAAAACCTGGGTCAATGGCCAGAATTCGTTTTTCTCCTACCGGGGAACCCAATAGCAATTGCTGTAAGTTCTTGGCGAATACTTTAATGGCATCATCATCGGCTTCTTCTTTCGCCTTTTTTAAAAGTTCGTTGGATAGAGAGGGAAACAACAACCTTTTGTAAGCATCTTCTATTGCCATTTGAATTTGTGGCGTACACGAATTGTTCGATTTAATGGTACGTTGTTCGATTTTAGAAAGGATAAAATCAGTATCCAATTCTAATTTCACTCTTATAAAGCCTTCGTTTTCAGCTCTAAGAATGGCCAATAACCGATGCGAAGGGCAACGGTTGAGCGATTCGCTCCAATCAAAATAATCCCTGAACTTTTGTGCTGCCTCTTCCTCTTTTTTAGTAGAAACCACTTTGGTAGTCAGCATGGCAGACTTTTCCAATTGCGAGCGGATGAGGTTTCTAATCGAAATTCGCTCATTGAGCCATTCGGCGATGATGTGTCGCGCTCCCTCAAGGGCGGTATCCGCATCAGGGACTTCAGAATTGGTGTATTGTTGGGCTGCCGACTCAATATCTGAATGGTTTTGGGCCATGATGATTTTCGCCAAGGGCTCCAAGCCGTTTTTCCGAGCCGTTTCGGCCTTTGTTTTTCGTTTCTTTTTGAACGGTAGGTAAAGGTCTTCCAGGCTCACCAAATCTTCCGTTTGGGTAATCTTGTTTTTGAGTTCGTCGGTAAGGGAACCTTGCTCCTCAATAGCTTTAAGAACAGTTTCCTTACGCTTTTCAAGGTTCTCGAACTGTGTTTTGAACTCGACTATTTGGCCGATCTGAACCTCATCTAAATTGCCGGTCTTTTCTTTTCTATATCTTGAAATAAAAGGGATAGTACAGTCTTCTTCAAGCAGCGCTACGGTGTTTCTTATGCTTTTTTCTGGTAGCTGGGTGTGTTTTAGTAGATAAGGGAGTAGCTGCATTTGTTAAAAGTAGAATATAAGTTATGACCTTGAAAAAGAACATCATAATTCAATAGGCCGATTTGAGTTTGTTTGTCAGGTCGAGCGTAGTCGAGACCTTTTTCTTTGCTTCTGAAAATTTCAAAGTGACTTGAGTTTTTACATTCCGAGGAGCGTTTTAATAAATTTACGTCATCATTAGCTAGGGCTAATTTTTTCACACGACTCCATTTCTTTATTTTCTTTTCAAAAAGAATGGCTTGGTGTACATCATTAAATTCTTGACAAAATATCAATTCTAAAGGTCTACGCTTATATGTAAAGCATCTTTTATTTTTTCCTAATTGATGTTCTTCAAGCCTTCTGGAAATATCGTTGGTGAATCCAGTATAAGTAAGACCATCGGCGCAAAGAAGTATGTAAACAAAGTACGACTTCATTGAACTAATTTACGAAATATGCTGAAGAGGTCTCGACTGCACTCGAAATGACAGTTTCAGAAAGTAAAAAATCAACTTATCCCTTCCCCATTGGCCACCCCATCTTCATCAGGGTTAACGAATACCAATTTACCCTCTTTGCTTTCGGTCATTAATATCATGCCTTGGCTTTCAACGCCACGTAAAGGTCTTGGGGCCAAATTGACTAAAACGGTTACTTTTTTGCCGATAATCTCTTCAGGTTTAAAACTTTTGGCAATGCCGGAAACAATGGTTCTGGTATCAATGCCCGTATCTACCTTTAACACCAATAATTTTTTGGTCTTGGGCATTTTTTCGGCTTCAATGATGGTGCCCACACGCATATCCAGTTTGGTGAAATCATCAAAGGTAATGGTATCTTTTTGGGGTGTTACGGCCTTATTTTCGTTTTCGTTCGCTTTCTTGGTAGCTTCCAATTTGTCCAATTGATTTTGAATTTCGCTGTCCTCTATTTTTCTGAACAACAGCTGTGATTGATTTATTTTATGATCGGCCTCCAATAGGGTTTCTTTTTCTGAAACATCGTTCCAGCCCAATTCTTCGGATGCCGCTAAAATCGATTTTAATTTATTCGAGGTGAAAGGCAAGAAAGGCTCGCCCAAAACCGCAAGCCCCGTAGCTATTTGCAGAGCCACGAACATGATTGTCTTTACCCTTTGCTCATCTTGTTTAACAACTTTCCAAGGTTCTTCGTCAGCTAGGTATTTATTTCCTAAACGGGCTAGGTTCATAAACTCTTGGGCGGCTTCCCTAAAACGGTATCTTTCCAAAGAACTGGAAATAATTTCCGGATATTTTTTAAGGGCATTCAAGGTTTCCTGATCCACCTCGGTAAAGTTGGAGGGTGCAGGCACCACCCCATCGTAATATTTGTTGGTAAGAACCACTACTCGGTTAATAAAATTACCCAAAATGGCCACTAGTTCATTGTTGTTACGGGCCTGAAAATCCTTCCACGTAAAATCATTGTCCTTGGTTTCTGGGGCATTGGCTGTTAACGTATAACGCAACACGTCTTGCATATCAGGAAATTCCTCTAAATACTCGTGCAACCAAACTGCCCAGTTTTTGGAGGTGGAAAGTTTGTTTCCTTCCAAGTTTAAAAACTCGTTGGCCGGAACGTTTTCAGGCAGAATATAGCCTCCATGCGATTTTAGAATGGCGGGGAAAATAATGCAGTGAAACACAATATTGTCCTTACCTATAAAATGCACCAATTTGGTGTTTTCGTCTTTCCAGTAAGTTTCCCAATCTTTGCCTTCTCTTTTTGCCCATTCTTTGGTAGACGATATATAACCAATAGGCGCATCGAACCATACGTATAGTACTTTGCCTTCTCCGCCTTCCACAGGTACGGGAATACCCCAATCTAAATCTCGGGTAACGGCCCTAGGCTCTAGTCCGCCATCGATCCAGCTTTTGCACTGCCCGTAGACATTAGGCTTCCAGTCGTTTTTATGACCTTCTAGAATCCATTCCCTTAAAAAGCCTTCGTACCTGTCCAAGGGTAAAAACCAATGCTTGGTTTCCTTGGTGGTAGGCGTACTTCCGGTAATGGTCGATTTCGGATTGATCAAATCCGTTGCGTTCAATGAAGATCCACAATTCTCACATTGATCACCATAAGCTTCCTCATGACCACATTTTGGACATGTGCCGATAACAAAACGGTCGGCCAAAAATTGTTTAGCTTCCTCGTCGTATAATTGAGCAGTAGTCTCTTCAATGAAGTCACCTTGCTCGTATAATTTTATAAAAAAATCGGAAGCTGTTTCATGGTGGACTTCCGCAGAGGTTCTCGAATAATTATCGAAAGTAATTCCGAAGTCTTGAAACGATTTTTTTATGATGGTGTGATACTTATCTATAATTTCTTGGGGAGTTACACCCTCCTTTTTGGCCTTCATAGATATAGCGACCCCATGCTCGTCACTTCCACAAACAAAGGCCACATCTTTTCCGGTCAATCTTAGGTATCGAGCGTAAATATCCGCTGGCACGTAAACACCTGCCAAGTGGCCTATATGTATGGGTCCGTTGGTATAAGGCAATGCAGCGGTAATAGTATAACGTGAAGGATTGTTTAGAGTCTCGGCCATCAAATTTCAATTTGGGCACAAAAATAGTGTTTTTAGAGGCAGAGCACCAAGGAAACTTAAAAATCAAAACCCTTGCAAACTGTAAGTCGACAAGGGTTTCTATACTGAAATTGAAGGTTAGGTTTAGGCGACCATGACCGATTTACTCATTTTATGATCTTGTACTTGAATTCGATAAATGTATTTACCTGCTGCCAAATGACCCGACATGCTTTGTTTTATATCGATTTCATTGGCACCCTCACGCATAATAGCATTACGGATCGTACCTACATTTTGCCCCACGATATTGAACAATTGTATATCTACATGGGCCGTTACCGGCATTTCTAAGTAGATACACGGTGAATTGTCTGTCGGGTAAAAAGGTTTATGAACGATGGCGTTCAATTGCTCGTTGTTGGGTACTACAGGTTCTTCCGCTTGACTATCTGGAGAGGTCGGTATTGTAGGCTCTCCGTCACTGTAGGCTATTTCAGGAAAATCAGTACCACTACAATTGAAGCCTAAATTTACCGGAGTGTAAGGGTGATCTAACAAATGTTGTTGTACCAAGGGAATGGGTACACAGAGCCATTCGGCAAGAACGGTCGCGTAGAGGTCCCTGAAATCCATGGTGTATTCTAAATTGCCACGACCATCAGGGTTTTCAAGTGTCGGATGTTCACCAACAAAAGCACTACCGTTAAGTCCTTTTCCGAAGAAAAGTGTAGGGGCTGCTTTTCCATGATCGGTACCGTTTGAACCGTTTTCGAAAATTCGTCGACCAAACTCGGAGAAGGTCATGCTCAACACTTTTTCATCTTGCTCGGTATAGGCCAAATCTTCATAAAAGTTATTTACTGCTATTGATAAGTTGCTCATTAACCTTTCATGGGCCAAAGGCTGGTTTCCGTGGGTGTCAAAACCTCCCATAGAGATCATATATACTTTCGTTCCTAAATTTCCTTTGATCAATCGAGCCAATAATGCTAATTGCCGAGCAAAGCTGTTATCTTGATATTCAACTTGGTTCTGACCTCTAGACCACGCTTCATGTATTACACCTGAATATTCGTAGGTTGTATTGGCGACTCCTCTTAAAAATCTCAATTGATCGCCGTACATACAGTCATTGAACAATTCTTCATCTAAACCATAGCGAACGCCAGATTCGGCTATTTCTTCAAGCTGATCCACGTTCGAGGTGACGAAGGCATAATTGGTTTCATCCCCTTGAAAGACCAAACTGCCGAATTGCCCAATTTGAATGGCAGCCGGAGCCGGCGGCGGAGATATTAAATAATCAGGGTATTGTTCTTCGAAATGTCTACCCATCCAACCGGTATTCAAACCACTAAAGCCTGTTGAGGTCAAATCGGTATTGGCGAAAATGTCAGATCCCGTAAAATGGGAAAGACTTTGACCTTCGTAACCTACACCGTGTACGGCTTTAAATTGCCCTTCTTCCCAGAGCGGTTCTAAAGATTTCATGTACGAGGGCACACCGAACTCATCTGAGAGTTTTAAAACTTTACTTTCTGGTATGTATATATTCGGACGCGCATTGGCATAGGCATCATATTGTTCGATAGGAATAACGGTACTCAGTCCGTCGTTACCGCCCGAAAGGCGTATAAGAATTAAGATGTTATCGGTTTCTGCATTGGCAATGGCAGAAGTTAACGGTGATGGTGCGGAAGCGGTCAAAAAATTACTGCCGAGCATCATCGATCCAGATCCGGCAATACCTAATGCCTGTAAAAAGGAGCGTCGGCTCCATGTTTTATGTTCTTGGTCATGGCCATCGTGCTGAAGGCCTTTATATGGTGATTTATTATGGGTGTTGCACATAGCAGTAGGTTATTTTAGTTGAAATTCTGGTTGTCTGGCCAAATATTGAATCAGCAGATATACTTGTGATGGGCCTTCCATTGAGGTCTGTAACGTCCAGGTTGGGGTGGCACCACCTTCATAATATTGATCTTGAACATCACTTCTAAAAACCGTATAGGCCTTATCATATTCCGAGTCGTTGAGCAGGCCTTTCGGCAATATAAAATCTATAATAGGTTTGGCTATGATATCGGGGTTGTTGCTGGTCATTCCGTCCATTCCCGTAAGGGAAAGGCCAAGGGTTCTGAATTGTTCTTCATCGGCGGCGAACAAATCTTCTAAGATACTCTCGATAGTCAACCATCGGCCAATCATAAAATTGGTGTTGATCCAAGATCGATCGCGCTGCCATCCCGCTACATCGAAAGGATTGAACAGTTCTTGACTTATCATACCGCTATAGTTGATCATGCTGGCAACTGTGGTGTCGTTATATGAAAAGTTGGTTTCTTTAATAAAATTGAAATAGAAGTCGAACGGACTCTTGATAATTACACCGATTGCCTCGTCATCAAAGAAATGTTGGCTTTTAAAAAGTTCAGATAATACTGGCGCTATTTCAAAATCGTTGTTCGTAAAGGTTGAGGCCATTGCTGAAATTATACTTTGGGCATTACCGGCCTCATCTTTAGAATCAGGATGAACAAAGAACTCATATAGTTTTCTACAAATGAACTCGGCAATTTCATTGGGTCTTTGCTCAAAAAGTATATCGATCACATCGTCATAACCCCAATTACCGGTTTGACCAAGAATGGTCTTGCTACCGGGATCATGGCGTTCTGCATTATATTGTACGGCTTCACAACCCAATTCTCCCCTTTCCACGTAACCAGTAAGGGCTTTTGCGGTTTCAATAATATCTTCTTCGGTATAGGCATTGCCTTCCCCTAATGTGAACAGCTCATAAAGTTCTCTTGCATAGTTTTCGTTAGGGTTATGACCGTTGTTATAAACACCATCCAAATAATATAACATTGCACTGGTAAGTCCGATTTCGCTTACGAAAGTCTTGAAATTGCCCAAAGAGTTTCGCTGTAGGCAATCTATATAATGATAGAGGAATGAGTTACATTCATAAACCTTTAGTTCGGTAACAAAGTGATTGCTCCAAAAAAAGCTCAACCGTTCTTTCAGATTATTGGTAAGCATTTGGTTGCCGTAGGCAACACCGAATTCATCCCTTTGTGTACGCATCATCGAATTGCGCAGTTGGTCATCTTCAGGGTAGTTGCTACGATTCCAATCGGCCCATTCGGGTGCTGGAATAGATTGTGCGTTCAATGCTTGATTAATGAGCGTGTCTACCAAAGCGCCAGCATTTTGACCTTCCGCTTGGTCGATGGTTTCGGCAGATGCGCTAAACCCCAGTCTTCTATACAGATGTGCGGCCCTAGATCTGTCAAGGGGTGTGTTATACGGCATTAGCGAAGCCGTATTACAGTTGATAAAGTATTCCATGTTTTAGTAGGCTTTAAGAACCGTTTATGTGTTTGGGGTCAATTCTTAACGTACAATGGTAGTCTATAGTATGGTAATTGCCTTATTTTCGATATATGGCATAAGGATTTACGTGCTTCGAATCAACTTTGCGCGTTCTAACACCCTACTTTTCGATGAAATACTTAATTTTTGAGGGTTTAATACAGGTTTAGATGGGAAAACATAATGAATTTGGAAAGGAAGGAGAGAAAATTGCTGTCGATTTTTTGATTAAAGAGGGTTATGACATTGTTGAAAGAAATTATCGCTATCTGAAAGCGGAAGTAGATATTATTGCTCAAAAACAAGATATTCTTGCGGTGGTCGAGGTTCGTGCCCGTAGTAATGACCAAATTATACCCATTGCAGAAACCGTAACCTCAAAGAAAATAAAGCTTTTGGTGGCCGCAGCAAATAACTATGTTACTGAAAATGAGTTGGAGGTTGAGGTTCGGTTTGATATAATTACCATTCTTAAAAATAGAAAAATCTTCAAGGTAGAGCATTTAAAGAGTGCATTTTACCATTTTTAGGCAAGATTAAGACTCTTATTTAAAATTGTACAATATTAGTTTATAAACAATTTGTTTTATTTGTAACAATATGTTATTTTTGCTTCGAAACCAACCTTTATAGACATGAAAACAATTTCATCCGTCGTAGAACAGTACATTAAAAAAAAACCATTTCTACAGAGTGCATTAGCTCAAGGTATTATAAACTTGACTTCACTTTCACGTATTGTTAAGCCTGAAATCGAAGATGAACTAGGTAAAGATATTCGAAACGGCGCGATTGTCATGGCGCTGAAACGTCTATCAGATGATCTTGAATTTAGAGCGACCCATAAGATCATAAAAGTTCTTAAAAATATAGGTGAGATAACAGTACGTTCTTCATTGACCGATTTTACATTTTTTGTTTCAGAGTCGATACTTGAGGTACAAGCACAGTTGTTAGAGGAGGTAAATAAAAATAAAGATGTTTTCTATACATCTTCTCGCGGTGTTAACGAACTTAATATCGTGGTCAGTAATAGTCTTGACCAAACCGTAGAAACTCTTTTTCATGAAGAAAAGTGTACGCAAAAAGCTGAAAATCTATCTTCGATTACGGTAAAGTTACCAGCGGAGAATGTTTCTGTACCAGGTATTTATTACTTTATATTTCAGCGATTGGCTTGGGAGGGTATTGTGCTTTATGAAGTAATCTCTACTACGAACGAGTTTACCATTTTGGTCGATGATAGCCAGGTAGACGTAGCCTTCAAGACTATCAAAGACCTTAAAACCTTATAGAAATCAGTCTTTAATAAACTGTTCTGTTGTTGCTTGAAATGGTGCAGGTAGACAACATTCTTGAGTGCCGCCTATCTCTATAGATGATGAGCCGTATACCTTAATATTAGATTTTATAAAATCTTCGTTGTCGGCCTTGTAGATGTTCTCTACATATTTCTGCGGATTCCTATCGATATATGGGAACCAAGTGCTATGTATTTGTATCATTATACGGTGCCCCGTTTTAAAAGTATGTAACACATCTTGTAACTTGAAATTGACATCACTAATTTCATTTGGCACAAATGGCTCCGGGTTCTCAAAACTATTTCTGAACCTACCACGAAATACCTCGGCGCGAACTAATTGTTGGTAATTGCCCATAACAATATTATCGGGATTGTGCTCATAGTTCTCATGGTCAGAGGGGTACACATCTATCAATTTGACTATAAAATCGGCATCGGTACCTGTCATGGCAACTTTAAGTTTAGCCATAATTTCACCGGCAAGAACTCGGGGCTCTTTTAGGGCGTCGGTCTCAAAAGTCAACACGTCAGGTCTTCTCGAAGCATGCCGTTGATCGTCTGACATGTATCTTCTCGGTGTAAAGGTTAACCCTTCAGTTTGTGAAGTGTAGGGTACCGGTTTGTTCGGGTCGCTTGTATACTCAAAAACATTACTCTCATCAGATGGTTGGTTAATGGAAAGCTTTCCGTTTTCACCAAAGTGCAAACTTATTGGTTCTATATCTTGTGGAGGCCATTCGTTGAATTTTTTCCATTTCTTTGCCCCTGTATCGAACATATAAGCTTCGGGAAGCTTATGAATATTCTTACTCTTTAAATGATGTGCAAAGAAATTACGCTCGATATCTTTTAAGAAAAAGGTGGAAATACTATCCCCAAAATAAATATGGTTATGTACGGTCTTTCCTTTTTCTCGGGCCCAACCTCCATGATCCCAAGGTCCCATTACAATTGTATTTTGGGCTTTCGGACTAGTTGCTTCAACTGTTTTGTAAATATTTAATGGCCCATATAGGTCTTCTGCATCGAACCAACCGCCTACGGTCATAACTGCATGGTCAATACCATTTAAGTGGGGAAGAATACTTCTTTTTTGCCAGAATTCATCATAATTAGGGTGCTCAACAATTTGTTTCCAAAAGAAGTTATCGTGATGGTATTTTTCTGTGATATTCTTTAACGGACCTGTTTTTAAAAAGAAATCGTAGGCATCGGGCGCTGGGTCACCATAAAGTCGCATAAGTTCATCTCGATACCATGGTTCTCTTGTCAAAGTATCTTTCTGATAACCAAAAACAGCAAATGCAGCGGTATAGCTTTCAAGAAAAGCCCCTTGATGGTGAAAGTCGTCAAAGAAGAAATCGGCAATGGGTGCCTGTGGTGACGAGGCCTTTAGTGCAGGGTGTGCATCGATCATACCTGCAGCAGTATAGTGGCCAGGGTACGAAATACCATACATACCCACTTTTCCATTATTACCGTTTACATTTTTTATAAGCCAATCGATGGTATCATAGGTGTCAGAGCTCTCATCGATATCTTTTTTGTTTCTTGGCTTGTTGCCAGGTATGTTCGGTCGCATGTTATCAAACGTGCCCCCCGACATATATCGCCCCCTAACATCTTGAAACACCAATATATAGCCATCTTCGACCAAATATTGCGAAGGATAACCGCCATATTGATAATCAGTATGCTTTGAGGCATTATAACACGTTCGGTTTAATAGAATGGGGTATTTCTCAGAAGTTTCTTTGGGCGTATAGACTACCGTGAAAAGCTCTACGCCATCTCGCATAGGTATGCGATATTCATTTAATTCATAATTTTTTTCAAGGTATAGCGTGTCGATTTCTTGTCCACAAGAAATAGTAGCGACGAACAAAAACAGTAAAAGGGTGATTCTACGAAAATGCATGAGAAGTTAGTTTGAATTAGCTAGTCCAAATATAATCAATTACCCTTTTTAATTGGTCCGTAAACGGCATCGCGAAAACCTTTGTGTAGACCAACTTGATCGTACGGAAACAATTGAACAAAAAGTACGGCAGTTAATTCATTGACGGGATCCACCCAAAAGAGGGTGCTTGCAGCCCCATCCCAGAAAAATTCACCGACGACCCCATTGTTTTCATCTGCATTTGCCGGGGGATCAGTTCGAACGGCGAAATCAATACCAAACCCTACTTGGCCTTTACTGGGCAAGAAATGCCTTTCGGTTACGCTGTCGGCCAATTGATTGGTCGCCATTAACTTCACGGTTTCCGGCTTTAAAATTCTCACAGAATCTAAACTACCTTTTTTAACTAGCATTTGAGCAAACCTCATATAGTCATCTAATGTTGAGGTAAGACCCGAACCACCGCGAGTCAATGGCCATTTTTCAAGATAATTACTGTAAGTTACCGTATCTCGCTCTAAAACACCTTCACCCTTTCTTCGATATAAGCTTGCGAAGCGTGCACGGTCTTCTTCAGGAATAAAATAACGTGTTTCGTTCATTCCCAATTTATCGAGTACATGTTTGCGTACATATTCTTGATAGGGTACTCCTGAGATTCGTTCGACCAAGAAGGCTTGTACATCGACACAAGGGCCATACAACCATTCTTCACCAGGGTGAAATTGTAGGGGAAGTTTGCCCATTTTTTCGGCCATTTGCGTTAAGGTATTATTGCGGTTCATGGCATCGGCCTCTGCTACCATTTTACCTAAGGGTGAATCACCCACCCCTGCAAACCCCGCAGTATGTCGGGTGATATCGCGTATGGTGATCGGGCGGTTCACATCCTCCAAAACGGGCTTTCCGGAAGCATCTTCACCGGCATAGACTTTCATGTCGGCAAATTCAGGGGCATATTTTTCCAATGGGTCATCTAATTCGAATTTTCCTTTTTCGTATAGCGTCATCAAAGCCGTACCCGTGACCGGTTTGGTCATCGAGTAAATTTGAACGATAGTATTACGGGCCATTGGTTTTTGTGACTCGATATCGGCATGGCCAAAAGCATTGAAATATACCTCTTTGTTCTTTTCGAAAACTAGGGCTGAAACTCCTGCGACATTCTTGGCGTCTACAAAACTTTTTAAGGTCGAATCTATGCGTAGCGTAGCGGTTTCGGTAATCACCAACGATGAGTCACTCTCAGTTTTAGCATTGGCAGATGTATTCTCTTTACAAGATTGCAGAAGCAGTACTGAAATCAGGGCCAGCGCTATAACATTTGTTTTCATAGATTTTGGTATTTGCAGATGAATTAATCCGTTTTACAGCATTTCTTACGAAGAAAGTTCTAAGATTTTAGCCCATACTTCATTGCTTACCGGCATTCCTTCTTTTTCGTTCTTGGCTCGAGTTTCTAAGGTTCGTTCACCTGGATAGTAGATTTTGTCGCCTTTGTTAATAGGTTCTACATCGTGGGTGAAATCGATTATTTCTTGCAGTAACCTTTCTTGAAGGTCTTTATCGTGAAATAAATCTTGAGAGATGCAAAGATAGACCTGTGAAATACCCACTTCGCAATCTTTTCCTGAAATTTTAGAAGTAGAATTTCCGGCGGATAATAAGGTGGCCAACATATCTAATATCATCGAAAGTGCTGAGCCTTTCCAATAACCTATAGGTAAACCTCTCTCTTTGTTCAATATTTTTTCAGGGTCGTTGGAAAGTTTATCGTCATCATCCCATCCGCCCGGGAATGGTAACTTTTGGCCCTTCAAGCGATAATCATGAATTTTTCCGAAAGCGAACTGTGAAATGGCCATATCAAGAACCACATGACCTTCTTCTCTGGGGATGGAAACAATCAAAGGGTTATTGCCCAGTCGACTTTCTTTACCGCCCCATGGTGGCATATTGGGTTGGGTGTTCGTAAATAATATGGATATGCAATTGTTATCGGCAGCCATTCTTCCGTAGGTGCCGCCACGCATCCAATGATTTGTATTTCTTAGGGCCACAAGGCCCATGCCATTGATTTTTGCCAATTCTATCGCCCTGTTGGTGCATTTGTGAGCGTTGATAATGCCGGGGCCGAATTTACCGTCCCAACGTTCTATACTACCAAAGGCTTCTGCCTTTTCAGCTTCCGCATTAACATCAACATAGCCCTTTTCAACATAGGTGATGAAAAGAGGAACCCGGTTGATACCATGGGAGTTTACACCATCTAAGGTACTTTCGGTATATATTCTGGCCATTAAATCGGCCTTAGAATCTGTGAAACCGTATTTGCGAAATAATTTTTGCAACACCTGTTGCATTTGTTCGAAAGAAATCTGTGTTAGGTTTGAAGCCATTCTTTAGTTTAATTGTAGTTGAGATAAAGTATTTGATAAACGGTTTGCTCACTCAAATGAAAACAGTGAGAAAACTGGGTTTGCCAAATGTGTAGTAAGTTAACCTTTTTTTGTGTTTGCCCGGGTAATGAGAAAACTACTTATTAAAATTAGGGTGCCACCGATCAAGGTATTTATATTCAAGGTTTCGTGTAGCACGAAATACCCCAAGGTGATGGCACTGACGATTTCTATATACATAAGGCCTGAGGCTGTTGAGGCCGGTAGAAATTTGAGCCCATAAAAGAACAGTTTGAAAATCACGATGCCGACCCAAACCCCATAGAACAAACCTATGCCTATTTGATCCCATTGTACTTCTGGAAGAAAGAACATAAAGGGCAGAAAGAAAACAGAACTTATAAGGTTTTGATAGACGATAAGCTGCTCCGAAGTATAATTTTCCGATTCCGATTTGAACATTACCACGGTGATGGCGTAGCCAATAGCACATAAAACCGCGGATACCATGCCTATAAGGTCGTCGTTGCCAAAGCTGAAAGACTTATTCGTATAGGTAATGACCATTCCGGTAAATGCCAACAGAAGTAAGAGGATCTGTTGTTTGTTGAGGGGTTTGCGATAATACCTCGTTTCAATAAGAAATACAAAAATAGGCCACGTGTAAGCCAATACTATTGCATTACCAATAGATGTATAAATGAAAGCCAGTAGATAAAAATAAAGGCGTACTACGTTCACGGCAGAGGCCAATAGCATTTTTTTGTAATTGCCCGTAAATAACGGTCTTGATTTGCTGAACAATACCGGGGAAAGAATCAATACAGGAATCATCGTACGAAAAAAACCGATGGCACCTGCCGATAGCGAATTCATGTGTTTAATGAGAACCCCGTTGCTGCCAGCAATTATGGCACAAAGAATAATGGCGTAGAGAGCCTTTTTCAAATTAGTTTTTTAATTTGGAGTACAGCCATTCATTTCGCAATTTACGTTGCTCGGGAAACGTCCAATGCTGGGTTTCTTGAAAAAGATGAAGTTCTTTTTTGCCGGGAATTGTATTGTAGGCGGCAAAGGTAGAGGCCGGTGAACAGACATTATCATTATAGCCCCAACTGTACCAACCTTCAGCCTTAACAAAGCGTGCAAAATTGGCTACGTCGTAGTATTTTGAAGCTTCAATTTTTTCCGGCTTATTGGTAAATTCATCTACAAATATTTGTGGCCAGCCACCTGCTCGACCGTGAAGAAAACCCGTCATGTCGGAAAGCGCGGGGTAAAAGGCGGCCAAATAATCGATTCGGTCGTCAAGGCCAGCGGTAACTATCGAAAGCGCGCCACCTTGGCTGCCGCCGGTAACGCCGATATCCTCTCCATTGAATTTATCAAGACTTTCGATAAAATCAACGGAACGAATGCACCCTAAATAAACCCGACGGAAATACATCTGATCTTTATCATCTAAGTTAAAGGTTTGGTAGCCGTTTAATGCTCCTGCCCTTAAATCTCTATATACCCCTTCGTCTAGATTTACCGGTATACCGTGAATGCCAATGGTGAACGAAACAAAACCTTCGGCGGCTTCACTTACCTCACCGTAATAGGGGCGGACACCTGCCCCTGGAACATGTAAAATCGCAGGGTATTTGCCTGCTTTCTTTGGCATGGTAAGAATGCCATAAATTTTGCCTTGAATATTATTGATGCTCACATGGTATACATCGACCTTGTCGGTACAGCGTTCGGGCATCAATGTCAGTACCGGTTCTATTGGTATTTGAGATAATTCATCTTTGCCCTGTTTCCAAAAATTTTCAAAGTCTTTGGGTAGTGTGGTGGTGGGTTTGATTCTATCGGGTTCAAAACCAACTGTGGTATATGAACTATACTCCTTACCATCTACGGTAACAGTTGCCGTACAACGAAGAAAGCCCGGGTGGTTGAACTTTTTTGCTTTTATCGTGTTTTTCGTCGTCGTCAAGGTGCCTTCTTCCCAAAGGGGTAGTTCACGATACCCAAAATCTGGCCCGATGGCATATTTTATATCGACATTTTTTAGAGGAACCTTGTTTTTGAGCACCATTATGGTAAACTCTGCTTGTTCACCCAGATTATACGTCCAATCCGATTCATCAGGGCTTATAATTACTTCAACTAATTGTTTGCTAGGTTGAGCGGAAAGATTGAAACAGGAGAGTAAAATAAAAAATAAGAAAGCGTAGCATTTGATTTTCATCGGTCAGGTTGGTTTGGTTCAAAAAAAAATGTACGACTAAGATACGAATTGAGAAGCAGTTAACGATACTAGTTTTGCCCTCTAGGTAGCATATTTCTGATGGCACTTATTTTCCAAGCGGTTTGCTCTTTGATAGCTATGAAGGTGCTCCACATTTTTCTTACGGAGCCATCGCTATCCTTTATTTCATAGCGGGCATCGATAATTGCGGTTTTATCACTTAGAAATCGGGTATGTTCCACCGTTAAGACTCTATCTCCGGGGTTTGTCACAGAGCTTTTCAGCATGCCTTCTTTAGCGATTTTATAACCGCGTCGCCATTCACCGGTAGATACCAATTGGTCGATATCCTCTGTTAGAACGTTACTCAATAAGATGGTGTCTTTTGCTTCGCGCGCCTGGGCATATTGATCGATCAGAATGTAAAGTGGTTTTTCTTTGTTAGTGAGAGTATCTTGGGCATAAGTATAGGCAGCCGTGAGCAGTAGAATTAGTGATTTGAAAAGAACTGATTTCATAATTAAATTGTACTGTTCAAAAAGATAGGGTTCTTGGTACCGTTACCTGCCTATTCCAATATTCTTAAATGTTTGAATAATCAAACGAACTTCCTTTTTGTGAACATGAAAATCTGCTATAGCTATCTCATGCAGCGTTCTGGCCAAAGAATTTTTCTTTGATGTCGACATATTTCGTAAGGTCGATTCAGCTTCTTGAATGGTGGTTTTTTGAGCTTCCTTGACGATAATACCGTTAATGGCTAATTTTTCATTAAGATTATGCAAAGTCTTTATTTCGTTGGGGTGAACTAGGCCATCTGCTAAAATAACCTCATAACATAAGCCGATTATGGCTTTTTTTTCATTCTCTTCAAAGTGTACTTTATTACATTCTGTAGTTTTCATGCTCTTGATAGTCAGTTGCTACTGTTCATCGACCTGAAAATATAGGTCATTAAATCGATTTCCGAAGTGTGCTTAAATCCATCGGAAATAGCCGTCATTTCTAGAATTGATTCCAAATTAACTTTCTTCTCTTGCGACATTTTTTTTAGAATCAAAATAGCTTGTTCGCTATCTATATTTCTTGCCTGCATAATAAAATTACTGTCGAAATCGATATGCTGCATGAGCTGGGTCAAAGCATTAATTTCCCCTTCATGAACGTGACCGTCGGCAAGAATAACGGCATTCACAGCATGTACCATAGCCAGTTTTTCGGCCAAGGTAAAAGCTGCCGTTTGAGTTTGCATAATATGTTAATGGTTTGTGTTAGTGGGGGTAAGATAGCAAATTCTGCGAAAGTGTGGCCTATTCTTAATATGTAAAATGAAGTGAGTTACTGAGCGATTTTCTCGGTCGTTGCAAATTGCTCAAAAGGGTTCAATGCCTTTAGCGCCTTTTCAATTGATGAAATATTATCGAACACCAATAACAAGCGTAAACCATTACGAGTTTGTTTTTCCTTCATTTTACAATGCTGCGGATGGCTCTGAACAAATTGAAGCACTTTGGTGAAAATTGAGCTTTGGTAGAATTCAGATTGCTGATCGGCAATGAAGTAGCCCACCAGTTTTCCCTTTTTCATTATAATACGCTCTAAACCAATTTGGGTGGCGATCCATTTGATTCGAACTGAATTCAGTAAATCTTCCGCTTCTGAAGGTAGTTCGCCAAAACGGTCGATTAGTTCGGTCTCATACTTTTTAAGTCCTTCTTCGTCTTTAACCTGATTGAGTTCTGTGTAGAGATTGAGACGTTCGGTAATGTTGTTGATATAATCATCAGGAAATAATAACTCGAAATCGGTATCGATTTGCGTTTCCTTTACGAAGACCTTTTCATGATGACCTTCAACTTCTTCATAAAGGTCTTTAAATTCGTTTTCTTTAAGTTCGTCAATGGCCTCGGCCAGAATTTTCTGGTAGGTTTCAAAACCGATTTCGTTGATGAATCCACTTTGTTCGCCCCCTAGTAGGTCACCCGCGCCGCGAATCTCTAAATCTTTCATGGCAATATTAAAACCGCTGCCCAATTCTGTAAACTGTTCTAGGGCTTCGATCCGTTTTCTTGCATCTGGTGTCATCACCTCGTATGGTGGAGTAATAAAAAAGCAAAAAGCCTTCTTATTGCTTCGACCTACACGACCACGCATTTGATGCAGGTCGCTCAGGCCAAAATTGTTGGCGTTGTTTATAAAAATGGTATTTGCATTGGTAACGTCAAGTCCGCTTTCAACTATCGTTGTCGAAACCAAGACATCGAACTCCCCGTTCATAAAGCCTAGCATGAGGGCTTCAAGTTTTTTACCGTCCATTTGCCCATGCCCTATACCTACTTTTGCGTCGGGTACTAAGCGCTGGATCATACCGGCTACTTCTTTAATATTCTCAATTCGATTATGAATAAAGAATACTTGCCCGCCACGTTCAATTTCATAACTGATGGCATCGCGCATAATTTCTTCATTGAATCGAATGACCCTACTTTCTATAGGGTAGCGGTTGGGTGGTGCCGTATTGATAACCGACAAGTCTCTGGCCGCCATAAGGCTAAATTGTAGGGTGCGCGGTATAGGTGTCGCCGTAAGTGTGAGCACGTCGACATTTTCTTTTATAGACTTCAATTTGTCTTTAACGGCAACCCCGAATTTTTGTTCTTCATCAACAATCAACAAGCCGAGGTCTTTGAATTGAACATTTTTGTTCACTAATTGATGTGTGCCAATGATGATATCAACTTTGCCCGAAACCAAATTTTCAAGGGTTTCCCTTCGTTCTTTAGCCGTTCTGAACCTGTTTAGATAATCTACGGTAACCGGCATCTCCTTAAGACGCTCCGAAAAAGTTCGGTGGTGTTGAAAGGCTAGAATAGTGGTGGGCACAAGTACCGCCACCTGTTTGCCATTATCAACCGCTTTAAAGGCCGCACGAATGGCTACCTCGGTCTTGCCAAAGCCCACATCGCCACAGATAAGCCTATCCATGGGTCGTTCACTTTCCATGTCTCTTTTTACATCTTCTGTCGCCTTACCTTGATCGGGCGTATCTTCATAAATAAACGAAGCTTCAAGTTCGTTTTGAAGGTAACTGTCGGGGTCGTATTGAAAACCTTTTTCAAGTCTTCTTTTAGCATAAATTTTGATGAGGTCAAAGGCTATTTTCTTGACGCGGGTCTTGGTCTTTTGCTTCAGCTTTTTCCAAGCGGCAGAGCCTAGTTTGAAGATTTTGGGAGCCGCACCATCTTTTCCGTTGAACTTTGAAATTTTATGTAGCGAATGAATACTGACATACAGAATATCGCGCTCACCGTACATTAATTTAATGGCTTCTTGTTTCTTGCCTTCAACATCAATTTTTTGAAGCCCGCCAAACTTGCCGATACCATGGTCGATATGGGTAACATAATCACCGATTTCAAGTTTGTTCAGCTCCTTCAGGGTAATGGCTTGCTTTTTGGCATAACCATTTTTTAAATGGAATTTATGATACCGTTCAAAGATTTGATGATCGGTATAACAAACTATTTTTAGGTCATCGTCGATAAACCCTTGAAATAAAGGAAGTACCTGGGTTTCGTAATGAACCTTGCGACTAATATCTTCAAATATGGCATGAAACCGTTTGGCCTGCTGCTCACTGGCACAAAAGATATAATTGGTATAACCTTGTGCCTTAAGATCATTAAGGTTTTCAATAAGCAGATTGAACTTTTTATTGAAAGAAGGTTGAGGCTTGGTCTGAAATACTATTGTATTCGTTATGCTCTGCTTGACGAATTCTGCGGAAGCATCCATAGTAAGCAATCCGAAACCTTCAAGTTGTTTTTTAAAACCCTCGGCATTCATGAAAAGTTCTTCAGGTTCGGCATGCTTTATGTCGCTTGAAAGTTTGGCGAACGCTTCTCCAGCCTTACTGAATAAATCACTGAGTCGATCAAAAATAAAATCGGCATTCTTGATGAAAATAGTAGTTTCCGGTGCTATATATTTAAGAAAACCTTCTCTTTTTTCTTCAAGAAATTTATTCGCTACATTGGGTATGATGCTAATTTTTTTCACTTTATCAGTAGAAAGTTGAGTTTCTACATCAAAAGTTCTGATGCTATCTACCTCATCGCCGAAAAATTCGATTCGGTAAGGTTCATCATGCGAAAACGAAAAGACATCGACTATGCCCCCGCGTACCGAAAACTCACCGGGTTCAGTAACGAAATCGACTCTTTTAAATTTATATTCGAACAGTACTTCATTAAGAAAATCTAATGAAAGAGTGTCATCGAGTTTTATTTTAAGGGTGTTTTTCTGAAGTTCTTTTCTTGTGACCACTTTCTCGAAAAGAGCATCTGGGTAGGTGACGATTATCGCAGGCTTTTTTCTAGAATTGATACGATTGAGTACTTCGGCCCTTAAAAGAACGTTGGCATTGTCGGTTTCTTCTATTTGGTAGGGTCTACGGTAGCTTCCTGGGTAGAATAAAACATCTTCATCACCAACTAGCTGTTCTAGGTCGTTAAGGTAATAGGCCGCTTCTTCCTTGTCATTAAAAATAAGAAGAAAGGGTCTATTCGACTGCTTGAAGGTTTCGGAAAGTGTGAACGAAAGCGAAGATCCTGTAAGCCCGTTTATTATGGTCGTTCCTTGATCTTGGGAAATAGCTTCCCCTAGTTTCCGTGTTTTCAGAGACTTCGCGAACAGTTGTTGTATAGCAATTTGGGTCAACCGTAAAATTTTGAGTTGCAAATATAAGGATAGCTGTTTAACCGATGCCATTCATTTTTAACCAAATTGGGTTACAAAGTGCCTCGAAAAAGCTGCAACTTGCTCAAAGCAGATGTATATTTAAAAAAGAATAGGCGATGCCTGGTTTTAAGAACGACCGATATGAAAAACAAGGAATATGATGTGTTTGTAATAGGCAGCGGAATTGCGGGGCAAACCGTAGCGATGAACAGTTCGAAGGCAGGGCTTAAAGTGGCAATTGCCGACATTCGTGAATTTGGTGGTGTCTGTGCTAATAGAGGGTGTGATCCGAAGAAAGTGCTTTTGGGCGCCACAGAGGTGTTAGAAGTTGCTCAAAACCTTAAAGGCAAAGGCATTCGAAAAGAGCTCAAAATTGATTGGGCCGAACTTCAAAAATATAAACAGAATTTCACCAAGGCAGTGCCTGCGTCTACAGAAGAGAAGTTAAGAGATGCCGGAATTAAACTTTACCATCAGTCGCCTAAATTTTTAGACAAAGACATTCTTTTCGTTGAAGGTAAGACCGTTAAAGCGAATAAAATAGTGGTTGCTACAGGTCTTGTGCCGCGAAAATTGGCAGTAAAAGGCAATAAGCACTTCAAAACAAGCGATGATTTTTTAAATCTAAAAAAGCTGCCCAAGAAAATAGTTTTTATAGGTGCGGGCTATATCGGTATGGAATTCGCGCATATGGCAGCCCGAGCGGGTGTCGATGTGACCATGATCGATGTAGAAAAAAGACCATTAACGGCTTTTGATCCTGATTTGGTGGAAGAGCTTACGAAATACTCGAAAAAAATCGGCATTGATTTTGTTTTTGGCGCACGGTTGCAATCGGTCAAGAAACTGCGAAAGAACTTTAAGGTCGCCTATGAAAAAGACGGAAAAAGCAATTCATTAAAGGCACGCATGGTTTTCAATACGGCAGGTAGGGTGCCGGCAATCTCTGAGTTGGATTTAGAAAAAGGAAGTGTTGAATTTAATGATAATGGCATAGCTGTGAACAGTTACTTGCAGAGTAAAACCAATAAGACTGTATATGCCTGCGGCGATGTATCAGATAACGGACTCCCGTTAACACCTCTTTCAGGTCGGGAAGGTTATGTGGTCTCTAAAAACATTATTAATGGAAATCAAAAAAAGCTAAAGACTCCGGTTATTCCGTCAGTAGTCTTTACATTGCCCAATTTGGCTTCGGTGGGTTTCAGCGAAGAGGAAGCTAAAAAACGGTACAAGAATATTTTGGTCAAGGAAGGCAGTGCTAAAAACTGGTTTAATGCCAAACGAATTAATGCCCCGTGTTATCGCTACAAAATAATTTTGAACGAACGTACGGAAGAAATTGTGGGGGCACATATTTTGAGCCCTGAAGCTGGGGAAACCATAAACATTTTTGCGATGGCCATTAATCAAGGTATGACTGCCGATGAACTACAAGGCACAGTCTTCACTTACCCATCTTGGATCAACGACGTGAAAAGTATGGTGTAGTTTATTTTAGTCCCCAACGCTCTTTACATTTTTCAACCGGACTTGTAGCACGGTTTTTAAAAGCGTGGATTCCTGAGGCAATAAATAGAAGAATAGCCCCGCCAAGTGCGGTGAAGGCAATACTGGGAATGTTGGTTTTATGACGTATGAAAATAGCCATCAATGCCCAAACGCCCACTAGCACAAACTCCCGCATATTTCTCTTTAGAATGATGAGCAAATTAATGACTACGGCAGCCAATATCATAATGATGGTCCAAGTTTCTTCGGAAAGTGGCCCGCCGTTCCAACCAAGTTTGGTTAAATAGGCAGAAACATTGGCTATGGTTGCGACGCTTATCCAACCGGAATAGATACAAATGGGCCACCAAACGAAAGCAATGATTCCTATGGGCGCATCCCATCGTTCCATGTTGGTGTTTAAGATTATTTGAATCAATGCGTATAGAATACCGAACATAATCAATACGGAAATCCCTATATAATCATATAGAAAAGCAAAAACCCAAGCTGTATTCAACAAGTTTACAATTGCGAACCAATAACCGGTCTGCATTATAAAATTGGTCTCTTTACCCTCTTGATGAGCGCGCCTAATTTGAAAAATGGTGTAAGTGAACAAACCTAAATAAATAAGCCCCCAGATAGCGAAAGCATAACTTGCCGGAGTGAAAAGATTATAATATCTCGCGCTCATTTCCCCTATAGTAGTGTCATTAAGACGTAAGGCCTGAGAAAGGTAATTAACTAGAACAACTAGAATTACCGAACAGAGGTTGATGATAGATAGTTTTTTTACCATTGTAGATTAAATTACATCAAATGTAATTTGAGAAATCGATTCTTTTGAATGGCATCCCGTAAAAAAGGAGCCTTTTAGAAATAGGTGAACCTCTTTTTTACACTTTGATTACCTGTTGATCAGCTATTACGAATATTTCGTCTTTTTCATTGGGCTGTAAAACGTAAGTACCGGTAAATTCGCCAAAGGCGGGCAAAATTAATTGGTTTTCCGTTTTATAGAAGCAGGGTAGTCGAAGGTGCTGCCGCCCAAAACCCTTCATTTTGATTGCAGGGTGAATATGGCCACAAAAGTTAAAAAGGCCGCTTCTTTCTTCAGGGTGATGGGTCAATAAAAAATTATCGACCTCTAATTCTTCAAATTGGTCTATTTCTAGAGATTCAAACTTTTCAGGAGCGATAATATCATGATTGCCAGTTATCAATGTGATTTTGGCCGGAGTTTTAGAAACCCAATTTTCAAAAAGCACCCATTCTTTGTTTAACGATGAGTGAAATAAATCTCCTAAAAAACAAATATTGAAAGGTTGATATAGATTAACGAGCTCATCAAGTAACCGATAGTTTTTGTATACCGCATACTTTGGCACCGCAGCACCGAATTTTCTGAAATGTGAAACCTTGCCCAAATGAACGTCGCTGATCAAAAGTGTTGATTTCTCTTCCCAAAACACCGAGCCTGAATAGTGCAGGGTAAAGTGCTGATCGTTTATTTTCAAAGGTTGCACCATAAGGCGCAAAAGTAATAAAACAAGAAATGGTCCGTTTTGTTAAAAATCAAAAAATATAAACCCCAAACTATTACCTTATGAAAAAAAGTTTCATTCTATTAAGCGCGATTGCCCTTGGTCTATTTTCGTCATGCAGCGATGATGATAGTGCAGATAGTGCAGAAAATTCATTAATGGGTTCTTGGCAACTTACCGCTGAATATGATAATGGAGAACCTTATGAGCTTGACAACTGCGAATTGGAAGAAACCATTATTTTTAAATCTGATGGAATATATGAATTTGTGGACTACGACCCTGCCGAGGGTAATGAGAATGAATGTGTAGTAGATGATGATTCTTCTACAGGTACATGGTCGATACCTTCGTCGGGCAAATTATCGATTTCTGAAGGAAGTATTGTGATTGTTACCGATTACTCGATTTCTGGCAATCAACTGACCATTACTTTTGAAGAGGAATATGAGGGAGAGACCTGGACATCTAAAAGTATTTATAAAAAGAAGTAATTAGACTGTCAAGCGAAACTTGATCAGTTCTATTGTAAGTATACAACCTGCTAGTGCTTTCGGGCTATAGCAGGTTTTTATTTACTTCTTCATTAAAATTTTGGTCATACGTTGAATACGGTCAGCCAGTTTTTCGCTACTTAATTTTTCTCGCAGCCTATCTGTAATGATCGGGAATGAAAAAGGAGTGGCTTTTGAACATTCTTTCCAGATTATATCTTGGTGTTCTATGCGCTCAAGGGCCATTCTTAAACGGCCTTCTTCTAATTGGTGCTCGAAAGTTTCGGTAAAGGCCTGTTGAAAAAGTAAGTTGTCGGCCTCATAATCTCTAAAAACGTCAAACAACAATTGAGAGCTGCTTTGTAGGTGTTTCATCTTCACCCCTTTATTCGGATAGCCTGTAAAGACCATACCACTGATTACCGCAATATCACGAAATTTTCTACGTGCCATTTCATTCGAATTGAGACTTTTCTGTAAATCTGCAAGCATGTAATCCGTAGAAAATAAATTATTGTCCAGTACGGCTTGAATATCGATGGGCTTGTCCGATAGCATTTCGAACCCGTAGTCGTTGAATGCCAAAGACGCCGTTATCGGTTGCAACAAACTGATGCGATACGAAAGCAGACTACTCATGGCTTCGTGTACCGCCCTACCTTCAAATGGGTAGAAAATGTGATGGTAACCGTCACGTGTCTTAAAGGTTTCAATTAGAAATTCTTGAGTTGTAGGTACGATGCTTTCTTGTCGTTGTTTATCGAAAATATGCTTTAGCGATTTTAACTCCGGACCTTGTAATTCGTTGGCAGCCGCTTTATAAAGTTCTTGACGGAGCAATTCAGACATTTGAGCCGAAAAGCTAAGTCGACCGCCCATCCAACTAGGAACTTTGTTGGTTCTTTTGGTAGAGTTTCGAACATGGGCCTGCATCCCCTTAATTCGAATAAATTCTAGATTTCTACCTGCAAATGTGAATACATCGCCTCGAGTTAATTTCGAGATGAAATACTCTTCAATCGATCCGATGTAACCGCCGGTCTGATATTTCACGGTAATGGTGGCATCGCCCACGATAGTCCCGATTTGAAAACGATGTCGCATAGCGATACCGCGATTGTTGACTTTAAACTTTCCGTCAGATTCAACTTCAATTTTTTTGTATTCGTCATAGCTACTTAGGCTTTGGCTGCCCATCACCAAAAAATTAAGAAGCCATTGCCATTGGTCTTCGGTAATACCTTGATAACAGAAAGTCTGTTTTATCTCGGGGAAGATTTCCTTCGGATAAAACCCATCAGAAACCGCCAAGGTGGTCAAATATTGCAGCAACACATCAAAACTATTGAGGTAGGGCAGGCGGTCTTCTACGGCATTGTCTTTTACCGCAACTTGCAGGGCCGAAGCTTCAATGAGCTCCATCGCGTGGGTGGGTAGAAAATGAATAACACTTTCCTTTCCCGGCCTGTGACCGCTACGACCGGCCCTTTGCAAAAAACGGGCTACCCCTTTAGGTCCGCCAATCTGAATCACCGTTTCCACAGGGGCAAAATCTACACCCAAATCGAGACTAGACGTACAGACTACAGCTTTCAAACTTTCATTTCGAATCGCTTGCTCGACCCACAGCCGCGTTTCTTTATTGATGCTGCCGTGGTGCATGGCGATTTCACCTGCGTACTCGGGGTATTTGGCCAATATTTTTTGAAACCAAATTTCACACTGACTGCGGGTATTGGTAAAGAGTAAGGTTGTCTTGCTGTTATTGATAATCGGTATCACTTCGTCTAATAAATGTAATCCTAAATGCCCACGCCACGGAAAAGTCTCCATAGTCTTGGGAATGATACTTTTGACCGTAATCTTCTTTTTGAGATTGGCCTTGATCATGACCGAATTTTTTAATTCGGGTGAGGTGGGGCCTAAAAGAACCTCTCTGGCTTGCTCTAAGTTGCCAATGGTTGCCGATATACCCCAGACGCGCAAATCTTTACAAATGGTTTTTAGTCGGCTCAGGCCCAACTCCATTTGTACGCCGCGTTTGGTGCCCAACAATTCATGCCATTCATCTACGACAATGGCCGAGCAGTCTTTGAAGGTCTTATCATAATTTTTAGATGATAGCAATAACTGAAGGCTTTCGGGGGTGGTTATGAGCAGATCTGGCATTGCCGTTCGTTGTTTTGAACGCTCTTTGGTAGTCGTGTCTCCTGTACGTATACCCACCGTCATTTGAGTGCCCAGGTCTTCGGTGATACGTTCTGCAGATTGTTTTATTTCTTGGGATAAAGCGCGTAAAGGAGTGATCCAAATCGCTTTCAACCCTTTTTTATGTTTGGTTTTGTAGTCGGGATTTTCTTTGATGTAATTCAATACAATAGGAAACCAAAGTGCATAGGTTTTGCCGCTACCCGTTGGGGCATTTAAAAGGCCATGTTTGCCCTGTAAAAAAGCCGTCCAAGTATCTTTTTGAAACTTGAAGGGCTTCCAGCGTTGTTGCTCAAACCATAAGGATGCGATATTAAAGAGTTCTTTTCTTGTAGTCATTGCGAGCTGGGCTATGCAATCTGGATGATTTCTTATTAAAGTTTAATTTTGGTTTTTCTTTTGAAAGTTAAGGTCTATTTAGCCTATGAGCAGGTCCGTACTTACTGCATTTTCAAGATTTATCAAGTTCATTTTATATTTTTTATTTTTAGTTTTTAGTTGTTTTTCTCTTGCAAATACATCTTTCACAGTATCGAACTTTTCAAAATAAACCAACCCAATACAGCTATATTTTTTGCAGAATGCAATTTTACCTTTCCCGTTTTTATGTTCACTAATTTTTCTTTGTAAATCAGTAGTTGTACCTATATACAAAACCTTCTTGTTTTAATTTGTTAAGATGTGGCTATTACCCGGCATGAATAATTATTTCGAATAATTTAAACAGATTCCTTCACTTTGTTAGGATTTACGTCTTGAAATCACCTTATCATTTTTATTTATCCACATCCACATCCACATCCGCAATTGGAATCAATGCCTTCAAATCTTCCAAAGAATTCGCCTCATCAATTTTTTTGTCTTTTCTCCACCGTAAAATTCTTGGAAAACGGGTCGCTACCCCACTTTTATGTCTTTTCGAAAGGGCTATACCTTCAAAGGCAATTTCGAATACATGATGCGGAGTCACACTACGTACGGGGCCAAAGCGTTCTAAGGTATTTCTTTTGATCCAAGCATCGACTTTTCTAAACTCAGCATCGGTTAACCCGGAATATGCCTTGGCAAAAGTGACCAATTCTTTTTCACCTGCATCGTTAGTGCCCCACAAAGCAAAAGTATAATCGGTGAACAGGTTGCTGCGCCTTCCGTGGCCACGCATGGCATAAGTGAGCACTGCATCAATGGTCAACGGGTCGATTTTCCATTTCCACCAGTCGCCTTTTTTTCTTCCGACTAGATAGGGCGAATCATTTCTTTTGAGCATCAGCCCTTCACTTCTTTTTTCTCTTGATAAATCTCTTTCTTCGGCAACTTCTTCCCATGAATTGAATTGCATCCGTTCTGAAAGAAGCAGGGGCATTTCATTTGTGGTCATTTCGTAAAGTTGTTCTAGCAATTCTCTTCGCTCCGAATAACTTTTTTGGCGAATGTCATCGCCTCGCCACTCTAACAGGTCGTATGCCTTAACGATTACGGGAGTTTTTTTGAGCAGTGCCTTAGATACCGTTTTTCTGCCGATACGTGTCTGTAAATCATTGAATGTGCCGATTTTCCCGTGCGGATACGGAAGTATTTCGCCATCGATAACCGTTCCATTGGGAATGGTTCCAACAAAGTTTTCGAACTCAGGATATTTATCGGTTACCAGTTCTTCGCCACGGCTCCAAACAAAGATTTCATTATTTCTAAGAATAATTTGAGAGCGAATACCATCCCATTTATGCTCTAAGGTCCAGTCTTTTACATTGCCTAAATCTTCAACTTCTCCTTCAATGGCATAAGCGAGGTAAAATGGATAAGGTTTAGAGAGGTAATCACTCTCATTTTCTTCTAAAATCAGTTCTTGAAAAGTAATGCTGTTCGGATCCCAATTCCCCATCAATTTATAAGCAAGAATGTCTTCGTCAATTTCGGTCGCTTTGGCCAAGGCACGGGTCATCAGTTTTTGGCTGACCCCGATTCGAAAGCTGCCGGTAATCAGTTTGGTAAAAACAAACCTGCCATAATAATCCAGGTTTTTCCAATTTTGGAATAAGTAGCTCTTTTTATCGGTATCGCTTTGCGATTTCAACCAAATCATTTCTTCTAAAAATTGTGTCAGCGATTTTTCAGTCGAATGTTCATCTGAAGGAACTACAAGGGCAATGGTTTCTGCAAGGTCTCCCACGATATGATAACTTTCTTCGAACAGCCAAAGTGGTATATGGGCCAATTCTGAAGCCCACTCGCGCAATAGTGTTGTATTCACCGGGCGAGGTGGTCGGCGGTGAGATAAAATAGCTATAGTCCATACCTTGTCAGGGTCAGAAGCCATTGAAAAATAATCGGCCAGTGCCGCCACTTTTAGATTGGTCTTGTTCGTGCCGTCGAGAGTCTTTATAAGCTGAGAGAATTGTTTCATGCCGATTCTGAAGTCTCTGGTTCGACATTCAGTTCTGCATTTTCTCCTTCGAATTGGGTAGCTTCGGTACGGGCATCATAACCTAAATCGCGTAAGTACTGGGAGAATATATCGGTATAGCCATGAGTGCATATCACTTTTTCTGCACCGGTGTTTTTTATTGCCGTAAGCAGCGAGGGCCAATCGCAGTGATCGCTCAAGACAAAACCCTTATCAATGGCTCGCCTACGTCGAGCACCCCTGAAAGCCATCCATCCGCTGGCCGATGCGGTAACATAAGGTACCATTTTACGAATCCAAGTGCTACCGTGAGCAGAAGGTGGCGCAAGTACCATGTTACCCCTAATTTCTTCCTTTTTTGTGTCGCGAGTAATTCGTTCGGTTTCAGGAAAATCTAGCAAGGGTCGAAGTACATTGGTCATGTTTTCAATGGCTCCGTGGGTGAAAATCTTTCCGATACTGGGGTCTAAATGTTTTAATAGGCGCTGGGCCTTACCTAAAGAATAACCGAAAAGTACCGATGTTTGCCCATTTGCTTTATTCTGTGACCACCATTCATTAATGTCGGTAAAGACTTCTTTTTGTGGTCGCCATAAAAATGCGGGCAGACCAAAAGTACATTCGGTGATAAACGTATGACACTTCACAAGTTCATAGGGTGTGGCGACTCCGTCATCTTCTAGTTTGTAATCACCGGTAAACACCCAGATTTCACCTTTGTATTCTACTTTTATTTGAGACGAGCCAATTATATGACCGGCAGGGTAAAGGGTGAACTGAACTCCGTTTATGGTGAACGTTTCTCCCCACTTTTTACCTGTTACCGAAATGTCGCCTAACCGGTGCTTTATAATAGGTACATTGCTATCGTGGGTTATATATTGTTTGTGGCCCCATCTGCTGTGGTCTGCATGGCCATGAGATATTATAGCTTTGTTCACAGGTTTCCAAGGATCAAGATATACCTTGGCAGGATGGCAGTAAATACCTTGATCCGTAAATTCTAATAAGGGTTTTTTCATGGTAAACAGAAAGTTACTTATTTATGGGTTTTAGTCAGACATATAGTTTAAATGACGTACGCGTTAGCGATAGCAGTGAATAACCCGCAGTGCCAATTTTTGTGGCACGAGTATTAGCAACGTATAGCGCGACCCCGCGCCATAAGAATTATGGGCGAGGGTAACGCTAAAATAATCACGAAGCTTATGAGTTAAGACCTCTAAAAAAATTATATTTGCTGCCAATAAAATTGAAATTATGGCAATTGCAGATTTATACACCAGTGGGGAACATAGACGGAATTTAGCTCATTTTGCGGCCTTGGCTACGTTGGCTTCGATTGATGGAGAGATAAGCTCGGAGGAGAAAAATATGTTAGATCGCTTTGCGACCAAGTTGGATATAACCGATTCGGAATATAAGGAGGTTATGAAATCGGAGAACAAATACCCTATTGCCCCACCTCATGATTCTGAAAAGCGCCTTGAAAGATTGTACGATCTTTTTCGTATTATCTTTTCAGACCACTTAATCGATGACGAGGAAATGGTATTGCTAAAAAAATACGCTATTGGTCTTGGTTTTTCTGGAAAGCAGGCCGATACGGTGATTGAAAAATCTGTCGCCATATTCAGTGGTAGAATCGATTTTGACGACTATATTTATTTGTTGAAACATTAGGTTTAACAAATGTCTTTAGTGATATTTCTCTAAAAATTCTTGTAGTTTTTTGACCATATTTTTGCTTCCGCAGAAGAAGGGAACACGTTGGTGTAATTCTGTGGGCTGAATATCCATTATTCTATTTTTACCGCCAATTGCCAAACCGTTGGCTTGTTCCGCCAGAAACGCCATAGGGTTACACTCGTACAATAACCGCAACTTTCCTTCGGCTGTCACGCTGCTTTTGGGGTACATGTAGATACCACCTTTAATCATATTGCGGTGAAAATCTGAAACCAAAGATCCGATATAACGTGAGGTGTAAGGCCTGTCTCCCTCTTCTTGTTGGCAGTACTTGATGTAATCTTTAACCCCTTGGTGAAAGTGAATGTAGTTGCCCTCGTTAACCGAATATATTTTTCCGTCTTCGGGAAATTGCATATTGGGGTGCGAGAGATAAAAGGTGCCTATGGCCGGGTTAAGCGTAAAGCCATTTACTCCGTCACCTGTTGTGTAGACCAACATGGTTGAGGTGCCGTACACCACATAGCCTGCCGCGACCTGTTTTTTTCCGGGCTGCAGAAAATCTTCAAGAGTAACAGGTGTGCCAACAGGGGTCACCCTTCTATAAACAGAGAAAATAGTACCTACCGATACATTTACGTCGATGTTCGATGAGCCATCTAGTGGATCAATGAGCACAACATACTTATTCTGGTGCTGGTTATCATTACTGTTTATAGAAATGAAATCGTCTTCTTCTTCAGAGGCGATACCGCAAACTATCTCACGATTGGTCAATGTCTGAATGAACTTTTCATTTGCGAGAACATCTAATTTTTGTTGGTCTTCGCCTTGAATATTAGTTTCCCCAGCTGCTCCTAAAATATCAACGAGTCCGGCCTTGTTTACCTCATGGTTTACTACTTTTGCCGCCAATCTAATGGCATTGATCAATTTAGAGAGTTCGCCGGAGGAATATTGAAAAGAATCTTGATTTTCTATAATGAATTCACCTAAGGTGCGATTTCTTGTGGTCATGCGAAGAAGGCTGTTGGTTCACCCACAAATATCGACTTTTTTGTGAAAGAAGCCTATTGCCATTTTATAATACTTTTTTAAATTTATAACTTTGTGTTTTATTTGTAACATTATATGGATTTTAGTATTCGAGTGGCCCAAGAGCAAGATATGGTAGCGGTGCATAAACTTATAAAAGAGTTAGCCGTTTTTGAAAAGGAAAAAAATGCGGTTGAAGTAACTGTTGAAGATTTAGTGACCGATGGCTTTAGAGAGCCTAAACTCTTTCACTGTTTTGTCGGTGAAAAAGAGGGTTCTGTAGTGGGTATGGCGTTAGTTTATAATCGATACTCTACTTGGAAGGGGCCTGTAGTGCACCTAGAAGATTTGATGGTTTCAGAAAAGGTGCGCGGAAGCGGACTGGGCAGTGCATTACTTTCGGAAGTGGTAAAATATGCCCATGGCTTAGGTGTAAAACGTATCAGTTGGGAAGTTCTAGACTGGAACGAACCTGCTATTAAATTCTACGAAAGTAAGGGAGCCAATGTAATGCGCGATTGGGATGTGGTTCAGCTCGATGAAGCGGGAATACAGGCTTTTTTGAACCAAATTGAAAACTAAAGAAAAGTCTTTTTAAGACCATTATAAAATAAAGCTGTTTATGCGTGTATTTAAATTCGGTGGGGCATCGGTGAAAGATGCGGCCGGTGTTAGAAATGTAGTTAAGGTTCTTCAAGAGACCGGACACGAAAATACCTTGTTAGTCGTTTCGGCTATGGGCAAGACAACCAATGCCATGGAGGCAATCGTCAATTCTTATTTTAATGAAAAAACGGTTTTACCTGCCGCCATTCAAGAAAGTATTGATTACCATGAGGCTATACTTAATGATCTTTTTGAGAATTCTAACCATAACGTCTTCGATAAGGTTAAACATCTGTTCGACGAAGTCAAGGGTTTTTTAGCTTGGAACAAATCACCGAAATACAATTTTGTCTACGATCAAATAGTAGGTTATGGTGAATTGATATCGACGACCATAATTAGTCAATACTTTAATGAGATAGGCATTAAATGTAATTGGCTCGATGTACGTGATTTTATTAAAACGGACGATAGTTATAGAGATGTATCCGTCGACTGGGAACAAACCCAAGAACGAGTTAAGGCGATAGATAGAAGTATGCTGAATATTACCCAAGGGTTTTTAGGTAGTGATGAAAACAACTTTACGACCACATTGGGGCGAGAAGGTTCAGATTATACCGCCGCTATTTTGGCCTACTGTCTCAATGCCGATTCTGTAACTATATGGAAAGACGTACCAGGCGTATTGAATGCAGATCCGAGATATTTTAAAGAGACCCGGCTTCTCAACAATATTTCGTACCGCGAGGCCATAGAACTCGCTTTTTATGGGGCTTCGGTGATACACCCCAAAACATTGCAGCCGCTTCAGCAAAAAGAAATTCCCTTACATGTTAAATCATTTTTGAATCCAAAGGATCAAGGTACTACGGTCGGTAAAGGAGTGGGTATAGAGCCGAAGGTGCCGTGTTTTATCGTTAAGAAAAATCAAGTGCTGATGAAACTCTCATCTCTTGATTTTAGCTTTATCGTAGAAGATAGTATAAGCGAGCTGTTCAAGCTTTTGCACGACCATAAGATGAAGGTCGATCTTATTCAAAATTCAGCCATCAGTTTTTCGGTCTGCGTAGACAATCGATTTGGTAGACTTCAAGAATTACTAAACTTATTGAAAAGTCGCTTCAAGGTAGTTCACCACGAAGGAGTATCATTATACACCATTAGACACTTTGATGAGAAAGCTATCGAATCACTTCAAAACGGACACGAAATTTTATTGGAGCAACGTGGAAAAGAAACGGTACAGCTCGTAGTAAAGTAGTTCGCTCAGCTTTGTTTCATATTTGTTAAAACGACAGGTACCTGTAACGTTTTTCCTATATTAGAGGTCTCCAAATTAATGAATGTATGGGATTAGTGACCGCAAAAGAGGTGGCTACGGCAACCAATCTTGATAGGTTTGGGTTTTTGGGAACATTTATGGCGTGGATCTTAATGAAGGTCACCAAAATAACTAACATGAACCGGCGGTACGATAAGCTGAGTCATCTTGATGGTGAGAAGTTTCTTGATGCGGTTCTAGAGCAGTACGAAATCGATTATGAAATTCCCGAAGAAGATTTAAAACGTATACCAAAAGCGGGCCCGTTCATTACGGTGAGCAATCATCCCTTGGGTGGCATGGATGGTATCGTTCTCTTGAAGATAATGCTTCAGCATCGATCAGATTATAAAGTAATGGCCAACTTTTTGTTGCAAAGGTTTGAGCCGTTGGCCCAGTATATATTTCCTGTAAACCCCTTTGAAAACCATAAAGAAGCCAAGAGCAGCATGGCGGGCTTCAAGAATGCTATGTTGCATGTGCGTGGCGGTTACCCTTTAGGTATATTCCCGGCAGGGGAGGTGTCGACCCGAAAAGAAGGCAAGCTCGTTATTGATAAAGCTTGGGAAGAAACAGCAATTAAATTGATACGTAAGGCCGAAGTGCCCGTTGTGCCTATTTATTTTCATGCACGTAATAGCAAACTTTTTTATCGATTGTCGAAAATAAGTGATGTGTTCCGAACGGCAAAATTGCCTTCTGAGGTGTATTCACAATATAGAAGGCCCATCAAGATACGTATTGGCCAACCTATTTCTGTGGCAACCCAGAAAGAGCAACTTACTATGGAGGAGTATACCGCTCTTCTTCGTAGAAAGACATACATATTGGCCAATGCCTACGAGAAAGAGCGTTTGTTCGATCAGTTGCCCACAAGTTTAAAATTGCCCAAACAACCTCGAAAAATTGCACGACCTGTACGTTCTGAGCTCATACAGGCCGAGATTGAGAAGCTTGTAGAAAAAGATAGGCGTTTACTTCAAAGCAAGAACTATGAAGTGTTTTTGGCTCCTGCGAAAGAAATGCCCTTTACCTTACAAGAAATTGGTAGACAGCGAGAAATTACCTTTCGAGAGATAGGGGAGGGAACCAATAATTCTATAGATATTGACCAGTTCGACGCCTATTATCACCATATGTTTTTATGGGATAATGAGGCCAAAGTAATTGCCGGGGCTTACCGCATGGGACTCGGTAACGAAATTTTTTCAAAGTACGGTATAGATGGTTTTTACCTGCAAGACCTTTTCAGGTTTGACTCTGAACTTTTCGGAATGATGAGCCAATCGATAGAAATGGGTAGGGCTTATATTATGAAAGAATACCAGCAAAAACCTATGCCCTTGTTTTTACTTTGGAAAGGCATTGTACATACCACTCTTAGGTATCCTGAGCATAAATATCTAATTGGTGGGGTAAGTATAAGTAACCAATTCTCTAACTTTTCTAAATCGTTGATGATCGAATTTATGAAAAGTAATTATTGGGATCCATATGTGGCGCAATATGTAAGGCCCAAAAAGGAGTTTAAAGTGAAATTGAAAGATGCGGATAAAGAATTTGTGTTCGACGAAACCCAGGCCGATTTAAATAAGTTTGACCGATTGATCGATGAAGTAGAACCTGGTAATTTGAGATTGCCCGTACTGATCAAAAAATACATTAAACAAAATGCTAAAGTGGTGGCTTTCAATGTAGATCCATTATTCAATAATGCGATTGATGGGTTGATGTACATTCGAATTGCAGATTTACCCGAAAGTACCGTGAAACCGGTAATGGAAGAATTTCAGGCAGAGCTTGAACGAAAACTTAGTGAGGGCCAGCCAACCAACTCTCAATAGCCTATTGTTTTAGTCTGCACCTACCACTTTACTTCTTCTTTCGTAAAGAAGATTGTCTTTCCAAACGCCATGTAGTTTACCAATACGTTCACGCTTACCTATATGGCGAAACCCCATTTTCTTGTGCAGTTCAACGCTGGCTTGGTTTTCGGGAAAGATACCGGATTGCAGTGACCAAATACCTGCTTTTTCGCTTGCCTCGATCAAGGCTTTCATTAGTTTTTTGCCTACTCCCTTTTTACGGGCCGATGAACTGACATACACACTTACTTCGGCAACACCGCCGTATACGCATCGACCAGAAACGGGAGATAGAGCAGACCACCCCAGAATATTATTATTTTCTATAGCCACGAATCTGCATTGTTTGAGGTGACCGGCATCCCAACTATCGAACGTGGGTATTTGAGTCTCGAAAGTGGCAAAGCCAGTTGCAATACCCTCAGCATAAATGGTAGAGACCATTTTCCAGTGCTCAGGTTTCATTGGAACAACCTCCATAGACAAAATACTACTTATATCATTCTATAATCCTTTGAACCAATCTTGAAAGTAATCGCCAAGACCAGCCGTAGGTACCATTTTGTCGTTCGCTGCGTTAATAAGACTCATGACAATTAAAACAAGACCTATAATGGCCGCAAAACATCCTACGATGGGTATGAGGCCTAAAACAATGGTAAGAAGCCAAATACCAAGAGTTTGACGAATGTAGTAACTGCCAAACTCTGTTTTGTTCTGTGAGTTCATAATTAGGGCAACAATCCAGCCAATAGCGGTTATATGTGCTATAATTGCGACCATTTTGCCGCTGTCAGGCCCGCTGTTGTCAAATGTTTGTTTTGCTTCTTCCTTAAATTCGTTAGCTGTTTTCTTAGCTTTTTCAGCAAAATCGTCTGCAGTTTCTTTAGCCTCCTCAAATTTTTCTTTGGCTTTGTCTTCAAGGTCTTTCGCAGCATCGTTACCTTCATTGACCGCCTCGGAGGCATCGCTTTTTAAATCTCCTTTTTGTGGGTTAAGAGGGTTGATGGCATCTTCACCTTCCCCTTTTCCAAATTTCTTATCGTCTGACATTGTTTGTTTATTTCGCTGGTGGTTTAAGTCTTAAATGTAGCTAATAATTATCTATTCTAGAAAAGCTTTGTCTACGGGTTCCCAGAGTTCAACTTTGTTTCCGTCGGGGTCAAGAATCCATCCGAATTTTCCGTATTCAAACTCCTCAATGTCACCGACAACCGTAACACCTTCATTCTTCAAAATTTTTAACAGTTCTTCTAGATTTTCTACCCTAAAATTCATCATGAAGGATGATTTGCTAGGCTCATAATATTTGGTGTTTTCGTTCATTGGGCTCCATTGGGTAGAGCAGTCATTACCTTTTTCGTCTTTCCACCAAAATGTACACCCATATTTATCGGTATTCAGGCCCAAATGATTTTTGTACCAATCTTTGATTTGATCAGGGTTTTTAGTTTTATAAAAGAAACCACCCAAGCCTGTAACTCTTTTTTTCATTCTCTTAGTTTTAATAGGTTTGAGGTTCTATTTCTTTTTTATGTTTTTCTCATAGAGATTTACCCAATCATCAACAGTCATTTTTGTGCAAAGTTCTTTGATTAATTCGTATGGAATATCGTCCATTTTTTTGAAGCGGATGCAGCTCTTGCCCATATCGATTTTACGCTTAGAATGTTTGGGATACTCGCTCACAAACCAATCGTATAAATTTTTATCGGCATATATGCCGGAGTGGTAAAGAGCGACATAGTTTTTTTGGGAGGCAAGATTGATAAACGGTAAGGGTAATTTAGGGTTACAGTGATAACCATCTGGGTAAATCGAATGAGGCACCACATACCCTAGCATACCATAGCTCATTAGTTCTTCAAAACCCCTTGGTAATTTATCAAGAAAAATTTTTCTAATGCTTGAAATGACTTTCCGCCTTTCTTCGGGTAGTTGCTCTATATAATGTTCGGGCGAATTTGCCTTGTACTGCATAATTAAACATGTTGATCGATGAGAATCGGGTTTCCGTCAGGGTCCTGTAAAATTATACTAGCGGGTCCTGTGGTGTTTTCGTCGGCAGGGGTCTGTATTTCGATGTTCTTTGATTTGAGTTCTTTTTGAAGATCACGAACATCGGTAAAGTTTTTCAAGGTGTTGGCGTTATCGTCCCAACCAGGATTAAAAGTGAGAATGTTTTTTTCGAACATGCCTTGAAAAAGACCGATAGTAGAATTTCCATTTTTTAAGATAAGCCAATTTTGCTCCAGTTCCCCAGCGAAAACGGTGAATCCTAAATTTTCGTAAAAAGTTTTAGAGGCTTTGATGTCTTTTACATTTAAGCTTACTGAAAAATTTCCGAGTTGCATGGCTGTTGTTTTTTGATGAACTTTTTTTCTACGAAAAACACTTAAATTGATATCTAGCTTTTTGGAGTACTTAAAGTTAGCAAAATTTAGCTTTCACTTTGTCAACAATGGTTTGTGCCAATTTTTCTAAACTTTCGAACGTCCATCCCGCTACATGTGGCGATAAGATAACATTTTGAGATTGCACTAGGTATTGAAAAGCTTCTGGTAGATAATTTTTTTCACTCTGTGAGTTATCCTTGCCCTTGAACATATTCTCAAAAGAAGTTTTTTCGTATTCGAGTACATCGAGACCCGCGCCCAAAATCTTGCCTGATTTTAATGCGGCCACTAAGTCTTCGGTAACTACACATTTTCCACGGGCTGTATTCAATAACCAAAATGGGTGATGAAATTTCTTAATAAACTCAGTATTAATCATGCCAATTGTGCTTTCCGTTTGCGGCACATGCAAACTTAGTATTTGACTACGTTGCTGTAGTTCAAGAATGCCTACCTGTCTCGCATTTTCGTCACCTACACCACCGACAATATCATAGCAAATAACATCTTCGACATCGAAGCCTTTCAGTTTTTTGGCAAAAGCCTTGCCCATATTACCATAGCCAATAATGCCAACGGTCTTGCCCTCTAGTTCTACACCTCTATTGCCCTCACGATCCCAAATACCAGATCGTACTTCTCGATCGGCTTTGTTCAGGTTGTTAAAGAGTGAGAGTAACATGCCCAAGGTATGCTCCCCTACGGCATTTCTGTTACCTTCTGGGGCTGCGGCCAAGTAGATATCATTGGCCTCGGCATACTGTGTTTCAATATTTTCTAGTCCTGCACCGAGCCTTCCTATAAATTTGAGCTTGCTGGCTTTTTGAATAAACTGGCTATCGATAGTGAATCGGCTGCGTATGATTAGACCGTCGTATTCATGAATTTTAGCTTCAATTTCTTCTTTAGACGAAGTATAATCTTCATGATTTTCAAAACCAAGTTCGTTGAATTGTTCAATTATAAGCGGGTGATTTACGTCAACATGTAATACTTTCATCAATTGTTGATTTGTAGAGATTTGATCATTTCGTCTAACTTTTCTACGAAGGGCAATCTCTTATTTGGTATAAATTTTAAGGGCAAAAATTTAAGATATTATCATTTTAGATTCCTAACACTACTTTCGCTATCCAAAAATAAATTAAGATACCGAAAATGTCATTGCTTGTAGTAATAAACGGGCCGGTAGCAATTGCGGGGTCGATGCCACGTTTATGTAAAAATAAAGGTGTAAAAGTGCCAATAAAACCGGCTACCAAAATTACAGCAACCAGTGAAATGGAAATGGCCAGGGCGGTTAAAAAATCACCTTTCCAAAACCAAGTGAATAAAAGTAAAATAGCGGCAAGAACAACTCCGTTCAACAGTGCTAAAAGCATCTCTTTAATCAACCGGCTACCCACGCTGCCCTTCAGGTCATCATTTGCCAAACCTTGTACGATAATTGCACTTGATTGCACACCAACATTACCAGCCATAGCAGCGATTAAGGGAGTAAAGAAAAAGAGAATCGCATGTTTACTGATCATCTCTTCAAAACCGCCCATTATGGCGGCGGCACCTACACCACCTATCAGACCCAAAAATAGCCAAGGTAATCGGGCACGGGTCAGTTGCCAAATACTATCATCTGCCTCGACATCTTGAGATATACCGGCAGCCATTTGGTAATCTTTATCGGCCTCTTCTCGAATTACATCTACGATATCATCGATAGTAATACGGCCTACCAAGCGGCCGATTTCATCTACCACCGGAATAGCTTCTAAGTCGTATTTTGACATTATTTTAGCCACTTCTTCGGGTTTTTCGTTCACATTTACCGAATCTACTTTTGGTATATAGACATCAGCAATATGGGTTCTGGTAGAGGTGGTCAATAAATCTTTTAATGAAAGCCGGCCTATTAGCTTATCTTCATTGTCGACTACATAAATAGAGTGCACACGCGTGACATTTTCGGCCTGGGCCCGCATCTCTTTAACACATTTCAAAACATCCCAATTTTCTCTCACCTTTACCAATTCTTTGGCCATTAAGCCACCGGCAGAGTTCTCATCGTAACGCAATAGGTCAACGATATCTTTGGCATGGTCACGGTCTTCGATTTCTGAGATTACTTCTTGTACAATGTCGTTCGGAAGTTCTCCAATAATATCGGCAGCATCATCGGTATCGAGCTCGTCGAGCTCTTCGGCAATTTCTTTGGCCGAGAGGTTGTTGAGAATTGATTCCCTTACATCTTCATCAAGTTCCGTAAGTACATCTGAAGTTTTGTCGCTCTCTAGAAGTTTGATGAGGTAAGTTGCGTCATCTTCATTTAGCTCATTGATGATTTCAGCAACATCGGCATAGTGCACATCATCCATCAAAGACACCAGCTCGGTATTTCTTTGGCTTTCGATTAGCTGCTCTATTTCTGCAACCAGTTCGTCTGTGAGCTTAAAGGGTGTCATTGTTTCCGCGGGGTTTATTGATGACCGCGGCAAATCTAAAGAAAAAGCTTTAAAGGGCTATCAAGATTACCGTTTCTTAGTGCTCTAAATGAGTTTATTGATGTTCTTTTAAATCTGACTCTATTTTTTTTGTCAAATTGATAAAGTCTGGTACGCTAAGCTGCTCCGGTCTTTTGTCAAAAACCTCTTCACTTCGTAAGTCGTCAGAGAGTTCAAAGGTCTTCAAACTGTTACGAATGGTCTTTCTTCTCTGGTTGAAAGCTGATTTAACGACTTTGAAGAAAAGCTTCTCGTCACATTCCAGCTCGAAATTCGGTTTTCGAACCAGTCTTAGCACTCCTGATTGTACTTTTGGCGGAGGGTCGAAAACTTGAGCGGGTACGGTAAAAAGATATTCGGCATCGTAGAAAGCTTGTACGAGTACCGATAGAATACCGTAGGTTTTGTTGCCTTCTTTTTCACAGATACGTTGCGCTACCTCTTTTTGGAACATTCCCGAAAATTCGGGTACTTGCCCTTTTATCTCAAGCATCTTAAAAACAATTTGAGAAGAAATGTTATAAGGAAAATTTCCTGTAATGGCGAACTGTTCTTTGCCAAAAAGAGTGTTGAGGTCATAATTCAAGAAATCAGCTTCGACCACCTCTAAAGTTGCTTTTCCTTTTAAAACTTGAGGATGCTCTAACGGAAAACTATGATTGAGATATATAATCGAATCTGCATCAAGGTCCATTGCGACCAATCGTATTTCTTCTGAAAGTAAATATTTGGTTAGCACTCCGGTTCCAGGGCCTATTTCAATTACATTGGTATAGCCCTTTAATGAAAGGGTTTCTGCAATTTGACGGGCGATGGACTCATCTTTAAGAAAATGTTGGCCTAGGTGCTTCTTAGCTTTTACAGGCCCTCTTACTTTTGAAGGTCGGTCGTGTTTAGGTTTTCCACGTTTTTTCTTTTTCGACATAGGGGAAATTTAAGGCTATTTGGCCACATAGACCCAAGCTTGCTTACCTGATTTTAGTGGTACTTGAATTCGAGAATATTCTGACCCTTCATAAATATCGGTGTGTAGCAACTCATCTTCAGAAATTTGAAAGGCTACGCCTCCTATTTTTGAATTGTGATTTTCTGTCTTTACTATAATTGGGTATTTTCCATAGGCTTTTTGCAACGATAGTTCAAAGCCCAAAAGTTCATCGGGCTCTCCTTCTAGTTTTCTTCCGAACAATTGCTCTTGAATATCGATTTGTCTTAGTGTTCCGTAACTGAATATATAGGGCATTAGTACTCGCTTATGACTTTGAGCTCGGTGCGAAAAGACACAAATTTATTGGGGAACCGTTTTTGCGCTTCATTGCGTAATATATCTGCATCTTCTTTATAATACTTATTTAAAGTTTCTTTGTCAATCGTAGTGAATTGAACAGAATAGGTGATACCACCCATTTCTTCTTCAACTATAACTTGGGTCAGTTTGGCACTTAAGAATTTTCCTGTGGCCAATACTTCAGGTATATGTTCCTTTCGCATCCATTGAAGCCATTGCTCGTGCACGGCTTCTTCGATATTGGTAGTTACATTGTATATGTACATTGGGTTTGGGTCTGATTGAGATTTTAAAATTGTAATCAAAATTTAATTAATTGCATCACCCCTAAGCCTTCTAAAGTGCTTTCTAGCCTGAGGTGAATAATAACTATCTTGATAGTTTAATATGATTTTTTCGTAATGAGATTTGGCTTTTTCAGGTTGATCAAGAACGTTTCTATAGAGCTCGCCCAAGGCAAAATGGGCATCATCGGCTAGAATTCCGCTATGGTAAAATTCAATAATTTTTATATAATTGAACTCTGCCGCTGTATATTCTTTTTGGTTTTCTAAAAGTTCCCCTTGCTTCAATAGGGCCTCGTCTTCAATTTTTTCGCCTTTATGGTTTTCTAGAATCTCATTAAGTTCGGTTATGGCCTCATTGGTTTTATTCTGATAAGCTAAAAGGTCGGCACGGGCGTACCTCTTCAATGCGGTTTGTGTAGAATCTTCCAATGAATTATCTGAAATCAATAAACTAAGTTGCATGGCATCATTGGCTATGAGCTGAGAGGTAGAGCCTCGCAATACTTTGAGTTGGGTAAGTGCCCAATCAAAATCACCTTTGTAAAAACTGGTCTGTGCTACCTTAAAACGGGCGTTTTGCCCTAGAACATCGTTCTTTAGGTTTTTCTGAATCTGTGAAAAATAAATAAGGGCTTCATTGAATTTTTGATCATATACTAAAATATCGCCCAAGGCCAACTTGATAAATGCTGTGCCTCTTGCGTTCAACGGAAGCTCAAGGCATTTTTTGAGTATGTCTATCGCCTTAGTAGGATTATTTTTTCTGAATGTTAGAAAATTGGAGTACGCTACCTGCAATTGAAGGGTCTGATTTCGATAACCATATATGTTCATTAGTTCATTATACTCATTTTCAATTTCATCAATATTTTTATCAGTTAGGTTCAGAAGTTTGATGTCTATAAGATTTAATCTTGCGTTCAGTTTTGTAATATCATCATTACTATTCTCTGAAATATACTCGAATATCTCTTGCGCTGTTTCTACGTCATTATCCTCCAATGTAACTTCGCCAAGACTTTCTAGACGCTGCACAGTGCTACCATCCATACGCTTATAAATGGCTTTTTCTTGTCGAAAAGCACTTCCATATTGCTTTTGCTGTACAAAGAGCCAACTGAGCAGTTCGTTCCAAAGTATATTGGGGTTCTTTTGGGCGTTTTGTAATAATATCTTTTTTAACAGGATGTTGTTCTCGCTTTCAGCATCCGAAGATATAAAAGCATCGATATTGCGAAGCACGTTAGATTTTGAGGTTCTACCCTCACTGATCAGCCTGAGATACGACTCATACATCTTTTCAACATTGCCTTGTTCACCATAAACCCTGGCCATTTGGTAGTTGTAGTCTAATTTTGGGTTGAGTTCCATAGACCTTGAGTAGGCCTGTAAAGCCCAGTCGAGTAAGGCGTATTTTTGAAAACGGAAGCCGACCCCATAGCCAAAATTGGGGTTCTCGTCTATTTTTGAAATTGCCTTATTGTAATATTTTTCAGCTTTCTGAGGTTCATTTTTTAGAGTGTGATTAAAACCTAGCTCGATAAATAAAGTAGGGTACACGTTGCCTTCTTCAATTTTCTCTAAAAGAAATTTTTCGGCTTCGTCGTAATGCTCTAATTGTTGGTAGGTGGCAATTAGACCTTCTGCGTAATCGGTCCGCCTCGGATTTTTATCGACCAATTTTTCGTAGTAGACTACGGCTTTTTCAAAATCACCATCATTAAAATACTGCTTCGCCAAAAAATCTTCTTGTGCGTAGCTAACTATACAAAATAGCAAAACAAAGATGAACGAAAGATGCTTCATTAGTATGAAATATAGCAAATTTACGGTAGCCCCAAGAAAAAAGCTGTTAAGGGGTATATAATTTAGTTTGAGATGTTGAAATCAAGAACGTTCGTTTTTTAGTGTGTATAAATTAAGTAACGCGAATACAATGGATGTAAATGTAGACCATTGCCTATTTGTGTTTTTATGCTTAGAAGTTACTGAGGCGAGATGTCAGCTGAAAACCCGAATCGCATAAACTTTAAATTACGCAGTGATTCGGGTCTGTTAGTTTTTTAATCGATGATATCGAAACCACAATAAGGAATCAAGACTTCAGGAATTTTTATACCTTCCGCCGTTTGGAAGTTCTCTAATATCCCCGCGAGAACCCGTGGAAGGGCCAACGAACTTCCATTAAGGGTATGGGCCAATTGACTTTTGCCGTTTTCATCTTTGTAGCGAAGTTTTAATCTATTGGCTTGATAAGTCTCAAAATTAGAAGCGGAACTGATTTCTAACCAGCGGTCTTGTGCTGTTGAAAACACTTCAAAATCGTAAGTAAGGGCTGCGGTAAAGCCCAAATCACCGCCACATAGGCGAAGTATGCGATAAGGTAATTTTAGTTCTCTTAAAATATTCTTTATATGCTCTACCATGCCGTCTAAAGCATCGTATGATTTTGAAGGATGCTCAACCCGTACAATCTCTACCTTATCGAACTGGTGAAGCCTGTTCAGACCACGAACATGCGCCCCATAACTACCGGCCTCTCTTCTGAAACAAGGGGTGTAGGCTGTATATTTTATCGGGAAATCACCCTCAGAAACGATTTCATTACGTAGAATATTGGTTACCGGAACTTCCCCTGTGGGTATCAAATATAGATCGTCTTCGGTAACATGGTACATTTGTCCCTCTTTGTCGGGCAGTTGACCTGTGCCGTAGCCCGATAGCTCATTGACTAAATGAGGTACTTGCATTTCGGTGTAACCGGCTTCAGTGTTTTTATCTAAAAAATAAGAGATAAGGGCTCGTTGCAGACGAGCGCCTTTGCCCTTGTAGACGGGAAATCCTGCACCGGTAATCTTTACTCCGAGCTCAAAATCGATGATATCATATTTCTTGGCAAGTTCCCAATGTCGTAAAGCATCGGTGGCTAAAGTAGGAACTTCACCTTCCTTGAAAATCTCTTCGTTGTCATCTTCAGAGTTTCCGGCCGGTACCAAATCGTGAGGGGTATTGGGTATCTGGTACAAAAGGGCCTGTAACTCTTCGGCAACAGAATTCAGTTGTTCGCTCAAGTTTTTTGATTCTTCCTTTAGAGCGCCGGTTTTCTCTTTTAATTCATTGGCTTCCTGAGGTTTTCCGCTTTTGAAAAGCATGCCTATTTCTTTAGATAGCTTGTTGCTTTCCGCTAAAATATTATCAAGCTGCGTTTGTGTTGCCCGCCTTTTTTCATCCAGCTCTAAAACACCATCCACCAAGGGTGAAGCATCAATATTCCTTTTCTTTAAGGCATTGATGATTTTATCCTTTTTATCTCGAATGGTCTGTAATTGTAACATGTGTATTCGGTTTTGATGGCAAATTTAAGTTTTCTTAGGTTTAAAATGGATACTTTTAGAGCCTATATTATAAAACAGAACGAGAATGATTTTTGAACATTTTGCAATTAATGTAGCCGATGTTAAAGCTGTAGTAGAGTGGTATACTACAAATCTTAAAGTGCAAGTCGCTAGCGCTCAACAAGAACCTCCGTTTATGACATTTTTGTCCGATTCTGGAGGGCGTGTTTTTGTAGAACTATATCACAGGCCAGACGAGGCTATTACCGATTTTACAAAACAACATTTTCTGACCTTTCATTTGGCAATGGTTTCTGAAAATGCCGAGGCTGACAAAAAGCGGCTTGTCGAAGTAGGCGCCTCTTATGTAGAAGAGGTTAAAAAACAAGATGGAAGCCATCTTGTAATGTTAAGAGACCCATGGGGAATGCCTTTGCAACTCTGCCAGAGAACTGATAAGTTTTAGAAAATATTTGTTTGGTATGGGAAAGCTAATCGCTGCCTTTGCTGGGTAAAATCCATTCGTTATGCCAGAGGTAATCCCATTCGGCATTGGCCAAATCAACGGTGGGGTCGATAAAGGCGCGATATGCTTTGCCATTAACGCTAACTTTTGAGTTTAGTGCATAAACTGAAATATTTTCACCTTTCTCTGCGTGTTCTTTTTTAAGTCTTTGAGCGAACTGCCAGATAAAATCTGGATAAGAAGCTATTCTTCTCTTTTGTTTTTTAGAAAGGTATTGGTCTAAATCGGCAATTTTTGATTCGTGCGTGTCTTGATTTACAATTTTAAATTCAATAGTGCCGCCACGACTTCTAAGCATCATGCGCCAGCTTAGGCGATGGCCTTCTTCGGTCCAAAGCACCTCGTCTTTTATAAAATGATGCCGAACAGGAAGCAGAAGCTGAATGAGGAAATAGGTGCCGGCAATGGCGTAAAAGAGCGGTTGCTTAATTGGTACTTCAGTCTTGTTAATTTGATAGGGAGGCTTCCGTTTGAAGAAAATTTTCCGAATAGTTTCCGGCTCAAAAAAGAACACCGTAAACGCCAATGATAGATATGGGAATATTCCTATTTGAAAAATAATAGAATTGAAAAGATGAAAGAAAATGGAAGCGAAAAAAGCAATTTTTCGAGTAGGCTTAAAAAGTAAGGCCGGTACAATCAGTAAATCGAATAGAATACCGAAGATCCCAATAATCTTATGAATCCATGGTTCTTGAAGAAAAGTGCCAACAAATGGATAATTGGCTTTGCCCTGCATGAGTATTTTGATGATGCCGAAATCGAGCCAATCAGCATAAATTTTGGCAACAGAGGCGTAGACATAAACTATTAGCAATTGTAATATAACGACATATTTCACATAGGCATGCATGCCATCTTCCCTAATGGCGGGGTTGTGCCGAACATCTAGCGAATGGCTTCTATGTGCAGGAAAAAAACACATGAAGCCAGAAATTAATATCAAAAGATAGTAATGATTGTTATATGATGTTTTTTGCATCAGGTAAACCGATGCCCACAGCACGGTAAAAGAAATAATGCTAAGTCTATATTTATAACCTAACGCTATACATATGCCAAGGGTGCCCATGACAAAAAAATAGAAATACATACCATAGCCGGGAAGTGGCTGTAGCCAATCTAAACCGATAAAATTGAATGTAAAAAGGGGCTCTACAAGAGTTCGCCTTACCCAACCGGTAAGAATGGCGCCATAACATTCTAAGGCGACCAAAACACCAAAAAATATACGGAATATAATTAAGGGCGAATTGTCGATTTTAGTAAAGAGAAACCGCTTCATATGTGATTAAAAGTGCTTTCTCAAAGGTATCAAGATTTTAAGAGAGGGTGTAAGTTTTTTTAGATTTATGCCTTGCCTAAAAACTTTTTGAACAAATTTATTATGAGAGAAGTTTCAGAGAAGTTTCCTTGTCCTTTTGCAGCTGCTGTTTCAGTTCTTCTACAGAATCGAACTTATGCTCATCACGAATTCGATGAAGTATTTCAATTTGAATTTTCTTTCCGTATAAATCTTGGTCGAAGTCGAAGAAATTGATTTCAGTACTTTTTTCTTTTCCAGCTACGGTCGGATTATAGCCGATGTTCATCATGCCGTATACCGTCTCGCCCTGTAATGTACTTTTAACTACATACACTCCGTTTTTAGGTACAAGCTTATAGTTTTCTTCAATGTGAAGGTTTGCCGTTGGAAAATTAAGTTTTCTGCCGAGTCCCTTTCCTTTTTTAATGGTACCGGTAAGCATGTAAGAATAGCCTAAATAAGAATTGGCCGTAGTAATGTCACCATCTTCGAGCGCTTTTCTAATTTTGGTAGAACTAACGGATACTTCTTCAACTTCCTGTGCCGGTATTTCCTCTACTTCGAAATCTAAGGTGTTGCCAAAGGCTTTTAGGTCAGTGATGTTTGCATTTCTATTTCTGCCGAACCGATGGTCGTAACCGATAATGATCTTTTTGGTTTTCAAATCGTTGACCAAAATATCTCGAACAAACTCGGTGGCCGTCAAGCGTGAGAACTCCCTAGTAAAAGGGTGTATGATAAGTTGGTCAAGACCAAGGTTCTTGAGAATTTGCGTTTTCTCATCTATGGTGTTGAGAAGTTTAATATCTGTGTCTTTCTGCAATACCATTCTCGGATGCGGAAAAAAGGTGAGCACCGTTGATTTTAAATTCAGTGTGGCAGCATTTTTGATAAGTCTTTCGAGTATTTTACGGTGCCCGATATGCACACCGTCAAAAGTACCTATAGTGATTGCCGTGGGATGCGGTTCATCGTATTTGGAAAGGCTTTGGACTGTTACCACGTACTAAAAATAATAAAAAGGCTTATATTTGAGATTGCGTTAAAACCCCTGAATGGTTACAAAATTACGTCTTGTTTTTTCAATTACCATAGTATTTTTCTCCTTTTACGCTTCAGGGCAAGGTAAATACTGGGAAAAACTTTCAGCGCAAAGCAATTTGGGCCAAAAAGCCCTTAAAGAAGTAAAGGTCGAGAAAGGTCAGGTCTTTTCATTTCAAGAAAAACTTTTCAAGCAAGACCTACATTCTATTTCAACCTCTAAAGGGTCGTCTAAAATTGTTTATTTTCCAGATGAGACGGGTAAATCGATAGCATATGAAATTTACGAATCGTCTGTTCTATCTAGTGAACTATCCCGAAAATATCCTGAGATTAAATCTTACAGAGGGCATGCGCTCAATGGCCGTAATGATAGAATTAGACTGAGTATTTCCCATAAAGATGTACAGGCGATGGTTGTACATAGTGATGGTAGTCCGAATAGTTTTATGCAAAAAACGGGAGCTAATCGATATGTATTTTACTCAAGAACTGCCAAAAACAGTGAAGATATTGACTTTGTATGTGCGACTCAAGAGAAAGTTGCACTGAATTCGTCATATATCTCTGCCAAACCGGTAAATGATCAAATGCTGCGAAAGTATCGTGTGGCTATTTCAGCGACCGCTGAATATACCCAACACCATGGGGGCACTGTAGCCGATGCTTTGGCAGCTATCAACTCGACTTTGACAAGGGTGAATGAAGTTTTTGAAACAGATTTGGCAGTCACTTTAGAACTGGTGCCAGATAATGACGAGGTGATTTATACCAATGCGGCAACAGATCCTTATACAGGTAGTTTAGGTGCTTTGGGTAATCAAGCGCAAAGAACTTTAGATGAAGAAATAGGTGTTTCTAACTATGATTTGGGTCACGTATTGCATAAGGGTGAAAATGGGGGTAATGCCGGTTTTATAGGTGGTATTTGCGTAAATGGTCAGAAAGGGAGTGCCTACTCTTCAGGCCAACAGCCTGAAGGAGATGTTTATGACCTTGATTTTGTTGCTCATGAAATGGGACATCAATTAGGGGCCAACCACACATGGTCATATGAACTTGAGGGCACCTTGGTTCAAGTTGAACCCGGCAGTGGTTCTACCATCATGGGCTATGCGGGCATTACGGAAAGTGATAATGTGCTGCCCAATGGAGACGATTATTTTCACTACGTAAGCATTGAACAGATTATTGCGAATTTAAAGTCTAAAGGCTGTGGTGAGTTACTTTCATTATCCAATAATCCACCGGTAGTTGAAGCTTTAGAAGATTATGTTATTCCAAAATCTACGGCATTTATACTTTCTGGTGTAGCAACTGATCCAGATGAGGAAGATGTGTTGACATACACTTGGGAACAGATTGATAACGGAGTGGTTACGAGCGCGACCTTCGGCCCGACCAACCCTAGTGGAGCTAACTTTAGGTCTCGGCCTCCGAGTACAGATGGTACGCGATACTTTCCATTATTGTCAAGGGTGCTGAATGGAAACCTGACGCAATCGGGCCCAACACAGGGTTCTGCCTGGGAAACGGTATCAGATGTAGAGCGTGAACTGAATTTTGCCCTAACGGTAAGAGATAATGCCGAGAGCGGTGGTCAAGTTGTGTCCGAATTGGTCAATATTCTGGTGACAAATAATAGCGGTCCGTTCTCCGTGACCTCGCAGGCTTCGGCTACAACATTGATTGCCGGAGATGTAGAAACCATTGAGTGGAATGTTTCAAACACCAACGTGTCACCTATAAATACTGAATTGGTAGATATCTTGCTTTCCAATGACGGAGGGGCTTCCTTTAGTACGGTTCTAGCGGCAGGGGTTGAAAACGATGGTTCACATGACATTGTAGTTCCGGCATTGCCCACGAGTGAAGCAAGAATTATGATTAGGCCTGTTGATAATGTTTATTATGCCGTAAATTCTTCCGATTTTACCATTGAAGTCTCAGAAATAGTGCTGAATTTTTCCAATTTAGAATTTGATGTATGTCACTTTGCCGATTTAACTGTTCCTTTCAATTATGAAACTTATTTAGGTTTTGATGAGGAGGTGGTGTTGACCGCGGAAAACGTGCCAGAAAATCTGATAGTAACGATAGTTCCCGATACCGTGATTACCGGTGACACTAATATCGAGGTTCTTTTCGAAAATACCGAAAATGTGCCCGAGGGCAGTTATCCAATTCGAATAGTCGCAACTTCGGCCAGTATTACCAGAGATGTGGCTTTAACACTGAATGTATTCGACACCGATTACCCTGAAGTAATGATGACGGCGCCTGAAAACGGATTGGTCGATGCTTCGGTCAAAACGTTGTTGCAGTGGGAAGATAATCCCTCGTACAGTTCTTACGAGGTTCAAATTGCGACCGATGTTAGTTTTGCCAATATTGTCGAGGAGGCAACGGTAAAGGGCACTTCATTTACGCCGACCGACCTTCAGAACCAAACAACTTACTACTGGAGGGTTAAACCGCAGAACATTTGCGGTGAGGGAAGCTTTAATGCCTCCTTCAATTTCACTACGGTACAGGTAAGCTGTGATACTAAAAATGGCGGGGAGTTGCCAAATATCATATCCGCCTTAGGAACGCCCAGAGTAACCTCCAAGATTTCATTTTTCGAAGATTTACCTGTTTCCGATATAAATATAAATTTAAATATCGAACATAGTTTTTTGGCAGATTTGGTTGTTCGCCTTACTTCGCCCCAAGGTACTTCGGTTACCCTAGTTTCCAATTCTTGCGGTGATTTGCAAAATATCGATGCTACTTTCGACGATGATGGTGATGCTTTCGAATGCGGTGAAAATGCTGATACGGCCATAACCGGTACGGTAAAACCTCTGGGAGCACTTAGCTCTTTTAATGGAGAGTCGATTTTCGGGGAATGGATTTTAGAAGTTTCCGATAATGCCACATCAGATGGCGGTATTTTAGTTGATTTTTCTATGGATGTGTGTATAGAAGGTGAGTTTAGACCAGATGCAGATAAAGACGGGGTTTTTGATGATGGCGATGATTTATGTCTTGGTACTCCTGAAGGTGCAAAAGTTGATACTTCGGGCTGTCAGGTATTCCGGTTTCCAACTGATAATTTTTCAGTTTCGGTACAAAGTGAATCTTGTAGAAATAATGATGACGGACTAATTATAATTGAGTCCATACTTAATTTAGACTACAGTGTAACGGTAACGAGTAATGTCGTAAATATCACCGATACCTTTACCGATATTTTTTCTTTAGACGGACTAAGTTCTGGTACCTACCAATTCTGTATTTCGAGTTCTGGTGAAATTGATTATGAACCTTATTGTTTCGAAGTAGTAGTTATGCAGCCCGAAGCCTTGGGAGTAACTTCGAAGATTGTTGATGATGGAGAGCAACTGTCGGTTGCTTTGAGGGGATCTGATCTATATAATATTGAGTTCAACGGGCAGTTGTTTCAAACCGATAAATCAGAAATTACATTGACCCTTAATAGTGGTAAAAATACCTTAGCGGTATCGACTCTTAAGTCTTGTCAAGGGGTTTTTGAAGATGAGTTTTTTATAAGTAGCTCACCCAAGGTATTCCCAAATCCGTTTAGGGCCAATACCAAATTGTTATTGGCAGAAGCTGAGGAAAATCTTACTATTGGTATTTTTACCAGTAATGGCCAATTGATTAAATCGAGTAATTATAAACCAAACGGTAGAGAGCTAGATTTAGATTTCACCGCTTTGCCCCCAGGTATTTATATGGTCAAATTAAATGGTAGGTCGGTACAGGAAACAATTAAAGTGGTTAAGCAATGAGAGTAGTTGTCTTATTTATTTTAGGATTGCTATTGGTCGGCGGGTGCAAAAAAGACCCACCTAAAGCACCTGAAGTGGCTACCTTAATTGCGCCTGCAAGAAATTCTGAATGTACACCTGTACAAAGTACGAATGGCACTAGTAGCGTGGTTCGTTTTAATTGGATGACCTCAGACCACACCGAAACATATGAACTTAGGGTTACCAATCTTGAAACAGGTACCGTTCAGACTAAGACTACAAGTGGCACTGTCGAGACTTTGTCATTGAGCAAGGGTATGCCATTTTCTTGGACAGTTGTGTCACGAAACTCAAAAACAGATAATGCACCAAGTAGCGAATCTTGGTCTTTTTATAACCCTGGTGCGCAAACTTCTTACGCCCCTTTTCCTGCGGAAATATTTACACCAAAACCAGGTTCAACTATTTTTAGGGATATCAATAATGAGATTACCTTAAATTGGTCTGCAGCTGATCTTGATGATGATATTTTAAAGTACGACGTATATCTTTCCGAAGAAAACCCTCCGAATGAAAAAATTGTTACTCTAAATAGTGATATAAGCTCTAGGAATATAACGGTTGATGCTGATGCAGTCTATTACTGGAAAGTGGTTACTACCGACCTCGAAGGAAATATTTCAGATTCAGGAGTAGTTGATTTTAGGTGCCATTAAAGGTATTCATGGTGTTTTTGACCCCGGCAAAAATAAAAGACTTTATTAATTCGCTCGATTTTTCGAGTCGTTCAGAAAGTATTTTTCTTTCTTCTTCACTCCATTCTCCCAATACATACTCAACCTGTCTCCCTTTTCCGAAATCAGCTCCGACACCAAAACGAAATCTGTTGTAGTTGGTGTTTTGTAATACATTTTGAATGTCTTTTAAACCATTGTGGCCACCGGCACTGCCTTTGGTCTTTAGACGAATGGTGCCAAAGGTAAGGTTGATATCATCTGTTACGACCAAGACATTTTCAAGGGGTATATTTTCTTTGTCCATCCAATATTTCAAGGCTTTTCCGCTAAGATTCATATAAGTAGATGGTTTTAGGCAAAGTGCACTTTTTCCTTTGTATTTAAAGGTGGCGACATCGCCCAATTTTTGGGTCTCAAATGTAAAGGATTCCTTTTCGGCCAATGCATCCAGTATTTTGAAGCCGATGTTATGACGCGTTTCGCTATATTTTTCGCCTATATTTCCTAAGCCTATGATTAAAAACTTCTTCATGTTATCGCTTTCCTCTAAAATTGATGTGCTGGGTTGAAGTATCGATTTAATAAACTTAAACATCCGAATAAGGTTTGTATAAAAATACAAAAGCATCCCAATGTAACATCGGGATGCTTAGTAAAACGGTTCGGTAGAAATTTATTCTTGGCTTTCCCCGCCTTCGCTTGCTGCTTCTGGAGCATCTCCTCCTTCAGCTGTAGCTTCTCCTTCTTCTCCTTCTTCATCCTCGTCATCAACAATTACTGCTGCACGTTGAGTTTTAACCTGCACAACTACTGTTGTATCTGGGTGAAGAATTTCGAAATCATCATTAAGCAAAGATTCTACAGTGATATTATCACCGATTTTCAATTTAGAAATATCGATGTCAAAGAAATCCGGTAATTTGTCCGGTAAAGCTTTGATAGCAAGTTTTCTTTTTCTGAACAATAGACGTCCACCGTTTCTAACCCCGGGAGAATTACCCTGAAGGCGAACAGGAATGTTCAACGTTACCTCTTTGTCATCGAACAATTGGTAAAAGTCGATGTGCAAGATGTTGTCAGTAACGGGGTGAAACTGAATATCTTGCATGATAGCTCTGATTTTAGTACCACCCAGGTCAATTTTCGCAGTATGCGCTGCCGGGGTATACACTAAATCTCTGAACGATAGTTCATCTGCTGAAAAGTGCAATGGTTTCTCCCCTCCGTATACTACGCAAGGAACCTTTCCAGCATTACGTAGGGCCTTCGTTGCCTTCTTGCCCACGCTTTCTCTTTCTGATCCTTTAATTTTAATTGACTTCATTATATAGTTTAATAATTAATACTCTTATTTAGATGCTTCTTTACTACATCAAGAATTTAGAAGCGATTGATGTGTTGTGGTGTACTCGATGCATCACATCTGCAAAGAGGTCGGCACAAGACAGTACTTTTACCTTATCACAATCTTTCTTGGTCGGTATCGAATCGGTGATAATCAATTCTGACAATTGCGAATTTTCGATTTTCTCATATGCTTGACCAGATAACAGGCCATGTGTGGTAATAGCTCTTACGCTCAACGCACCACGTTCCATCATCAAATCTGCAGCTTTGGCAAGTGTGCCCGCCGTATCGACCATATCATCGACCAAAACTACATTTTTGCCCTGTACATCTCCGATAAGTTCCATATGCGAAATTACGTTCGCTTTGGCTCTTTGTTTATAACAGATAACAACATCGCAACCCAATGCTTTCGAATAGGCGTAAGCCCTTTTAGAACCTCCCATATCAGGAGATGCAATGGTGAGGTTGTTCAAGTTCAGTTCTTTGAGATAGGGCAGAAATAGGGTTGAAGCGAACAGATGGTCGACGGGTTTTTCGAAAAAACCTTGAATTTGATCCGCATGAAGATCCATGGTTATGATTCTAGTAGCACCTGCTGCCTCTAACATTTTTGCAATCAATTTTGCCGCAATAGGAACCCTGGGCTTGTCTTTTCTATCTTGTCTAGCCCAACCAAAATAGGGCATTACCGCTGTGATATGCCTTGCCGACGCCCGTTTGGCGGCATCTAGCATCAACAACATTTCCATTAGATTTTCAGAACTCGGGTTGGTCGACCCGATAATAAAAATACGTGCCCCCCGTACAGATTCCTCAAAAGACGGTTGAAACTCGCCGTCACTGTATCGAGAGAACTTTACCTTACCTAAATCGGTACCGTAAGATTTAGCAATTTTCTCTGCTAAAGCGGTGCTTTGGTTACAGGCAAAAATCTTGGGTTCGGGAACTTGGTATGGCATGTATAAGGTGTTGTGAACTAGTTTATTGACCACCCCAATTTCTTGGGAGGTGCAAATTTAGAAATTTATTTGTGTTGCTAAAGTATAAATGTTGTTATTTTTTAGGATGGAAATGAAAATATTTTATAGTTTTGCAGTCCTATTTTAGTTTGCTCGAGTGGCGGAACTGGTAGACGCGCTGGATTCAAAATCCAGTTCCTTTGGAGTGTGGGTTCGATTCCCACCTCGAGTACATTTTAACCCTGTTAATCCAATGATTTTCAGGGTTTTGTGTTTTTGGAAGTGACGGTGGAGTGACGGTTTTTTAAATATAAACCTAATTTTCACCTTTTATTTTCCTGAAAGGAAGATATGAAAATTGCCGCTAGTTATTAGTGTTTTATTTAATTCAATTTGAAATTGGTGCCGACATCTATACCGTATCAAAACGATTAGGACATCGTGAAATTCGTACAACCGAAATCTATACTAAGATTACAGATGAGAAAATGAAAGAAGCAGCTAATTTGATTCCTGAATTTAATTTAGGTATCAATTAGAATTATTTGGAAACTTTTTTGATACCATTGGGCTTCTCACAAAAGGTCAATTACAAAGACACTTAAAAAAAGAATTGGCCACCCTTCGGGAATGTTATTCACTTCGTGAAAACAGTCCCATAAAACGACTCATAATTTTCCCGTTTATCCATACCAATAGCTATTTTGATTTTTTGAGAAGTTGTAAAACCTATTTGTCTAATTTCCGTAAGTATCTTCAAGAAATTTTTTTTAATTCTTCTGAGCATAAAATTTGAGAGCTAGCCATTTAATACAGGCGGATTTTTTGTAGTTTACACTTAATTGTCTGCCCCATCTTTCCGGGCTTCGGAAATGGCAATTTCGCCTACGGCAACCCCGGAATTCCTCCCCTCCAGGTTATCGAATTCGTAATGGATACCGCCATAGACCCTAGAATCGCCCGCCTCGATAAATTGGCGTTCGAGTTCTTCCCTTTGATCGGGAAATAGGTAGCCCAAAACCGTTCCGGCCGCCGAGGAAAATGATGAATGGCCCGAGGTGTATGAAGGGAAGTTGGGAATGCCCGTTCCCGTTTTGATATCGGGATCGATCTGTGAAGGTCTGGGAAAATAGTATTTATACTTGGCGTACCAGCAAAGAATACCGCTATCCATGACCGCTCGGTTCATCAACGAAAATGCTCGTGCCGTCCGTACTTCGCTCCATTCTCTTCCGACCAATAGTTCTTCGGCGATTTCGTTCCAATGCCCCGGTGGAGTGTAAGTTCCGCCTCCATCGGCCCAAAAATCGGATATACGCCATTGTTCGCGAGACCTATCCTCCGAGATGCTTTTCACATAGGCGATATCCTGATTAAAGGCATCCGTTCCAACATTGGGCGGTGGTGGCGGCAATTTCGAAAATACGGCCGTTGAATCGTGCCATGTCCTGACAGTTCCGTACATCGGTAATATCGGGAACACTTTTGGGCTTGCGATACTGATCCATGCGACTGGAACAGTCGTGGGATTGATCTTAAAAAAGTTAATATAGGTCTCCTCGGGGTCGGCGGCCTTATTCATCCTATCCGTACTTGCATGTTCCAAAATTTTGGAGGCGACAAAATCGCCCAATTGCCAACCACCAGCAATATCGCTTTCCGTGCCCGTTCCGCCCCATCGGACGGTATTGACCTGTTCCTCTGCCAACCCATTAAGAAATTCGGCCTCCAATGGAAATAGCGTTTTTAGAATTTTAAGGGAAGTACCCGCAATGACGGCCTGTTCCGAAGGATAGCAAGGAAGTTCTGTATTTGGGAATTGGGGATTGATTTTATTTTCCATTACGCTAGGAGCTGGACGGTTCACGGTATATTTAAGCTTCCAAGTGGCGATAAGGGCATCATGCTGTGCCACGCTGAGCATTGCGTATGCCCTGGCCGCGAACGGCGGATTGGCGACCGGTTTTTTCGGGTTCGGCGTTGATCCCGGTGGCGGGGCTACATTGTACTTGGCGACCAGTTCCCGCAAGACCCTGTTCCAGCGAAGTACACCACCTGAGGCCCAATAGCGCACTCTCCTTTCCTGTTCGGGAGTCCTATTTTCCGTAATCGCGACCAATTCCTCCAATTCCTCCTTATACGTATCGGAATCCACATCTGTCGGTGTCGGAAGGGAAATTTCCGTGAGGTAATCCAACTCCATAACGTTTTGCCAATCACCCGCATCGGCATCCAAGGAAACGGAATTTGGAATTGGTAGCTCGGCCATTTCCGGAATATCCTCTTCACAGGAAAGAAATAATAAAGTCAGGCAAAATACAAACGAAATATACTTGAAATTGAATTTCATCGAATACTGGTTTTAAGGTTGTGGATTGGAAACGGAAAAGTTATAGATCAAAGAGGCCGTAATTCGGTCGGATTTACCGATGTTATTTCCCGAAAGGGTAAAACCGGTGGAAAGTGCCACGCCAAAATTTTCCACTTTTGGAATAGGATGGTACAAGGTAAAACCGATCCGGCTAAAGTCGATTTCGTTGCTCGGGAACGGTACCCCTGGGCCAATAGTGGTGCCATTACGGGAATTTTGATGTTGGAACCAAGCATCTGCATACAGTTTTTTATAACTGCCGCCCGCCCTTACGATATAGTCCCATGCATCTGGTACGCTAACCTCCAATCCCCGATCGATATCTACATTGCCCCTCTTGCTATACCCTATTTGAGCGGCGACGAAAATTCCAAGGGGCGTTCGGTATTGGGCAATAAGACGACCTTCCAACTGGGTGGATTGACTTCCAATAGAAACCGGGGCATCGGCAATGTAATCGGATAATGGCGTAATCACTCCGATAGCACCGATCATCGAAAGGTTGCTCTTTTCGGAAAAAGCGGTTTCGAAAAACCTTCCCTTAAGAAAAAGGCTGATGTCCTGAAAGTCCTTTTGATCTGACCAGAAACCTTGGGTGGCCCTTGTCTCGATGTAAGGTAACGAAACCACAACATCCAGATAATTGGTAAGCCCACCTGCGGCGAAAAAATTGACGGAACTGGTCTTTATCGTACCCAGATTTTCGTTTTGGGTCTTGTTCTTACCCACAAAATAGGTGTCATACGATTCATTGCTATAGCTCAGGGCGGTCACGATTTGGCCTTTGCCCCGCATAAACCCATCGAGCAGGCCTTGTGCTTCGGAACTGCCTATAGAGAATATGATGAACAATAAGGTAATTATGAAGTGGCTTTTTTTGATTGGTTCCATATAGATGTGTCGGTTTTCGTGGTCAATACTATTCATTTACCCAATGTAAAGGGCAATTATTACATGAATCGTGTATATGGGTTGATGAAATGTGTTATTTGATGGATAAGAAAGATTTTGTTTTTTATGGCTGAATTCTCAATATCCGGTTTGTAAAACTGCTATTGAGTAAGGGCATAAATGGAATTGTTTCTTGGATACGACCACTACACGGCTCAATTTTTGCGGCAGTTTATATATTATCAAGAACCTGAAAATCTTTACCAAGATTTTTGGACTACCAACACCTAAAAACATGCTTGACAAATTGACCGACTACCTTAAACTAAAACCCCGTACCGTTTGCCTTTCGGAATTGGATCGGCTCTACGAGGAAACTATTTCCAGTTTGGCGAAGGACATCCGAACTGCCTATTGCCAAAGGCTCATTGAGCGCACTAGGTATGATCTTGAGAAAATCAAAGACAACGAAAAAAGGAAACCGGTGGAACAACTTTTAATGGCCGCGGAATGGGAAATCTGCAATTTATCCGCCCAATAAAGCAAGTGGTTTTTTATGGACATGGCGCACTTCGCTCGATGGTTCCTTTTTGCTTCCCATCCAAATAAAACATACTTTGGCAGTTCAAAATCCGTTGCTCCCGCCCAATGAAATTTCGATATTCCATAGTAACCCGTTTTGCGCTTTTCTTTACGGGATTGCTTGTTTTTTGTATTCTTCTAACGGGGTATCTGGTGTTCAAAAAAGCATCGGGGGTCATCGTCGCGCATTCCCAAGAACGCGTTATGCATACCTCCGAGCTGGCGGAGCTGTCCTTTTTTACCCTGTTGAACGAAGTATCCAAAGATATCGCCGTTATCTCCGCAAGCCCTACCCTTCAAAATTATGTGAACGATTCTACGGCGAAAACGGCAGGCGACCTTAAGCGGCTGTTCCGTATTACGCTCGAAAACAAAACGGCCTACTTTCAGATACGTTTGATAGGCATCGAAAACGACGGTAGGGAAGTCGTCCGGTTCGATAAAAACAATGGGGAAATCTTTGTACCCGATACGTTGCAGCAAAAAGGAGATCTCAACTATTTTCAGGAAACCGTGACCTTGAACGAAGGCGAGTTTTACTTTTCCAGAATAAACCTGAACGAGGAATTCGGCGTTATCAGTAATCCCCGACACCGACGGTAAGGGCGGCAAGTCCTATTTTCAATACCGAGGGCAATATAAGGGGAATCTTAGTCATTAACGTAAATCTTGGCGGCCTGTACCGTACCCTTGAACAAATATCAGGAACGGAATCGCGGCTCTACCTCATAGATTCGGAAGGCCAATATCTGTACGCTCCCGAAACAACTAAACAGTTCGGGTTACAGACGCAAAAAGAATACAATTTTTTTACGGATTTCAGAATAGACCGCGATACCGTCATCTTACAAAAAGATTACTTTGGAGAACTCAAGGACGTTAAGGATTATACCTATCTGAGCACTAGCAAAGAACTGTCCTATTTTCAGGGGAAGCGGAAAGTCTACCTGATTTCATTGATTGAGCAGAACGTACTTTTGCAAAGTGCCCGTGCCGTTCGATCGGAAAGTATAAAAATCCTCTTGTGGGTCTGTGTATTTTCCATATTGATTTCCTTACTGTTCGTCAGCTTTTTCTCAAGGAAGATCGATCAGGTCACGAAGGCCATCTCCAATTATGACAAAGGTATTACGGACGATATGGAACTGCCGACCGATCGAAAGGACGAGATAGGGGTCTTGGCCAATACCTTTACCAAAATGAAAACCAAGATCGACCGGAACGTAGAGGAACTGAACGCTGCGCTCAAAAAGGAGCAGCACGCCAAAAAACAACGGGACGAATTTTTACAGAACATGAGCCATGAAATGCGTACGCCCTTGAATACGATTTTGGGGCTGACGCAGTTGCTGCACAAACAGTCGCCCAAAGTACCTCAGCTTCCTATCATAAACTCGCTCGAAAAGAATGCGAACAACTTGGCAGGCCTGATGTATGATGTGTTGGACCATCAAAAGCTGGTGGAAGGAAAATTACGGATAGCCCCAACGCCTACCAACATAGCCGAACTGCTAAAGGACATCCACTCCAATTATGAATATGAAGCCTTACAAAAGGGATTGGATTTCCGTTTGGATATTGACAAACAACTTGAAGTGAACAACTATGTAACGGATCCATTGCGACTGTCACAGATTGTTACCAATCTTGTCGTCAACGCCTTAAAATATACCCCAGAGGGAAAAGTGGGCCTTCGAGCAAAAGTAGTGTCCGGTAAGGCGGAAATGCTAGAAGTAAAAATAACCGATACCGGTATCGGCATCCTCCCTGAAAACTTGGCCAAGATCAACGAACGTTTTTTTAGGGAAAAAGAAGATTTGACCGGAAGATATGGTGGCTACGGCCTCGGACTGTCCATCGTGCGGCAATTGACCGAATTGTTCGGCGGCACCTTAAAAGCCGTTTCCGAAAAGGGGTCGGGTTCTGAATTTTTTGTCATGATTCCTATTATCGCTTCCGAGGCACCAAAAAACAAAATCGATACTGATGCGAAAGCCAATAACCTGCCACGGTTAAGCGGTCAATACAAGGTTCTGTATATCGAGGACGACCCTTCAACAGTCGAACTGATGCGCCATATTCTTGATGACGAGCAGATTTTATTGTATCCAACGGACAGCATGGAAAAGGCATCCGACCGTTTGGATACCGACCCACCAGACTTAATCATAAGCGACCTTATGTTGGAAGATAGTAGCCTTGGACCCATCCTCACGGAGTGGATAAAGAGAAAAAAAATAAGCTGTCCGCTCATTTTGGCTTCTGCTTTGGAACCGGAAATAATGGGGCGGATCAGCACATGGTATTTTCAAAAGCCGTTCAACATAGACGACTTGAAAGATACCGTTTACCGGCTGTTGGGTGCACATGAATTCATGGCTCCAGACTTTTCAACTGTCTATACCAATTACGACAATGATTCGGCCAAGATTTCCAAGGTGCTACAATTACTACGGGAAGAGTTCGGGACGTATCTGGATAGGATGAAAAAGGCGGAAAACACAAAAGATCAAAAAGAATGGGATGCCATACTGCATAAACTGATCGCCCATATCAATAATTTACAATTGACCGACCTTCAGGAAGTACTGCCCCAAAAAGTAATAGCCTTAAAAAAAGACGATTTATCCGCCATATCGAATATTTTCGCCTACTATCTATGCTGTATTAGGTGCGAGGAGTCTCTCAATTCAAAAGATCGATCTTCTTGAGCAAATCCTTTTCATACCGCTGGCTGACCGGAATATGATCCTTCCCGATTGCGATGGCATTGCTGTCTATGGAGTCTATTTTATTAAGGTTGACGATATAGGAGCGATGTACCTTCTGGAAAAAATCAGGCAGTTTGGGCACCAGGTCTTTCAAGGTCATCAACGTCAATATTTTTTGGTCCTTCAAGACCACGGCGATATAATTGGCTTCCGATTTAAAATACTTTACCTCCTCCAATTCTACTTTTACCAACTTGTTGCCTTCCTTGATAAACAGTCTCGATTCCCTTTCCCGTTGCTCGGCCAAAAAACTTTGGGCCTTTTGAAATCCCCTGAAAAAGCGGGCAAAATCAACGGGCTTTACCAAATAATCAACAATCTGGTCATAAGAGTAGGAGTCGGACGCAAAATCTTTCTGCGAAGTGACCATAATAACGGCCGTAGCGGAATTTATGATTTTCAAAACATCCTTCCCCGTAATATCCGGTAGGTCAAAGTCAAGGAGCACAAGGTCAAAATAGGCGCCGTTGATAAGGTTTACGGCCTCAAAACCGGATGCTGCAACAACAATACCGGTCACTTCATCGATCTTTCCGCAAAAATGTTCCAACAGATCACAGATCAAAGGGTCGTCGTCAACGATAAGGCACTTCATAAGCTTATCCAATAAATTAAGGGGTTCATCAATTCATTTGCCCATTTCATGTAATATATACTTTATAGAGAATATAAATGTATATCATTGAATAGTAAAATTCCGATAAAATGAGGTTTAAAATTGTTCTATTGTCCATATTTGGTTTGCTATCGGCTATGTCAACGAGAGGTTTGGAAGATAACGGACTATATTTGGAAAAGGAAATAAAAGAGTCGAGGGGCAAGGACAATGTAGCCTATCAATGGGCCTATTTGGCATTGGAAGGTACGGCCAACGATACCGATAGGTTCAAGCCCAGACCCACAGTTACCTCTCGCTATCTCGGCTTGATCTTCACTTCCATGTTCGATGCTTGGACGCGGTTCGATGAAAAGGCCAGCCCCGTATACCTCAAGAACGTGGAACGCCGTTCGAAAAAAGAACAGAACCTAAAAAACAAAGAAATAGCGATCAGCTATGCCGCTTACGGGGCATTGAAGGAGTACTATTATTCCGACAGCACCCTGTTCCGAAACAAGATGGAAACATTGGGACTTGATCCCGATAACAACTCATTGGACCCCTATACCCCGGAAGGGATAGGAAACCTGGCCGCTAAAATGGTCATCGAAATGCGAAAAAGGGACGGTTCCAACCAATACGGCGAAGTACCCGGGTCCAAACGGGAACCGTACTTTGATTATACCGGGTATACCCCGGTCAACGACATCGATACCAATGTGGATATCAATCGATGGCAGCCAAAATACTTTCTCGATGGGGAGGGCAAGAAATACGATCCCGGTTGCCTGACCCCCTATTGGCAAAAAGTGGAACCGCTTTTATTGGAGACGGCCGATCAGTTCCGCCCTGGCCCTCCGCCGATGATCGGTTCGGAACAATTAGAAAAAGAGGTAAAGCAGGTCATCGACCTACAGGCCAACCTTACCCCTGAAAATAAAGCTTTAGTGGAGTTTATGAGGGACGGCCCCAAATCCGTACAGCAAGCAGGGCATTGGCTTAAATTTGCCCAGGACGTTTCGCTGCGCGACCAGCATACATTGGACGAGGACGTAAAAATGTACTTTTTGGTAGAGGCCGTGGCCATGGATGCTTTTATAGCCTGTTGGGATTCCAAAATGCACTACGATTTTGCCCGACCCTACGCCTTGGTCCATAAGTATTATCAAGATCAGGTCATAATGGCCTGGGGCGGCCCCGAAAAGGGGATGATGGAAATGAAGGGACAGCAATGGCGGCCCTATTCCCCGGACTCATTTTTATGCCCCCCTTTCCCGAGTTATGTTTCAGGCCATAGTACGATCAGCGGCGGCTGTGCCGAGGCGTTAAAACTGTTTACCGGCGATGAGGAATTCGGCGTTAAAGTGGAACTGGTTCCCGGTGCCCTTACAGAACCTGATAATTTGGGAGAGACTGTCGTAATTGAGTTCCCGACATTTACCGAAACTGCGGAAATGGCGGGTATTTCAAGGGTCATGGGCGGCTATCATATTCAGGCCGATAATATTGAAGGTTTGGAATTGGGAAGGAAGATTGCACAATATAACTATAAAAAATATTTGAAGCTTTTGGGAGAGGGGGATGAGCCGATTGCAAAGACCAAAAAATAGGCTTTTTAATCCTCGGTATTCCGTCATCTTCGCTTTATTAGAATAGTTTAAGTTGAGTTAGTTTAATTGCCCGAACGCTAAAGTGTTCGGGCTTTTTAGATTTAGTGACACAAATAATAGTTTGAATATGGTCTGGATCTAGATTCTATTCGAAAGTTTTCATAAATATAAGCCGATGTAAAAAGAACAATTTATAGGACAGTATTAATCATAAGAATGGAAAGTTCCTCCAAGTGGCATTTATGTATTGGACCGCTCCCAAATTAATATTAATGACCCTTTATAATCTAAAATTCTCGCGTTAATTTATCTTAAATTGTTAACAACTCAAAATTCTTCCATTTTTGACAAAAATCAAATGACACCATTTGAATCCATTTGAAACCAAATCTCAATTACCAAATTATATATGATTTCATTTGAATTCATTTGATATAAATTGTTGTATATCAGAATTTTGTGAATAACTAAAATCGAATTATAAAGCTCTACCCCTTCCTTTATTTTACCTTTATCCCAAGAATTCTTCAAAAGAAAACAAAAGCGCTTTTGTTCATTTCGTAACCCTAAAAAGGAAAACAATGGACAATTATTTAATCCTTGAACGACTTGATCGTTTGGAACGGCTTTTAATAGCCAATAAGGAAGTACTCACTTTTGAGGAAACCTGTGACTACACCGGAATATCTAGAAGCTATCTGTACAAATTAACAGCCTCTGGAAATATCCCGCATTCAAAACCCAATGGCAAGATGCTGTTTTTCGAAAAGGCCAAACTCAACGCTTGGCTTCTTCAGAATAGCAGAAAGTCAAAATCGGAAATCGCAACAGAAGCCCTGAACTACACCTTTAAAAACAAGCGCAGATGAAAAGGGAACCGATACGCTGGGAAAAAGTCCGAGCCGTTTGCATCATTAAAACGATGGCAAAGGCAGGGCACCTTCCCAAAAGGGAGACGGAGAAAGAAGCTTGGTACTTGAGTCCGTTTCGGCCAGAAACCCATGCCTCTTTCAAGGTGTCGAAAATCAAGAACCTATGGTTCGACCATGGGTCGGGTTTTGGGGGAAATGTTCTCGATTTGGTCGTCCGGTTTTACGACTGTCGCCTTTCGGACGCGCTCGACTTCTTGTCGGACGTACCGTCCTCTTTTTCTTTTCACCCGCAACCTTTCATTCCGCCGTTGAACGATAAATTGATTATCAAAAGTGCCAAACCTATTTGGCATTACGGGCTAAAAGTCTACCTAAAGGAGCGGAATATAACGCTGGAAACCGCAAACAAATATTGCAAGGAAGTCCATTACTCCAGAAAAGGAAATCACTATTTCGGAATCGGACTACAGAACGATTCCGGTGGATGGGAACTCCGTAATAGGTACTATAAGAGTTCCTCCTCCCCAAAGGACATTACCTATTTTTCAAACGGATGTATGCAGTTAGTGGTAACGGAAGGAATGTTCGATTTTTTAACAGTCACCAACTTCTGTCACGATAACATGTCCTTTCTCATTTTAAACTCGCTGTCCTTTCTTAAAAAGGCCATGAAACGTATCGAAATGTTCAAGGATGTGAAACTGTATCTCGACAATGATAAAGCAGGAAAAGAAGCTACAAAATGGTTGATTCAAAACCATAAAGGATGTATCGATAAATCCTATTTATATAACGATTATAAAGATATCAATGAGATGTGGATACGAAGAATTGGAGAAAACAGAAGGTAGGTGTAAAAATGAGTCTGAGTAAGAATTTCAAGATGTGTCATTGTCATGACAAATCTTGCTTTTGCTCCCGTTGGTCGCAAAAGGATAGGAACTGCTAATGGAGTTTTCGATATATGATTTAGCAAAGGATAGTTCGATTGAGAAAGAATAAAATAACCTAAAGTGAAAAAGGAATTTGTACAATTTCGATGTTCCATTTATGAGAAGAAACTGCTCAAGATCAAGGCAAAAAAGAGCGGCCTTTCCATAAGTGAATATTGTCGGCGTGCCGCCTTCGACCATAGAATTGTTGAACGGTTTTCCGAGGAACAAATTGATGTGTACAAATTACTTGTCCGGTATCAGGTCAACTTTAAACGTATCGGAAATATGTACCGAAAACGAAATCCGAAATTGGCCGATGAAGTCGTGCATTTGGCAAATGAAATACGGAAGCATCTTTACAATTTCAAGAAATGATAGGCATGGGGAAATCCATATCGCATACAGGAGCTTCCATGGGTTATGGATGGAACGAAGAGAAAGAAGCCGAAGTGGTCTATCGCGAACATTTGGCAGGGGACAATCCCAAAGAGATTACACAAGAATTCAAGATCATACAATCACAAAACCATCGATGTAAAAAGAACACCTTGAGTTTCGTGCTTAGTCCCACAATAGAAGATGGAAAGGAATTAAAAGAAAAAGAACTGAAAGAAATTACCGAAAGATTTATCAAAGAAATGAAACTACAGGAACGGCAGGCGATTGCCTTTGTCCATCGGGACAAACAGCATATCCATGTCCATCTATATGTGAATAGAATCGGTTTTGACGGCAAGGCCTATAAGGACAATTATATCGGGAAACGCAGCCAAATGGCCGCCGAACAAGTGGCAAAGCAAATGGGACTTACTACGGTCAAGGAAGTCCAACAGGAAAAATTAAACGAGATTCAAAATATTAGAACCGAAATCAAACGAATACATGAAAAGGTTATTGCAGATATGAAGCCCAAGGATTTTGACCAATACATCAAGTACATGAAACAAAGAAATGTGGCAGTCATTCCAAGCATCACAAAATCGAATCAGTTGCGGGGTTTTAGATTTGAATACAAAGGTCAAAATCTAAAAGGAAGTGAAGTACATCGTTCAATGTCAATGGGGCGAATTGCAGAAAAAATCGGTTTTGATAGAAATGCTGCTCAAAAACTAGCAAAGGAAAACAGACTAACAATGCTAGGAAAAACCGTAGGTCTATCTCCCAACTTGGCGGCGAGCATCGCAAAAAAGGCAATCAAAATAGGCGTTAAGAAAACAATTGGATTAGGAATGGAAATTTAATATCATGGCAAAATTAGAGGAAGTAGCAGAACTATTAACCGAAGAAATCAAGGAATTCGAAAACTCGATAAGTCGCTTGGAAGAGCTACATGCTTTTTTGAGGAACTACAAACTAAAGCCCGACACCTCGGATATCGACTTTATTTTAAGGCGATACAATGACCATCAAAAAAAGGCGATTGACGACCAACACCGACTTATGGGGAACGTAATCCACTACATTAAAAAGTCCGTGACTTTTCCGAAGTGGGGAATTAAACTGTTTTGGGGTCTTTTGGTAATAATCTTCCTTGTATTGGGCTTCTCCATTTATAAAGTCTCCCGAATCTCTGAAATAAGGCAAGAGGCCTATGGACAGGGAGAGGAAAATGCACTAGGGCATTTTAGGGCTTTCTTCGAGGCCAGCCCAGAGGCTAGCGAACTCTACCAAGAATGGCGAAAACCCCAAAGCAAAGATTAGGGTGCGCCCTATCCGGTTTTTGCTTTACGCTAATCTGCCGGAATCACTACAAAAACCGGACAGGATCCATGCGCAAAGTTTTTGGGTAAGATTTGGGTAAATCACACCTCTTAAAATTAGGAAGAACAACTTCTTTACATTTAGCATAAGATTCGCACTTTTTATCTACTTAGTGTGAGATTTTTACTATAAATAAATATCTTTAGAACAATCTTATATAACCTCTAAAACTAAATCTGTACCGAATCAAACAGATATCTAGTTTGACCAAAAACTGAAGCATGGAAATAACCGAAAGGTTACTAATTGAATTACAAAATCGATTAAAAGTTGGTAGCCGAAGAGGTGTTCATCTAAATGCCATACCTGCACGTTCAAGGTATAAGTTTGACTTTACCAGACTTTCTCACATTGACGAGAATCTACCAAACAATTTTATCAATTCTTTACTCACAGAATTACCTTTAAAATTTAAAGTCAGTTGGAAAGACAATGTTCCTGATTTGAATTCGCTTTTTGAAGAAGATCAAACCCAATTGGTAAAAATCACAAAGTCATTCGAAAACCTGATCAACCAAACAGACGCTATAGAATCTGAAAAAGGTCTCAACACTTTTGGTTTTGGTTTCCCGTTGCTCGTAAGACGAGACCAGTCGGACAACAAATTGACTGTTGCCCCAATTTTAATTTGGTCATTGCGTATCAGACGAACAAAAGAGTTTAATACGTGGGAAATACTGCGAAATGAGGACGACCCGATTTATATTAATGAAGTATTAATCAATCACTTGCAAAGCGATTCTAAAATTGAAATTGACCAAATTTCTAGCGAACACTTGGATGATGGCTTAATTGACAGAAATGAGCTTTTGGAGATTTGTGTAAATATCATTGAGGCAATAAATAGCACAACTCCAAATGACCTACGACAGACATTTGAGAAAAAGCTTGATGAAATTAAATCCATTCCAGATAAAAAATACTATGAAAAACTACCATTAACTTCAAATAACTCATTTATAGACTTTGGTGGTCTGTTTTCCATTTTTGAAGTTCAAAAACAAAATATAATCCACGATTATGGGAATTTACTTGAACTGAAAGGTGCAACTATTGGCCTTGAAGATATGGACAAACACTTTTTTCAACCTATTTCATCAGTTGAAACCGACCCATCTCAACAAGGCATTTTACATTCTTTAAAAACATCTAGGAATATTCTTATTCAAGGGCCTCCAGGAACGGGGAAGAGTCAATCACTAACGGCTATTTTAGTAAATGCACTTGAAAACCAAAAAAAGACGATTGTGGTTTGCGAAAAACGAACTGCTTTAGAAGTCTTGTATAATGCTTTGAATGAAAAAGGTCTGAATTATCAATCTATTTTAATCAAAGACATCATAAAGGATAGAAGACTTGCTGTCGATTCAGTTAGAGATAGAGTTGACAATTCTTCGTATCGAAAATACCGATACACTCATTCCAAAGAAACTTTAGACAACATTATTCAAAAATCTCAAGCTCTAATTGATGCAATAAACAAGAGACATCAGAAATTAGACGAAAAATTGATTGGCAATAAGAATTGGACGAATGTTGTCGGTTCTTTGCTTTCCGAATTAAAGGACAATTCAGAAGAATCTAATCTGGATTTGGCAAAAGACAGTTTTTCTTATGAGTCTACTGAACTCAATAGATTGCTTGAATTGATTCGAAAAGGTCAAAATCTTCACAACGAATACAAACTTCACAAAGATTTATCTTTTTTAAACTCCTCAAAATTAATTGGAGATAATCCTTTCATTATCGAACAGCAAATACAAGAAGACTTTTTATACTATAAGAAGGAACTTGAAGCCATCCGAGAACAAGTTTTAGCCTATGAGCAAGAGTTCTACAACATTAGAAATGAGGAGTTAAACCAACAAGAAGACGGCATTGCTAAAATTTCTAGCTCACTTTTGAAAATCTTCTCTAAATATAAGAAAGCAGAAGATTTCTACAATGAAGAAAAAACCAAAAGTTTTATTTATAAAGCTGTTTCAATTTTCTCTAAATCAAAAAAAACAATCATTAACGACCAGTTCAAAGTAAACACTTCGTATGTCGTAATCCAAAATACAACAAAGGCAAGCAAAGACCTCAAAACTATTATTTACGCCAAAACCATTGCCGACAAAGAATTAAGCCTTGAAAAGTACAAATCTGTCATTCAGAACACTAAAAAAGATTTTCAGAGCAAAATTGAAACCGAGTTCGGAGCCATAGACATTCTTCAACCTCTTGCGGCGGAATTTGAAACCGAGTTATTAATTTCAATTAAAGACAAAATTATTAGTTTAAAAACAAAAATCCTTGAAGACAATTGGAGTGATTTCGAACTGAATCAAACTTCTTATAGGTCCTTTGTTGAGGCTATTGAAAAATTGATTGAATCTAAAGAATCGTTTTTTGAAAATGAAAACGACCTTTTTTCCATTGAATTCAAATGGTTTCAGTATTACAATTCCCTTTCAACAGAAGACGTACTAGTAATAGACCAACTGATTGGAAAGGAAGATTGGCGAAAAACGTTTCTAATTTTCTACCTCAATTCAATGCTCGTAAACTCGGCAAATATGGACTTGCCAACGAACGATAACGACCACGTAGAATTAGAAAAATCATTGTCCGAAATTGAAAAAGAACAGATAAAATACATTAGGGAATATTGGTTTTCCGAACAAATTGATGCAACAAGGGATTTCGATAACAGAAATCCAGATATCGCAGTTGAAAATCTGTACAACAAAAGAGCAAGCAACAAGCATAAAAGATTGTCTTTGCGAGAAATCGTAAAGTTGGATATGGATTTGTTCACTACGTTTTTCCCAATTATTCTTACTACACCTGACGTAGCCAGCAATCTTTTTAAGGGACAAAATCAATATTTTGACATTGTAATGTTCGATGAGGCCAGTCAATTAAAATTGGAGGATAACTTACCTGCACTTCTAAAAGGAAAGCAAATAGTCATTGCAGGAGACGAGCATCAAATGCCTCCTTCAAACTATTTCAGCAAAATATTTGACGGTACAATTGATGACGAAGACGAATTTGAAGAGGAAGAAGACAGGATTAAAAATACGTTGGGCAACTCAATGTTGGATTGTGAATCGCTTCTTGACTTCGCATCTATTCTAGGTTTTGAAAAAAAACATTTGGATTTTCATTATCGTTCAAGACATCCTTATTTAATAGACTATTCCAATCATGCATTTTATAATCAACGCTTAAAGCCACTTCCGAATAGTTTCGATTACATTCCGATTAATTATGTTCCCGTAAATGGCACTTATTCCGATAATTCAAATGATGCAGAAGCGGAAACAGTTTTATCGATTATTGACAACAACATTTCCCGATTACCTGATGGCAAATATCCGACTGTTGGAGTAGCAACCTTTAACATCAACCAGCGAAACCTCATTTTGGGAAAAATCAATGAAAGACGAAAATTTGAACGTTTTAGGGATTTTAATGAAAAAATTGTTGAATTAGAAGAAAACGGATTTTTTGTAAAAAATTTAGAAAACATTCAAGGAGACGAAAGAGACGTAATAATTCTTTCAACGACCTATGGAATCAACAAAGAAGGGAAATTTGCCCAGCGATTCGGCTCAATTAACCATCAAAAAGGTTATAAGCTATTAAATGTTATCATTACGAGAGCAAAATATAAGGTATATGTTTGTTCGTCAATTCCGCAAGAAGTCTTTTTGAACTACAAAGAACATTTGATTACCGAAGGTTCTAATAACAGAAGAGGAGCTTTTTATGCCTATTTAGCGTATGCCAAAGCAGTAAGCGACCAAGATAATGAAGCGAGAATTTCCGTCTTAAACACATTGGCAGAAAATTCAACAAAAAGCACGTCTATTGACAATTTCAATGAAGACCTCGAATCTCCATTTGAAGAAGAAGTTTACGAAGCCCTGACCGAACATTTTGACCATGGCAAAATTATCCCTCAACTCCAATTTGCTGGTTTCAGAATCGACATAATTTATGACACTAAAAATATAGGATTGCCAAAAATAGCAATAGAATGTGATGGTGCAGAATATCATTCTAGTCAAGAAGCCTATTTATACGATAGACATAGACAAAAGATTCTTGAGGGACACGGTTTTGTTTTTCATAGAATTTGGAGTACAAATTGGTGGAGGAATCCACAAAAAGAAACACAAAAATTGGTGGACTTCATAAATAATATTGAAAATAGTAATCCTTCAATCTTTGAAGATAAATCGAAAACTGGTCTTGCATTTACGGACAACATAACCATTATCGAAAATGAAATTGCTAAAGTCGCTCCGAGCCTACAAAAAGACTTGAAAGAAACCATTAAAGCCGTTACCCAAAAAGAAGATTTTCAAACTGAATTATTTAAAGAAACCATTGCCTTAAATAGCAAAGTTAAAGTCAAATATTTGAATATCGACAAAGATTTGAAAGTTCATTTAGTCGAGCATACTGTATCAAAAGCAGAAAAGTCAAATGGAATACAAAAAATAAATATCAAATCTCCACTGGGAACCGCACTAACAGGAAAAGCCGTTGGAGATACTGTAAAAATAGGAGACTTAGATAAATATGTTAGGATTTTAAAAATTATTAATTAGCACTTAAGCTTGAAGCTGACCAAAACCGATTTCATCCATTACCTCAATTGTCCAGAATCTTTATGGCTTTTGAAAAATTGACCTGAAGAATATCCAAAGGGCGAATTCTATCTGTTTATAAAGAAATTAATTATGGATGGATATGAGGTTGAAAAATACGCCCAATATTTGTTTCCTCAAGCAATACAGTTAAATGAATTAGGGCCACCTCATGAAACTTTACGTGCACTAAAGCATGAAAGTAATTCTTTCTTTCAAGCGGCGTTTCAGACTAAAGTTGGGGCATTCGCTCGAATCGATGTAATGGAGCGTTTAGCAAATAATTCTTGGCATTTGTATGAAATCAAATCTTCCAATGAAGTAAGTACCAAAAAGAAGCATAATCACATTTTAGATGCATGTTTTCAAAAATATGTATTACAAGAAAATGGTTTAGAGGTTTCCAAAGTATCAATTATTCATTTGAATAGAGATTACATTAAGAACAATACTATTAATGTAAATGACTTTTTAGTCATCGCGGATATTACGGAAAAGGTAAATGATGAATATTCAGGAGTTGTTAATCACATTAATGCGGCCATTACTTTAATTAACAAGCCTGGTATGGATACATCCTCCTGTTCTTGCTTACGAAAGACTAGGAATAACCATTGCGATAGTTTTAATTATTTCAACCAAGAATTGCCAAAATATCCCATTCACCAAATAAAGCGTATTTCTGAAAAAAAGGTAAACACTCTTATTGATAAGGGCACTCTTAGTATTTCAGGAGTTCCTAAGAACTTTGAGCTTAATTTAGGTCAGCAATTACAAGTGCAATCGTATCAGCAAGACAAGCCAATACTAAATATTACCGGAATAGTCAAGTGTTTAGATAGCTTAACATTTCCCTTACACTTTTTTGATTATGAGACTTTTGGAAGTGCGGTTCCGAAATTGGATGGAACAAGTCCTCACGCCCAAATTCCTTTTCAAGTTAGCATACATACCCTCCAGATAGATGGAACTTTAAGTCATTTCGAATATTTGGCAGATAAGCTGGAAATGCCAAATCAGATGGTATCAGAAATGCAGAATTCACAGGTCTGAAAGGAACATTTGTTTCATGGCATGCTAGCTTTGAAATAAGTAGAAACAGAAGTATGATGGAATGGATACCGGAGCATAATCCTTACTTGGTATATATAAACTCTCATATGTTTGACCTAGAGAAAATTTTTATTGCAGATTATATAGATTATCGTTTTAAAGGCTCGTCATCAATTAAAAAAGTACTCCCGGTTTTGGTGCCAAAATTCTCATATGCGGCGTTGGAGGTACAAGATGGCACTATGGCAATGGATATATGGGGACGAATGGTCTTAGATGAGAATTTTAATAATGATATCGAACAAACTAGGAACAATCTATTAGAGTATTGCAGACTAGATACATTGGCTATGGTTGAAATATATCATTTTCTGAAACAATTAGTAGATTAAAAATGAAGAAGAAATCATAAAAAAAGAAGACTTTTCTTAGAATTCTATTTTCCATTGTATTTGAGCCAACCTATTAGACAATTCTATAATCGTCAACAAAATGCTTTCCTCTTTTGGCGGCTCCCCATAAACCAAAAAGCTAAAATCATTCTGATAGGTGTCTTTAAGTTGGTTCCACGTTTCTTCAGGTTCTTTAAAAATCAACGCTTCTGTTGGGTGGTGCTTTAACCAATCGTTGTTGTTCTTAAAACTTTGCAAGTCGTCATGGGCTACTTTTAGGAGCATTGTTTCAAAATCGTCCGAAGTAAAAAACTGTTGAACCGTTTCATCCTTGAATAATTGATGAATATCGTAAACATGCCTGATTTTAGCATTCAGGTCGATAATTGGTTTCTCGGTATGTGAAAACCGAACCAAGCTCATTATCTTTTCACAAAGCGTTCTTCGAGAATCCAATACAAATGCTTCAAAAGGCAATAGGCCATATTCTTCCGCCAATGGTATTTGATTGGTGGCATTCATCATATCATAGATATAGGTATTAAGTATTCTTTTAGTGTACGGTTCAAAATAGCCTAGCCATGTTGCTTCTATTATAATGGCATCCCGTACCTGCCCATAATCTCCTTTAAAAATTTTTGGGTAGTTATAGGCTATCTTTCGAATCATTCCCATTTTGTTGGTAATCCCTTCCATTTCAACTTCTACAAATGGTGCGGTTATTTCCTTAGTTATTTTTTTGAGCTTAGTTTTTAATTGGTTTCCTGTCTCTTCTTCTCTTCGTATTACGACCAAATCAATATCCTCGGAAAAACGTTCGATGAATTTATAGCACTTTGACAAGGCCGTACCTCCCTTAAATATTACTTCATCTTTAATAGCACTATCGAAGATCAGTTTTAGGCCATAGCATACCCAATAGTCCTTTTCGATATAGATATCTAAAATACCCATCCGCTCTGCGGTTACCTGTACCGCTTGTCTGAAAAGTGGTTCGTTCTCGTGCAGTTTCATTTTATATTCCAGTATTTTGCATTTGGCAACGCCTTTTCAGAAATATTAAGATTATAAACCGTTATCGGGTTTAAACTATCTTGAAGGTCTCTTAGTTCAGTCTCTGCCTTGCAACCGGTCTCGCTTAGCAATGCACCCAATAAAGCCCTGGTTGCGGGTGAATATTTAAAAGCCAATTTTATAAGTTTAATTTGTTCGTTGATCTTCAATCCACGCAATAGTGCCATCAATCGAATACAACTTTTTTCAATGGTGGTATCGGGTATTTTCTTAATGTAGCGTATGGCATCCAACAATCGTAATAAAGGAATATTTTCCTTGTTAATGGTATTCTTTTGTTTGATGAACGAAATTCTAAAACGCCCTCTTTTAAAGGAAGGCCTTATCTCCCGTTTGCCTATTTGTATGGTACTACTTACTTGTGTAGTAAGCCCCAGAGAATTATAAACCCTATACCCAGTAATATAACCGACAAGTTTGCCATCTTCCTCCAACAAGTCTTTTACAATCTGGTGTTGATCTGGCAACAAAGTACCGAATACGGTTTCTTGCGGCTTGAAGTATTTACCTTTGGATAGTTTGTTTATCTTACCGGAAGCAGCCATTCTATTTAGATGTTTAATGATGGCTTCCCTCCTAGTCACCTCGTTCATAAAATCCATATAGGTAAACACATATCCTTTGGACAACTTATTAATCTTATCTTCAATATATTCAGAGGTTTTCATTGGAAAATATTTCTACAAAGATATTTAAAATGTCCAGTTTGTTTATTAAAAAACTGGACATTTTTTAATAAGCTCTAATAACTTTATTTGCATTGTTTCACAGGTCACTGTACCTTGCAAGAAGTAAAGTCTCTCGCAAGGTACAGTGACCTAACGTTGTTCTGTTAGTTATTAATCATACCTATTTAATTATTTACCTTCTAATACGGAGTCTAAACTGCCAACAAGTCAAGTTTTTTGCACAAAAAACTTGACATCCTACTACTGAAATAAAATAGAGCCTTAATACCATATAAGTCCATGTCCCTGCGGAAGTTAAAAAACCTACGGTTTTCCAACATCCTCGGCACCGCGCATAACCGCATGGAGCGTGAAAAAACGCTCCATGCCCTTATTTTGCCCACGCTCAATAAGAGTTATTAATTAAGCAATCTTTAAAGCTGGAAGATTGTCAATGGCCTCGTCTTGCAGTTTGTTGATGAAGTTTAAATATTTTAATGTGCTTTTCGTAGAGCTGTGCCCCATGGCATCGGCCACCGTTTTTAGGTTTGCACCGTTCATAAGCAGCAAACAGGCAAATGTATGTCTGGCACAATAAAAGGTAATATGTTTATTGATTTCCGCCCGCTGAACCCAATAACCGATGGTTTTGTTGAGACCATTAATACTAAGATTCTGAACGTTAAAAACAAAATCATTCTTTTTTTTAAGTGTACCGAGTATAGCCAGCGCAGTCGGGTTCAATCGATTATTAATCAATTCGCCTGTCTTTTTTCTATGTGTTATCAAACGACTTTTGTTGATGTTCCCCCAAGTTAATTCCCTGATTTCAGCAAAACCTAACGAAGTATAACAGGCGAACAGGAAGGCTTTCTTTACTTCTGAATTACCACAATGTGTATTGGCCAGTTTCTGTAGCTCTTCTCCATCAAGCACTTGTTTTCTTAGCGTATCGTCCTTATTGGGGTTCGAAAATCGAATATCTTCCGTAGGCATCGTTTTTAAATACCCTTGAATTTTGGCCGACCTTAAAACTTTCTTGAACCGCGTAAAGTAGTTATGAGCCGTTTCTCCTGCAAGTCCTGCGTCATGTATCAAATAGTCTTTATAAACTTCCATTATGGAAGGGGTAACTTGAGAAATTTTTAACCTTGGGTTATCTATTGCCAGTTTGAATTTTTCAACTGCACTAGCAACGATTCGAACATCTTTAAACTTGTACGTCTTGATGAAGTGTTCCGCAAATAAATAGAAGTTTTGATTTTTTAAATGACGTGGTACATGACCCGATTCATCAGAAAGTATTTCCAATTCTCGATTTGCCCTTATTTTATCCGCTAACCTTTTCTTTTCAATTCGGTCAGCATCTTTTGGCGACAATCTAATTTTGAGAAATTCCCGCCATCGTTCTCCATTGTGATGTATATCCAAATACAAACTTTTTTCTCCTGATTTTAGTTTCCTACTTCTTAATTGTACAGACATAAAAGTGACGGTTTAGTGACGGTTTTCATCTAAAAATAGGAAATAAAGGGAAACCAAATCAATTTTTTAACATTTTAAATAACTGATGTACAGTCATTTGTATTCATATGGTTTCATTTGGTATGAAACGGATATTCCCACCTCGAGTACGTTAAAAACACCTGTCAATTATTTGGCAGGTGTTTCTGTTTTTTAGGGAATTAGGTCATCGTTTACTTCTCCATTAATTTAGTATCAACAGTGGTCGCGGAGCGAAGGAGATAAAGAAGATAAGGTAATTTATATAAACTAAAAATCCCCAACTTGAAGAACAAGAAGGGGATTCAAGTGATCGCGGAAGGATTCGAACCTTCGACCGTCTGCTTAGAAGGCAGATGCTCTATCCAGCTGAGCTACGCGACCAAAAAATTTTTCTATTGACATTCAAAAAGGCTGGTAATCGAGCCTTTTTTAATTTGTGCGTGCAAACTTACTAAAAATTATAGATTCGGAAAGGGTAAAAAGTACAAACTTTCAATTTCTCTCGTTGAAGTGTGACTTTGAATATTCAATTAATGTAATAGTATATTTAAAACATGAATTGCTGCATCTGCAATTTTTGTTCCAGGGCCGAAAACAGCTACTGTGCCAGCTTTCATAAGAAAGGGGTAGTCTTTTTTGGGTATAACCCCGCCTACCACGACCATAATGTCTTCTCTACCATAGGTTTTGAGTTCTTCGATTACTTGAGGGATCAAGGTTTTGTGACCTCCTGCCAAAGATGAGACACCTAGAATATGCACATCATTTTCCACAGCTTGCTTGGCTACTTCTTTTGGTGTTTGAAATAATGGGGCAATATCTACATCGAAGCCTAAGTCGGCATAGCCCGTTGCCACTACTCGAGCACCTCGATCATGCCCGTCTTGCCCCATTTTGGCAATGAGAATACGAGGTCTTCGACCATCTTTAGCAGCAAAACTATCGGAGAGTTCGAGCGCCTTTTTAAAATTGCTATCGTCTTTAATTTCTCTTGAATACACGCCTATTATAGATTGAGTGTTCGCTCTATGTCTGCCAAAAGCAGTTTCGAGTGCATTGCTTATTTCACCAAGAGTTGCTCGTGCCTTTGCCGCTTCTATAGATAAAGCTAATAAATTTTCATTATTGTCCGCTAGTGGTGGCCCAGCATCTTTGTCCGCTCTTTTCGTTGCTGCTAAGGTTAATTTCTCCAAAGCTTTCTGAACTTTTTTTGAATCTCGTTTCCATTTTACTTGTTCTAGTTTTTTTATTTGACGTTTTCTGACATCATCGTTATCCACTTCTAATATTTCAAGTTCGTCTTCATCGTCAATCTGAAATTTGTTCACTCCAACCAGTATGCTCTTGCCACTATCTATTTTGGCTTGCTTTATGGCAGCGGCCTCTTCAATTCTTTTTTTAGGAATACCGGCTTGTATGGCTTTGGTCATTCCCCCTAAGTCTTCAATCTCTTGAATGAGGTCCCAAGCCTTTTGTGCAAGATCATGAGTCAATCTTTCTACATAATGACTGCCGGCCCAGGGGTCTACCGTTTTTGTGATTTTTGTTTCTTCTCTTAAGAATAGTTGGGTGTCGCGTGCGATACGTGCCGAGAAGTCTGTGGGTAGCGCTATTGCTTCATCCAAGGCATTGGTGTGCAGGCTTTGTGTGCCGCCCAGAATGGCTGCTGCTGCCTCAATAGTAGTTCTGGCTACATTATTGAATGGGTCTTGTTGCGTAAGACTCCACCCGCTGGTTTGGCAATGGGCTCGAAGCGCCATCGATTTTGAATTTTTCGGTTCAAATTGTTTTACCAATTTGGCCCAAAGTAGCCGACCTGCACGCAACTTGGCAATTTCGGTAAAATGGTCCATGCCTATACCCCAAAAAAAAGATAATCTTGGAGCAAAAACATCAATGTTTAAACCTGCCTTTAATCCCGTTCTTATATATTCCAATCCATCGGCCAAAGTATAGGCCAGTTCCAATTCAGCGGTCGCTCCGGCTTCATGCATATGATATCCAGAAATACTGATGCTGTTGAATTTTGGCATATGCTTGCTACTGAATCGAAAAATATCGGAAACAATTTCCATTGAAGGTTCAGGGGGGTAGATATAAGTATTTCGCACCATAAACTCCTTTAGAATATCATTTTGAATTGTTCCGGTCAACTTTTCCAACGATACGCCTTGTTCTTCTGCAGCAACTATAAAAAAGGCCATGATGGGTAGCACAGCACCGTTCATGGTCATCGATACCGACATTTGGTCCAATGGAATTCCCTCAAAAAGAATTTTCATGTCTTCGACGGAATCAATGGCCACTCCGGCTTTGCCCACATCACCAGTTACGCGTTCATGATCACTATCGTAACCGCGATGGGTGGCGAGATCAAATGCAACTGATAGGCCTTTTTGACCAGCCTTTAAGTTACGTCTATAAAAGGCATTACTTTCTTCAGCCGTTGAAAAGCCGGCGTATTGTCGGATGGTCCATGGTTGTTTGACATACATGGTCGAGTAGGGGCCACGAAGATATGGGGGAAACCCCGCCGCGGAGTTAAAGTGTTCCAATTCTTCTGTCTCAAATTGGGATGGTCTTTTATTATCCTCATCATGTATTGAGGATACGGTGAGGTGTTGTATGTTTTTTCGCTTTTTCAATGAGAAATCTTATTTGTAAGCTTCCAACCTTCTTTAAGTAACCTTTCAGACTCTATTTTCTCTGATAACCGTTTTTCAATAATGGGTTCTATCAGGGTTTTTCGTCTATTCTTTTTAACAAAGGGAAAAACTTCCAGTTGGTTTTTCATTTTGTCTTCTGAATTTATATAACGGTTCGTTCCTACTAAAATATTTTCCCCGTTCTCAAACTTTGCTTGTTCTTTATCTGCACTTTCCTTTATTTTCTTTTGGATAATGCCTGCTTTGAGTTGTTTTAAAAAGCCGCCAGAAGCTTCAATTTGTTTAAAAAGGTCTAGTGCTTTTTGACATAATTGTCGAGTAAGGTTTTCAATGTAGAAAGTTCCAGAAGTTGGGTCTTCGTTAAAATTGAAATGGCTTTCGTTTTTCAACAGCAACAATTGGTTTAATGCAATCCGTTTAGCGAAATCATCATCTTTACGAAAAATCTTGTCGTGCGGGATGGTGCAAATTACATCGGCACCTCCTATTATTGCTGACATATATTCGGTGGTGTTTCTCGGTATGTTGGTATTGTAAGCATATATGGCTTTGTTTCTGAGGGAAGGAGTCGCTATAATTTGGCAGTCAATGTTTAAACCGTATACATGGGCAAGTACTGCATACAGTTTTCTCAAAGCTTTAATCTTGGCGATTTCAAAAAAGTAATTACCACCGACCGCTATTTTGAATGTTGTCGTTTTTATAAATTTGGGTTCGGTTATGTTCAAATATTCATTGGTCATGGCTAGGGCGTACGCCAACTGCTGAACCATATTAGCACCTGCATTTTGATAGGTACTTGCGTCGATACTTAGTAAGTTGGTAGAAGGTAATATGGAATTATAATTATGAAAGTCTTTCTTTTGATTGTCAAACCAATTACCTGATTTAGCCAATTTGGTAATGGGGTCTAAGTGCAGGTAAAAGGTGATTTTGTTTTTGATTAAAAAATGAGACAGTTGTTCAATGTATGATTGGGATAGAAAGTCAAAATAGAAATGGAGTACGGTTGACTCTAAATTGATATCGGCAAGAAGTGTCTCAAGGTTGATGCTTTCTTTGGTAATGGTAAGAAGTAAGCAATCGGCTCCCGATCTTAAAGCTTTCTTTACTGTTGATTTAGATATTTGCTCATCCTCAATACGCATACCTTCAGAAATTTTCCAATTTCTTGGTTGGTAACTTTCCAAAAAAACATGGTCTAGGTCATCAGAATGATAAAATGGTTTCACTTTAATACCTTCCGGTGATTCCCACACCATTTTTTCATTGTAGTCTTCGCCCTTTAAATCGTACTGAATTTTTTGTTTCCACTCTTTTGAGGAAACCCCATGAAATTCATTAAAAAGCCCTTTCTGCATTTCTCGAATTTTAATTAAAGGTAAGATTAATGTGGTGAAACGAAGAGGTGAATAATTTACTGAAACTCGTTTCTCTTTTAAAAAGTGCTTTCCATCGAACAATTAACAGGTTTGGTCTAATTTGTTTAACCTTATTCACTGAAAGTATTCTAATGGTATATATTTGATTGATGAAATAGTAGATTCTATTTATTATTAATTATTTGTAAATCAGAATTTTATAATATTTGAAAGAAAAAAACTACACAAAATTTCTTGTTGGTTTTCATAGTATTTTTTCAAATTTCAAATTTTCAATTCGGGTAAGAAGAGTAATTTTCCGTTGCATTATTTTAAAACGAAAAATACTGTATTTACTCTAATATAATTGGGTATAAAGAAAATATCAAATATTTGTTGAAATAAGTAGTATATGGGTAAAATTATAAATGATTTTTTAAAGAATTAGCTTAAGATATTTTTCATTTCATGACTATCTTGTGACCTTAAAACTATTCCCTTACGCTTAAATTTTTCTCGAAATAAGTGAGAGCATAATTTGACGTTTTTAGACTGACCGAACCATTTGAATCCAGTAACCAATGAATTCCAAGAGTAGATACATACTCATCAATTTACTTGCCTTTGAGTTTATTCTTTTGAATTTAGTCTTACTACTATATCTATACTTCACACATACGGAGTTTTATATATTAGATGCCTTTCTTGTTAAGAAGATTGCGGCTCTTTGCGTTATATATAATTTAAGTTGGTTATTTATTATTTTATATGTTCGAGGTGAAGATTTTTATTTTAGTTTCAATGGCAAATATTTTAAAAGTTTAGTAATCTCTACGTTCTTCTTTGTAGGTTTTGTTACTGTTTTAGTTGTTCTGTTAAAAATCGATTTTTTTAGGCCCTCAACTTTTATAGTCCCTATCATTATTTTTTCTTACCTCAATTTGGTAAGTCATAAATATCTATTGAGATTTTTACGAAAAAAAGCTTCCCATCTTTTCTCGAATACATTGTTAATCGGATCGGGCCATGAACGTACCGATATAAAAGGTTTTGTTAATGCTATGACCCAGTATGGGTATAATATAATTGGTTATTTAGAGGAGGGAGTGTCCAGCCCTAAGAACCCGATGGACTTAACAATTACAGGAGGTATCGATGAATTACGAGATATCTTGTCTTCACATTCAATAGACGAGATTTTTATCGATACCTGTGATTTCAAAAGAGACGTTGTAATCGAAACGATTAATATTGCGGACAGTTTTGGGACTAGGGTAAAGCTAATTCCGGAGAATCCTTATTTATTAGCTAAAAATTATAAAGCGCAGACGATAGGTGAATTAGCTGTATTTAAATTAAGGCAGTCACCATTGGATAATTTTAGCAAGACCATATTAAAACGGATGTTTGATTTCTGTTTTGCTCTACTGGTCCTATTATTGCTGCTTCCGGTTTTTCTTATACTAGCTTTATTGATTGTGATCGATACTAGAGGCCCTGTTTTTTATACTCCTTTTAGAAAAGGTGAAGCGGGCAAGACATTTAAGTGTTATAAGTTTAGAACAATGTCTGTTTGTGAAGACCCTATGAACGGAACCAAATCAACAATTGTTAACGACCCTAGAATTACACGTATTGGTAAAATTCTTAGGAAGGCAGACTTGGATGAGCTACCCCAATTTTTTAATGTTTTGAAGGGGGAAATGAGTGTAATAGGCCCAAGACCACATCGTATAACTCTGCAAGACGATTTAAGAAAGAGTGTGAATGATTATATGGTGAGAAGTTATGTTAAACCAGGAATATCGGGTTGGGCTCAGGTCAATGGCTGGAGAGGTCCCACTCAAACTGAAGAACAGAAGACTGAGCGTATTAAGCATGACCTTTGGTATATCGAAAACTGGAGTTTCTGGTTAGATGTGAAAATTGTGTTTCTAACCGTATTTGGCAATCACCACAAAAAGGCTTTCTAACTATCGTGTCATTTCCAAAATATGTGAATGTAGAAGTCCATTATGCAAAAATTTTCCCTTTATAAAATAAATAATACTCTGAATAAAATTTATAATATGAATTTGAAAGCTATTTTAGATATGAAACTATTTCTTTATAGTTTGTCGCTTGCTTCTATATTGTTGTTGTCATCTTGTTACTCTTCGAAAAATATCGATTACTTACAAAGTGAAAACCAAGAAATGCTCATTAGTCTGAGTAAATCAGAATATTTGGTTCAACCTAACGATGTGCTTAGTATCAATGTTCAAAGTAGAGATCCGGATCAGGCGGCTTTTTTTAATATTACTACCGTTCAAAATAACAATTTACAAGCAAATACGGCCTCACTTTTCTTGAATGGTTATACGGTTGATAAGCAAGGGGAGATAAATTTGGCAATTATTGGAGAATTAAATGTTGCCGATAAATCGGTCGAACAAATCAGGGATTTGGTGCAGTCCGAAATCGATAAATATCTTTTGAACGCTTTGGTTTCGGTGAAACTAACGAGTTTTAAAGTTTCAGTTTTGGGAGATGTTAAGAACCCTGGAACGAACTACATATATAATACCCAGGCAACTATCTTCGAGGCACTAAGTGCGGCAGGTGACCTGAACATTTCCGCAAAAAGGAAAAATGTCAAATTAATCCGCCAATTAGGTGAAAAATCAATTGTTGTTGACTTGGATTTGACAAGTCCAACCCTAATCAATTCACCATATTATTTTTTACATCCAAATGATGTCTTATATGTCGAGACGTCGAAGGCCAATATATTTCAACGAAACCTTGGTGTGTTCAGTCTTATTTTATCGGCAATCACCACAACTATATTGGTTTTAAGTTTTACAACTAACTAAATATAAAAAGTAGTCATCAAGATAGGTAGGTCGAACGAATAAACTTTTTGAATTTTAATATAGATATGAACGATAATTCAGGTAAAATTTTAGATGGCCAAAATGAAGTGGATTTAAAATCTTTCTTTAGAAGAATTTACAAAAATAAATATCTTTTTCTGATAAGTGTCATAGGTTGTGTAGTTCTTGCAATAATTTATATCAAGTTAGCCACGCCAGTTTATGAGGTATCCACATCATTGTTGATTGATTCGAAGGGTCGAAATAGAGTGCTGGGAGAAAGCGAATACGTAGAAGGGGGTGTGGGTTTAATAGAAATAGAGAAAAATCTTTATAATGAAATAGGTATCATCAAGTCATATAGTTTGATAAAGCAAACGGTAGAAGATTTAGATTTCCATATATCCTATTTTGCCAAAAGTGGTTTTAAAAATCAAGAACAGTATGGCTACTTTCCTTTTGAAGTGGTCTTGAACGATAGTTCGGCACAGATTTACGGAGTACCTTTTGAGGTGAAAGTCATTTCGGAGAATAAATATAAACTCTTTATTGATGCTGATGATTTCGTAGTTGCGAACCCGGTAAATGGTACCACCCGCCAAATTGAACAAGAATTGAACTTTAGTAAAGAATATTCTTTTGGAGATTCCGTAAACAACAATTTTTTCTCTTTCATAATTAAAAGGTCTTCTTACGAGGTGCCAGTTAACTCATATTCCGACAGCGAACTAAGCTTTACGATAAGGGATATTGACGATGTGGCTAATGAATACCTGGGTAAAGTTGACGTTAATAATATAGATGTACAGGCCAGTATTTTTAAAATAGTTTCTGAAGGAGCCAATGTTGCGAAAGAAAAGGCATTTTTAGAAAAATTGACCGAAAATTACATTCATAATGAATTGGGTTCAAGAAATAAAATAGCTTCAGGTAAAGAAGAATTTATTAGAGATCAACTTCATGGTATTTCAGATTCACTTTCAAAATTTGAAGTACGACTTGAAGAGTTCAAAAAAGATAAAAAGGCGGTAAATCTGAGCGCTACAGCTACTAACGCCTTAGGTCAAACCAATGATTTGCAGATGCAGTCGGCGAAGTTAAAAATGGATATTGGCTATTATAACGCTGTCATCAACAGTGTCGAAAACAATAGAAATAGTGATGAATTTATAATGCCTTCAGGTATAGGTATAGAAGATCCATTAATAAATCAAAACATTCTTGCATTAAAGCAATTGTATGATGAACGTTCGAAAAAGAAATTTTTTGTTACGAGTAACAATCAAGAGATGACGATTTTGAATAAGCAAGTTCAGGGTGCCACCGAGGTTTTGCTTAATAATCTTCGAAGTGCTGTTCAATCGTCTAGAATTGCTTTGGGCGGTTTGAATTCTCGTATGTCAAGCATCGATAGCCAAATAAGTACTTTGCCAACTACAGAATTTGAGTTGCTCAATATTCAAAGACAGAGAACGCTTTATGAGAACTTGTTTAATTATCTAAGCCAAGAGTTGGCTAAAACAGGTATTGCAAGAGCTGAAAACACCTCTGATACGCGTGTGCTTGATGAGGCACGAATGGAAGGCACTGAACCTATCAAACCTCAAAAAACATTGTTGTTCGCCTTAGCAATTATACTAGGGTTACTGCTGCCCATGGTAAAAATTATATTGTGGCCATCTGAAGCCGTAATTGAAAATATTAATCAAATTTTGGCAAATAGTGAGATGCCCGTAATTGCGAACATTGTACATTATGATTCAAAGTCCAAAGGCTCTAAACTAGCAAAGAGTATTTCAAACGGGAATGCCGATAAAGTATTTGGTACATATTCTGAGATTGCACTATGGAAGCAAAAAGAATCTTTTAGAGAGTTGGGGGCCAATCTTAAATTGATTAATTCTTCAGGTAAGGGTGTTATTGGAATTACATCAATATTACCGGAGGAAGGTAAAACCTACAATGCTATCAATCTAGGTATTACACTCGCGGAAGCTGGCAAAAAGACGATTATTGTTGATACAGACTTAAGAAATCCAAGTTTGGTAGAACGTTTAAATGAGGCAGAGACGAAAGGTCTTTCTAATTATCTAACGGGTGAGATAGATAATTATAAGAATATTGTTTATTCACATAAAAAAGTATCGAATTTAAAGTTCATACCTACATCAGTGCTGCAGGGGAACGTTCATGAACTTCTTTCCAGCGATAAGATGACTGGTTTGTTAGATAGTTTGAAACATGAATATGACTACGTCATACTCGACACTCCGGCGGTGGGGTTAGTTTCTGACTTTCTGTTGTTGCTTGACTCTATGGATATTAATTTATTCGTTGTACGAAGAAATATCTCAAAAGTTAACTTTTTAGAAGATTTGGATCAATTAATTCCAAGCGAAAAAAAGAAAAAGAGTTATATAATTTTTAATGGCGCCCTCAAAAAAGGAAATAGGTATGGCTATAGGTCAAAGTATGGCGTAAATCAAGAAGAGCAGTTGGTAGATGAAAAATTGTCTGTCTAGGAAGACGGAGAGTCGGAGCGACTAAGTGCATTTATAAACCATGAAAGATATTCCTAAGCATTTATTGTTGTTTGTTTTGCTTACTTACCCCATTGTAAGTTATTTAATTTTTGAATTAACTTCAATGGAGCCCAATTATGTTTTAGGGTTTCTATTTGTAATTTATTTGGGATATATCCTGTTTCTTGCGTTTGAGTTTAATCGTAAATTAATTATTCCCAATTACTTAATTGTTTTTGGTCTCTTTACACTATACGCCATTTTCGGTAATATGTTTGTCTCAGATGATTTGAGAGAAGAAGGTATTGTTAAATATTTATATTCAAACCCGTTTCTTCAAACCTTTTTCGGACTCTTAGTTATCGAAAATATTCAAGTAGATAAAAAATGGATCAAGTTTGCTCAAATAGCTTTGGGCTTAACCTTGATAATCGCTTCCGTTGTGTCTATAAATCAAATTGTAGACCCATTGTTTCTTACAAAGGAAACCGATTTTGTGCAAGGTCTATCCTATGACAGATTAACAGAATATTATTCAAGTAACCCAACAGAAAAAACCGGTGACGTTGATCGTTTTTTCGACGGTTACCGTTTATCTATTTTTTCCTATATCAATGAAGTTTCTGTCGGATTCGATTTGATTGCCATTTTTAGTATTCTCTTGGCAATAAGATTGCGAAACAGGTTTTATTCTTTAGTTCTGATTCTTTCTTCGGCCGCCGTGGGTTTTTTATCAAGTGCAAGATGGATTATGTTGAATTTTTTTGTGGTTGCAAGCCAAAAGTTTTTTCTTAAAAATAATGTCGTTCTAGCCATTCTTAAATTTACTTTATTTGGAATTATACTATTTGCGGTTTTAATAGCAGGTATAAATTTTACAGGTATAAATTTGAATACCTTCGTTCAAGAAAGACTTTTAGCTGATAGTGCAGGTACAAGATTGTTGGCCTTTGAAGTTTTTTTTAAGGTTTTTCCTGATAATCCTATTTTCGGCACGTTGGGTGTTGATACCGAGAAAATGATTAGGTTGCTAAATGGTAGAAGCTCGCAAATTCATGTAGGTTATCTGAAACTTTTCTATTATTACGGACTTATAGGTGGAATAATTTATTTGTCATTTTTAGCTCTCTTGTTCAAACGTATGTGGAAAATTGGAAAGTCATCGAACTACTGGGGCGGTTTTTTCGCTTTTTTGGCTTTTGCAATTGCTAATCTTACATTGGTTAAGTTCGATTTGTTTCACTATGGTTTGTTGTTGGCAATTTTGTTTTCCAACTTTTTCTATGGACTTAACGATAATACCTTAACAAACTCAACTCTTAGAAGATCAAAAACAGAAATCAAACAGAACGGTTTGCTCCTTAGAGGTTGACCAACAATAATAGCAAGCAGTATTATCAATGAACAATCCTCTAACTAGTTTAATTAAGTACATTGATGGTTTTGTCACGAAGGGTCACCAGAGATCTGTAAAGGCCAAAAAGAATATTTTTGCATCTTTTTTAATTAAGGGAACGAGTATATTTATTGGGTTCTATATGGTTCCGCTGACCATTGGGTATGTGGCAAAAGAACAGTATGGTGTTTGGCTTACACTCTCTTCGGTGGTGGGCTGGTTCAGTTTTTTCGATATAGGGTTAGGTAATGGTTTAAGAAATAAGCTCGCAGTTGCTCTTGCAGAGAATGATATGGAACGGGCCAAGACTTATGTCAGTTCTACCTATGCAATTTTGAGCTTTATTATTAGTGGTATTATGCTGATTTTCTTTGTCTTACAACCTTTTTTAGATTGGCAGGGCATTTTAAACACTAAAGAGATTGGTGCTGAAGAGTTGAGATTGGTCGCGATAGCGACTTTCAGCTTTTTTTGTATCAATTTTCTGCTGAAAATTATTCATTCTATATTCTTTGCTTACCAAAAACCTGCCTTACAGGGCTTGTTTAATTTATTTGGTAATATTTTGGCGCTGATCGTTGTTTTTGTTTTGACAAAAACCACCCAAGGCTCCTTACTGTATTTATCTTTGGCCCTAGGTCTTGCTCCCATGCTGGTTCTTATAGTGGTAAGCTTAATTATGTTTCAAGGTGATTTTCGTGCTATCGCACCCTCCTTGGCATATATAAAAAAAGACCAGTTTTCAGAATTATGGGGTTTGGGAGGTAGATTTTTTATCGTGCAAATTTCATTTATAATAATCTATTCAACCGATAATTTGATAATCACTCAATTATTAGGACCTCAAGAAGTTCCCGCATATTCGGTGGCTCATAAATATTTTGGATTGATAACTGCGGTTTTTGCTATTATTTCGGCGCCTTTTTGGTCGGCATACACAGAAGCTTACACTAAGAAAGATGTTGATTGGATATTGTCAACCAATAGAAAGTTGATTAAAGCATGGGCCGGTTTAGTACTTTTAAGTCTATTAATGCTAGTAGGTTCTTCCTATTTCTATAAATTTTGGGTGCCAGAAATTGAGGTGCCAGTGCTACTCTCAATTATCATGTGTATATATGTGAATGTACTTACTTGGGGTAATATCTTTGTTGTTTTTATAAATGGAGTAGGCAAAATACAGTTACAGTTGATAATTGGTATTGTTAGTATGGTCATAAATATTCCCTTGTCCTATTTTTTTGCATCGACGCTTGGTTTAGAGTCAGCAGGTGTGATATTAGCGAGTATTATTTCGGTTGCCTATGGTCCCATTTTAGCACCTATTCAATTTAAGAAAATCATTAATGGCACCGCTACAGGGCTATGGAACAAATAATAAAATAAAAGTATGCGACTTCTCTGGTTTTCAAATAGGCCTCCCCTAGGGGCATTAAATTCTAAAAAAAGTGTGGGCGGTAGTTGGATTGAGTCTTTAGAGCAGGAATTCAAAAAATACCCTCATATTGATTTGGGAATAGTTTATAATGAACTTGCCAGCGAAAAAGCTGAAATTCAATCAAAAGACTCGAATACAAAATATTTTATGGTTCCTAGAGACCCCTATGGTAAATTCGATAGATGGGCGGAGCGCTTTTTGAGTCAGTCCCCTTCCGAAAAGACCCTTAGCGGTTACCTTGAAGTCGTTGATCAGTTTCAACCTGATGTAATTTTGTTTTTCGGTACGGAATCAGATTTCCCCTTGATAATACCTGAGCTAAAAATACCATCAGTAATTTGGTTTCAAGGAAACCTCACTGTTTATGACCTCATGTATGAGAGTGGAATCTCTATAAAAAAAACGTTGAGTTTCGAAAAACTCAAACATTTTTTAACAGGTGATACTATGTATCATAATTATTTGAGATTTAAGAAGCTAGTAGAAAGGGAAAAGAAAATTTTTTCCTACGCGCAAAATTTTATCGGAAGAACTTCATGGGATCGACGATTGGTAGGTATGATGTCTCCCCAGGCAAAATATTGGCATTGTGACGAAGCTATGAGACCGCCCTTTTGGGAAAATGTATGGCAATCAAAACTAGATAGAAATGAGCTGGTCATTACCACTACTATTAGAGGCAATTTATATAAGGGATTGGAAACAGTGTTTAGAGCGGCAGATATTTTAAGTGAAAGGATTCAAAAGCAACTTAGTTGGAGAATAATGGGTATAGCCGAAAACTCGGTTTACGCTAAAACAGCCAGAAAAATTGCAAACTTCGATAAGTCAAGAAAAGAGGTGGTTCTAATGGGTAACAAATCTAGTGATGAGCTAATCGCCGAATTGTTGAATGCCGATATGTATGTACATCCCTCACATATTGAAAATAGTCCGAATGGCGTTCAAGAAGCGATGTTATTGGGTATGCCGATTGTTGCAACCAATGTTGGTGGCACCCCCAGTCTATTAGAAGATGGATTAGAAGGTAAACTGGTACAAAATAACGATCCTTATGCACTCGCTGGAGCAATATATGAATTTCATACGAATACTTTGGAAGCTGAACATATGGGTAAAAAAGCTAGGGAACGAGGTCTGGTACGAAACAGTAATGAAAAAATTTGTAAAGACTTATTAGAGATATTTCATCAATTGACTGATCCAAATAACGGTTAGATAGCAATTGTCAATAATATTGACATTAAATATGAATTAGTTTGAAAAGAGAAGAGCAAGAAAGACAAAAGCAGGTCGTATTTTTAGGAGAAGCAAGATTTCCGTATGGTTTTGCTTCTGTTCAACGTATGACGTTAATGGCTAAAGCATTCTTGTATGAAGAAATTAAGCCTACTGTCATATGCCGAAAGGGATCATGGGATCAAGGTACACATGCTAATTTCAAATGGCGTGGCACTTATGAGGGGATCGATTATATATACACCTCAAAGCAAGTTCATAAACCTAAGGGTTTTGTAAACAGAAATGTTCAAAAAATTAAAGGAGTTTATGGAGAATATTTTTTTCTGAAAGAACTTAAAAAAAAGTCTGGTATCGACATGGCTATTCTATCCAATAGAAAATTGTTTCATGTAATCAGGTACCTCTTTTTTTCTAAAATTTTTGGTTTTCCCATAGCTGTAAATTTGGTTGAGATGGCTTCGGCCATGAACCACAAAAAAGGCCTTTTTACAAAACTCAACGACTATTTACTTGATAGGTGGGTGGTAAAGTTTTACGACGGAGCATTGCCCATAAGTGATAAGCTTCAAAATTATTATGCCGAATCGGCGCCTTCAAAGCCCAATACCAAGCTACCTATCATCTGTGATTTTAAGAAATTTGAGATTAAAAAAGAATCGGTTGAAAGCTATTTTCTCTATTGCGGAAGTATTTTTTATAAAGAGGTTATCGAGTTTATTTTGGAATCTTACCGGCATCTCACTCCTAATACGGGTTTCAAATTGTATATGATAGTTAGTGGTGAAAGCAAATCGGAAGTTTTGAGATATCAAGATGAAATCAATAGTTCTTTTCCTGAAGCTCCTATTAAATTGTTCTCCAACATACCGTATAGTGAATTGGTAGAATTGTACGTGAATGCAAAGGCCTTATTGATTCCTTTAAGACCTACTTTGCAAGATGCTTCGAGATTTCCACATAAGATAGGAGAATATCTTGCTGCTGGTAACCCCGTAGTTACTACTGCTGTGGGTGAAATAAATACCTATTTTACAGATGGATTAAATGCTTTGGTTGCCGAATCATACGATATTGATGAGTTTGCTCAAAAACTAAGGTTCGTAGAAGACAATGAACATCGAGCTGTCGAAATTGGCCTTGGAGGTAAGAAGATGGGTTTCAAAGAGTTTGATTACCACTCACACGGTAAGAGATTAAAAGATTTTATGAACAAACTTTGATTCCAATGGTTTTTCACACCAATTTGAAATTAGAGGGCTTCAAAAATAAAATTATGAAAGTTGTATTGGTAGGTGATTTTCCAGAAGGTGATAAAACCTATGGTGGTGTGCAGGGGGTTTTGGTAAATATGACCAATGCTTTTTTAAATCGTGACGATATCAAATTGGTATTAGTGTCAACGACTCCTGCCTGTACTTTTGAAAATTTCAAAAATAGGTGTTCCGTTTTTACGATCAATTTTAGAAGTTCTTTTTTTAAGGCCCGAAAAGATTTTGATTTCATTATCGAAAAGGAAAATCCCGATATAATACATTTACAGGGTGTCGTGCCGGGTGTATTGTTATTTCGAAGAAAGTATGAGCAAAATTTTGTGGTAACCCAACATGCCATCTTAGGGGAAGAAAGAATACTTCAGGTCAATAAAAAACGAAAGGTGCTCTTTCGATTGAAAGAGCTAACAGAGAATTTTTATCTGAAAAGAATAAAGAACATTGTTTTTATTTCAGACTATAATAAGCAAATATATCTTCGTAATAATAAAAGAGCTCATGAAATAAATTATGAACTTATTGCCAATCCAGTGAACGATATTTTTTATGAAAATGAGCCAGTTTTAAATTACACATCATCGAATGACGTTTATTTTGTTGGTGAAATAAAAAAAAGAAAGGGGTTGCATTTATTGATTCAGGCAGTTAATTTGTTGAAAATTAAAAACTTACAAATTAAGGTACATGTCATAGGAGGATATAAAGAACAAGAATATAGGCGTGAGATTGAAGCTTTGATAAAGAAATTAAAAGTTGAAGATCAAATATTTTTCTGCGGATGGAAAAACCAAACGGAAGTACTTGAATATGCCAAAGAAATTCCGGTTTTCGTGCTGCCATCTTATCAAGAGACCTTGCCTCTAAGCATTGCTGAGGCGATGAGTCAAGGTAAGGCGGTTGTTGCCACTAATATATGTGGTATACCAGAAATGATTGAACATGGCCAATCAGGATATTTATTTGAAAAAGGAAATTTTGATGAGTTGGCACAAATTCTTGAAGAAATTTTCAGCAATCCAGAAAGATTAAGAAAGGTGTCGGCCAATGCCTTGGTTAGAAGTGAAAAATACCGGCCAATGAATGTAATAGAAAATACAATAGGTTTTTATAAAAAAGTTTTGGAGAAGGGTTAGGGTGAACTCTAAAGGCTTCGTTTAAATACAGCTGTTATGAAGGTTTTGTTATTGATAGAAAGTCTGACCTCGGGCGGAAGGGAAAGAAGGCTGATAGAATTGGTGAAGGGTTGTGAATCGTATCCTGATATCGAATTGGGCCTGATTGTTTTTTCTGATAGAATCCACTATAAAGAGATATATGATCTAGATATCCCGGTTACCATTTTAAAAAGAGTTCCCAAAAAAAATCCTAAAGTATTTTACAGACTTTACAAATACTCTAAAGAGTGGAAACCAGATGTGGTACATTCATGGGGTTCTATGTCAACAATTTTGTCCATTCCAACTACTCAAGCATTGGGCATACCACTGATTAATGGCAGTATTGTAGATGCACCGGAGAATTTGTCCATTTTTAACAAAGATTATTTTAGGGCGCAATTGGCATATCCTTTTTCCAAAGTAGTTATAGGCAATTCCAATGCTGGCCTAATCGCTTATAATGTTCCTGAAAGTAAAAAAAGGTGTATTTATAACGGATTTGACCTAAATCGAATAAATAACTTGGAAAGCAATGAAAATATTCGATTAAAGTTTCAAATTCAAACAGCAAAAGTAGTGGGCATGGTAGGTAGTTTTTCGCCAAGAAAAGATTTTATAACTTATATAAAGGCAGCCTTGAACCTATTGGCCACCCTTGACGATGTCACCTTTCTCGCCATTGGCGATGGCCCTCAACTGGAAGAATGTAAAAAACTGGTGCCATCTAATTATAGAAAGAGATTTATTTTTACAGGTATCCAAAAAGACGTTGAATCTCTAGTTTCCATATTTGATGTCGGAGTACTTTCAACCAATACTAAAGTACATGGTGAGGGAATTTCCAATGCGATTTTAGAATACATGGCACTTGGTAAGCCTACGGTGGCCACCACAGGTGGTGGAACGAACGAGGCTATCGTAGATGGGGAAACAGGGTTTCTTGTCGCACCCGATTCCGTAGAAGATTTGGTACAAAAACTAACCCTGGTTTTGACGAATGATGTTCTCCGTACCAAAATGGGTAAGGCCGCCAGAAATAGAATGGAAAAGCTATTCATGTTAGATCGAATGACCGAGCAGTATATTACCCTTTATCGTAGATATGTATAAACAAGGTCTAGTGTTGAGAATTTTCATTCGCTAAATCCAGAAAAAGGATTGATGGAATAACAATCTAAACTGTATGAAAGAAAAAACTAAAATTGCCTTTTTCGGAATCAAGTACTTTCCTTCTCGAGGGGGACCAGTAGAGTTGCAGAAAACCTAATTCTTAACCTCAAAGATGATTTTGATATCACGGTTTATTGCTATAGCAATCCCAAGGCAAAAAACCATATAGCAGGAGTTGAGGTTGTTCAATTTCCTGAAATTAAAATGGGCAGTTTGGGTGTCTTTCTGTTTTATGCCCTATGTTTTTGGCATATTAGATGGTTTGGTAATTACGAGATAATACACGCGCATAAAATCGATAGCTTTTATTTTCTAAAAGGTCTTAGCAAATGTGGAAAAGTAATTGCAACGGCCCATGAAGCCCCTTACAAACGTGATAAATGGGGAAAGGTGGCCAAGAAATTTTTTAAGGTATGTGAAAAACGATTCTTGAATTTTAAAGGTAAGAAAACGGCCATTTCCAAACCACTATGTGATTTTTATAAAGAAACATATAATGTTGATGTTACGTTTATCCCAAATGGCATCAACCTGTCCGAGGGTCGCTCTGAAGATGAGGCATTTAAGTTTTGGCCCAAGAATGTGGCTAAAGACGTTTCATTTGTATTATTTGCAGCACGAAGAATAATGGGTACCAAAGGTCTGCATACAATGCTGAAAGCTTATAAAAAGGTCAATTATAAAGGAGAAATTTTTGTTGCTGGCGAACTTGATAATTTCCCTTCGTACATTAAGGAAATTAAGGAATTAAGTAAGGGTCTGAATGTTCATTTTCTGGGCTTTGTCAGTCCATTGACCGCCTTATTGTCTATGGTAGATAAGTGCGATTACTTTGTTTTCCCTTCAGAAACCGAAGGCATGTCAATAATGCTTCTAGAAGTTGCGAGTTCCGGTAAGCCGATTATAGCAAGTGATATACCCGAAAACACCCAAGTATTTGATGATAACGATGTGCTCTATTTTAAAAATAAAAATGTTGAGGATTTAGCTCAAAAAATCCAATGGGTAGAAGAGAATAGAGAGGACTTTGATATTTTAGGTTTAAATGCACAAACCAAAGTGTCCGATTACTATACATGGGATAGAATCACCTTAGATTATAAAGATTTATATAAAGATTTACTTGTCTAAAATGTTTATATAAGCTCTTCTTGGGTACTCCTAAATGCTAAGATGATGTATAGAATCGCAATTTTATTAGTAGTTTTTTCAATAATAATTTTTTTAGCTTATTGGGGGGTGTTCGTTTACGGTAATCAAGACGATAGCCTAAAGATCGATTATAGCCAAGCGGAAATATTCGATGCATTATCCAATCAGACTATGGATGATGATTGTGAGACAAAGGGGGGTATGTCTTATGAAAAAGGTTTGAAGGTTTGGTGTTGGGGTGATATTGAAATACCGTTTTACAAGGGCAAAAGTTATTCTAATCTTTATCAAAACCAACTTTCCATAGCTTCTGAATGCAGTGAAGGTCAAGTTTCAATAGAGGGACGCCGACTAAAGTTTGACCTCAACCCGATGAAACCCAAAGCCGGTGAATGGTGTTCCAATAGCTATAATATGAGGGCGGAAATTAGTACATCTCCATGGCTTGTTAAGCATCCCATTGGCACTGAAGAATGGTTTGGCTGGCGATATACCCTCGGAGAAAATTATATTATTGATAGGGCCAACCCTTGGTTGTTTTTTCAAATCCATGAAGGAACATCTGGTGAGGTTCCTTTAATTAGCCTTTGGAGTGTGAACCAAGGAGGTCCGGGTACAGGCATAGGTGGAGAAATTCATTTGGTGAACTCAGCAGGTGAAAACGGCAGTGAATATTATCCTACAGGACTGATTCCTAAGGCGGGTCAGTCTTTTGATGTGGTAGTACATGTGGTTTGGGGTGATGACGAATCGGGACTTCTTCAAGTTTGGATAGATGATAGGTTGGTGCATGATAAAAAACTGCGAACGGTCAGGGCTTCAAATCCTATTGGGGGCAATGCCAAATGGGGAATTTATAAGTGGCCATGGCGTAATTTAACAGGGGTGCATAGTTCTCAAAAACAAGGTATAGAGAACCTTGTAACTTATATGGGCCCTTTGAGAATGATAACCAGAGACCCTAACGATCCTTCTTACCTTGAAAATTCTTACAACGAGGTTAAGCCTAGATAATCATATTGCTTCTTTAAAACTATCTCTTTATTTCCAATATTTTAAATTAAAAAGAAACACTCTAATTCTTTCTCTCTGAGAATTTTAAAAATTCGATGAACGGTAATTTTTTCCATACTAAATACTAAGTAGTAGCGTTTTTAAGTAACCCAAATCTTACAAAACCCTGTAGTTGAACCATAAGGGCATTTTACATTTTTGACTTAACACTGCCAATTATTGGTAGAGGATTTTTGTATGTATTGGGTTGATCATTTCGGATACTAAAATATCGTGGTCCGAGTTAAAAACCCTATTACTATGAAACTACATCGAAAATATTGGCTTATATCTTTAACAGTTCTTTTGTTTTCCTGTGCTAAAGATGAATCCATTTTGTTTACACAAACGGTTCTTCAAGAACCTGAAAATAAAAGTTTGACCGATACCGCAGACGAAGAAGTGACTAACGATGATGGTAACCAAAATTCTGGGGAACAAACGGAGGTTGATGAAAATGAGAACACCGCAGAGGAAGAAGGCGCCAGTGATAACGATGGTGAAACAGGTTCTGAAAACACTTCAGATCCGCCATCTGAGCCTTCGGTCATATGTGCAACTGAGGGAGGTATGGCTACCGAAAGCGGTCTTAAAACATGGTGCTGGGGAGATGTTCAATTACCTAATTATACCGCTAAAGTAGGGGCGACATTTAGCAACGGCCAACTAAAAATAAGTTCTGAATGTTTCGAAAAGCAAGTGTCTAAAGAAGGTAATCGCCTCAAATTTTCGATTAACCCCACCTTTCCATCACCGGGTAGTTGGTGCTCTAATTCTTACAATATGAGGGCTGAAATCAGTACGGAACCATGGCGGGTAAATAACCCTATTGGAACTGAAGAATGGTATGGCTGGAATTATTCTTTTAGCGATGGGTATTATCCAGATACCGAAAATCCATGGGCATTCTTTCAAGTTCATGAAGGCACTTCTGGAGAAACACCTTTATTGGCCATTTGGTGTGTGAACGATGGAGGTCCAGGTTCTGGGGTTGCTGGTGAAGTTCATGTGGTTAATAATAGCAGGTCTGATAGAAATTATTATTATCCGACCGGGGTAGTCCCAAAAGGGGGTGATACCATTGATATTGTCCTACATGTCGTTTGGGGTGATGAGGGTAATGGCCTTTTGGAGGTATGGCTGAACGGTTCGAAAGTTGTTGAAGAGAACGGCAGAACAGTGAGGGCGTCTCACCCAGTTGGGGGCAATGCCAAATTCGGAATTTATAAATGGCCCTGGCGAAACGCCAATAGTGTTGAAAGTTCAAGTCAGATAGGTGTTACTAAATTGGAAACCTATATGGGAGCCTTGCGTATCCTTACTAGAATGCCTGGAGATGAAGACTATCTTGAAAATTCATTTAACTTGGTTTCAACACGTTAAATCAAATTTTTGCCTTCTTTCAAAGAGCAGGGTGCCAATTATCGATTGTATAAAATTTTAGCGCTATTTATAAGATTTTTAAGATGATATGGGGCCATATTAATAGATGGTTAAAACCAATTCTCTCATTGCCTTAGATTACTAAAATAAAGCTACATTTGTTTGCTCGTACATCGTCAATAGTTAAGGCTGCCAAGTAGCTGGGCTTGTCTTTTGTCGATGAAATAACAACCAAACCAAAAAAAGGGAATGTTATTCAATTCCATTGAGTTTCTTTTATTCTTACCTACGGTTTTTTTACTATACTGGTTCTTTTTTGCCGGTAGTCTTCGTTTACAGAATGTTCTTATTCTTGTTAGTTCTTATGTTTTTTATGGCTGGTGGGATTATCGGTTTTTACTTCTCATATTTTTATCTACAATAGTCGACTATATAATCGGTCAAAGTATTGATAGTGCAGAGTCCAAAGCTTCTAGGCGTTCCCTATTGTATGTAAGTATGATTTTTAATTTAGGGGTGCTTGGCTTTTTTAAATATTTCAACTTCTTTATCGATTCTTGGGTTGAACTTTTAGATTCTTTCGGATATAAGGTCGAAAACACCTTTACCCTTCAAATCATTTTGCCTGTTGGTATATCATTTTATACCTTTCAGACCATGTCATATACTATAGATGTGTATAGGCGTAATCTCAAACCAACAAAAGATTTTATTTCCTTTGCCTCCTTTGTTTCCTTCTTTCCACAATTAGTGGCAGGTCCTATAGAAAGGGCAACCAATCTCTTGCCTCAAATTTTAAGTAAAAGACAATTCTATTCCGACATTGCGATACAAGGTTTACGATTAATTGTATGGGGAATGTTCAAGAAGGTTGTTATTGCCGATTCATTAGCACCGGTAGTTGATAATATCTTTTCAAATTATCAAGATTTTGATGGCGGAACCTTGTTTTTCGGAGCCATATTTTTTGCTTTTCAAATATATTGTGATTTCAGCGGGTATTCTGATATTGCTATCGGGGTGTCTAAGCTTTTTGGATTTGAGCTAATGTCCAATTTTAAGTTTCCATATTTTTCCAGAGATATTGGCGAATTTTGGCGTCGATGGCATATTTCGCTTTCCACATGGTTTAGAGATTATCTTTATATCCCACTAGGAGGGTCTCGAGGGGGGAATGGGTTTCCTTAAGAAACATTTTTGTTATTTTTTTGGTGAGTGGTTTTTGGCATGGAGCTAATTGGACCTTTATTATCTGGGGCCTTATTCATGCCCTTTTGTACGTGCCATCTTTTATTTTAAGTACTAACAGAAGATTCGTAAGCTCAGTGGTTGCTGAGAAGAATAATATTCCGTCTGTTCGTGAATTATGGCAAATGGGAAGTAATTTTTTCTTTGTTACCCTAGCATGGGTTTTTTTTAGGAGTGAAAGTACTGTTATGGCCTGGGATTACTTGAAGAGGATATTTCTTGACTTTTCATACCATATATCTTTTAAAGATTATTTGTTCTTTTATATTTTGCCTTTTGTCATTGTCGAATGGTTTCTTAGAAAAGATGAGCGCCTTTCAAATGTTAATAAATTTGTCTGGTTGGTACTTACCTTGGTTTTTTTAGTGTTGATTTTCGCAAAATTCGGCACCCAACAATCATTTATTTACTTCCAGTTTTGAAAAAGTTTATATCACATTTAATTAAGTTTTATCTACTTCCGATTGGGGTGGTAATACTTTTTTTTAGAACCCCATCGTCCTTGTTCCTAAATGAATCTAAAGAAATATATGATTTAGTCTCAAAGGCTATATCAACCGATATTAAGGCAAAAACAATTTTACTGGGTGACTCCGTTTGTAAACAGTTCTATTCCGAAACCAAGAATAGTGATACCTATTGCCTTTGTGAGAACCAAAGTTATGAGGTGCCCGGGAATTATCTTTTATTGAAAGGGCAAATCGCGAATAATCCAGATTTAAAAAAGGTGGTTTTACTAATTAATCCGGTTACCCTTACCTCATCCTTAAATCAAAAATATACTTACAATTATTTTATGAAGCCCTTTTCCCCATTGTTAGGGCACCTTGAACTCAATGATAGGTCATACCTGAATACATTGTATCCTAAAGAGAATATTCTAACATATAAATTTTCAAATTTTAAATTGCCCGATTCATTGACCAATCAAACGGATGTAGGTAATTTGACCATTTCAAAATTAAATATGAAGTACATAAAAAAAATGGATTCATTATGTAATGTTAATAACGTTGAGTTCGTATTTAAAAGTCCACCCTTACCTTCAAATATGAAAAAGGATGTTGAACGTTTTGATATGAATTCGAAAAAAAGTTTGTCTGATTATTTCAGTTCGATAATGTATTACGATTCAATTCTTTCTTCTGATGGTATTCACCATAAAGATGCGCCAACATATATTATGAAAAATAAAAAAAGCCTTGATAACTTAATTAACAAAAGCTAGGTTGGAGAGTAGAGGTAATTTAATTTGACTCATATTTTAATTTCTTAGCATTATCTACTAAAATTTTAGTGCATTTCATCGATTTTTTTGGTATTTCGTAGGCTAAAAATAGACCTGCTCCCGTATATAGCGCGGAGAACGAATTTTTAACTTTCATAATTAGCCCCACAATTTATGAAGAACCTAACCCATGGTACATGGTACCGATTGTCGTGTTTTGTAATTGCAACCTTTCTGATAATTATTTCATGCAGTAAAGATGTTGATACCCTAAGGAGTGCGGTATTGAATGAAAACAACCCTTCTATCGATGGTTCTTTAAGTGAAGAACCTATGGAAACAGATACTATTTCGCCAAAAGATGAGGCACCCATTGAAAAACAAATTGAATATGAGATAAGAACCGTGGTTTTTCCTCCTGTCAATGATGCCTTTTTACAAAATGGAGTAGGTCATAACGATTCGATAGTAAGGTTAGAAGAAGGTAGGCGTACAAGTTATTTGATGTTTGATTTAAGTCCTATCGATTCTTTAGAGGGAAATATCGTAGCGGCAAGTCTAGAATTCACTATTAATACTGATGATGGTGAAGGAGAAATATTGGTATATGAAGGGTTGAACAACGATTGGAATGAAATTGACCTATCGCTGGAGTCAGCTCCCGAAACTGGTGTTCAATTAGGTGAAGTGAATCAAGATTATAGAATAAACAGTACTGTATTAATTGAGTTGGACACCCTTGGAATTCCATCGTCAAAAACCTCTTTGGTACTAGATCATAAAGGTGGTGACGATTTGGCCTTTGCCTCAAAAGAAAGCAATAAGGGGGGGAGTCATTTGATTATTCAGTATGAAGTACCTGTAGGTACCGAAGAAATTGAAATTCCTGAACCGGTTCAAAATACTGATCAAGCTGTAGAACCTACAGATGATGAGGTTTCGGAGCCTCAAGAGAATGGTGTTGTAGAAACAGATTCAGAAATTCCTGATACAACCGATCAAGAAGAACCAACCAATCAAGAGGAGCCTGTAATCGAAGAACCAGCAGCAGAGGAACCCGATGAAGAAAATCCCGCCCCAGAAGAACCCGAAACAGAAGATCCCATTGAGGAGGAGCCCATTGAGGAGGAGCCAATTGAGGAAGAACCCGTAACTGAAGAGCCCGTAACAGAAGAGCCAATTGAGGAAGAACCTGTAACTGAAGAACCCGTTATAGAAGAGCCAGCGGAAGATGAACCTGTGACTGAAGAACCTGTGACTGAGGAGCCAATTGAGGAGGAGCCAATTGAGGAAGAACCAGATACAGAACCTGTAATAGAAGACCCAGTGGTGGAGGAACCGATTGAAGAAGAGCCTTCCCCAGCATTACCCCCCACGAATGATTCGCCAAACGCTGTTGCAAGTGCAAGCCCTACCAAGGGTGTGCTACCGTTAAAAGTGGTCTTTAATGGCGGTAATTCTTCCGATGACAAAGCAGTGGTTTCATATGCTTGGTCATTTGGTGATGGAGGAACGTCATCCTCAAAAAACCCTGAACATACGTTTTCTGAAGAGGGTAGCTATGAGGCAAAACTAGTGGTGAAAGATGCTGAGGGCCTTACATCCTCAGGTTCTGTTACCATTATTATTTCTGCCCCTTCCAATGAGGCGCCTATAGCTAAGATATCGACGAGCACTTCCTCAGGTCTGGTGCCTTTAGAAGTGAAATTTACGGGTAGTGCTTCTACCGACGACAAAAGTATAAAGTCGTATGCTTGGAACTTTAAAGATGGTAATTCTTCCAATGCTTCAAACCCTACCCATACATTTACAGAAGCGGGGTCATATTCGGTAGAACTTACCGTTACCGACGAACAAGGATTGACGGATAAAGAAACCGTTACCATTTCCGTTACTGAACCTGAAAATGAGGCTCCAAATGCAAAAATCAGTGCCAATGTTAGTTCAGGACAAGTACCGCTCGAAATTAAATTCACAGGTAGCGAATCAACCGATGATAATAGTGTCAAATCATATGCATGGAACTTTAAGGATGGTCAAACATCAACTGTTTCCAACCCTACTCATACTTTTGATAAATCTGGGACCTTTGCTGTAGAGTTGAAGGTAAGTGATGAACAGGGGCTTTCTGATACTGAAACTATTACTATTAAAGTAAATGAACCGGAAAATGAGGCCCCCATCAGCCGGCCAAAAGTAAATACGACCAGTGGTTCGGCACCATTTGAAGTGCAATTCGATGCAGAAGATTCTACCGATGATCATGGTATCTCCTCTTATTTTTGGGATTTTAAAGATGGGTCAACATCCAATACAGCAAATCCGTCGCATACTTTTGAGACTCCTGGTACTTATATCGTTGCTCTTACAGTTGCCGATGAAGACGGACTTACATCTACCAAAACGGTTAGTGTTGTCGTAAACCCTGCTGCCAATGAAGCGCCCAATGCACAATTTTCTGCCAGTAAGCTTACAGGGGAAGCTCCTCTAAAAGTCGATTTCAATGGTAGCGCATCCACCGACGATAAGGGTATCGTAAATTATTCTTGGAGCATAGATGGTCGTAACCTTTCCGGTAGCAATACCTCATATACGTTTAACAATTCTGGCCCTTATAATGTGGTGCTAACGGTTATTGATCAAGAGGGACTCAGCAGTAGTCAATCAATTGATATCACGGTTACCGATCCTGTTACTATGTCGCAAATTCCATGTAGTGTTGGCGGCGGGTACGCCAATGACACAGGTGAAAAAATCTGGTGTTGGAACAATGTCAGTATTCCTAACTACTCCAATACAGACGGTTATAACTTTAGCAATAACGAATTAAAGATTAGTTCTGAATGCTATGAAAGACAGGTGACCAAAGAAGGTAATAGAATAAAATTTAAAGTAAGTCCGCAATCACCTACCCCTGGCAGTTGGTGTAATAATAATTACAATATGCGGGCCGAAATTAGTACATTACCTTGGAAAGTCAATCATCCGAAAGGAACTGAAGAATGGATGGGCTGGAGCTATACTTTCGGAAGCAACTACAAAATTGATGAGAAAGTACAATGGTTGTTTTATCAGGCACATGAAGGTACCAATGGGCAAAACCCTTTAATTGCCTTTTGGGTGATTAATGACGGTGGGGCCGGAAGTAAGGTTCCAGGAGAAATTCACGTAGTAAATAGTACTGAATCAAAGAATAAATACTATTCCACAGGTATTATTCCACGAGCGGGACAGACTGTGGATATTGTAGTACACGTAGTTTGGGGGGATAATAACGATGGGTTACTGCAGGTATGGATGAATGGAAATAAAGTACACGACAAAAAAGAACGTACGGTAAGAGCTTCCAACCCAGTCGGGGGTAACCCTAAGTGGGGCATTTATAAATGGCCATGGCGCGAAAAATCTTTTGTAGATCAGTCTGCTGCCAACGGTATTAATACTTTGGAGACCTATATGGGTACTTTGCGTATGATTACAAGAAGACCTGGTGATGCAGATTACGGTAAAGATGCTTATTCGGCGGTAGCACCTTAAGTCTTCCGTAAAATACAGGCCATAATACTAAAGCATGCCTTATTTTTGAAGAATCACAATATTCGTCTATTAACCACATGATTTCATCAAAAAAGGAACTGGAGTTTTATATCGCTGCCGATAGAATCATGGCAGGTAAGGCAGAAAAGAAAAGCCTTAAAGAATACATTAAAAGTTTTTTTAAGGCTGATGATATTTTGGGATATCAGCGCTCGATGCGAAAAGTGGCTTATTATAAAAATACCTCTAAAAGAGGTTTTGGGTACTTTTACCATAATTGGAGGTTTAAGAAATTAGGCGTAAAACTTGGTTTTAGTATCGGGTATAATGTATTTGGCTATGGGCTTTTAATTCCTCACTACGGAACCATTGTCGTTAATGAGCGAACCAAAGCCGGCAACTTCTGTGTATTGCATACCTCTACTTGCATTGGGGGAGAGGGCAAAGTAATTGGTGATGCCCTTTATTTGTCATCCGGAGCTCAATTAATGGGTTCCGACATCGAATTAGAAGATAATATTTCCATTGCGGCCAATTCTATGGTCAATAAATCATATTCGGGTTCTAACCTATTATTGGTAGGAATGCCTGGTACGGTAAAAAAGAATTTGCCTGCCTGGTATGGAGAATCGAGTAAATATGCCTCTCGGGTGAAAAGAATTAAAGAACTACATCAGCGAATGCTTTGATAAGGGTTGTTCTCTTTAGGTAGGCGTTAGATTCCGATGGGTATAAACTTATGGCAACCATCATGTTTTGGCTGTTATTTGCAATCTTTTATACATCGTTTGAACGATATACAAAAGTAATATGGGCAATGCCGGAAGTAAATGTCTCACCCTTCCATCGAGCAAAATAAGACCGCCGATCATAACAAAGGCCATTACCAACGTTAATACAATCTCAAAAGGTATTTCCTTTATTTTTCCGATAGATAAAAATAATGAGCATCCTAACAGAAACAACAAGATGGTATTGGGAATGATATACACCAAAGAAGTCATCTTTTGAGGATTGTAAGAATAAGGGTAGTTTAAAAATAATCTACTTGCACTTGCAAAGGTATTCCTTACATATTTAAGGGGGTGGTTCTTAATGTTTTCGATGGCCTTGGCTTTAAAGATACTATCTTGTTCCATAGGAGGTAAAGGGGCCACCTTTTTAAAAAAGCGATTGTGGTTTTCAGCAATTTCTTGGGTTTTGTAAAACGTGCCTTTATCATTGCCCAATACAACGTCAGTACCTATCCAGTCGCCATATTCGTTTGGGAACGGACTAGTTCGCCAGTATAATATTTGACCTCCTTGCGTACCCGTATACATGAATTTGCCGGTAATACTATAAGTGTATAGCAAAAAGGGAGCAAATATCACCAAACTTATGCTCAGAATGAGTAAAGCCAATCGAGTCTCTTTTGATTTTTTCCACACATAGAAAATCGTGTAAAAGAAAAGCGTAGCTAAAATAACATATAGAAAAATAACTTTGGTAAGGGCCAAGAAGCCCAAGAACAAGGCGGCCAAATAAGAAGTTTTTCTGTCAATAATATTTCTCTGAAATGATTTGGTGATATAATAAATAAAGCCACATGCTAAAAATACTGCCAGTGATTCCGAATAAAGAAACGGAACCCACTTTAAAATTCCAGGATATATTCCCAAGATGTATGAGGTTAAATATGCTGCCTTTTTAGGTAAGTAGCACCGCAGAGACTTATAAAAGTAAACTATTCCCCCGAAGAGTAAAAACGCATTTAAGACTACTAAAATAATCTTGGAAGCTCCCGCCCAAATAAGCGGTGTAAGTATCAAAGGGTATCCTGGTCCGTTACCGATTTCTGGTTGGGCGGTATCGGTATAATAGCCTTGGGTCAGGTGCTGGGCATATTCTAAATGGCGTATTTCGTCACCTATATTATCTGGTGAATGAAGTACTGTACTTAAAATTATATAGCACCCAAAAAGTGGAAGTAATAGATAGAACTCCTTTGAGAAGGGTATTCCTTTCATTATAAAGAATTTCAATTATTGATTTTTCTAAGCATAGCCGAATTCAAATGAAAAAGTTCATCGAAATACCGTTTGTTTTGAAGCGAGATAAAACCTAGACCTAACAATTGTATAGAAACAATGAGGCTAATACCGCCCACTATGAATGAATAAGGTCGTAGTCTAAAAACATCGGAAACAGCCGACGCAAATCTATGGCTAAAGTCTTGTGTTATATCTGCGTTTTCGAAATAAACTCTAAACGCGTCTACAAAAATCCAAGCGATAATGTAAACGGAAGGTAGTAGAATCAAGGTGCCCAAAATCCAGAAAAACATATAGGGCCTGAACATAAAACTGTTGGCAAGACCATTAAAAATACCTTTAATAATACGCAAACTAGAGGTGCGCGTGTTTCCAAGTTCCTTTTGGTCCGACCAATCTAAATGAGCCGGTATTTCTATTATTCTCGCCCTTAGCATATAGGCTTTAAGTAAAATTTCAGAATTAATATCAAAAGTACTCGACTTGGTATTCAAATTTCTAATAAAATCGCCTTTATAAGCACGTACCATACTTGTAAATGTGCAAATATCTAATCTAGAGGCGGTTTTCATCATCAAGTTCACGGTCTTGCTCAGTAAAAGTCGCAAACGGGGTACGGCGGTGTTTTTACCTCCTTTCATATAGGGCGAAGCAATGACCATGTCAGATTGAGTGGCCGTAATTTCCGATAAGAGGTTGCCAATGTGCTCTGCCGAATAACTAAGGTCAATGTCTAGAACTACCACGTAATATCCGGTACTATGTGAGAAACCAGTTCTTAGGGCAGTACCTAAATTTCTGTTTACCAAATGATGGTGAACATTGAGATTATCATACTTTACCGCCAATGAATCTGCTATGGCGCCGGTCGCATCATTACTACCATCGTTGATAATCAATACTTCCCAATCATAAATATGGTCTAGAGTAGTAAGAAAACGATAAAGTTTACTGACATTTTTCTCAATGATAGCCTCTTCGTTAAAGGCCGGCAATATAATGCTAACAAGGGGCTTATTCAAATTGGTTTGGTCTTTTGGTAAGGTCATGGTCGACTTTGTTTATAGTATCATTTAAAATCTATGGGGAAAGAGGGATGTATTCGTAAGAAAATTAAGTGTTTTGCCCGAAAAAAGAAGAAGAATTCTTATCATAAAATGATAGCATGGAATAATTGCTCAAAAATATCAAAAATTAGATGGGGTTATGCATACTATCGGTCAACTTTAAAATTTTCAGGTTAAATAGCGAAATTTTAACCAGCTATCATTTTTCTCAAAGAGAAAACAGCGCTTATATACTATGTAATGAATTTATACCTTTTATTTGAAATGTAGGAACTCTCTTTTTTTGGGGTCGTGGTCTGCTGCTTTGCGCGAACTTTTAATTTTTACGTAATCTTATTCGTGTTTTTGCTATTTTTAGAAACGATTGTTAATCGACTGAATGCTTGTTCATTCTATGATAATAATATAACTTGACCCCTCCTCCGTATTTTGATATTGTTAATTTTTAAAGTTGTAGATAGGATAGTCGAAGGCTTTAAAAGTTTTTATGAGTTGGTATTCATTTAGTTTAGAAAACTTTGTGTTAATATAATTGTAAATTATGGAGGCGAATTTGACTGAATTTCAATATAGAGTAAGTAGAGCTCAACGAGTTCAGAAAAACGGGCACAATTCTTTTATGATACTTTTTACGGGTCTCTCGGGGGCTGGTAAATCTACCTTGGCGAATGCTTTAGAAACTAAACTCTTTGAAGAAAAGGTGCACACCTATGTGTTAGACGGTGACAATGTACGCAAAGGCATCAATCATAATTTGGGTTTTAGCCCTGAAGATCGGTCTGAGAACAACAGGCGTATTGGGGAAATAGCCAAATTGTTTATTGATGCCGGAATCGTCGTTTTGGCAGCATTTGTGTCCCCTTATAAAAGGGATAGAGAAAATATGAAACGTACGGTCGGTCCTTATCATTTTTTTGAGGTATTTGTAAATACGAGTTTAGCCGAGTGTGAACTTAGAGATGTCAAGGGGCTTTATAAAATGGCTCGGGCCGGTCAGATTAAAAATATGACCGGTATTTCGGCACCTTATGAAAATCCCGAAAATCCTGATGTTGAAATAACTCAAGGGCAAACGGTAGAACAAGCGGTAGAATTAATCTATAACACGATTAAATATCGGTTGAGGCTAGACTGATTTTGAAATCGACCTACAGACTGGCGAACTATCGTTGGAGACCTTCATTTGAGGAACACAAATCTTTTTCTGGCGTAAAAATTAAAGACCGCTACAATCATAATTACCATGGTTTTGGAAATTACATACCAAATAGGTAGATGCTTGGTAAAAAGATACAATAGGATAAAATTAATAAAAAAACCAATCCCCGATACTATGAAAAAGGCGAGTATTTCTTTCTGTTTAGAGTGCCTTCCTTCTTCAAATACAAATTTTGAGTTGAGTATATAACAAATGCCAATGGTCAATAATGATGAGAACACGTTGGCGAGATTTACTTCAAGCTTCAAGCTTTCTACGAACAAAATCAATAGTGAGATGCCGATAATGTAGCAAATGCCCCCCAACCCCGATAAAAGATGCGATTTGTTTCATATCAATTTCTGAAAAAATGTTTTTGGGCATCTTAATTCGCTTAGTTTCCTTTAATTCTAATGGTTAAGATATTTTGAAAACTATACGCTATTAAGAAAATCAAAGAAGGAACCGTTAAGAGAAAGTAACGCGGTTTCCCATGTAAAATGACAATTGCACCTGTATAGATGAAAAAATACAGTACAATCGCCCAAATTTCGTGAGGTACGTGTTTTCTGGAAATGTATATCGGATACGCCAGTAAAAGCAATATTGAAACTATAAGCATGTTGGGCAAAACATATCCATAAATATTGATACTTTCGATACGATATGAATTGGGGTGGTTGAAGAGTAAGCGGCCTATATTTGAGATGCTGTTTTTTAAGTATTTTATGGGGTGTTCTCTCATATTTAAACGGGCCTTTGCCTTAAAAGCACTATCTTTTTGAATATTGCTTAATCCTTCCAGTGAAAGATAAAATTCACGATGATTTTTACTGAGTTGATTGAGGGCAAAGTAAGGTTCTTTACCCGATTTTTGAGCTTCATCAGGGTTTAAGATTAAGGTTTCCGAAACCCAATTACCCCATTCGTTTTCATAGGGCGTAGACCTATGGTAGAGTAATTCTCCTCCTCTAGTTCCGACATAAAAGGGCTTTTCCGTAACGGAATAGGCATACCATATATAGGGCGAGCAAAACAAGAAACCTATTACAAAGACAACTAGGTTCGGTTTTAATCTTTTTTTATTTAAAATTGTATATATAAAATAAGCAATCAAACCCGCCACGGTGATATGAAAAAAGATAATTTTGGTTAACATCAAAACTCCTAAAAAAACTCCCGCTGCCCAACGGTCTTTATTGCCGTTTAGACTGCAAAAATGATAGATAAGTCCGCAAATTAATAGTATGCTAAACGCTTCCGAATATAAGAAGCTCATCATTTTTAGAAGCGGAGGGTAGATTCCTAAGAAATAGGTGAAATAGTAAGCATATTTTCCTTTGATGTACAGTCTTAAGGTTCTGTGAAAATAAATCAGGGCGAAGAAGGCGAAAAAAGCATTCAAATAGATTGCCCAACTAGAAAGGTTTAATATTACGAAGGGTAAAATAATTATCGGATATCCTGGCCCATTGGTAAGATCAGGATTGTTTGGGTCGGTGTAGTGCCCATCCCATAAATTTTGGGCATAAGCCATATACCTGAATTCATCTCCGAAAGGTTCACTTGAACGAATGAAAATCAAAAAAAGGTAAACGATTAAGAACGGTAAATAGGCAATTAGGTCTTTTTGAACTTTCATTATATAGACACTTACACAGCTTTAGCTGTTTTTAAAATAATGTAAAATCCGATTAAATTCGACATCGGTCAACCTTTGCTTGTTAGGGTTTTTAGAAAACTTTAAAAGATCTAGGTTTTCTGAATTAATGTCAATTCCTAAGGCCATCATACTTACTTGACGAACAGTGAGAGAAGGATTTTCACAAAAATTTTCAAAAGACACCCTAAAATACCTTTCGGGGTCTATTTTTTTTCGCTCTTTATCAATAGCTTCGTTGACAGCATTTACTTGATCGCAAACATCATTAATATACCCTAAAGGATCGCCGTTCTTTTTATGGTCTTTGCTCAACAGACCCCAGCCGATTTCGTGGTTGCCCTGTACTTCTCTTCTTGACAAAATTAATGATTGGGCGACATATATAGGGTTTCGGTAAATTTCAACAAAATAAATATTGTTAAGAGACTTGTATAGGTCTGATGAACAAAGTGAATTACGGTTGTTCTTGTTCAAAAAAGGTTTTTTGGAAACACCGGACCATGCATTAAAGAAAGATTGCATATCTATTTTTGTATGTTGGTCAAGCTCAGCGGGTATATGGTTTCTGTCTTCGCCCAACCACCGGTTCCAGAGAGGGAAAGCGTCGTTGGGCCCTCCTGAACCTAAAACACTGCCAAAATAGCTTTTAAATTTTTTCTTTGGTTTCGGAATAAACCTATTGAATGTCTTGTATGCCGCAATTGGTGAACGCTCGAAAGCAGCGATAAAATTACTGATATAGCTAACTGGTAGATAGTAGGCCAAGGTTTGGTACAAAAGGGTCGTGCCACTTCGAGAGCCGCCTAAAACAAGAATTATAGGTTGGTTTTCTTTGTGTTCAGCGCTTTTGATAATTTTTTTTTCACGATTTTGAAGTAAGAAATCCAGTGGAACCAAGACTTTTGCAAGAAATTCTCTAAGCAGAACAAAATAAGCAATCTTATTTCCGGAAAGAAGCATTCGCTTTAATAGGCCGATAGGGTCTTTAAAATTAGAATAGCTCATGATTGGTCGTTGTTAGTTGGAAATCTATTCTATATATTAGACTTTATTAGTATTTATGTATTATTCGTGGGCGTCAAATCAGGTCTTGATTAAGGTCAATTTATGAATTTTTTGAATTGCGTTTACATGCTCATCCATCGGTACCAAAGTAAAATGCTTTGCCAGTTTCTTCATCACCTTATTGAAAATGAACACTTTTCTATCACTGCTTATATTCATTCCAGGGAAAAATGCCAAACTGGTGATTTGATCACCCCCGATTAAATCGAGTGGGTGCAATAGAAAGCTAGGCTCTGTTTTGGTCAGTTTACAGAGAAATATGGCAATGTTCAAATAGAGCATCATCAAGTGAATCGAGATATTACTGATGTAAAGCAGATAACTCAAATGAAAAGGAATTCTAAAAACGGGCATGGTGGTCACCGGAAGCTCCAATAATTTTTTTCCTTTTTTCAAATTCCAGTAATAGGGCTTCAATTTTCTGAATCCGTCAGAGAATTTTCCGAAGATTTCCTTACGGTCCTCTTTTTCTTCTTTCGAGAGGTTGCTCGTACTAAAGTAGTAGAGTCTGGCCAACGGCCCGATTACCGTGGGTAAGGTAGAAGCGTCGTAGGCATAGCCCTTTTCGGCCAGTACTTCGAGCAAGGTATTGCTCCAACTAAAACCCGGACCTCTAAACCCGTTCGGGGCCTTGCCTGTGACTTCTGTGATAATATCGTGCGCCGTATCTATTTCGGTCTTCATCTCTTCTTTGGTGTACAGATGAAGCCAAGTTTCGTGTTTAAATGAATGATTGCCGATATCGTGGCCGGCATCGGCAATTTGCTTGAGGTATTTGTGGTTATTTTCAAAAGCAGCATCTTGGCCGACAATGAAAAAAGTGATTTTTAAATCGAGCTCATCCAATACTTTTAATACGTGCGGTACAAAGATATCAAGGTATGAAGGATATTCTTCCCAACCCTTTTCCCCATGTATTTTCATGTAAGACCACTGGTTGTCCATATCCAGCGAGAGACTTAAATAAGGCTTACTCATACTAATTGGTCAATTTTTTTGGTTTTATGTGCTTCCAGTTCCTTTGTAAAACCTTGCGCAAAATTCTTCACGTGATTGACCACCGAATTGTTGTTCAGGGTGTCGTTTACGAATTGCGAGGTATTAAGCACATAGAAATCTTTATGTTTGGTCTTTATTTTCGGAATGTTCTCCGAGTAATTCAATACCTGAAGCGGCTGCACTTTAAACGCTTTATGTATATGTGCCGAAACTATGGAGCTCTGATCAAAATCAGGGTATAGTTTCGAAACGCCCTCTAGAAATATCGCTTTTAGCTCATCTTCCGATTTCTGCCAATACGAATCGGTCGAACTGATGTATTTGGGAAAATACGTCAAATGCTTGTCAGCGGTTTGATCCAGGTCGACTAGCGAGCTCATGCCGATAACCCCGGTAAAAGGAATTTCTTTATCGGCAATGTTAAGCACGTAATAGGGCGACATCGAATCTTTCGTAACCAAAACTAGGCAAATTACGCCAAGGTATTCAATGGGAGTGCTGCTTTTAGAAGCTTCGAACAAGCTCTGGGCGGCAATTTTTTCGATAACATTTAATGGTGTCGTAACAATTACTTTATCAAAGTGCTCTTCGACTCCATTATTGCGTATGGTAACACCACCATCAGCACTGGGTTTTATAGATTCTACGGTGCTGTTGAGCGCAATGTTCGAACCCTTGTTGCTCAAAGATTTTTCTAGGGCATCAAAAACGGTTTTGTATCCCCCTTTAACATAACCCATATGTTCTTTTTGGGCCGCTGAACTTCGTGCTTGAAAAAGCCTTTTAATATAGGTCCAGATAAACACGGCCGAAGCTTTTTCGTGGTTGTCACCAAGTTTGGCCAAGAGTAGGGGAGACCAGAATTTTTCGTACGTCCGTTTTCCGCCCATTTTGATCAGCCAGTCTTTGACCGTGATATTTTCCAATTTTTTCCAGTCATCGATTTTCGACCCGTAGAAAATGGTAAATGCCAACATCGCCTTATCCCATAAATTTAAAGCAGGAAAAAGCAAAAACTCTTTAGAGCTACTTATAGAATAGAATTTCTTTTGAACGTAGTATCCCGTGTAAGACCGCCTCCAGCACAATTCATTGGCCAGACCTAAATCTTCGATCAGGCCGATTAAATGGTTATCGGTGGGCAGTATAACATGATAGAATTTGTCCCAGATAAATGAGCCATAATCTTCATGGGTAGAAAGCCCGCCCATTTGGCTGTCACTTTCAAAAACTTTCACGGTAGCATCGTTCTTTGCGATTTCATGAGCCAAGGTAAGCCCCATAAAACCGCCTCCGACTATGCCTATTTTCATGATGCCTCAACTTTTGCCGAAGTAACGCTTTTCTGCCATTCAAAGGTTCGTTTAAGGCCTTCTTTCATTGAAACTTTAGCTTTTACGCCCAGCAGTCGTTCCGCTTTTGTAGTGTCGGGTACGCGACGCATCACATCTTGGTATTTACGGCCCGCTGAAATTTCATTGTAGGGTATTAGCTTAATTTCGGTGTCTTCTGGGTTTCCTGCAATTTCACGAAGCATTTGTGCCAGTTCTAAAATGGTAATTTCTTCGTTCGCACCGATATTGAATATTTCACCATTTGCCTCGGGCTTCATGGTAGCGGCGTAAATTCCTGCAACGGTATCTTCAACAAATGTGAAGGTTCGGGTTTGTTGCCCATCCCCGTGAATCGGAATTTCTTTATTGTTCAATAGACAGTCGATAAACACCGATTGAGGTCCGCCCCACCATGATAAGTGTTGGTGAGGTCCGTAAGAACCAAAGAACCGTAACAGCACAACAGGTATGCCGTAATCTTCCATATAGGCTAAAGCTAGGTGCTCGTCGTACAGTTTAGATACTGCATATCCCCAACGGGGTACTTTCGAGTCTCCAATCACACAGTTGCCGTCTTCGACGAACGGTAAATCTGGGTTCATTCCGTAGACATCGGAGGTTGAGGCCAAAACAAACTTGCAGTTCAGTTTACGGGCAAATTCCAACATGTTCTCGCTGCCCTTGGTGTTAATTTTAAGGGTGTCTACCGCATTGCCATATCTGGGTATTTTAAAGGCGGCCAAATGAACGATAACATCAAAGTCGGTGGCGAGACCCGTTAATGTAGAATGGTCTAAGATGTCTTTTTCGATAAATTCAAATTTTTCATGGGTCAAGAATTCATGGATGTTCTCCATTCTTCCCATTGATAAATTGTCTATTCCGACAACTTCATGTCCTTCACTTAGCAGTTTGCTCAATAAATTTGAGCCTAGAAAACCGGCAACGCCGGTGACAAGAATTTTTTTGTTCGTGGCAATCATTTGGTCGTGGTCTTTTTGATTACAAATTGTTAATGGTTAGTATGCAAATTAAATTTAAGCATTGATTAGGTTAATTATTGTGCTTTAAAATTTATATCGGGGGATATTCAAAGGTGAAAAGTAGTGGTAACCTCATTAAAATAAGCAATTACTAGACGAAATACATAAATATCATTTGTACTACAAAAATAGCTTATTGGGGTAAGAATTAAAATGGAATCTAGTTGAGAATACTAAACAAAAGAAAAATCACCGATTTGATAAATTACAGAACTTGAAATTGCGCAATTGTCCAAAAATTATGATTAATTTAATTAAATCGCATAAATCTGCATTTTTTGACGAAAAAACTTGAAAATCACTTGATTTTTCAAAATCGGAGAGAAAAATCATTTGTTAATAAAAAGTTAATTTCTAAGAGTGTCCATTCCTGATTTTCGTCATTATTTCGAAATAATAGGCCTTTTGTTTAACATATTCTTATCGCTTTAAGGGGTGAAATTATGTTTTATTCAACATTCAAATTTCTAGTTATTTATGTGCCGATGGGCATTCGGTTTGTCAACTTTAATTATGCTAAATTTGGCTCGCTATAAGATGAAGATTTTCAAAGTCGGCATCTTTATGAGCGACAGTTTTTTCGACGGAATGATGGGTTTTAATTTGAAAGCCGACGATAGGCAATAGAGAAAAACAAAGAACTGATTGAAATTAATGTTGCACCTAGTTTCCCCCTCCTCCGGTGCTTTGCGAAAGAGAGCTACGCAGGTGGTTTTTTTTAATGCTGTACGAGCAGCTTAAAATGTATGTAATGAGGTTAAAAGGGTCGTCTTTAATAATACCGATAGCAATAGCCATACACTTGATGATTGTGAATGGCACCTTGCTGCTATTGACCCCAGAAACTTATCTGCAGGGGCTCAACGCCTTGTACTACAATTTTTCTTGGTTGTTGATAACCAATGCGCTCAATTTCTACCCTACCAAAAGAAAAGAGAATTTTTTCACCAACATTCATAAGATGTTGAACCTCTATACGCTGTTCGGGCTAAGTTATTTTGCCATTTTCGGTTTGGGTGCGACCAAGGTTTCGGTGATATTTCATATAAAGATATTGCTTGTTATTTTCTTGCTTTTGACCATCTACCGCATACTCTTTTATTGGTCGATTAGAAGATACCGTTTCAGGGGGGGCAACTTTGTTAATGTACTGGCCATTGGTCGAGATAAAAACCTAAAAAAGATAAGAAGGGTTTTCGATGACCCGTATTTGGGGTATCGCTATAAGGGCTTTTTCGATGACAGCCCCTCGAATAGCCCTACCTATTTGGGTGAAATTTCAAACTGCTACGACTATATTATTAAAAATCAGATTGATGAGGTGTATTGTCTGGCTTCTAAATTCTCGCAAGATGAACTTCAGAAGTTGATTAATTTTGCCGATAACAATTTGATCAAACTTAAAATTATACCTGACAATAAAGATGTGTTTACTAGGGCGATGAGCCTCGAGATGTTCGATGCGATCCCTGTATTGAACCTTCGTAGGGTGCCTTTGGATATGGATTATGCCCGAATCGTAAAACGTATGTTCGATCTGGTCTTTTCTTCAATCGTTATCGTAGGTGTACTCTCTTGGTTGGTGCCCTTGATGTTCGTGCTTATCAAAGCAGAGTCGCCTGGCCCTTTGTTCTTTAAGCAGAAGAGGCACGGTTTTAAAAAAAGGGTGTTTTGGTGCTATAAGTTCAGGTCGATGGCCAAAAATTCGGAATCCGATTCTAAGATGGCGACCAAAAATGATATGCGAATTACCAAAATCGGTAAGTTCATCAGAAAAACAAGTATCGACGAATTGCCTCAGTTTATCAATGTGTTCTTGGGCGAAATGAGCGTAGTCGGGCCGCGACCGCATATGGAACTGCATACCGAAGGCTATCAAGCATCGGTTGACAAGTACTTGGTACGGCATTTTGTAAAGCCGGGTATTACCGGTTTGGCACAGATTAGGGGCTATAGGGGCGAAGTAGAAAATAAGAGTGATATACTTAACCGTATTCGGCTAGATGTGCTCTATATCGAGAAATGGACCCTCTCCTTAGATTTGCGAATTATTTATAGTACTATTTATAATGTTTTTGCGGGGGAAGCTAAAGCCTATTGATGATGGAACAATGGTATGTATTACAGGTAAGACCGGGCTATGAAAAAAAGGTGGCCGAGAAGTTGAAGAACTTAAAAGTGGAAGTGTATTGCCCGTTGATAAAGGAGGTGCGAATATGGAGCGACCGTAAAAAAACGATAGAGACCCCATTGATCAAATCGTATGTGTTTATCAGGTGTGAAGAACAAGAAAGAACTATCGCTTTTTCGGTACCCGGAGTGGTGAGGTATCTGTTTTGGTTGGGAAAACCGGCCAAGGTACGCGATGAAGAGATTAGGGTGCTCAAAGATTGGATGGAAAATGATACCTTCGATGCCATCGCATGTTCTAAGTTGCGACCGGGAGCCCATACGACCATTCGCAAGGGGTTATGGAAAGATCAAGATGCCATAGTTCGTCATTTGGGTCGTACAAGGGTTTCATTAGTTTTGGAAGATTTGGGGATTGTCGTCAATGCCAAACTGAAAGATGTTGTATGAGAAAGGAAGTGAAAAATGTAACCGGCATCGCCACAGTGTTTTAATAATAGATAGCGTACGGAAATTTTCTTTTTCAGGAAAGTTTCCGATTTTTTTTGGTCTGAATCGGGGTTTAAATCGTAGTTAGATTGCCCTGCCGTTTGTGTGTCTTTTGTGACAGGCAACGGCGGAGCCGTACCCCGTCTGAATCAAAAAAAGACAAAATAGATAGCGTTTACGATAACAAATAATGTTTTTAAAAGTGTAGATGGCAATAGATGAGACAAATGTAATGGGCTATGAAGTGTTCAGCGGAAACCTGAATAAGGTAGATTGGTCTGCGCAAAAGTTGATCGTAAATACCATCAACCAATATTCCTATTGCATCGCCGAAGAAGATGGGGCTTTTAAAAAAGCGCTTAGGGCTTCCGATGTTTTGTTACCCGATGGGGTAGGTATCGTATGGGCCGCCAAATGGCTAAAAGGTGAAAAATTAACGAAGATTGCCGGGGCCGATTTGCACGAACATTTATTGGGTTATTTACAACATACCCAAGGCCATTGTTTTTATATGGGGTCTTCTGTACAGGTGTTGGAAAAAATAAAGAAGCGAGTTGCCAACGACTACCCCAATGTGAAAGTGGGTACCTATTCGCCTCCCTATAAAACGGTGTTCAGCCCTGCCGAGAATGTCGAGATCGTGAATGCCATCAATGGCTTTGGCCCAGATGTGGTTTTTGTGGGTATGACTGCCCCCAAACAAGAGAAGTGGGTATACGATAACCAACAATTGATCGACCGGGGAATCGTTTGTTCCATTGGTGCCGTATTCGATTTTTATGCCGGTACCGTAGAACGGCCAAGTCAGGTATGGCAAAAAATGGGATTGGAATGGCTCGGTCGCTTGCTCAAGGAACCCAAGCGTATGTGGAAGCGTTATATTTATTACGGGGCTGTTTTTGGCTATCGTTTGATAAATTATCGAAAATCAAAACCAAAAAGAAATCAACCTGCTTAAGTTGTTGTTGATTAAATCGCTGCGGTAGAGCAAGCAAAATAGAAATAAATGTCTACAGCCCAAAGGGTCATTAAAAATACCGGTTTTCTCTATGCCAAGATGGCGATAACGATGTTTATCAGCCTCTATACGACCCGTTTGGTATTAAATGCACTGGGGGCTTCCGACTTTGGTATTTTCAATGTGGTCGGTGGGGCCATAGCCATGTTGGGTTTTTTACATGCCGCCATGTCGAGTGCCACCCAACGTTTTATGTCCTTTTACGAGGGCAAGGGCGATACGGAAAAACAGAAATATATTTTTAATGTAAGTACTGTACTGCATTTTGGCATTGCTGTATTATTGATAGTGGTATTGTTGATTGCGGGCTACTTCTTTTTTAATGGTATTCTGAACATTCCGCCTGATCGAGTGTTCGCAGCCAAGGTCATTTATGGGGCTTTGATCTTGAGTACGGCCTTTACCGTTCTGAGTGTACCTTATGAAGCAGTTTTGAATGCCCATGAGAATATGCTGTATTATAGCATAGTGGGTGTTATAGAGTCGATACTGAAATTAACGGTAGCCTTAATTATTATTACTTATGCCGGTGATAAATTGGTATTGTACGGTATTCTTATGGCGGTAATACCCTTTGTAATCCGTACGATTATGCAGGTATACTGTCATAAAAAGTATGAAGAATGTGTGATTGCTCCCAAACGTTATTTTGAAAAGGGTCTGATGAAAGAAATGACCTCCTTTGCGGGGTGGAGTTTTTTAGGTACTGCTAGTAGTATGACTACCCAATACGGTCAAGGTCTTGTTCTCAATAGCTTTTTTGGAACGGTTTTAAATGCCGCTTTGGGTATTGCCAACCAAATATCAGGTCAATTAATGGTTTTTTCCAATAACATGCTTAAAGCCGTTAACCCGATCATCGTAAAAACCGAAGGTTTCGGTGATAGACAGAAAATGCTAAAGATGTCGATGGTTACTAGTAAAATGTCCGTTTACATGGCAGCTTTTTTTATGATTCCCTTTATGCTTGAGACTCCGTACATACTAGATGTTTGGTTAAAAGAAATACCTGATTGGGCTATTTTATTTGTACGGCTGCAATTGTTGCGAATTTTGATAGAGCAACTTACGCACCCCCTTATTACTAGCATAAGTGCTCAAGGTGACTACAAGCATTTTTCAATTGCCCTAAGTGCCGCCAACATAGCCCCCTTGTTTATCACTTGGTTTTTGTTTCATTATGGTTATCCTCCATATTTTCTTTATATCTCATGGATTTTTATGTGGGGTATAGTTAAGGGTGGGGTAATATTATTTTATGCCAATAGAAACTGTGGATTATCAATTTTAGAATTTGGCAAAAAGGTAGTTTCACCTACTTTTTTTACATGTTTGATTATGGCAATTGTGGGACTATTTCCGATATTCTTCTTAGAATATGGTTTCGTAAGGGTTTTTATAGTTTGTACTTTGACTTCATTATCTTTTATGTTGTTACAGTATTTAATATTTATGGATGAATTTGAAAAACGTTCGTTGAAGAATCTGATTGTGTTAATTAAAAGAAGAATATTATAGTGACTTCATGAATATTCAAGAAACCTATAAACAAAGTTGCTTCTTATTTCTAAAAATCAAAGAAGTAGAATAATGAATCAAATTTGGTTTGTTGTTAGTGTATTCTGCGCTATTTTTTTAAACTCACTGCTGGCTATTGCTATTGGGGTAAACCCAGTCACGACCTTTGCATTTGCACCTTTTACATTGCTTATTACATATGATATAATTTCTCTGAAATTAAGATTGAATGTAGAACGCTACAAACCCGAATTGTTTGTCATGCTAATCGGTTTTTTTTTAATCGTCTTGAAATTCATAGTCGGGCAGGGCACGGATTTTTTCAAGCAAATTCTGTTGTTGTTCGTTTTTCCTGCTCTGATTAGTATATATTTCGAAAAGGCGTCAATTTTTAGAATAAAAATTCTTAGAAATGTATTGGATTTATTCTTTGTTCTGGAATGTTTACTAGCCATTTATGAACGTATTACTCGAAGTTTTGTGCTGTATGTTCCAACAGAAGAAATCATACACAGATTAGGTTATCAGATGGATTGGGCGTTTCGAAGTTATGCCTTTTATACGCACCCTTTGGCCAATGCCATGGTGGTAGCGGTGATAATGGTTTTTGTGGTAACCAGTAATAGTACTGTTAGTAAAAAAGTAATTTTTACAGTATTAGGATTTGCCGCCCTTTTATGTTTTAATGCTAGGGGCGCAACTCTAGTTTCTACGGTTACAACTTTACCCTATCTTATTTCGCTCCTTTATAAAAATACACGTCCGAAGTATAGAGGTATATTAATCAGCTTTTGGTTGGTTATCTTGAGTTCTTGTATTTATACTATATTGAACTCCGATATAGGAGGCCGCTTAGTTCATGCAAATGAATTATTGGATGGTAGTGCAAAAACGCGATTACAAGTCTTTCAGTTCTATAAATTTTTAAATATTAAAGATTTACTGTGGGGTAATTCGAATAGTTATTTGTTTTTAACAGATAAATTAGGCGCTGGGGGTGTTGAAAATGGTATTGTGGTATTTATAATCGACTATGGTTTAATTATCACACCAGTTATACTTCTGTTTTTATTTAAATTTCAATTAAAAAAATTAGGTATGTTCCCCTTCACGGAACGTTGGTTGATTTTGTTGGTTTTTTATTTAATTGGAATTATGAACCCTAATTTGGCAGAAGCTTTACAATGGACAATATTTGTTTTCGCCTATTATTCTTATCGGAATGTAGCTTCTGTTAAAGGAGGAAAATTCAAATATTCGACTAGCTGAAAAAAGTTTTTTGCTTTAAAACCGTAAAAATTTTAAATTGAGAATAGGAATAGTTTCTGGGTGTGATATAAGAGAATTTGCCGCCTTTTTTAAAGAAAAGGAATTTAAAGTTCTTTGTGAAAATTGCAAGCCTAATGCAGGGCCTGCTATTAACACATTGTTGTTGTCTTTTTTAAAAGCAGGCCATCATGTTCGTATTTTTACATTGACCAAAGAAGATTTTGTGCTTAAGGGCGAGAATATAGAAATCTATGGGGTAAGAGCTTTTACGGGATATCCTATAAAGTACCTTTGGGGGGCTTTTAGTAATGCGAAGAATGTCAAAAGAGTCGTAAAAAAAAATATTGGGGATTTAGATGTACTGCATGCGCATTGGACTTATTCTTATGCCTATGCAGCAAAGGACTTCTCGGATAAATTACCTGTTTTTTGTACGGTGCGAGATTGGGCATCCTATATTTGGAAGGTTGAGTCCTATAAGAATAAGATTACATGGTCTTTTCGATATGTAATGAATGAGTTGGTTTTCCGAAATAAGAAACTACATTTTATAGCCAACTCACCTTATATCGCTACTCTAATACAAAGGAAGTATCAATTGGAAGTTCCAATAATTCCCAATCCGATAAAACAATCTTTTTTGACGAATAAGGAAAGAGTAAAACCCAATAATTTAGAATTATTATGTATTTCTACAAGTAATGATAAAAGAAAAAATATAGAAACCTTATTAAAGGCGTTTCAAAAAGTAATTGAGAAGTATCCCTCTGCCCGTTTATCATTGATTGGAAATCCATTTACAGAAGATTCCCCAAAAATATCGGATTGGAAACGGAAGGGGTGGTTACACAAAGTATTATTGATGGGCCCCATAGACCATAACAGACTCATAAATCACTTAGACAAAACCTGCATTTTTGTAACTCCCTCTTTAGAGGAATCCTTTGGTAATACCTTATTGGAGGGGATGGCGCGTAAAGTGCCTGTGATAGCAGGTAAGAATTCCGGAGCAGTTCCCTATGTTTTGAAACAGGGGAAAGCAGGGTTTTTGTGTGATGTTTCAGATGTTGATGATTTAGCCCAAACCATAATATATGTTTATAAGAATCAAGAGAAAGTTAACGATGTGGTAAACTATGCTTTTAAGCACTTAGTGGAAAATTATCTGGATAAAAACGTATGTGATAAACATATTCAGTACTATAAACTTTATCAATTAGATTATAAGACTGGTTTAGGAGTTGGAGAAAAATAACCTTAAAATAAATTTTTTAGAGTGTTCCCATTAATCTACAAGGCTTTTAGAAAAGCTATTTTTTTGTTACTAAACTTGTTTAATAGATATATTACCTTAATTGTCTTAAAAGGAAATAAGGTTGATTTTAAGAAGTTTACTACCAACGGAGTTCCTTATTTAATGGTATCCCGAGGAGGTAAAATGACACTTGCCAACAATTTTTCCATGAATAACGGTATTAATGGTTCTCCAAATGGCAGTAGGGGGAAATGCGCTTTTTTCGTTGATAAAGGTGCCGTCTTAATAATTGGCGAAAATGTCGGGGCAACACAGGCCACCATACGCTGTCATTTTAAAATTACTATAGGAAATTATGTTAACATAGGAAGGGGGACAAAAATTTTTGATACGGATTTTCATGCCCTTGATCCTGCAATACGCTCAAGTAAGGAAGATCTTTTACACCGAAAGGTATCCCCTGTAATTGTTAACGATTATGCTTTTATTGGTGCTTATTCAATTATTCTAAAAGGGGTAACCATTGGAAAAAACTCGATAGTGGGGGCAGGTTCGGTAGTTACGAAATCCATCCCCGATAACCAAATATGGGCCGGCAACCCCGCAAAATTTATTAGAGAGGTTTGAATGAAAAATATTGCTGTCTTGTTAACCGTATTCAACCGTAAGAAAAAGACTCTTACGGCACTACGGCAGCTTTTTACCCAACAATCGCCAGAAGCGATTGCTGTAGAAGTGTTTATGGTAGATGATGGTTGTACTGATGGAACTTCAGAAGCGGTAGCCCAACAGTTCCCAGAAGTAAATATCATTAAAAGTGATGGAGACTTGTTTTGGAACCGGGGCATGCATTTGGCTTGGAAAACAGCGATCCAAGGGAAAAATTATGATTTTTATTTTTGGTTGAACGACGATACACTTTTAAATTTCAATGCATTGGCGGTACTCCTACAAACTTCGGAAAAGGAAGGCCATCAAGCCATCGTAGTAGGTACTACAAGCGCTCTAAAAGAAGCTAATGTATTGACCTATGGTGGTAGAAAATCGAATGGGGAATTGGTTATCCCCCAAAAAACACCCTCGCCCTGTGCCTATTTTAATGGAAATATTGTTTTGATCCCCAAAGCAGTATATCAAAGGGTGGGGACTAACGATCCTGTTTTTCACCACGCCTTAGGAGATTTTGACTATGGTGAGCGTGCAGCAAAAAAGGGCATTAAAAATATAGTGGCCCCGGGCATTTTGGGAAAATGTGATACCCATGAGAGTTTGGCCACTTGGTGCAATCCACAAAAGCCTTTTACCAAACGTTGGCAAGCCTTTCGTTCGCCCTTAGGGAACAACCCCGAGGAATTTTTTGTCTATGAAAAAAGGCATGGCGGGTTGTTAAAAGCCATATTTCATTATGGTACCAATCATTTACGAGTGCTGTTTCCCCAGCTCTGGAACTTTAAGGCCTAAAATAATGCTAGCTCCCATTTGTTTATTTGTCTATAACCGCCTAACGGTGACCCAAGAAACGATTCTGGCCCTCCAAAAGAATTATTTGGCTTCGGAAAGCAACTTGATTATTTTTTCCGATGGCCCTAAGAACGAATCTGCCCAAAAGAAGGTGACCGACGTACGCCAATACATACAAAGTGTTCGAGGGTTTAAATCGGTAACTGTAGTGGAGGCTCTGCAGAATAAAGGCTTGGGCACTTCTATTATAGAAGGGGTAAGTCAAATAGTAAAGCAATATGGCAGGGCCATTGTTTTGGAAGATGACCTCTATACCACTCCCAATTTTCTGGATTATATGAATCAGGCCTTGGACTTTTATCAAGACCATAATCGTATTATTTCTATCTGTGGCTACGGTCTTAAAATCAAAAGACCCAAGGACTATTCTTCGGACTTTTATCTCTATGGCCGATCCTCTTCATGGGGTTGGGCCACTTGGCAACATCAATGGGAAACCGTAGATTGGGAGGTAAAGGATTGGGAGGCATTTAAGGCCGATAAAGAGGCCATTAAAGCTTTTAATTATAATGGCAGTGATATGTTTCGGATGTTAAAAAGCGTAGTAGAGGGCGGAAATAATACTTGGGCCATCCGCTTTTGCTATGCTCAATTCAAACAACAAAAGTACTCCCTGATGCCCTTTAAATCCTTTGTTGAAAACAATGGGTTTGATGCAGAGGGTACCAATACCAAATACAGGTTCTCGCGATTTAAGACCCAAATGGATTCAGGAAAAAAAAGAAAGTTTACATTTGACTTGAGTGCACGGGTGAATAGGCAAATTGAAGAGGAATGCTATAAATATCATAGCATTCCAATTCGTGTCTATTCACGGATCCGTTACCTTCTAGGACTGTAATGAAAAATGAAAAAAAAACAGAAAATTTTATATGTCATGCACATGCCACCTCCCATACATGGGGCTTCTATCATGGGGCGATATGTGCATGAAAGTGATTTGATCAACCAAACATTTGATTGTAGATTTATAAATCTTTCCGCTTCTTCTGAATTAAAAGATATTGGGCGATTGAGTATTAGGAAGGTGAAGAATATGTCCGTTGGTCTGATTAAAGTGCTTAAGCTTATCCGTGAATACAAACCAGAGGTATGTTATCTGACACCCAGTTCTTCCGGTTTAGCATTCTATAGAGATTTTTTGTGGGTACAGAGTATAAAACTTATGGGAGTTAAGATTGTTTTACATTTTCATAATAAGGCACATCCATCGTGGGTTTCAAAATCTTTCAATAGATTCTTATTAAGACGCTTTTATGATAATGTAAAAATAATTTTATTGGGTAAGCAATTGTATTCAGAAAAAGAGCCTTTTCTAGCAGAAAGTGAGGTTTATTATCTTCCTAACGGTGTGCCCTCGATGGCAAGTGAAAGCCCTATGCAATCAAACAAAGGAAATAAGGCTATGAATTTTCTTTTTTTATCCAATATGATTGAAGAAAAAGGGGTTTATATATTGTTGGAGGCATGTCGAATATTAAAAGAACTGAATTATATTTTTAAATGTGATTTTGTAGGCCAATACAAAGATGTATCTGAAACGGATTTCAACAATATGATAAAAACTTATGGACTTCAAGACGAGGCTAGGGCTCGAGGTCCCCAATATGGGAATGAAAAAAATATGTTTTTTGAACAAGCTGATGTATTTGTGTTTCCTACCCACTATCAAGATGAATGTTTCCCCTTGGTGCTGTTGGAGGCCATGGATTATTCCTTGCCCTGTATTTCAACTATAAACGGAGCCATACCCTCAGTAATTGAAGAAGGGCAAACAGGCTATTGCATACCTCAAAAAGATATAGAATGCTTGGTCGATCGTATGATTTGGATGATAGAAAACCCTAAAGCCAGAATTATGATGGGAGCCAAAGGAAAAGAGCGGTTTCATGAAAAGTTTACCCTCAATATTTTTGAAAAACAATTGGTAAACATTTTTAATGATGTAATAGGTAAGAATGATATAACATCAAGAAGGAATACCTTGGTTAGCGTAAAACAAAATGTTTAATATCCTTCTTACAAAGACAAAGTTTGGATTTTAGGGGTTTGTTTATTGAAATTGATTAGGATTTAATTTGTCTTAAAGCTTTTTTGAAAAAAATAAGAATTACTTCCCCAATGTGGGTTTATCAAAGTTATTATGGGTAAGAGTACAAAACAGTCCTCAATGACGAATCAAATTTTTGTAGAGGAAAAACCAATAGACGTTACTGAACTTATTGGAGCTTATTTACGCTATTGGCAATGGTTTGTACTTTCTGCACTGGTCGCTTTGATTTTGTCAGTAATTTATTTAAAGCTGACGAAGCCAGTTTATAGATCACAAGCTTCTATCATCATTGAAGACGAGAAAGGAAAGCCCAATAGTTCAGCAGCTGGAGGATTTGTCGATTTGGGGATGATTGAGGGATTAAGTACTAGTAGTATTGAAAATGAAATAGGCTTGATTAGTTCCAGACGTTTGATGACCAATGCCGTAAAAGCCTTAGGCCTCCAGATGGTACATTACACCTCTGGAGATATAATAGGTATTAAAAGTGAAAAGCTGCCTATAAAAGAACTCTACAAACAAACCCCCTATAAATTACGTTTGGTAAGAACGGACAAATCAAAGCTTAGACAGGCTATTGAGTACGAGCAGAATATTCTCGAAATCACGATGCTTTCCGATGAAAAGGTAAGGATAGAACAACTAGAAGGAAATTACAAAGCGACTCATAGCTTTGGTGATGTGGTCAAATTAAACTTTGCTGAGTTTATAGTGGAAAAAAATAATACTGTTCTCCAGCAAGAGGATGAAGATGAGGATGAAGAGGAGCTGCGTATCTTTAGAGTTAAGTTTTTATCCTACGAGGCAGTGGCAAATACCCTTCGCAAACAATTAGAAGTTTCTTTGGTAGATGATAACTCTACTCTTATCCAATTGGCTATTAATAATAGGGTTGCCGAAAAGGCTGAGGATATCTTGGATCAATTGGTTTTTGAGTATAACCAAGAGGCTATTGAAGACAAGAACCTCATTGCACGAAATACCGCCTTTTTTATCGATGAACGCCTAAAAATAATTAATAGTGAACTGGATTCTGTAGAAAGCGGGAAAGAAGAGTTTAAGACGTCTAATCAATTAACTGACATCCAGACCGAATCCTCGATTATTATTCAAAACGTTAGTGACTACAACAACAAACAGCAAGAAATCGCTACCCAATTGGAGGTGACCAACGCCATGATGGAACATGTAAGTAATGACCAATTAAGTTTGTTGCCAACCAATATGGGGGTAGGGGAATCATCTCTGGGATTATTCGTAGACGAATACAACCAATTGGTATTGGAGCGCAACCGCTTGCTAAAAGGAGCCACGGAAACCAACCCCTTGGTGGTCAACATGACGAACCAGCTGCGCGAAATCAAAGAAAATATTCGCCAAAGTTTGATAAGTACGCGTTCGAATTTAAGAATTACACGAGATAACATTCGCCGACAAGCTGGGATTTTGGGTTCTCAAATTTCTGAAAAACCGTCTCAAGAGCGTGAATATAGGGGGATTGAACGTCAACAAAATATTAAAGAATCGCTCTACTTGTTCCTTTTGCAGAAAAGGGAAGAAAATTCCCTTTCCCTAGCGGCCAAGGCGCCTAAAGCTAAAATTGTGGATGAGGCCTATCGTTTGGAAGCTCCTGTATCACCCAATACCAAAATGGTCTTAGGTCTTGGCCTAATCGGTGGGCTATTAATACCATTTTTAGTTATTAGTGGGAAACGAATTTTGGACGATAAGATTAATACCAGAGATGATATTAAAGAATATACAGAAGCGATTCCAATCTTAGGAGAAGTACCTCATATCTCATCAGATGGTCCCACTTTGGTTTCTGGTGACGAACGGTCGATACTCTCAGAATCGTATAATATATTAAGTGCCAACCTCAACTATATTCTAACAAAAGAAGAACCTAGTACGAAAGGTAAATGTATATACATAACCTCTTCGGCCCAGGGCGAAGGAAAAACATTTACCACTATTAATATGGCTATGACCTTAGCGGAAACGGGCAAAAAAGTGATTATAGTGGGGGCAGATTTACGAAACCCACAGTTGCATAGACATGAGAAAAATGGTCTTGCTAAAGAAGGCTTAAGCACTTATCTCACTGATGATAGAAAAAGTATTTTGGAATATGTAGAAGCTTCCAGTTTGCATACAGGTTTAAGCGTGATTCCTTCCGGTCCCATTCCGCATAACCCGATCCAACTGTTGCGTAGTGAAAAGATAGCTCCTATGTTAGAGCAATTGAAAGAGGTATTCGATTATGTAATCGTTGATACAGCTCCGGCCATGATTCTGGCCGATACCTTTTTAATCAGTAGATATGCTGATTTAACTCTCTATTTGATTCGGGCGGGTAAATCGAAGAAAAGGGTACTGGAATTTGCCTTGGAATCATATGCCGAAGGCAAGTTTATAAATCCTATTTTCCTCCTAAATGATGTAAATATGGCCGATGCCAGTTATGGTTATAAGTATGGCTATAACTATGGTAAAGAGCAAGAGGTTTCACCAATAGATTATATCTTGAAAAAAACTAAGTCTATTTTTTCAAAGTCTAATCTCGAAAAGATTAAATCTTTGTTTTCAAAATCTAATCTAGATAAACTGAAATCTTTGTTTACAAAATCTAAAAAAAAGAAATAGAGTTCTGATAATTTTTATTTTGATAGGTTTCTTTTTGCCTAATAGGCTTTCTCTTCGCCTCTTAGTGCATTGCAAACGGTAAGAAAAATAATCTTTATATCAAGCCTCAGCGACCATTTTTCTACATAGAAAATATCCAGCTTTGTACGGTTGAGAATATCGGCGAGTTGTACTATTTCACCTCTGTAGCCCTTAATTTGAGCGAGACCGGTTATACCCGGTTTTACGAAATGCCTGACCAAATACTTGTTTACTGTGGTTTCATAATCTTCAGTATGTAGCTCCATATGGGGCCGTGGCCCCACCACGCTCATATCTCCTAAAAAAACATTGATAAATTGGGGCAACTCATCAATGCTTGTTTTTCTTATGAACTTACCGACTTTCGTAATTCTATGATCATTCTTGGTGGCCATTTTTAAATTTGCATTGTCTGAAAGATGCATCGATCTAAATTTGTAGCACCAAAATATTCTTCGTTTAAAACCATGTCGTTTTTGTTTGAAAAATAAGGGTCCTCGAGATTCATAATTGATGAGTGCGTATAGGAGTGGGGTGAGCCATGACAATACCAAAACTATAACCAGCGAAGAGAAGAGAAGATCAAAAATACGTTTGGCAACGCGACCATATTCAGTATCTAGAGGAACCTTTCGAAGGTTGAGTACAGGTACTGCTCCAAAATTCTCTATGGTCATTGATCTTGAGAAAATATCTTTGTTATCCGGTATTATTTTTATTCGAATGAGATTATTATCGGCAAAATCGATTAGGTTCTTTAATTCTCTATGGTTGAACTTTGAAGCAGTGCAGTATACTTCGTCGATATCATTTTCGAGTAAGTAAAGAAAGCAGTCAAGTACAGGGCCCAAATAGGTTTTACTCTTTGTTTTTTTGTCATCAAAATAGCCCATATACCGATAGCCCAAGTCGGGTTCATCAAACAAGGCCCTTACCTTTTTCAGGTTTTTGTCACGACCGATGACTACCACTTTTACCGAATTGCCCCCCAATTTTCTATAATTTCTTCGAAGTGCGTAAAATATGATGCGGTATAAGGTAAGCGATGCACACAGTAGTAGGTATACCAAAAATTGATAGCTCAGCGACTCATATATTTTACCTGTGATGCCAAACAAGGCAAAGTAGGCCAGACCATAGATCAGGTACAGCTGTAGCATTTTATGTACGTTGGTGATGAACATTTCATTTCTATCGGTAGGGTAGAAATTGAGTCCGTAGGTAATCAACAACCACGAAATATTATAGTGTAGTATGTGATAGGGGTTGAGGTAGGTAGATGGTGTTAATACAAATAATACACCGTTTAATATGCTGAGATGAACCAATATAGATATTGGTATAATCAAATCAGAATTCTTTAGTGTTTTCATTAATTTTTCGGGGAATTTGCTTCTGTCTACTATAACTAATGTTCAGTATTCATCAACCATAGGTATGTACGTAATACATTCTGTTTTTGGACTTATCCGTAGGAGTAATGTTTCTAATCGAAACCACTGAATTTAATAGTTTTTACTCCGTTTTCTTACTGGCATTCATGTTGGCTTTATAGTTCTAAATAAAAGAAATTATAGATTCGTGATTTTACCCTAAATTCATGGCATGAATTCCATCTTGATTCTTTTTGCCCATCCAAAATTTGAGCAGAGTCGTACCAACAAGCATTTGGTACGGCAACTAGAAACGCTCGAAGGGGTTACCTTTCACGATCTTTACGAAAGCTATCCCGATTTTCACATCAATATTTCTTTTGAAAAAGAGTTACTCGCCCAACACGATATTTTGGTGTGGCACCACCCGCTCTATTGGTACAGTTGTCCGCCGCTGATGAAGCAGTGGATCGACCTGGTACTCGAATACAATTGGGCCTATGGCCCCAAGGGCCAAGCCCTACTACACAAAAAGTGTTTAAACGTCATAACTACCGGGGGTTCTCGGGCGTTATATTGCGCAGAAGGCAGCAACCACTATTCGGTGAACGAGTTTTTGCGCCCTTTCGAGCAGACGGCCCGACTGTGCCATATGCAGTACCTGCCCCCCTTTACGGTTATGGGTACCCATCAGCTTTCTGATGAGCAGCTTACGGAAAAAAGCGAGCAATATGTACAGATGCTTAAATTTTTACAACAAGACTGTTCGCCACAAGCTATGGAAGACTGTGCCATGCTAAACGATATTTCAGAACTCAACTAAACACCTTATGACCGGAAGCATACTTTTTGAAGCCATCGTATTTCTTGCAGGAGCATTGTTATGTGTGCCCTTGGCCAAAAGGCTGGGGCTAAGTTCGGTTCTGGGGTACTTGTTGGCAGGTGTGCTTATCGGCCCCTATCTCTTGGGGTTTATTGGGGAAGAGGGACAAGATATTCTACATTTCGCCGAATTTGGTGTGGTCATGATGCTCTTTCTCATCGGTCTCGAAATTGAACCCAAGAATTTCTGGAAGATGCGAAAAACCATTTTGGGTATGGGCGGGGCACAGGTGATCGGCAGTATGCTTCTCTCATTTTTAATGTTCCATTTAATGGGTTTTGAATGGAAGGTTTCCTTAACCGTATCAATGGCCGTAGCCCTTTCTTCAACGGCAATTACCTTACAGACCTTAAAGGAGAAAGGCTTGTTTGAAACTACCTACGGGGCCTCTTCTTTTTCCATACTTCTATTTCAAGATATTATCGTCATTTTTATGTTGGGTATACTTCCGCTGCTCTCCAATGAAAATGAAGTTGCTTCCCAAACCGCAGAATCTACTGGTCATGCCAATCTTTTGGAGAACTTGCCTTTGGGCCTACAGACCTTGGCCATTATACTTTCAGTGGTATTGATCGTTGTAGCCGGCAGGTACTTGTTCGTTCCGATGTTGCGAAGGGTGGCCATGACCCGGGTAAGAGAACTGTTAACCGCCTCTGCCTTGCTGATTGTCTTGGGTATTTCATTGTTGATGGAATTGGTGGGCCTCAGCCCTGCATTGGGAGCCTTTTTAGGGGGCGTGGTTTTGGCGACCAGTGAGTTCAAGCACGAACTGGAAAGTACGCTCGAACCCTTTAAAGATTTGTTGTTGGGGCTCTTTTTTATGGCGGTAGGGGCATCTATAAACTTTATAGTGATTAAAGAGAATCCATGGGGTATCGGAGGGCTTTTAATAGCTGTGATATTGTTGAAAGCAATCGTGCTTTTTGCGGTAGGAGCCCTATTTAAGTTGAAAATGGACCAGCGCTTACTGCTCTCGGTAGGGCTGGCACAAATTGGGGAATTTGCCTTCGTACTGCTTTCCTTTGCATTTCAGTTGAACATTCTTAGCGGTGAGCAGATGGACACCATGTTGGTGGTAACAGCGTTGACCATGACCCTGACCCCAATTTTGGGGATGGTGAACGAACGTTTGATTTTGCCCCGAATAGGAACCAAGGAATCGGAAAAAAGGGCCATCGACCATATTGCCAAACAGCATAAAATAATCTTGGTCGGTTTCGGGCACTTTGGTAATACCGTAGGTCGTTTTTTGCGTTCTCACGGTATTGAGGCGACCATTTTGGATTTTGACTCGAACCGAGTAGATTTTCTTCGTAAAATGGGTTTTGAAGTGTACTATGGAGACGCAACCCGTATAGACCTTTTAGAGGCTGCAGGAATTGCCGATGCCCATATTCTTATCAGTGCATTGGATAACCCCGATACTACTAAAAAATTGGTGGGAATCGTAAAAAAGAAGTACCCTAAGGTAGAACTTATGGTACGCACAAAGAATAGGTATGAGGCCTATGACCTATTAAATATGGGGGTCGAACATATTTATAGAGAGTCTTTAGATACCTCGGTAAAACTTGCCAGCGATGTGCTGAGTAAAATGGGCTTTAGAAAGTATACTTTATACCGTCAGGCGCAGAATTTCATTAAATTGGATGAACGGAGTATGCGCAGGTTGGCCGAGCAAAAGCCTAAAGATGAAAAGGAATATATCTTCAAGGCCAAAGAAGAAATTGCCCAGCAAGAAAAAGTAATGGAACAAGATTGGCAACGTGGCATTTATCAAAATGATAACCACTGGGATACGGAGCAGATGCGTTTGGCCTCTAAGCTTCATAAGAAGAAACCATAGAAATTTACTAGCTCCCGAATACAAAGACGACTTGCTATGCGCGCTCGTCAAACTTGGCCTCGTGATGACCAATAGATTAAATTAAATTTTTTTTCTTTCGGTGATAGGGGTGAAATTTGTAATCATGGGGGTTCTATTCAACAATTCATAGAGGGTCTAAAAAATCTTAATACGATGAATTCGTTTTAGAAGCCTCCAATTTTTTCCGATTTACGGCGTGATAAGGTGGGCCAGCGGATAATGCAAAGGTCTAATGTTATCAAAACTTTACCACACAAGGGGCCGTACGTTACCAAAACATTAAAAGGGCAGTATTTTCTCAAGTTGATCTACGTGTGAGCTCCGATTTAGGTGTCCAGTAAATAGAACCACCTAAAGTTCCACGTTTGAAGACCGATGAATTCATAAAAATACTTGAGAAGTATTCCGTTGGACAAGCCACCGAAGAAGAAAAAACTTTGGTCGAAGCGTATTTCGATGAGAAAAAGGCCGAATCACCTATCTTAAATGTAGGTGTTGAGGGCTACAAAAACAGGTTGTACCGTAAGATTGAGTCTTCAATCGCGCAAGATGCCAAAGCCAAGCCCAAATCAAGCTACTTCAAACAATGGGCAATCGCCGCAAGTGTAGCGCTGGCTCTAGGTCTATTTTTATTTTCCCGATACGAGCCCAATCCTCAATTTAATTTAGTGGAGACCACATTGGGTCAAAAGCAAGAGATTCAACTGCCAGACGGTACTGTTGTAATGTTGAATTCAGGAAGTTCTATACGATATCCCCAACAATTTAACGGTGATTTTAGAGAAGTAGCACTTACAGGCGAGGCCTTCTTTGATGTAGCGCGAGATACGCTGAAACCATTTATCGTAGAAACGGGTGAGGTTCGCACAAGGGTACTCGGAACTTCGTTCAATATTAATGCGTTTGCGGAGAGCGATAGTATTTCTGTGAGTGTTGCTACGGGAAAGGTAATGGTAGCCAATCACAGATTAATGAAAGAGATTTTGCTTCCTAATGAGCAATTGCATTATCACAAGGTGACCGAGGCCTATAGAAAGGCAACGGATAAATCAGTAATAGATAAAGCCTGGACGGAAAACACCATCCACCTAAATTACAAGACCCTTAACGAAGCGGTAGAAGTATTGGAACGATGGTTCGATATTTCCATAGAAATTCAGAGTGCCGCTCTGGACCGAAAGCGAATCGTTGGTAAATATCATGACCCCCATTTAGAGACCATTCTTGAAAGTTTAAGTTTTCTCTTGAATATAGAATTTACAGAAAAATCTCCCTCGAACTATATAGTCGTACCAAAAAAATAAATGCCTATGTAACATTTCCCCAATAAAAAAAGCCTTCCCTACGCCAATAGAAAAGGCCAAAGATTTTGCTAAAAGCCAGAAAAACTTATAGAAAACCTAAAAATGAAAATAAAAGTAATAAAAAATAGATTGAAGTTGAAAATCACTGGATTTTTACTTCTGTTCAGCTGTTTCAATGCCGCCCCCAATTCGAGCGTTGAATCGGTCAACCAAATTAAGATTACGTTGCACGAGAACAATAAGACACTGGTCGAAATGTTCGATGCAATCGAGTCAGTTTCCGAGGCTTCTTTTGTGTACAACGAAAAAATACAGAGCCTTAAACTCAAAAAGAGTATCGATTTTGAGGGTGCTTCGCTGCAAACGGTTATGAAGCGATTGGCGCATAATTTTCCCATTGATTACAAAATTATTTCCACCACGGTTACCGTGACCTTAAAAAACAATGAACAGGACAAAGTGAGGGTTTCCGGTACCTTAAACGATATCGATGGTTATGCGTTAATGGGTGTTAGTGTGATGGAAGTAGGCACCAATAATGGCGTCGTAACTGATTTCGACGGCAATTTTATTATTGAAGTTGCCAGAGGTGGAACGCTAGAATTCTCGTACTTAGGAATGATTCCCCAAACTGTACAGGTAAATAACTCACGTTCTGACCTGGTCGTTGTTCTAAAGTCTGATGAACAACTGCTAGAAGAGGTGGTCGTTATCGGTTACGGCAGCAAGAGCAAAGAAAAATTGATCGATGCGGTAAACAAGGTCGACGTGTCCACTATCGAGAACAGACCTTTGGCCAATGCAGCGAATGCCCTTCAAGGGGTAAGCCCAGGTTTGAATATCACACAATCGAGTGGGAAACCGGGAGAGTCGCCTAGAATCAATATTCGGGGTTTTACTTCGATTAACGGAGGTTCGCCATTGGTTATCGTTGATGGGGTCGAAGGTGATATCAATAATCTAAACCCAAACGATATAGAATCAATCAGTGTTTTAAAAGATGCCGGCGCCTCAGCAATTTATGGTGCCCGTGGGGCTTTTGGGGTGGTCTTGGTGACCACTAAAAAGGCCAAAAAAGGTAAAATTACGGTGAACGTTAGTAATACCACTGCATTCAGTTCGCCAACGATGAATACCGATTTTTTGACCGACTCTTACCAGTCGACCATGTTGGTCGATGAAGCTTTTAGAACCGCAGTAGGAAGGTCGTATACCGGATATACCGAACAAGACTATGCAGCACTTTTAGAGGTTTCGCAAGACCCTTCAAAGGCAAGAGTGGTAATCGACAATCGAAACGGTAGAGATCAGTATGTGCATTATGGTGCTACCGATTGGTGGAATACTTTCTTTAGAAAGAACGCGCCCTCGAACATTACCAATGTTTCCCTTTCGGGTGGCTCTGAGAAAGTAAGAACATTTTTCTCATATCGAAACTATCATTCAACGGGTATCTTAAAGGTGCAAGATGATAATTTCAAGCAGTACAACCTTAGGGGTAAGATTGAGGTAGATGCCAATAATTGGCTCACTTTTACCAATAATATGCAATATAATAACTCGAACGACCTTCAGCATGGGGGTAGCCAATATGGTAATTATGCCGATCCTTGGGGTAGTTTGCTATGGGTACATGCCATACCCGCGTATATGCCTGCCAATCCTGATGGAAATGCCTTGTGGAGAACGGAACTGAACAATTACACCGTGGGTGACGGGGTTTATGCCGCACTTTTGCATGGCAAGTCTAAACAAGAAACGGTCGATCAAGAATTCTCCAATATTGCCACAGCCGTTATCAGTCCGTTTGAAGGGTTCGATGTAACTGCAAGTTATGCGTTGCGAAAACAGACGTATAACCGATATCAAAGGTCGACAAGAATCCCCTATTCCATTTTTGTAGGGGAGGTCGGAACCATGGGAAGTGATCGTTTAAAAGAGTACAACACCCAGTCAACCTATGACGCATTTAATATATACGGGGAGTATAAAATGCAGCTCGGTAATCATTTTGTAAGCGGTATGGTCGGGTTCAATCAAGAATCTTTTGAAACAAAAAGTTTTGAGGCCAGTAAGCTGAACAGTATTTCCGATGATTTGAACTCTTTAGGTTTGGCGACATCCAATGCCGAGGCAAGCGGTAATGCTTCGGCTTGGGCATTGCAGGGTGTATTCTATCGGGCGTCGTACGATTATAAGAAGAAATACCTATTGGAGGTGAACGGACGATATGATGGTTCTTCAAGGTTTCCTTCCGATTATCGCTGGGGGTTTTTCCCGTCGGTTTCTGCGGGATGGATAGTTTCAAACGAAGATTTTCTGAAAGACAGCAACGCGGTGAACCAGTTTAAGCTACGTGCCTCTTATGGTTCTTTGGGTAACCAGAATATTGCTGATTACGCTTACATCCCCACCTTAAATAAAGATATTGATTCAGGCTATGCCATCGATGGTTCGACCTTAGATTATATAGAATCACCCAACCTGAACCCAAGGGCAATTACTTGGGAAGAAGTGAAAACCTTGAATGTGGGTGCCGACCTGGCCTTTTTTAAGAATCGTTTGACCGCCAATTTTGATTGGTACCAGCGAAATACCGAAGGTATGTTGACCAAAGGGGCTACTTTGCCTAGTGTTTTGGGTGCTCCTTCACCTCAAGAAAATGCCGCTGACCTTCAGACCCGTGGTTTTGAATTGGCATTGGGCTATAATGACACATTTAAATTGGGCAATAACAATTTTGAATTTTCGGTAGTAGGAACTTTGTCAAATTCTAAAACCAAGATTACAAGGTTTGACAACCCCAATAATAGCTTACTTGATTTTTATGAAGGTATGACAATCGGAGAGCTTTGGGGCTATCATGTTGAAGGACTTTTTCAAACAGAAGAAGAAGTTGCGGCCCACGCTGATCAAACTAGGGTGTCTAATAGAATAGTTGCCGCAGGCGGCTTACAGCCCGGTGATGTTAAATACATCGATTTGAATAACGATGGCGTTATCGATGAAGGTGAAAACACATCGGAAAACCCTGGCGATAGAAGAATTCTTGGTAATACGGCACCTCAATATCTTTATAGTTTTAAGGTTGATGCAGCTTATAAAGGTTTTGATTTCTCCGCCTTCTTTCAAGGTGTAGGTAAACAAGATTGGTATCCGCATCGCGACTCGAGGTTATTCTGGGCCATGTACAATCGACCCTATGATTCCTTTATTCGAAAAGATATGGCAAACGATATCTGGACTCCAGAAAACACAGACGCCTATTACCCGAGACTCTTTGGTTACATCGCATTATCAGAAAGTGATGCGCTAGGGGCGGTAAACGATAGGTATTTACAGAATGTGGCTTACCTGAGAATGAAGAATCTGACCTTGGGGTACACCCTGCCGAGTACGATTACCGACCGCATGCCTTTTAACAAATTGAGAGTCTATTTTAGTGGGGAAAACCTTTTGACTTTTAGTAAGTTGACGGATTATATTGATCCTGAGGCTGCAAGTAATTCGGTCAACTTGAACTCCCCTTCAACTTCAGCGAATCGAAGTACGGCACAAACGACGCCTTTCTCGAAAATTTATTCACTGGGTATTTCACTACAATTTTAAAATTACACGCACTATGAAATTTAAATATTCAATACTGATTTACATCTTGCTTTTAATCGGTTGTAGCGATGATTATCTTGATAAAGAACCGCTATCAGACGTCACAGAGAACAATTTCTTTTTAAAAGCTAGCGATTTACAATTGTATACTAATGGCTTCTATAGAATGTTCCCCAGTACCAGTATTTATGATGGGGATGCCATTAGCGATAATATTGTTTCAACTACCCTTAGCGATGAAATGCGCAGTTCGAGAACCATACCTACAACAGGTGGTGGTTGGGATTGGGCCTATCTCAGGGATATCAATTACTTTCTCGAGAATTATGAAAAATGCGAAGATGAGTCAGCTAAGGTTCATTATAGCGGGGTCGCCTATTTTTTTAGGGCCTACTTCTATTTTCAGAAATTAAAAAGATTTGGAGAAGTGCCTTATTACGATAAGACCTTAAGCGCCGAGGATATGGAGAGTCTTCAAGCCTCGCGAGAAAGTCGACAGTTTATCACCGACAAAATTTTAGAAGATCTTGACCGTGCTATTGTCAACCTCAATGAAGAGGTTCAGGCTTACAGAATTACCAAGTATAGTGCACTCGCTTTAAAATCGAGGGTTGCGCTTTATGAAGGTACTTTCGAGAAATACCGAGATGTTTCCGGCTATGAAACCTATCTGAATGTGAGTGTCGATGCCTCTTTGGAATTGATGGAAAATTCTCCATATAGCGTTTATAGTACGGGTGATACAAGTACCGACTATATGAACTTGTTCAATTCGCATGATGCTCAAACGAGCGAAATGATTTTGAGTCGGCAGTTCACCCAAACCGTTGCCGTTGACCATAACGTTAATTATTATACCACCACATCTTCGTACGGTCGCCCGGGTATGCCGAAAGATTTGGTCAATAGTTATTTGATGGCCGATGGGTCAAGGTTTACCGACTTGCCCGATTACAATGAGTTTTTCTTTACCGATGAGGTAGCGGGTAGAGACCCTCGTTTATCACAAACGATTCGTACTCCTGGTTATATTAGGAAAGGAGAAGCCATGGAATTGGCTCCCAATCTTGGTGCGACAATGACGGGTTACCAATTGACCAAATATGTAACGGAACCGGTGTATGATACCAACGATGAATCCATAACCGACTTACCCATTCTTCGTTTCGGTGAAGTACTATTGAACTATGCGGAAGCAAAAGCTGAACTTGGCACACTGACCCAGACTGACTTGGATGTATCTGTTCAGTTATTGAGAGATAGGGTGGGGATGCCTGCCTTAAGCTTAGCTGATGCCAATAACAGTCCAGATTCTTTTTTAGAAGAACAATACGCTACCGTTAGTGGCGCGAACAAAGGCGTAATTCTAGAAATTAGAAGAGAACGAAGAATCGAGCTTTATATGGAGAACCACCGTTGGAACGATATTGTACGCTGGAAAGCAGGTCAAACATTAACACAGCCTTTACGCGGATTGTATTTTCCTGGGGCAGGGGAGTACGATATGGATTCTGATGGAAATATAGATGTTGTTTTATTTGAAGGTGATGAACCTGCAGGTCAAGTACAGGGCGTGCAGTATATAAAAATTGACTCTGATATATATTTTGATGAGAACAATTTGATTGACCCTCAGCCCGATTTCAATAATAGAAATTTCGATGAGAATAGAGATTATCTATATCCAATACCTCGAGTTGAGTTACAGTTGAATCCGAACCTGACCCAAAATCCCGGTTGGGAATAATTTAAATGGAAATGAAAAAGATGAAAAAAAGCATACTTGCTTTGCTACTATTAATGGGGCCGTTGCTGGCAGTTTCACAGACTGCTGAACCAATCAGGGCAATGACCTTTAATATTCGATATGCCAGCCCTAATGATGGAATCAATATTTGGGAAAATAGAAGGGACTGGCTTTGTGAAAGCATCAATTTTTTTGAAGTTGATGTTTTCGGGGCACAAGAAGTCATAGAAGGCCAATTGAACGATATGGTAGAACGGCTTCCCGATTACGATTATGTCGGTATCGGAAGAAATGGAGGTAAAGAAGGCGAATTTTGCCCGGTGTTCTACAATAAAGAAGAGTTTGAACTCTTGGATAGCGGAACGTTATGGCTATCTGAAACCCCTGAAAAAGTAAATTCTAAAGGGTGGGATGCGGCATTGCCAAGAATTGCCACCTGGGTAAAGCTCCGAAGAAAAACTAGCAAAGAAGAGTTGTTCTTTTTTAACACCCATTTTGATCATAAGGGTGAAAAAGCCCGTATTGAGAGTGCCAAGCTTTTGCGTATGCAAATTAAAAAGATTGCCGATGATGCCCCGTTTTTACTTACTGGGGATTTTAATTTTCCACCGTCGGCCGAGGCCTATGACTTGCTTTTGGAAGGAAAACCCAAAAGCTTAAATGTATCGGATGCTATTCATAAAGCCAAATTGGTATATGGCCCCCAGTATACTTTTAATGGTTTTAGATTAGAGCCTGATCAAGATAGGAAACGTATAGATTATATTTTTTGTAATGATGATATAGAGGTTCATAAACATCACACTTTAGATGGTCAAAGGGGAGGTAACTATATCTCCGATCATTTTCCGATAATGGTAATTGTTAGTTTGCGTTAGTTTCATTTTTCAAAATGTCGCTCTCTTTGAACGGAGAGCGGCATTTATTTTGAAACCTGTAACTATTTCATAACATACACATAAAATCTAAATCACTTTGCACCACGATTGCAGATGTATTTTAGAAGCTCAATACCAATCACCAAATGAGTTACCAATTATCTGATGAACAGCTGCTTGATAAAATGAAATTGGGAGACCAAGAATCATTCAGGCTAATTTATAACAGATACTTTGAAGATTTATATAAGTATACCCTGGGCCTTGTTAAAGACAGACAGATTGCCGAAGACCTTATTCAAGAACTTTTTATTGGCCTGTGGGAAAAGAAAGATAAAATAGATATTTCGAACCTTAAGGCCTATTTTACTACAGCTCTTCGACATAAGGTGATTAATGTCTACCGCAACAACAAGTACGTAGATTTAGATGATCAGTTAGTTGCATCACTGCCAAGTCCGAATTCGGTTGATGACAAACTAAAGGAAAATGACCTTGAGATTGAATTCAAGAGTATACTGAACAAATTGCCCAACAAATGCAGAAATGTTTTTTATCTAAGTAGAATCAAGAGATATAAAAATAGGGAAATCGCCGAAGAACTTGATATTTCAATTCGCACGGTCGAGGCTCATATCAGTAATGCACTTCAGCATTTTAAGGCATATTAGTTTTCAGCCATACAATAACACCTACCAGACCTTATAAATAGACAATACGGCCCAGCTAATCTTTGAAGAAGTTTAGCCCATTGCACATTTTGATGGAGGAGAAGATTAAAAGACATGAAAATTATTGATACTGCTTATAAGCTTATCGAGACGGTGAAAAAGTAGCTCATTAAGTTATAAGTCTCATGCATTGACAGAGACTATTCGGCTGATGAGCTCCCTTATATAGTCTCTGTTAAACTTTGCCTCAAAATTAGGATTTATTCCCAATAAATGGAATTATTCCATATTTTAGCTGTCCATTCCTACGATAGTTATGCAGAAGACCATTTTACATTTAGACCTTGATACATTTTTTGTATCCGTAGAACGCCTCATCAATACCAAACTCAAAAACAAACCTTTGTTGGTTGGTGGTTTGAGCGATAGGGGCGTGGTGGCGGCCTGTAGTTATGAAACCCGTGGTTATGGCGTGCATTCGGGTATGCCCATGAAAATGGCGAAAGAACTATGTCCTGAAGCGTTTACCATTAAAGGTAACGCCGGTACGTATAGCAAGTATTCTGATGCGGTTACTGAAATTATACAAGAACAGGTACCCCTTTTTGAAAAATCGAGTATCGATGAGTTTTACGCCGACCTAACGGGAATGGACCGCTTTTTTGGTTGTTATAAGTATGCCTCTGAATTGCGGCAACGTATTGAAAAAAATACGGGATTACCAATTTCTTTCGGACTTTCGGTCAATAAGGTAGTTTCTAAAGTAGCAACCAACGAAGCTAAACCTCAAAACCAGCTAAAGATAGATTACGGACTCGAAAAAACATTTCTTGCGCCTTTATCCATAAAAAAAATACCCATGGTAGGCGATAAAACGTATCAGACCCTTCGAAACCTAGGGTTGCGACAGGTACGCACTATACAAGAAATGCCCGTTGATGTGATGCAACGTGTGTTGGGCAAAAATGGGCGGGTCATTTGGAAAAGGGCCAATGGCATTGATCACACCCCGGTAATTCCGTTTTGTGACCGTAAGTCTATTTCTACCGAGCGTACCTTTGATAAAGACACTATTGATGTAGTAAAACTGAAGGGCATTCTTATAGCCATGACCGAAAACTTGGCTTATCAACTACGCCGGGGTGAAAAGTTAACGGCCTGCATTGCGGTCAAGATCAGATATTCCGACTTTAATACTTATTCGAAACAATTACGTATTCCCTATACCAGTGCCGATCATATATTGATTCCTAAAATTCTAGAAATGTTCAAAACACTGTACAATCGAAGATTGTTGGTGCGATTGGTAGGTATTCGGTTCAGTCATTTGGTGTCGGGCAATTATCAAATCAATCTTTTTGACGATACCGAAGAGATTTTAAACCTGTATAATGCGATGGATCATATTCGAAAACGCTATGGTGATAAGAGTGTGGTTCGTGCCTCGGCCATGGGCGCACGAACCATCGGTCGAATGCAAAACCCGTTCGATGGCCGGCCACCGATTGTACTCGCACACCGGAAACAGTAGCTAATCAAGCGTGTTAGGTTATCAGCTTTCGTAAATGCTTCACTGTGCGCTAGGGTAGAGCTGCTGTCGATTAAAAAGTGTTGAATTATGCTATGATTTCTCTTAACCAATAGTAAACATTTGTACCTAAATTGTCATACATATTATAGCCTTCGCTACGGAACTTTTTCTGAAAGAGAACTCTTAAGTCTTGCCCAAGAAAATGAAGTGACCAAATTGGTGCTGACCGATATCAACAATACCTCAGGTTGTCTCAATTTTGTGCGGCTGGCTTCCGAATATGGTGTCAGCCCTATTTTAGGAATTGATTTTCGAAACGGAGTAGAACAGTGTTTTATAGGTATTGCTAAAAATAATGAAGGGTATCTTGAGTTGAATAATTTTCTCTCGGATCATTTGCATCAAAAAAAACAATTGCCATCGGTGGCTCCCAAATTTGAACACGCCTATGTAGTGTATCCTTTTGAAAAAACATTGCTTAACGAAATAGTTATTCTTAACGAAAATGAATACATAGGTATATCGATTGCCGACCTTCGAAAGTTGCCCTTTTCAAAATTAGCGGGATTGAAACATAAGCTGGTGGTTCAGCAACCTGTTACTTTTCGAAATAAAAACGATTTCAATGCCCATCGGCTATTACGCGCCATAGACAATAATGTGCTGCTCAGTAAGCTCGATAGATCTGAAGAAGCTAGCGCAGACCAAAAAATGTTCTCTATACCTAATTTGGCCAAGGCCTTTTCTGAATACACCCATATTTTGGAGAATACCGAACGTTTGATGAATTCATGTGAGATTCATTACGATTTTTCTACCGAAAGGCGCCCTCAGAATTTACAAAGATATTTAGATACTGATAAAGCGGATGAAGCTTTGCTAGAAAAACTGTGTCAAGAGGGTTTGCCTTACCGGTACCCAAACGGTGGAGATGGTATTACAGAGCGATTGAATAAAGAGATACATATGATCAAAAAGATGGGTTTTGTTTCATACTTTCTTATCAATTGGGATATTATTTCTGAAGCACGCAGAAGAGGTTTTTTCTATGTCGGCAGGGGTAGTGGGGCCAATAGTATTGTAGCCTATCTATTGCGAATTACCGATGTAGACCCGATAGAACTCGACCTGTACTTTGAACGCTTTATCAATTTGTACCGAGCCAATCCGCCAGATTTTGATATTGATTTTTCTCATCATGACCGCCCAGAGATGACCAAGTACATTTTTGAACGTTTTGAAAATGTGGCATTATTGGGTACTTATGTCACTTTTAAAGAGAGGGGCGTAATTCGAGAATTGGGCAAGGTGTTCGGGTTGCCTAAAAGCGAAATAGATATGCTATGTGAGGGTCGGTACGACTTTAACAGGTTAGACGATATTTCTCGGTTGGTGATAAAATATGGTCGGTTGATTATGGGTATGCCCAATTATTTGAGTATTCATGCCGGCGGCATTTTAATCAGCGAAAACCCAATACATTGGTTCGCTGCTACCCATTTGCCCCCCAAAGGTTTTCCGACTACTCAGTTTGATATGGTCATTGCAGAAGATGTGGGGCTTTTCAAATTCGATATTCTTGGTCAACGCGGACTCGCCAAAATACGGCAGACACTGGATATTATCAGCTATAACCAGCCCCATAAAATCAACACTTTTGACATTCATAATATCAGTAAGTTTAAGACTGATCGGTCGGTAAACGCGTTGATCAAGAGCGCTCAATGTATGGGTTGTTTTTATGTAGAGTCGCCTGCCATGCGTATGCTTTTGAGAAAATTGGAAGTTGATAATTATTTAGGCTTGGTAGCTGCTAGCTCAATAATTAGGCCCGGAGTTGCAAAAAGCGGTATGATGCGTGAATATATTTTACGGCATCGCAATGAAGATAGGGCCAAAGAGAAAGGTCACCCCGTTATGTTGGATATTATGCCCGACACTTATGGAGTAATGGTGTATCAAGAAGATGTAATCAAAGTGGCCCACCACTTTGCCGATCTTGATTTGGGCGAGGCCGATATACTAAGACGTGGAATGAGCGGAAAGTTCCGTTCACGTGAAGAGTTTGAGAAAGTACGTTTGAAGTTCATAGATAATTGCCGAAAAAAGGGAGAGCCTGACAGTGTGATTTTTGAGGTATGGGAACAGATTGCCAGCTTTGCCGGTTATGCTTTTGCCAAAGGCCATTCGGCATCGTATGCGGTAGAAAGTTATCAGACACTTTTCTTACGGGCGTATTTTCCGTTGGAATATATGGTGGCCGTACTTAATAATGGTGGCGGATTTTATAGCGCAGAGTTTTATGTGCATGAGGCACGAATGTTAGGAGGCAACATACACGCGCCATGCATTAATAAAAGCCTGAATGCCAATGTAATCTATGGGAAAGATATTTATCTAGGCTTTGGTTATCTGCGTGAACTTGAGAACCGTATATCGGAACGTATTTTGAAAGAGAGGTCTTTGAACGGAAAATATGCCTCCCTTGAAGATTTTTTAGATCGGGTAAGCATTTCGATAGAGCAGGTAAGTATTCTTCTTCGTATCAATGCCTTTCGGTTTACGGGGGTGAACAAACACCAATTGTTATGGAAAGCGCATTTATTTCTCAATAAAAAAACCAAAATAGACCACCCCAAACTGTTTCTGCCCAAACATCAGAATTTTAAAATACCCCAGCTGAATACGACAGATTTAGAAATGGCCTTTACTGAATTAGAGTTGTTGGGGTTTTGCTTATGCAGTCCGTTTGAATTATTGGCCGAACCTCTCAAGAATAATCGTTGTGCCGATAATCTCGAACGTTTTTTAAACCACCATATCGATATCTACGGGTACTTGGTCACCGTAAAGAATACGAGTACCCATGATGGTAAGCGTATGCATTTTGCAACTTTGGTCGACCAACAGGGTAAGGTGTTCGATGGAGTATTATTTCCGCCAGTGGCGGCCAAGTTTAGTTTTAGGGGCAAAGGGGTCTATCGTTTTTACGGTAAGGTGGTAAGTGAATTCGGGTTTTTGAGCATAGAGGTAATCAAGATGCAAAAACAAGATTATATTCAAGACCCTCGATATGCCGATATAAAGACGAGTACAAAGGTTTTTTCTAAGAAAAAATAAATTTGGTTACGGGAATTTTTCAATAGTTATATTATACTAATTCCTATTGTAGAAGGAAAAGTATTTATATTTCCCGTTTTGGGAAAATTTTATTATTTTTGTGAAAAACTTATAGTAAATGAGAGTTTTTTCTAGAGGTACTTTAAGAGAATTTTGGAAAAAACATCAAGATGCTGAGCAACAGCTGAAAGCATGGTATGATATAATTTCAAAAAATGAATTCAAAAACACCAATGAGGTTAAGCAAATATTCGGTTCGGCAGATTACATAAGGGGTGGGATACTTATATTCAATATATGTGGTAATAAATATCGACTAATTGTAAAGGTCAATTATTCAAAGCATTTAATTTTTGTCCTGTTTATAGGAACACATAAAGAATATGACAAAATAGATATCGGAGATTTTTTAAAAAAATAAAATGGAAATCAATATTATAAAATCAAAGAAACAATATCATCAATATTTGAATAGAATGCTTGAAATATTCGATGCTAAAAAGGGTACGCCTGAAAGTGAAGAATTAGATCTTTTAGCACTTGTTATTGAAAAGTACGAAGAAGAAAAATTTCAGATTTCATCACCGGACCCCATAGAAGCGATAAGGTTTATAATGGAGCAAAACAATCTGAATGACGGTGATTTGGGTAAAATCTTGAAAAGCAGAAGTCATACATCAGAAATACTCAATAAAAAAAGAAAGTTGAATCTAAATCAGATAAGAATGCTGACGCAAGCATTTAATATACCAGCTGATATATTGATAAGAGATTATGAGCTTTCTTAACTATAAGGTTATACAATGCTATTTTGAACGAACGTTCTCTACGGCCTGAACTATGGCATCAGCTATTTCCGAATTGGCCCAAACCAGTTCTCTTCTATTAAAAATACCGAACTCATCTAGATTTCCATTATCCCACCAAATAGGGCAAATACCCCTTTCTGCACAAGCTTTGGCATAAAATTCGGCATGAGCAAGACGGTCATCTGCGTTGTCGCTAAATGTAGAGCCCCATTCGCCCATTACAATGGCTCGACCATCAATAGCTAATTGATTATTGATTTTATCAAACTCTTGTAGCAATTCGGCTCTGTCGGTTTCATTGCCCCACGTAGGGTCAGTTCCTTCAAGCGCAAACAAATAGGGGAAATAACTATGAACCGAAACAATTACATTCTCATCACCGTTCGGTATTCTATAATCGTTCAGTGCTCTAGGGTCGCTACTTGCGGCATAGGTCGAAACCATAATTTTTCGGCTGGCGTTATTTTCACCTGTTGCCCTTATGGCATCTAAACTGATTTGATGGTATTGGTTAACGACCTCTCGACCCTCGGCAGTGCCGCCCTGCCATTCTTCAGGTGATTCTTCGAGACGTGGCTCGTTAAGTGTTTCAAAAATGAGATGATTATCATACGACTTAAATCGTTCAGCTATTTGAGTCCAAACTTTTTCTAATTGATTTTTTACCGATTCCGACTTCTCATAGGTGGGTATTATCCATGCCTCGTCATGATGAATATTGATAATCACATACATCTGGTTGTCCAGGGCAAAATTTGCAATGTTCTCTACTTTATCCAACCACTCTTTTTCAATAGTGTAATCAGGAGCAGGGCCCATATGAAACCTCCAAGTGATGGGTAATCGCAAGGTCTTAAAACCCTTTTTGGCAATTTCATCGATCATTGCCTTTGTGGTCAAAGGGTTGCCCCAGGCAGTTTCATCAGTGTTTTCGGTATCCATGGCGTTACCAAGATTCCAGCCGGCCCCCATGTCGAGTACGAAGTCTTTCGAAGTCAGATTAATAGTGTCAGAACTTTCGGGAGTTTGGTCGGTATCTGGGTTTTCCGAGGTATCGGGCATATCGATATCTTCGGATGGTATTTCCATTTGATTATTTTCAGATTGAGCACATGCCATAAAAAAACTAAACTTGATGCTCAAAATGATGAAAATTAGTACTGCTTTTCTCATTTGATTTGATTTTGGAATGTCTGGGAGGTAGGAGATTTTCGCTTACTGTGTTCAATATGCAACCTCTAGACCGATCGATGACTATTGTCAATCGGTCTTTTGAATATAGTTTCTAACTAGAACAAATAGTTAAAACTTATTTAGAGGCTACTTCAACTAACACTCAACTAGTTATAGTTTTTCAAGTTTAACATATTGTACCATTACACCGTTCGTTTGATTTCCAATATCAAGAAGCACACGGGCTCCATCTGTAGTTTCTTGACCCATTACGAATTCTTTTTCATAGGTCTGATATTCCGTATCACCGGCCAACCAAACACCGCCACCACCATCATAGGCTTGCCAGCCATCTCGACCGGTACCATCACCTACAGATAGTGAGAACCAAAAATCGCCCTGGCCGGGGTAAGCTTTCACGATGGTCGTAAGTTTGTACTTCGCATCTTTCTCTAAGGTTAACGAGGGTTTGAATAATTGTACATCCCATGGGTTAGCGCCGACAACAATATCTTTTGCAACTAAATTACCGTCTTCGACCGATGTGTTTACCGAGCCACCACCATTTTGATTGGCCTGCCAACCATCTAGACCACCAGAAAAATCAGATTCATAAATAGTTTCTGACCCTAATGGTATCGAAACCGTATCGACAAAATCAGGATAAGTAACCACAATTTCATTGGTGCCGGCAGAATAAACCTCTCCTTGGGCCGGGGTAGTTACAATTTCATAAATTTCAAAATCATCGCTTGAAACGATAAGGTCATCTTTGCCCGATCTAGAAAGTCTTAGCGATAACCCTTTAAGGTCAATTGTTTCTCCATCGGTATACAGCGTTTTTTCAGGTTTGGTTTCAATGACCATCACATCAATTATTGGCCTATTTACCATAATAGGAATTGCAACCGAAACATTGGTAGAATGTGAAATCAGAATTTCAGTTTCCGAAGCGCGTAATTTGGCTTCATTTACCGGGTTTGCCAAGAGGTCAAAAGCTTCGAAATTTTCAAAGGGAACTATGACTTCTTGTCCGCTCGCGATAGAAAATGTTAGCACCGTACCTTCTAAATTTAGCCTTTCCCCGACCTCGTACTCCGTATTCGTAGGAAGTGTTGTAACTGTGCCGCTCAATGGTGCAAATGGCACAACCTGAATGGCCTGGGCTATCTCGGCCTTTGTCGACGGGTAGGTGACAATGACCTCTTCGTTTTCTATGGAAAGAATAGCTCCGTTCACGGGAGATGTTTGAATTTCTGTGCCAAAATCATTGAAAGCGACATCGTTTTTGGTACCATCTTCTTTCACCAAGGTTACGACCAGGTTCGATAAATCTAGTTCTTGACCGTTTACATAATCTTCAGTGGCCTTGTTTTTCACCTCAAGGGCGACCACATTATTGGTAACACTAATAGCTTGTATTAATCCCTTTCCTGTATCTCCGACCCGTATAGTGATTTGTTGATGTGAAAAGTCAAGTACGGTTCCGTCTGAAGGGTCTGTGGTGATGTTCTCAGCGCCAAAAGAAGCAAAAGGAATGTCTACGGTACCGCCATCCCTATCCATAGAGATAACAATGTCAGACAAGTCTAACGACTCTCCCAATACATACGCCACTTTAGGCAATGTTTTCATATGTACTGTAGAAGCTGTCTCTATCTCACCTTCATCATCGCTCTCGCAAGAAGAAAAGACTGAAATTACCAATGCCATTAATAGCACCGTAACCTTATTCCGTGTAAAATTTAGAATATGTTCCATTTTCCAATTTTATTTTAATTCAATTTCAAACTCCTCAAAAACAGCTGTTCTGTCACGGATCACTAAAGTGTCTTTAACGGCATGGGTTTCTGAATTATCGGCATCCGTATAGGTGTAATCTAAATAAATAACATCTCTAGGTTTGCCTCCCCAACTATCTCCGCCTTCAACAAACTGACCGGTGCCACTTATATCGTAAGGGTCATCTTTATAACTGGAAATAGTACAGGTATCATCGGTAAATGAAAGTTCCATATCTACATTACCAGGGCTAGAATTCTCTCCTCTACCAATAATGTTTTGTAGGTGAACCTTATTAAAGCCACTGGTCTCTACAAAAGCTATTTCGTCATCTACCGTAAATTCGGCGTTGTATTCTCTACCTAATGTGGGTGTTCCAGAGGTAATCATGTCCGTTCCCCTTCTTAGATAGTTTCCATGAAATCGGTTCATATATTTTATTCCGAATAATGTGTAATCTTTAGGGAGGATGTCCCAATGTGCTGCGTTTACCCTGTCTAGATCAGGAATGCCTTCAAAGCTTCTACCTGAGTGTATACTATCAATATTATCCGCTTGCGTGATTCGAAGAGGTATTACGTAGTTTGTGGTATTCTCTTCTCCAAAAGACAGCGTATCATTAAAAAACTCTTCGTATAACTGCACTTGAATACGCGCTTTGGTATCACCAGATGAAATACTGACCGGGCTTATGTTCTCAAAGGTGTAATACTCGGCCGGCAAAGGCTGTACATTAGCTACATTCGTCAAGAGATCATTGTCAACTTCAAAATGAATCTTTCTTTCGTCATCGTTGGAATATACCCCGGTCATTAAGGCCGTAATCTCAAAACGATATGCATTATCACTTTCATTGATGCCTTGGTCATAATTGCCCAATATTAGGGTTCTGGCCGGTGTCTGATATGGAAAATATACAGTTTGAATCTCAAAGTCATCAAATTCAGTTTCTGAATTGCTACACGATGCCAAAACCAGGCCTGTTAGTAGCGCAATGAAATATCTTGTGTTCATAAAATGAAAAAATTAAATTAACATTTTGGCCGAAGCTTAAATTTATCTCTTTATAATATATTTTACCAACCCTGATTTTGCTCGATGAGATTAAATCTCACGATCTCATTTTGAGGTATTGGAGCATAGTTTGCATTAGCATTATACAATCTTGGTTCGACCAAAAATTCGGTGTATTCACCACCGTCAAATTGTAAGCCCATAGCATCAGCTGTTTCATCGAAAATGTTCCATCTTCTTAAATCGTACAGGCGATGTCCTTCAAAGCAAAGTTCTAATCGACGCTCGTTTCGAATTAAGTTTCTCATATCTTCTTGTGAAGCAATACTACTCAAATAGGCATCTGAATTTTCAAGGCCGATCCCCGCTCGTGCTCTAATGGCGGCCAAAATATTTCTGGCAGACATACCCCCAACGGCTTGGTCTGGCCCGCCAATTTCATTTGCCGCTTCGGCGAGCATCAAAAACAAGTCGGTATAACGAACATAAATGTTTATTTTTTCGGAAGCGGAAATGCTACCATCTGCACTAATATTGACATTTTGATCAAGAAGTTTTTTTAAATAATGACCGGAACGGGTAGAACGTTGAGAAACCTGATCAATACCATCAACACCTGAACTATTGATATTAACTACTCTTCCGTTCAAATCATTACCGTTGTAAAGTATGTATCGCTGAAGTCGTGTGTCTCTATTTTCAAAAGGGTTATCGGCGTTATAATCAGAATGTGTTTCTGAAAAGGGGAAACCATCTAACATAGGAAAAGCTTCCACTAAATTCTGAGATGGATTAAGTTGACCACTGCCGTTTAAGGAAGGGGGAAAATGCTGGCTTTCTACCCATGTCTGAAAAGTGGAGGCATTACTACGCCAAAGCACTTCTGGAAAATTTCTTGTACCAATCGGAAATTCATAAAAATTATAATGTCCGTTAGGGTCAAGACCACCTACACCTCCGATGTCGTTTAAAAGTTCGGCAAGAATGTTCGCGGCATCTTGATAATAACCACCTTGACCGTTCATGTAGGCAGGGCTTGCAGCCAACAAATATAATTTTGCCTTAAAGGCTTTTATAATTCTACCGTTTATTCTTAAATCTTGATCTTTTCCGAATACAAATTGATATTTATCATCATCAGAATCGCTATATCTTGAAGGTCTCTTTGCCAAATCTCCATCATAATCCATCGGTAAATATTCAAGGGCTTCATCAAAATCGGCTATAATTCGGGTAACAGTTTCTTCAAAACCCAGTCTAGGCGTATTGAAATCGGCATCAAATTCGTAAAACTCGGTGATATACGGAATGCCTAAAAGTTCACCCGATCTACCGATGCCACCGTGTTCTTGAAGAATCCAAAAATGTCTAAGCGCTCTAAGCGCCACTGCTTCACCGTATAAACGTTCTTTAAAAAGTTCGTTGGTCTCTTCGTCTCGTTTCCAAACGACCTCATCAATTAAAGTAATGAACTTGTTGGCGTACAATACATGTTCATACTGCCCCCATCTGCTGGTAAACGGCATCTGTGCATTCCATTCACCCGTAGCCATTCTTCTATAACCGCTTAAATAATTATGAACGGCGTCATCAGTCGCTACATCAGTAAATGAAAGCTGATTTACCATGTTTTCGTACGCATTGAGCAATACGCCCTCTGCAAAGGCAGGGTCAAAATTCAAACGATCTTCGCCCAATTGATTTTCATCTACCGGTTCGACCAGACTACAAGCCATCAGGCATGAGAACAAGGTGAAAAGGGTAATATTTTTAAGTATATTCTTCATTAGAAAAATCTTTTTTACATTAAAACTTCATTCTTGCCCCGAAAGAGAAATATCGGAACATTGGATTAGAACCTAACTGTAATTGCCTGATATCCTTGTTCTTTGAAAATTCTGCCAAATTAGATACCGAAGTGAAGAGGTTAATGTCCTTCATTTTTAATTTATCTACCAGCTGATTGGGCAAATCAAATGTTAACTGTACTCTCTGTATTCTGAAGTTGTCATGACTATACATCCAATACGTAGATGTCTTTTCAAAATTATTGGTATTTCCGGTAGATGAAAGTCTAGGGAAAGTTGCCGTATCGGCGGTAGCTTCCGTCCATCTGCCTTCAACTACTTCAGAGTATTTTGCATCGCCTTGAGGTCTATAATAATCCCCCGATAAAATTCCGTCACGCCCGAGCTCTGCAGTTAAAAGTGCAAAAAAGGTAAAAGCTTTGTACGACCATGTAATATCTGAGCCAAAACTCCATGGTGAAGCATAGCGACCGATTTGAACGATATCTTGATCGTTCACGATATTATCTCCGTTCTGGTCTTTATATTTAATATCACCTGGTTTCACCGTACCATATTGTGTAGGTAGATTTCCCTTTAAAGAACCATCATCATTAAATTCGTCTACATCGAATAAGCCCAGTGATTCAAGCCCCCAAATAGCATCTACGGGAGTACCTTTTCTATTTTGATATTCATCTTGATAGACCTCGTCTACTACCGTTCTTTTGGAAGTGGTATAAAGAGCCCTCGCCCCTAGATCGATAGTGGAGTTTTTTGTTTTTGTATGATAGTTAACCCCAATTTCAAATCCGGAATATTGGTCTTTATTAAAGTTGCTATAAGGTCTAAATGAATTGTAATAATCAGGGTACAATGTAGAGGCCCTAATCACCTGTTCGCCGATAATTGATTGAAAAACATTGGCCTCTAACCAAAACTTATTGAATAACATCGCTTCAAAGCCTAAGGTGTAGTCCGTTCTTTTCTCAAAGTCTAAACTTGGGTTTTGACCCCTTAAAATTTTGGTAGATGCATTGTTATACCCAGCTCCATTGGTATCGCCCCAGCTGTAGCCGCCTCCTTCTTGCTGATAGATAGCATCGTATAAGAAATAGTCTTGAATACCAAGGTCTGAATACACTACACCCATTGATGTTCTCAATTTAAAGTAGTTCAGCCAAGACGATTCTTTTAAAGAAGGCTCTTCAGTTAACACATAGGCTAAGCCAAGGGTAGGAGCGAACTTTGCCCTATTGCCGTCTGCCAATTTAACAGAGTTTACATAGGCACCACTAAAGTTACCGTATATCTTTTTCTTGTAATTATAGTTCAGGCCCAATGCTACATGGCTGTTTTTAGCCGATTGCTTTTCTGAACGTACATAAGTATTGTTGGCAAACCCGATGAGCGATGCATCAATTGCATGATTTTCGTTCAGCTGTCTTTCATAGTTCAGCAATCCGTAGAAACCATACCTGATCGTAAAAATATTGGTATTTACAGTTTCTATTTGGTCTTTGAGGTCGTTATCTCTTACGTTGATCAAATCGATAATTTTGTTATCATCGTTCCAAGTGGGTTCGTAGACTGCATACGCATTTTGCACACTTAAGTTATACGCATTATAAAAATCGAAACTAACGTAACTTTTTGCCGACAGGCCTTTGGCAAGTGCGCCCAAATCAAAATCAATAGCGTTGTTCACTTGGCTGACACGTGTCATATTGGTTTGGTAACCACCAGCATAAATATCTGCAATGGCACCACCATTAAAAACTTGCGTACCTCCTAAAAGAAAACCATCGTACTGATTGGCAGCATCAACGACACCTCGTAAATCAGGATTTGCTGAAAAATCGATTTCACTGATAGGTAATAACGGGGAGTATAGGTTGGGCCTTATTGTACTGCCAGATAAATAAATATTACTACGTGAGGTTCTGTTTTTATCAATAATAGCGACTACGTCTAAACTACTTTTGATCCAATCGTTTACTTTAAAATCTATATTACCACGAACATTGAACCGTTTCGCCCCTTTGTCATTTTCTTGACTTACCGATTGAAAGCTACCGTCTGATTTAAAACCTAAGTTGATATAAAACTTGGTGTTTTCAGAACCGCCCGCAAAATCAGCTGTTACGTTGGCATAAGGCGTAAGTGGGTTAAAATTACCATCATTATAAAAATCTACATTGGGGTATCTGTAGGGGTTCGCGCCGCTTCTATGATTTTGAATTTGTTCAGCGGAATATATTTCACCTAGACCATCGTTCGCGCGTGCCTCATTAAAATACTCCATATAGTCTGCAGAACTTAAATAATTGGGCATGCTAATAGGAAGTCTTACCCCAGTACTGGCACTAATATTAAATTGTTTTTCGGTCGAACCACGTTTTGTGGTTACAACTATAACACCATTTCGCGCCATTGCGCCATAAAGGGCAGATACATTGGCATCTTTGAGAATAGTTATCTCTTCGATTTCTTCCATATTGAGTAAATCTATACTACGCCCCGGAATACCATCGACTACGATCAAGGCATCACCTAAACCTCTTATGCTACTACCTCCCTGTAGACCGGTCAATCTTCCGCTTAAAGCATCACGAACCCATTGGGTCGTATCGTATTTTAGAAAATCACCTGGTTTAACGGTTGATGAAGACCCTACAATATCGTGCTTTGTAGCAGTCTCGAAACCTAAATTTATATCCTCTTGTAGGTTTGATTCTAAATTCTCAGGTTGGTTTTGTATAACGACCGTACTGGTAGAATCTATAGTTTGGGCCGTTACGGTTAGGCACCAAATCATACAGAGACATCCACTGAAAAGGAGTTTAAAAAGTGTATTCAATTGTATCATAAAGTATGGTTATTGACTAGTGGTGTAAACAGTTTTAATTACCAACCTGGGTTTTGCGGAAACCCTTCATATATTTCAGTATCGTTTTTCGGAAATGGCAACCAATAGTGCTTATCTTCAAAAACTTTGGTTCTCAAAACCCTTTCAACAAAGTTTATGGGTCTGCCTTCGGCGTTACGGTCAAAAATTATTTCTGTTTTGAGTTTGTATTTTTCCTGAGTACCTAACTTCCACCTTCTAACATCCATCCAGCGGTGTGATTCGTATGACAATTCTACGGCACGTTCTCGACGTATTTCATCCATAAAAGCATTGTCGCTGGTCAGATATTGAGGCTGCACATTTAAGCTTCCATCGGGTACGGCTCTTTCCCTGATTTTATTTATAGCGTCAAGCGCGGATAAATCAAAACCTGCTGGTTTGCCATTGATCCCATACGCTACCAAAGCAGCTTCGGCATACATTAAATACACATCGGTCAACCGTACATGTAACCGCCACGCGAATACCCCTTGATTATCGAAATTATTGAACCCAACCGGAAACCATTTTTTAGCAACATAACCGGTTCTTGTGCCATTACCCTTATTTGGGTAGCGATGTTCACCTGAAGTATGAAATTGAGCATAACGATGCACTTCATTCTCTCCTGTAGCTGCTCCAAGGTTTTCTACCATTTGATCCCCATCTAGTACAAGCCATTTGTAAAGCCTAGGGTCTCTGTTTTCCCAAGGATTTGCGGGGTCATAAAGCGGACTGTCTTCGCAAGACAAGCCGTCACTCATTCCAAAATTATCACGAATATAATTATGGGTGGGGAACGAGGCGAGGTTGTTTTGTCCTATAGCACCTAATTGCCAGTTGGTCGGCAGAAAACTCTGAAACCAACCCACAGAACCTGCCTGACTAAAGATATATTCTGATGAATATGGGTATCTACCTTGTGTAGAATAGAATACAGTTTCATATTCATCCCAAGGTGTTAAACTGTATCTCGACATTTTCAACACTTCGGCAAAGGTATCAGCGGCACGTTTCGCCAACTCCTCATCATAATCGTATGTGCTAGCGCTGTTTTGCATTAAAGGACTAGCGGCATACAAAAGGTTTTTTGCCTTTAACGACAATGCTGCGCCCTTAGTGAGCCTAAACATATTCTCCCCTCTAGATTTTAGGCCCGGTTCAAAATCAGGATCATCCCAATCAACAGGTAGCAAATCAACGGCTATTTGAAAATCTTCATCTATTCTTAATGCGGTTTCACTCCATTCAGATGGTCTTTCAATTCTCCAATCATCTTCTAAAACGCGATCTATATAGGGTATACTGCCCCAGAATTTCATGATTTCATGATGAAAGAACGCCCTGAAGAAATGAGCTTGCCCCAGAACAACATCTTTTTCAATTTGCGATGCATCGGTCATTAAACTATCTGCATCGGCAATAACAATGTTGGCTTTTCGCAAACCCGCCCAACTACTTGGCCACAATTTGGCCCGGTCAAAGGGTAGTTCGGCATTGGTATTGGTGTTGCCGTCAAACATGCTCCCCGTACCATCTCTTTGCCACTCCCAATAACGACCTTCATCAATAGCATAGTCGAATTGCCAAGTATCGATACCAACGGCATCTTCAGCATAGCAATGAAAGTGCTGCCAATGTGCCGCCGTACTGTAATCTACGATCATGGCATACATTTCTTCTACAAAACCTTGAGCACTATCGAAATTTTTAAAGACTTCTTCTTCGGTCAATTCTGTCTCTAATGATTTATCTAGATAATCTTCACAAGAGGCGAATATTCCCAGAAAACATATTCCAAATACTAGTTTGAATATTTTACGCATTGTTTATTATGTTAAAAGTTAATGTTTAGTCCGATGTTATATCTTTTGAACGTCGGATAATCACCTCTATATTCTGAGGCTGTACTACCGGTGTTATCTTGTCTGTCATCAGGCAAATCTGACCAGTAAGCCAAATCATTGCCACTTACGTAAACCTTATAACTACTTCCATTTTCAGTACGAAAGGTATAAGCCAATTCAATATTCTTAAGTCTTACGAATGACGCATCGTACCAATTACGATACGAATCTGTGCCACCACCTGTACCCAGCCATGAGGGAAGTACTTCTTCACCATCTGGGTTATCGACACTCCAGTAATCAGATTTGTATTCGAAGAATAAGGGGGTTTCAAGCATAAACGATCTATCGGTAAAGTTTTTAGTAGCATTGCTTACCCCATAAAATTGTACCATAAACGACAGGTTTTTATAACCGGTACCTAAAGAGAAGTTATAAGTGTTCTGTGGTCGAACAGTGTAACCGAAGGGTACTGCATCATCGGCATTAACGACCCCGTCTCCATTAAAATCGATTTCATCGTAATACCCAGGCCGTCTTGTTTCTTGACTGTTCTCTTGAGGGGTGGCGCCATACACATCATCCCAAGAGGTTAAAATATCACCTCTTATATTTACTCTCGGCTGACCGATGGCAAAACCTTCTTCTTTTTGATATGTCGGTTTCAATAAAGGGTCTTCTTTAAAAATGATTTCATCTTTTGCCTTGGTATAAGCAAAATTTGACCAGATATCCCAGTATTGGGTCAATTGCTTTTTATAGTCTACAGAAACTTCAATACCTTCTACAGTGGTTTCCCCGATATTGAAATCTGCCGGTTGAAAGCCAAAAAAGCTGGGTACACTTCGAGAATCGGCAGGTACGATAATATCGTGCCTATCTTCTTTGAATAGGTCAACCTCTAGTGAAAGACTATTCTTTAGTACAGATAATTCAAAACCTAAATTTGCCTTTTCAGAGGTTTCCCACTGCAAGTTCGGGTTACCGATTATACTCTCCATTCGAAAAGTGTATGGGGAGCGGGTACCATATGGGTTTACATTATTGAGGAAGGCACTACCGCCACTCGACCACTGAGAAAGATAGGCCCATCTTTCACCAGCACTGTCATCACCGACCACACCGTATGAGCCTCTAATTTTAAGTTTGTCAAGCCATGTGGCTGATTCCATGAATGATTCATTACTAAGCATCCAACCTAAAGCCACTGAGGGAAACAACTCGAATTTATAACCAGGCCCATATTTCTCAGACCCGTTATATGCCCCATTTACATCAATAAAATAGCGGCCATCATAATTGTACGTTGCACGTGCCACCCAATCTTCACGATATCTGGGGAACATACTACCGATAGCATATTCTTCTCTATTCATTAACATTAATACCGTAGTGTTGTGTTTGTCTGCAAAACTTCTGTTGTAATTGAACGAAAGCTGATAGAATAGACGTCTACTGGTTTCCCAATCTTGTATGGCGAGACCGTTCTGCTCCCATGGGTTCAAAACAAAATCGAACTGGTTCGTGCCGACCGGAGAAACTATTTGCTCAGAACCATCTTGATCGTAAATTTTGTAAACTACGTTATCCAATCCGCCTGGGTTATCTTCTACAATACCACCTTCGCCCCTAAAATTATTGTCATAAGATAATCGACCGGTGAAACTCAAGCCTTTTAAAAGAAAATCTAGCTTTTGATCTAATACAAAATCGCTGTTGACCTGAACGCGGTGATTTTTAGTGAACCCTTTTGCCGTTAATATAACTGCCGGGTTGCTCAATTCGAAGTTTTCCGTTATAGCTCTACCGTAAGTGCCATCTTCGTAGATAGGCGTATATAAGTTCGGTGCCAAAGAATAAATACTACTATACAGTAATTGTGGGTCGGCTTGGTTCGTATTTTGTAGACCGTAGTAACCGGAAAGGTTTACCGATAACCGTGTGGTCGATGTTATATCGAAATCAATATTACTTCTGTAATTAAAACGGTTATAGTTGAAATTGGTCTTATAATCTCTTCCGTTATCGAAACCACCTGCGTCAAAAATATCGCCTACGTGTTGATACGACAGGGCTCCAAAATATTTGACCGATTTCGTGCCACCCGCAATAGAAAGATTTAATCTATAATCGGTCGCAAAATCTTTTTGCATGGCATCTACCCAATCAATATCTGGATAAATACTTCTTTCTAAATCATTTGCCGGATTTCGATATTTTTCAATAATATCGATGGGAGTATAATTTCGCCAAGCTTCTTCACGCACAGGCACCGTTCTTTCTATGGCCTCATTGGCGACAAGTAAACTATTGTAAGAATCATATTTTTCAGGAATTCGAGAAAGTGTTTTAATAGCGGAACTTGCCGTTAAAGAAAGTTGGGCTTTACCTTCTCTACCTCTTTTTGTTGTAATAAGTATTACTCCATTGGCTCCTTTTACTCCATATACCGCAGTAGCCGACGCATCTTTTAAAACGGAGAGACTTTCAATATCGCCCGGGTCGATATCATTCATGCTACGCTCGATACCATCTACTAGAATTAAGGGTTGGCCGCCTCCATTCCAAGAACTTTGACCCCGAATGAATATTTGTGGAGATTCATCACCTGGTCGACCTGTAGAGGAAACTGTGGTCACACCCGGCAATCTGCCCGTAAGTGCTTGGCCAACCGTCGATACACCACCCGATTGCATAAGGTCAGCACCTGAAACTTGGGATATAGAACCTACTACACTCTCTTTGGTCTGGGTACCATAACCAACTACGATCACCTCATCTAACTCAGAGGCTTCACCGACCATGGCGATATCTATTTCTGTTCGCGAGTTTACTTTAACGGTTTGCCTGGCATAGCCAATATAACTTATGATTAAAGTCGCGTCTTCAGGTACATCAATAGAATAGTTACCATCAAAATCGGTCATTACACCTTTTGTTGAGCCTTGTAATAATATACTGGCACCGATAATAGGCAGCCCTGTATCGGCCTCGGTTATATTACCTTTTACTGTTATAAGGTCTTGTGGATAATCGCTTGCTGTAAGTGCAATAGGGAAAAACAAAACAACTGTAATCAATAGCCTGACTTTTACAAAAAAATCAAAACAAGATACAGCCTGTTTTGTACAAAGAATCCGTTTTTTCATACCGCGGTGGTGTGGGTTGATATTTTTTAAAATGCTTTAAATAATAAGAGGTTTCGCAACCACCTCCCATTCCTGATCATATATTTCAAAATAACTGGAAGTTAATGGCAAGCGAAATTCGGTTTGAAATTTCAAGATTCAGCCTGAAATTCACAGCATGCCATTTTCAGCTTTGAATAATTATGAATTTGGAATTGTAAATGTTAAAAAAAAATTAAATAAACAAAAACAGGAATGATGCCACGCAACACTCATTTGAAGCGAGTTCTATTCATTTGAAGCGGATTGCAACATTTGTAAATTTATATGCAACATCTGTATTTTTATGGAATTGTCAGAGAGAGAGATTTTCATTAGTATTTCTTGAAAAACAAGATGTAAATGAAAGCATTTCTTGAATAATCATCGTTTCAAAGTCTTATAAAGCACATATTTCAAAGTATGTGATGTGTACGCCAGACCAATTTATCTTTGTTTGTTTAATTCTTATGTATGATGTTCGTCAATAATAAACATTAACAATAAGTTAAAAATTAACTTTTAGATATTGGTCAATCAATGAAAATATAGAAGGTATTCTACCGCAGAGTTTGAAGCGACGTGTATATAGTATTGTTGCTTTATAGCCTAAACATTATCATGTTTTATTTCGGTAGGAGAAACCCCATAATAATCTTTAAATCTTTGTGTGAAGTATGAAGTAGATGAAAAGCCTACCAGCGAACTAATATTATTCAAATCTGTATTACCATTCTCGATCAGAATCTTTGCTTGTTGTAACCGTTGGTTTCGAATAAACTCATTTGCCGTTTGATTAGTAAGGGCTTTCATTTTTCTATATAATTGACTTCTACTAAGATTTAAATGAGAAGCCAACGACTCTACACCTAAACCCGGACTGGTCATATTTTCGTGTGTATAATTGATGGCTTTTTCTATAAAGGCTTTATCTAAAGATGTGATATTAATATCGCTTTGAATCTCGCCCATTGATTTGAAGTACTTTTTATAGATAACCTCTCGACTATAAATAAGTTGACTTAAGTGATGCCGTACTAATTTCATGTCAAAAGGTTTTACCAAATAAACATCGGCCCCTTTCTCTATGCCCGAAATTCTATTGTCCATTTTTGATTTAGCAGTAAGCATCATTATAGGAATGTGACTTGTTTTGATATTCGTTCTAATGGCTTCACAAAAATCATAACCGTTCATTTCAGGCATTACCACATCGGTAATAATAACATCTGGGAGCATTTCTTGAGCAAGTCTTAAACCATCACTGCCATTCTTAGATACAACGACTTTAAATTCATTTTTAAACTCATTCTTTAGGTAATTGCGAAGTTCAGTATCATCTTCTACAATTAAAAGAGTCTTTGCTTTTCTTTCCGGTTTACTGCTGAACGTTGATTCTTCTGTTAACTCAGGTTTAATTAGGTTTGCCCTAAGAGATGATATTTTGCCGTTTGTAGTAATTATTTGTGAGGCTTTAAGATGATTATTGCCAGAAGGCAAGACCACACTAAAAGTTGATCCATGGCCAAAATCACTTTCAACGTCTACCGAACCCTTGTGCAGTTTGACAAAGCTGTTTACCAGTTCTAGACCAATTCCTGTGCCGCTGTAATACCCTTTTTTCAATGGTTCGCCTTGGTAAAAACGTTGAAAAAGGTTCTCAATTTCTCCATCTTTTAAACCGGGGCCTGTATCGGTAACCTCAAACCTAATTCCGTTATTGACTTGTTTGATAGCGACCAAAATTTTTCCTCCATCGGGTGTTATCTTAAATGCATTGGATAGTAAATTGAAAACAATTTTTTCTAGCATTCCCTCATCCGCCCAAATCCAAATTACTTCTTCTTCAGTATTTACTTCCAATTCAATATGGTTAGAAAGTGCTTCTTCTTTAAAGTGATTGATCACCTCCCTTATGAATGAAACTATATTAAGCCTGCTTGCATGAATCTTGATTTTATCGGATTCTAGTTTACTGAAATCAAGCAATTCATTGATAAGACGAATTAAGCGTTCAGTATTTTTATATATCGTTAAGTGTTTTAGTTTAAGGCGATTTGAATAATCATCTCCCTTTTCACTTAAAATATCTTTTATCGGATTTAAGATTAAAGTAAGTGGAGAGCTAAATTCATGGGCTACATTGGTAAAGAACTGTATCCTCTCTTTATGTAGCTCTTCTTCCCTGATTCTTTTTTGACGCTCATTTTCAACCTGTTGTTTATCTAAAATTCGCTTTTTTTCGAATCTTCTCAATAAACTGAGAAGCGCTACTACTACGAGAAAATAGAGCAACATTGCCCAATTGGTTTGCCACCATGGGGGTAATATGTCTATATGAAGCATTTCTGGAGTTTCGCTCCACACCCCATCATTATTAGCTGCTTTTACTTTAAAGATATAATGACCTGCATCTAGGTTCGTATAGGTCGCACTACGAGCTTCTCCTACATAATTCCAATCCTCTTCATACCCATCTAGGTAATATGCATATTGATTTTCTTCAGATCTAGTAAAATTGATGCCCGCGTACTCAATCGTAAAAACCGATTGTTTACTGGTCAAGGTAATGCTGTCAGTTTGAGAAAGTACTTTTGTAAGCGGAGACTTTTCTTCGGCGGGTTTAATTTCTTCATTAAATATCTTAAAGTTCTTAAGGTATATATTCGGAGGGGTTTTCAGTAATTCGATATGCGAAGGATCAAAATAGTCAACACCCTCAGTACCCCCAAAATATAGTTTGCCGTCATTATCTTTGTAAACTGCATTTTTATTGTAGGCGCTTGATATAAGACCATCGTTTTTCGAGTAACTGGTAAATTCTTTTTGTTCAGTATCGAACATGGTTATACCTGAAGTACCGTCTAGCCATAAATTGCCATTTGAGTCTTTAATGATTCCATTAATGTTTGGCATATTCAGACCATTTTTTTCGTCATACCATATAGCCGTATTATCTGAAGTATTAAATTTTACCAGACCTAGACCTCTAGTACCTAACCATAAATTGTGGTTTTCACCGGCAAAAAGAGATACAATGTCAAAAGCATAATAGTTTGAGGTATTGCCATTGTCAGATACCAAAAAATTGTTCATTGAAACCGGGCTGTCATTTTGTTCGTTGTAATACTCTAATTTGATTAGCTCATTGGTCGTTGACACCCAAGTAACATCATTATCGTCAATAACTATCTTGTTAATATAATTACCAACTAAATTATGTGACTGAAAAGATGAGGAGTCTAAGTTATTAAATGACTTATCGCTCAGTTGGTAGGAGTATAGCCCCTGATTGAAAGATCCTATCCATATTCTACCATTTGAATCTTCTGCAAAACTCATGACGGCACTTGAGCCTTTTCTATCTATAAGTATGGGTAATTTGTAATTAATGAATTTTGTTGAGCCATTTTTTAGTATAAATAAGCCTTTGTCCCAACTACCTGCCCATAAGTTTTGATGGCTATCGATAAATAGTGTTTGTATATAATCGCTGGTTAAACCGGTATATTTAGAATTAGACTCTGTATTTATATGTGTGAATTCGTTGGTCGACTGGTCTAAAACATCTATGCCTCCACCATCCATAGCGATCCATAAATTGTTTTTGTTGTCACTAGCTATTGAAGTCACTGAACTTGTCTGTAGTGAGTTCGGTTTGTTGTATATACTTTGAATACGATTAAACTTATTAAAGAACTTGTCGTGAACAACTACACCTCGGTTGTAAAAACCCATCCATACCCTATCATCGGTATCTTTATAAAGTGACCAAATTGAGTTTGACAGAATGCTATTTTCGTCATTTTTATCAAAAAGGTAATGGTGGAGAATGACTCCGCTCTCATTTAGATGATAAAGACCGTCGTTCTCAGTACCGCAGAGAAGGCCACCATAGGGTGATTCGATTAGAGAAAATATACTATTCGAAGAAATATTAAAATTTTCTACTAGGGGTTCCGTTTTAATATCGGCAAGTTTTATTTTATAGACCCCATTGTAGATAGAACCAACCCAAATTGTATTATTAGAATCAATTAACAAAGACTGTAAGGCCGGTGTTATAGTAACGGCGTCTTTTCCACTTCTGAACAGTGCCAAATCGGCTTTTTTGCTTTTTGGGTCTATTTCTAGAAGGCCACTACTGCTTGCTGCATAGAGCACCCCTTGATCGGTAATTTTAATATCGTTTATCGCAAGAAAGGAATCTTGTCCTGAATCGGTAAAGGGTATTTTTTCAATTCTTAAATCATTTAAATCTATCAAGAAAACCCCCTGTTGATTAGTACCTATGTAGAGGTTTCCATTTTTATCCCCTTGTAGGCTAGTGATGCCCACATTGCCCAGATTTTGATTGGTTTTTGAAATTAAGGGAATGTGGCGAAACTCATCTCTTTCTCCATCATAGAGCGCTAGACCTATATTTGTTCCCACCCAAAGTCTATTGTTATTATCTATGTATGTGCAGTAAACAAAACTACTGTTGAGCCGCTCGTCATAAGGTACTTTTGGTCTGTAAGAGACATAATTCATACCGTCATACCGATAAATGCCAGAGCCATGGGTGCCTATCCAAATAAAACCATTATTATCTTGAGTAATGGTGTGAACACCTACTTGAGATATGCCGTCTTTAATTTGGTTGAAGTCAAGTTCTTGTTTCGTTTCTTGAGATGCAAGATGCCCACCAAAGAGATTTAAAATGAATAAATAAGCTAATAATGTTTTTTTCATAAAAACGAGGGCCTTCTGTGTTCTTGTTTTGTAGATGAGTTTGAATGCGTATCTAAATTTACTAGCACGAAAGAAAGTTAAGTTAATAAAAACATATCTTACTGATACAATTTTGACAATATAAACAGCGCAATCTCAATTAAAGTGAAATTTGCTTTTCTTTCTAGGTTTTACAAAATAATCATGAGCAGTGATTGTACCTGAACCAGAGTTTTTGATTTTATGTAATTTAAGCGTATGAATCGAAGAAAATTTATGGAGCGTTCGGGCATTCTTGGGGCGGCGGTACTCTTGCCATTATCCAGTTATACCATGTCGAACAATCCGAAATTTAAAATGGGCTATCAGCTTTTTTCCATTCGTGATGAAATGACCAAAAATCCGATAGAAACTTTAAAATCCCTAAAGAAAATGGGCTACGAAGATTTTGAAATTTATGGTTTTGACGCAGAAAAAAGCATGTACTACGGACTCGAATCCGCAGAATTTAAACAAATACTTGATGATTTAGGCCTATCGGTAACAAGCGGTCACTATGGTTTTTCACCTTACTTGAACGAAAGTGATGCTAAGCTTAAAAGTTATGTAGAGAAATGTATTACCGGCGCTAAAATATTGGATAGTAATTATATCACTTGGCCATGGATTGCCCCAGAGCAAAGAACAATAGACAACTTTAAGTTGATGTCACGCAAACTTAACCTAATAGGAGAACAAGTAAATAAGGCTGGCCTCGGTTTTGCCTATCATAACCATGGTTTTGAGTTTGAAGACCATGATGGGGAAAACGGTTTTGATATTATTGTCAATGAAACCGACCCTGAATTGGTCAAACTTCAGATAGATATGTATTGGGTCATGCATTCTTCGAAATACCCACCTAAAGAATTAATTGACGCACAACCTGGGCGGTATGTCATGTGGCATATTAAAGATATGCACAAGGTCACCCGTGATTATACCGAATTGGGAAACGGTTCTATTGATTATTTAAAGGTTCTGCCCGATGCCATAAAATCGGGTCTTGAATATTATTATATCGAACAAGGCGGTAATTTTGCACAGAATTCAATGAAGAGCGCTTCTACAAGTGCAAAGTACTTTAAAAAACATCTGCAAAAATTCTTGTAACCAATAACACTCACGTATGAAGAAGCATCGAATTTTTACAATGACTTTCGCAAGTGTGTATCCCCACTACATCACCAAGGCCGAAAATAAAGGGCGTACGAAAGAAGAGGTTCATGATATTATTTTTTGGTTAACGGGTTACGATGAAAATTCACTGAGTGAAATTTTGGAAAATAACACTGATTTTGAAACTTTTTTCGAAAAGGCTCCTCGATTGAACCCTAACGTTTCTAAAATTACTGGTGTTGTATGTGGGCACCGGGTCGAAGAGATTGAAGACAGGCTTATGCAAAAAATCAGGTATTTAGATAAATTGATAGATGAATTGGCCAAGGGCAAGACCATGGAAAAAATTTTAAGAGCATAACAACTGTAACATAGTTTATTATTTGGCGACTCATAATGTATGAGAAACCCAATAATTTTCAACTCCTTAATTTGGGCGGCACTAATGCTGGTTGCCGCTTACCTTTTTAAAGATAGTTCTAATAATAGATTGTTTTTACTGTTTCTAATACTTGGGGCGTACACCTCTAATAGCATGATAAAAGCATATATCGGGGCCTCAAAAAAGAGTACATGTAGCTAATACTCTAGCAGCTCGATTTTTCTAAAATCAATAGGGTGACTATTCGATTGCAAAGAAATGTACCCTTTAGTGACTGAAGTATCACCACCTTTTAAAAAGGCTTGGGCGTACTCATTCTCTGCGTTGTAAATGGGGTTTGAATAACTCAAAATTTCTTCCCCATTTACGAAATGCTTCATTTCTCCATCTTTAACATCTATTTCAATAGTAACCCATTGGTCTCCATGAAAAGTTTTGCTGACTTTGGCGGGGTTACAGAATTCAGTACTTCTCACATCATTAATCTCAACTTGCATTCCGATGCCGCAAATTGCCCCAAGAGGTCTATCTTCAGTGCCGTTGCCGCCATGTAGGTTATATTCTAGGCAGATGGGAAATTGTTGGTCTAACTTTACCGATTCGGGTGACTGTGTGTGAATTTGAACTCCGCTGTCACGGTAACCCCATTCAGGAGCTCCGGATGCTGTTTCTCCTACAAAACGATATTCCACTTTTAGTCTGTAGTTTTTTAGTTCCTTGTCAAAGAAAAGCGCTCCGAATCTGTTATTGAATTCGGGTCCGTAACCGTCATATCTTATTTTTAGAATACTATCTTCTACCCTGAAGGTATTACCGAAATTTTCTCCTAAGGTATAGCTGTTAATTTTCATCGTCCACCCATTAAGGTTATGACCATTGAAAATGGGGATCCAATTTTCTTTATCTATTTTGTCTATAGATGGGGTGGAGCTATCTAGCTTCTTTTCTTTTTTCTCTCCACAAGATGTAAATGTGGTTAGTAAAAATGTAATTGATAAGGTGATAATATATCTTGAAATAGCCATATGTTGAAGTTGAGTTGTCGGTCTTAAAAATAGGCAATATTCTTCATGATGAGAGATTGGAAGGTCAGTTTGGTGAAATCAACTGTATTTAAACTAAAAAGAGCCTTGTCTTTCGACAAAGCTCTTTTACGAGAACACTATATGAAAATGAAAAAATTTACTTCTGAATTATTACATGTCAAACATACGGGGGAAGCTTTCGAAACACAATTAAATGATGTGAGTGCCTGCATTTCTGTTGTGGAATAAGGCAAATCTGTTATTTAAGAAAGGAAAAAGCTTTTTTTCGTAGATTCATAGAATCTTCACCAACGGAAAAATTTTCTATGAAAAACAATCTTAAACTTCATATAAATGGCAGAGATCATGAAATTAACATAGATCCCAGTACACCTTTGCTATATGTGCTAAGAAACGAATTGAAACTGAACGGACCTAAATTCGGATGTGGACTACAACAGTGTGGCGCATGTATGGTTCTCATAGACGGCGAAGCACGCCCTTCATGTCGAATGCCGGTCGGTACCGTGCTCAAATCGAAAATTACAACTTTAAAAGGTTTAATAGGAAATGATGGAGCGTTGCACCCAGTGCAGAAAGCTTTTGTGAAAGAACAAGCCGCCCAATGCGGGTATTGTTTGAACGGAATGGTGATTTCTTCAGTAGCCTTGCTTGAGAAAAATAAAAACCCTTCCGATACTGAAATTCGTCAAGAATTGGCCATTAATATTTGCCGATGCGGTGTTCATTCACGGGTAATCAAAGCAGTGAAAACTGCGGCCCAAGACCTATGAAATATGGAGAATACTCGTAGGCAGTTCATTAAAAAAATAGGAAGTGTGAGTATAGCATTTGCTACAACAGGACCAGTTTTCGTAAGCGGCCAAGGTTTTTCTGTTGAAACTCTCGAAAATAGACTCAATAAAGAGGAGGTTAATTCATGGCTTGAAGTTCTCGAAAATAGGAGAGTACGAATTTTTACCGGTAAACTGGAGCTAGGCCAAGGTATTAGAACGGCGATTATGCAAATGGCGGCAGAAGAATTAGATACCTCACTTGATCTTATCGAAGTTCATATGGCCGAAACTGGTGTAACCCCCGATGAGGGTTTTACTGCCGCTAGTATGTCGATTGAAACCAGTGCCATGTCCGTGCGGCAGGCGGCAGCTTCGGCTCGAGAAATCATTTTAAAAATCGCAGCTAAAAAATGGGAATTACCGGTTTCCGAATTGAACCTGAAAGATGGTAGGGTAACTGGTCAGAACAAAGAAGTTTACCTCCATGAGATTCTTGAAGGAAAGCAAATTGACGGCGCTGTTGATAGTTCGGTAGCCGTGAAGGGTAAAACGGTACGTAAATATGTAGGTCAACCAATACCTCGAAAAGATATCGAAGCCATGGTGCGTGGCGAACAGATTTTTGTACAAGACTTAAGATTTCCGGGTATGTTACATGCCCGAGTGGTACACCCGCCAAGTTATACTTCCAAAATAGTATCTGTGAATGCTGCGCAGATCGAAGAACTACCGAGCCTTGTTAAAATGGTTCGAAAAGGCAGTTTTATAGGTGTGCTCGCGGAAAAGGAGTATGAGGCAATCTCACTGGCACAAAAAGTGAACTCGTTGGTAACATGGGATAGGTCTTCTGTACTTCCAGACCAAAATGAGTTGAAATCTTATTTAAAATCACTTCCTGTTGAAGAAAAAGTGCAGGAGAACCATGGAAATGCAGAATCTGTTTTGGCCACATCAGACCGTAAATTAGAGGCCTCTTTCTTTAAACCCTATCTGATGCATGCTGCCAACGGACCATCATGCGCGGTCGCCTTTTTCAAAAATGACAAGCTACAAATATGGTCGCATTGTCAAGGAGCATACCCGTTACGAAGAACCATAGCGAAATTGATGGAAATGCCTGAGGATTCGGTTAATGTAAAAGCAGTGCCCGGATCGGGCTGCTTTGGTCATAATGGTGCGAACGATGTTGCCACGGAAGCAGCTTTATTGGCACGTGAATACCCCGGCAGGCATATTCGATTGCAATGGTCGCGTGACGATGAAAATCGTTGGGAGCCTTTCGGCACTGCAATGATTGCAGACCTACAAGCCTCTTTGAATGCTGATGGAAAAATCGCTGCTTGGAAATGTGATGTGTGGTCTGATGGGCATAGCAATCGCCCCAACGAGAACCCTAATACACTCTTGCCTTCATTTTTTTTGGAAAAGGATTATGGCCACCCTGGTATTGGGTATCGCGGTGGAGCTTGGCGAAATGCGGCTCCGTATTATACCATACCCAACTTGAAGGTGGACTCCCATATGTTTCAGGGCCCCTTAAGAATTTCTTCCCTACGAAGTCTTGGAACATACACCAACATTTTTGCTATAGAATCTTTTATGGATGAACTAGCCGAAAAGGCCGGGAAAGATCCCTTTCAATTTCGTTTGGAACATTCTGAAGACCCCAGGGCAATTGAGTGTATAAAGGAACTGCAGCCAAAAGTTGAAGGCCTTAAGTTAAAGGATAACGAAGGTTTGGGCATTGCATTTTCACGGTATAAAAATGCGACCTCATACTGTGCAATGGCTGCAAAGGTATATGTGAATAGAGCCAATGGAAAAGTAAGGGTTGAAAAACTATGGGCCGTTGTAGAAGCTGGAGAAACCATTAACCCTGATGGACTAAAAAATCAAGTCGAGGGAGGCATGATACAATCGGCAAGTTGGGCCCTTTTAGAAGAAGTGAAATTTGATAACACACATATTACAAGTCTTGATTGGGCTACCTACCCTATATTAAGATTTCCTGATACTCCCGAAGTTGAGGTCGAGATTATCGATAGAGTTGAAGAACCGGCTGTGGGTGCAGGGGAGGCTTCTATGGCGCCAACAACTGCTGCTATAGCTAATGCAGTCTATAACGCGTGTGGGGTTCGTATTCGAAGCTTGCCTATAACTAAAGAACTTCTGAAGTCTAAGCGTTGAAAATACCGTAAACTAAAAAGAGCCCTGTCTTTAGACAAAGCTCTTTTACGAGAACACTATATGAAAATGAAAAAATTTACTTTTGATTAATTATTACATGACAAACTTACTGGGGTGACCCAAAAGACACAACAAAATGATGTGAAGACATCAATTTATGTGGTGAAGTATTTCTTTTTAGTTATTCAAGACTAATCATGTTCAAATTTATTTATGAATTCTACAGATTAATATTGAGGTATAGCGATAACCGATGTTTTAATTCAACTTTCTTATTGTTTAAATCTGATTGATTAAAATTTTAAAATCGGTAAGAATGTGTTTCTATTAATTTTAAATAGTCATTGGCTGAATGCTTGTAAACCGGTAATATCGGATCCGGTAATCAATAAATGAATGTCATGGGTGCCTTCATAGGTGATTACACTTTCGAGATTCATCATATGGCGCATAATACTGTACTCCCCCGTAATACCCATAGCACCCATTATTTGACGAGCTTCGCGGGCAATTTTTAGTGCCATATCAACATTGTTCCGTTTGGCCATCGATATTTGGGCAGATGTTGCTTTGCCTTCATTTTTTAATTGCCCTAGGCGAAAAGCAAGCAATTGGGCCTTTGTTATTTCAGTGACCATTTCAGCTAATTTTTTTTGCTGTAGCTGAAAAGCGGCTATTGGTTTTCCGAATTGCACCCGTTCTTTGGCATAACGCAAAGCGGTGTCGTAGCAGTCCATTGCTGCACCGATGGCTCCCCAAGAAATTCCGTAGCGAGCAGAATCTAGGCATCCTAAAGGAGCTCCCAAACCTGATTTGTTCGGAAGTAGGTTCTTTTTCGGAACCTTTACATTATCGAATATAAGCTCACCAGTTGCCGAGGCTCGTAAAGACCATTTGTTATGAGTTTCCGGTGTAGAAAAACCTTCCATGCCCCGTTCGACGATTAGGCCATGAATTCTACCCTCTTCATTCTTAGCCCAGACGATGGCTATATCGGCAAATGGGGCATTGGAAATCCAGAGCTTGGCTCCATTTAATAAAAAGTGGTCTCCTTGGTCTTTAAATTTGGTTTCCATTCCTCCGGGGTTCGAGCCGTGATTCGGTTCCGTTAATCCGAAGCATCCTATCATATCACCTGAGGCCAACTGGGGCAGGTACTTTTTCTTCTGTTCTTCGTTTCCGTATGCATAAATGGGGTACATAACCAATGAAGATTGTACCGAGGCCGTAGAGCGTATGCCGCTATCGCCTCGTTCTATCTCTTGCATAATAAGTCCGTAGCTGATTTGATCTAGACCTGCTCCGCCATATTCTTCGGGAATATACGGTCCGAATGCACCAATATCCGATAATCCTTGTATGATTTGTCTCGGAAACTCTGCCTTTTGGGCGTATTCTTCTATTATGGGTGATACATCACGTTTCACCCATTGGCGGGCTGCATCACGTACCAATTTATGTTCGTCAGAAAGAAGGTCGTCAATATTATAGTAATCGGGAGCTTCAAAAAGGTCAGGTTTCATACGATATGCTTTTTATCAAATGTAATAATGAATTACAACATTTCGAACCCTGAATGTTACATTTTTATATAAAAATCTTGGGTTAGGGCAATATATTCCGGTGTATAGTGATGGCGCTCGATTTCGATAGTAAGTTCCTTTATAATGGGTTGCGAAGAATGAAATCTAAAATCGACCAGACTTCTTTTCACTTCTGAAGTTGGGGAGCCTTTTACGCGAGTAATGCGGTTAGGGTATAAGCCTTGGCCAATAGCTAATTCTATAAAAGAAGATTCTTGTTTATATGGGATGATAGTTGAGAAAACTCCATCATTACTTAATAATTGGGCTACCCCTTCGAGCAATTCATGAAATGGTAAAGAACTATTTTGTCGGGCTTGGTCTCTTGAAATACTTCCACTAGAAACATTTTCTGAGTAAAAGGGTGGGTTCGAGATAATAAGGTCGTACTTCTCATCCATCTCATCAACAAATTCATCAAAACCGGCATGGTAACAAAACAGACGATCGCCCCAAGAAGAGTTTTCAAAGTTCTCTACACATTGCTCATAGGCTTTTTCGTCAACTTCGATGGCATCAATAGTTTCGGCAACACTACGTTGGGCGAGCATTAAGGCGATTACGCCGGTGCCCGCACCGATGTCTAATATAGATTCAGGTTGATGTTCTAGGGTGGTCCACGCCCCTAACAATACCCCGTCTGTTCCAATTTTCATGGCACAACCTTCTTGGTTGACCGTAAATTCTTTAAAGCGAAAAAGTTCTCTCACTGCCACTTTATTAAGTCAGATTAAAAAATCACCAAAATCAAAAATCATCAAATTTTAGCACCAAAAATTATTTATTATTCAATATGAGCACTTATTTGCTGCTTTTTATACGTAAGTTTAACAAAAATTTAAGCTATGAAATTAAAATTGCAAACATTAGGCAAAATCTCTTTTTTCGCAGGTGCCCTTTTGATTATGAGCTGCGGCAATGATGACGGGGGCATTGACCCAACTATGGAGCCCGAAACGGAGGAGCCGATGGATGACCCTGAAATGGAAGAAGCCATAACTGAAACAGCTTCCAAAATTTATGAATTGGGTTCGGTCGACGATCCCGAAATCTCAGGAACAGCCAAATTTATAACATTTAGCAATGATTCTACTGTTGTTGAGCTAGATTTAGAGAATACCTCAGATGGCAATATGTATCCGGCCCATATACATTTTAATACTGCTGCAGAGGGTGGAGATATAGCTGTAGATTTAGAAAGCGTAGATGGCGCAGATGGAACAAGCTCTACTCATGTTACTGTTTTAAATGAGGGTACGGCCATCACATATGAAGAGCTCATAGCATATGATGGCTATATCAATGTTCACTTGAGTTTAGCCGATTTGGGCACCCTTGTGGCCCAAGGTGATATTGGCCAGAATGAGCTAACGGGTACTTTAAAAGAGTACACTCTTGACAGCGTTGATGATGAAAATATAGATGGCACAGCAACATTTTATGAAAGGGTAAATGGCGAAGCTCTTGCGGTAATTGCTTTGAATAATACTCCCGCGGAGGGCATGCACCCTGGTCATATTCATCAAAATACTGCCGCTGAGGGTGGTGATATTGCTTTTACCTTTAATCCTGTAAACGGAGATACCGGTATCAGTAAGACTAATATTGCAGCTCTTGACGACGAAACTTTATTTGGGTATGCTGAAGTTCTAAATTATGATGGATATATTAATATTCATCTAAGCACTGAAGAATTAGGTGTTCTAATTGCTCAAGGTGATGTCGGACAAAATGAACTCTCAGGAGAATCAACGGAGTATGCTTTAGATAGTGTCGATTTTCCCGAAATCGATGGCACCGTCACATTTCTTGAGCGAATAAACGGTGAAGCCCTCGCGGTAATTATGTTAAACGGTACAGCTGATGGTGGCGTGCATCCAGGTCATATTCATGCCAATAGTGCTGCGGAGGGTGGTGATATTCTATTTACCTTTAATTCTGTTGTAGGAGCCACGGGAATGAGTAAGACCAATATAGCCTCTTTAGATGACGATACTGTCTTTGGATATGATAATATTTTAACTGTTGATGGCTATATTAATATACACCTTAGTGCCGATAATTTAGGTTCTTTGATTGCACAAGGCGATATCGGAGCTAATGATGGCGAAGACGAAATGGGCGAAGCTATAAACTTCGATGTTACAAATAATGGCGTCACCACCTACGTTTTCAATTCTGATAATTTAGATGGGGAAGAGAATCCTGATTTAACCTTGACCAGGGGGCAAACCTATACTTTTGCGGTCAATGCCTCAGGCCATCCTTTCTTTATCAAAACGGTTCAAGGTAATTCGCAAGCCAACTCATATGACACCGGTGTGACCAATAATGGGGCCCAAGACGGCACCATAACATTTGTTGTGCCGCTAGATGCGCCTGATACATTATTCTATAACTGTCAATTTCATTCTGTTATGACTGGTACCATTAATATAATTGATTAAAAAAGACTTGAGAAGTAAGACCCCGACCCTTAAAGGTCGGGGTTTTTTATAAAACTTTTCCTGGCTCCCGTATTTCAGTACCCTCCACATCATTCAGTGAATCACCTAATCGAGAGCGCATATCATCTGCAAGTTGCTTGATTTTCTCCACTATTTCAGGGTTTTCAGAAGCAACGTTTTTTGTTTCGCTCTCATCTGCTTCTAAATCGTACAGTTCGATTTTCTCTAAATCGACCATGCGATATTCACCCGGTAGACCATCTTTACCCGGCTCTTGACCGCTCATGGTTCGATATCTATGCGGAAAATAAAGTTTCCATTTGCCATAACGAACTCCGAATAGTTCGTTCACCCGATAATAAAAGAAATAGGCCTCTTGCGGACTTTCTTTTGCTTCACCCGTTAAAACATGCCATACGTTTTTACCATCTATGATTTTATCAGGAAGTTCTGATCCGGTAATTTCGGCGATGGTGGGTAGCATATCTATGGCCATGACCGGTGTATCGATAGTTTTTCCTGCTTTAAGGCCATTGGGATATTTGGCAATAAAAGGTTCTCGTTGCCCGCCTTCCCAAGCGGTTCCTTTTCCTTCTCGGTAGGGTAGGGTACTGCCGGCGTGATTTCCGTAGGCAAGCCATGGGCCATTGTCTGAAGTGAAAATAATCAGGGTATTGTCTGTAAGTCCGTTTTCTTCCAAGGCATTCATAATTTGCCCGACCGACCAGTCGATTTCCATGATTACATCACCATAAAGTCCTCTTTCCGATTTTCCTTTGAACTTATCGGAGACGAATAAAGGAACGTGTGGCTGCGGATGCGGTACATAGAGAAAGAATGGTTTTTCTTTATTACGGTTGATGAAATCGACACTATGCTCGGTAATTTGAGTGGTGAGCTGCGATTGGTCGGTCAGCGTATCGATGACTTTCTCATTTTGGTAGAGAGGGAGCGGGCCGAAATTAAAAATTGGTCCTTGCTGTGGGTGCAAAGGCCACATGTCGTTAGAGTAAGGTATGCCGAACCATTCGTCAAAACCATTCTTTGTCGGTAGAAAATCAGGGTGGTCACCTAAATGCCATTTGCCATATATAGCGGTTGCATAACCGTTATCCTTTAGCATTTCGGCAATTGTGGTTTCCGTTGGGTGTAAACCTATGGTGCTGTTGGGCATCATCGCATTGTGAATGCCAATTCTGTTTGGGTAGCAACCGGTTAAAATACCTGCTCTTGAAGCAGAACAGACGGCCTGTGCTGAATAGAAACTTGTTAATTTAACCCCTTCGCCGGCCATACGGTCCAAATTTGGAGTGGCAATATCATCTGCACCGAACACCCCAACATCACGATAACCTTGATCGTCGGTAAATATTAAAACTACATTGGGTTTTTTGATTTCTTTATGTTCTGTTTTACAGCTAATGGATAACGCCAGAAGTGCGAGCAGTAAAGATTTATGGGTCATGGTTGGGTAGGTTTGGTAAATAATAGTTTCAAAAATACGTAATCTCAGGTAAAACTTTTCATCTGCCAAAAATGGTTATCTTGAATAATCTTAAACTCAACTTTATGAAGCCAAAAAACTTTAACAGAAGAAAATTTTTAGGTGCCGCCGCATTGGGTACAGCTGGGCTCGCGTTGCGGCCCACATCAATATTCGCAGGCCCTTCGATTATCAAGTCGTTGAACAAACCGAACTCTTTGATCAGTGGGGTTCAAATAGGGGTGATTACCTATTCTTTTAGAAGCATGCCCGATCAAAGCGCAGAAGCCACGCTACAGTACGTTTTAGATTCTGGTATCAGTGCTATTGAACTGATGGGCGATCCAGCGGAGGCATTTGCAGGTAAGCCAGAAAATCCTGTGGACCGCAGAGCATTCTATGGCCTTATGCGAGCAAAGCGTGAAGGTGACATTAGTAATGATCAGGCTAAGGAATTGGCTGAGCTGCAGGCGCAATCTAAATCTTACAATAAACAAGTTGCGAAATGGAGGGAAGCCATGTCAATGAAAGATTTTAAAAAGTTAAGAAAAATGTACAATGATGCGGGTGTTTCTATATATGCATTTAAACCTCGAGCTTTTGGCAAAGATAATTCGGATGCTGAAATCAATTGGGGTATGCAAGCAGCAAAAGCATTGGGGGCGAGTCACGTTACCGTAGAGCACCCCAGTGATGATGCCCATACTTTGCGCTTGGGCAAAATCGCCAAAAAAAACAAAATATATGTCGGTTATCACGGGCACGAACAACAAACCCCGACCCTATGGGATATAGCTTTAAAACAGTCGCAATATAACGCACTTAATCTTGACCTTGGTCACTATGTGGCAGCTGGCAACGATAAAGCCCTTGAAATTATAAAAGCAAAAAGCTCGAACATCAAAAGTATGCATCTCAAAGATCGTCAAACTCCAGAGAACGAGAAAGGCAATCTTTTATGGGGCTCAGGTGATACGCCTATAGCTGCTGCTTTACAGTTAATGCGTGATAATGGGTATAAATTTCCGGGAACCATCGAACTTGAATATAAAATTCCGGAAGGCTCAAATGCAGTTGATGAAGTCAAGAAATGTTTGGCCTATTGCGAGAAAGCTTTGAAGTAATGTTGAGGTTAAACTTCCCACTCCTTAGACAACTTAAGCATGTTCTGACTCAGGGAAAAGAGCCATTGTAATTGCTCGCGAATAAGATGGGCTTCTTGATAGTGGCGCTCGGTCATCATATTTTTGGTGTCGTCGTGGTCAAGTTGTGGTAATAGTGTTTTAAAAGTCGTTTCTCTATCATTGCTAGAGGTGTTCGTGAGGTGATTTTTATCCTGTAATTGCGAGATGACTTGATGTAAATTTTCTACAATAAGACCAGCTGTATTTTTGAAATTGGTAGAGGCTTCGGTAGTACTATGATTTTGAATATAACCGCTCAATGATGATAAAGAAGAGAGAAATCTATGGCTGAGTACGACCAGCTCATATGTTTTTTCGAATTTTTTTTGTTTTGACGACGGTTCTTGGGCCATGCCTTGAAAAGCAGAGCTTAAGTTTGACGTTTCATTAAAAGCCTGCTTTCTTGCCATATTGTATTCTATAGGAATCGAACCTTTCTTTTCGTAGAAGGAAATTATTCGTTCAAGAAATACTCTGTTGGCCGTTAAACTTTTAATAACACTTTCCTCTATTTTAGAAAAACTCCATGAGGGCCATAACCAAAGAATGGCCATAAAAGAAAGAGCTGCGCCAAAAACGGTGTCGAATATTCTGTATTGAATAACCGTAAGAATGTCGGGTCGTAGAATGCCATAAATAAAAATTACACTAAGCGTAATAAATACTGCCGAAATTCTATAATTTTTTTGGACCAAGGAAAATGCCATGACAAGACTTGTGATACCGAGAGCACCGAAAACATAAGGGTGTGTTATAAAGAAAACAATACCAGTGGCTAGAAGGGCTCCGATAAGGGTACCCACAATACGCTCTTTTGTGCGTTTCTTGGTGAGACCATAACTGGGTCTCATGATTACGATTATGGTCAATAATATCCAGTAAGGGTTTTGAAACTCTAAAAACGAACCCAAACCATAACCGATTATGGTAATAACGGCTAAGCGTAGTGAATGCTTGAAAATTGGCGAACCAAAATTGAAATTGCGCAATAATAAAGAAGCACTATAATCTTGTTGCGGCAAGAATTGTTTTGCGGTTTCCTTATCAATATAATCTGATTCGCTCAATTCAGGGTCGCCCAGTAACCATTTGATTTTTTTTAGTTTTTCATACTGCTTCTCTTGGTATTCGAATAAATTTTGCAGCATTAAAAAATGGGTAAAGCTTTCTCCTTTTTTTTCTTTTAAGATTGTAATTTCCCTTTGTACATTCTTTAGTAGTGAATGAAGCGAATGGGGAGGTGAATTTTCTCCAGTTTTTTTTTCAAGGCTTGAAATTACCCGTAATTGTTCTGCAATCTCAAAGATTAAGGCTTGAAAGCTTTCTATGTATTTGGGATTTTGTTGAAAGAAACTCGCCATTTTATCGTATTCAACTGGGTTGGCCATAGCAATTTCTAGCATTTCTATCAATTGAATGAATACGAGTAAACGTTTATTTTGATAATTAGATTGACCGGAATCTTTACGTGACTGAAGTAAAATTTCGCGTAAAGCTTCGTGGTGTTCGATAAGGTCATTCTGTTTTTTGGCAAGAACCGACCTCAATTTTTTATGATTGTTCTTAGGATCGATCAGCTTGCCACGAGTTTGAAGGTAATCGGCAGTGAGTGCGTAGGTCTCTGAAAGTATTTCTTCGGTTTGTGCCCGCGGATTGATGTAATGCCAAATTATGACAAGTAGAAGATACCAAAGACCTCCGACCGCTATCCAAGCACAATGTTCCCACAATTCAAGTTCTTTGGTCTCATAAGCGAAACTGAGCACTAAGGCCAATAAACCAGAAAAACTGATGAGTGAAGCTCTAAAGCCAAATACCGAAATATAAGCTATGGCAAATGTTACAAGCCCCAAGAGTGGTAATAGGTACCATGATTTGAAATCGAAATATCCACCGATAAAACTGACAATAACTATCAGCAAGGTTGCCAATAAAATACCGATTTTGTTATGGCGGTAGTACCCGTTAGTATTACTAGGGGCACACCACAATGCTCCAAAACAAATGGAAAGCCCAATTTCAAAATGGTCAAGGTTGATGCCAAGTACAATCGGCAAGGTGCCAGCAATACCCAATAGTATAGCCTTTGAAAAGTCGGTGCTTTTAAAAAACTTAACGATACTGAATGAATACGCAGATAATTTTTCCTTCAATGAAAACAAGCCCATATAATTTTGGCTGCAAAGGTAGTGGTTACCTCGTTGAAGTAAGAGCGTTTTAAAATAGGATGTTGTTCAAATATCTATCTTACGACAAGTATAGGTCAACAAGTCCGTCAGGAGTAGTTACATTTACGGTTTTGTTCTTACGATCTACTTCAGTCAAAATTTCATCGGTAAGTGGAACCAATATTTCTTTGCCCTTATTTTCGATAACCAAAATAGCTTGTGAAGTAGTGTCGTTAACTCCGGTAATGGTACCTATGTTACCTAATTCAGAATCTAGAACGGTAAAACCTATAATCTCATGAAAATAGAACTTGTTTCCTTCTAGTTTGGGGAGAAAAGACAAGGGCAAATAAAGCTCATGTCTCATAATGCGGTCTGCGGCCGCTTCATCTTTAACTTCCTCAAAATCGATGCGAAGAAGATTAGATTTGTGAAGTCGACATCTATCAATAAAAAATGGAACCAGATTGTTGCCTTTCATCAAGACAAAAACTGATTCCATGTTTTCGTATAAATCGGGCTCGTCGGTATCGATTTTTACGAGTACCTCACCCTTATAGCTATATTTCGAAACGATTTTACCGAGGTAGAAACAATCTTCCTTACGCATTCGTTTCTAAAATTATTTAAGCTTCTTCAGCCGGCTTTGGCTTGTCTGCGTCTTTCTTTTCGAAATCTTCGTCAGAAACTACTTCTTGAACGCTAGGCGCTTCTTCTTTAGCATCATCAGCTTTGATTTCTTCTTCAGAAGCTACCGGAGCAACTGGAGTAGTATCGGCATTTTCAGCATCTGGTTGTGGTGCTTCAGCAGTTTCAACTTCGGCTTCTTCAGGTAACTCTGCAGCCTCTTGAGCACGTTTCTCGTTGATTTCTTTTTCCGCTTTTAAAGCTTCAGCCTTAATTTTGGCTTTCTCTTGGTCAAGACCACTAACTTTCGCAGAAATCTTACCTTCTTTCTCTTCTAACCAAGCGTTGAATTTTTCTTCAACTTGTTCTTCTGTTAGAGCCCCTTTACGCTGACCGGCCAACAAGTGATGTTTTAGTAAAACACCTTTATAAGATAGAATAGCTCTAGCGGTATCAGTTGGTTGTGCACCATTCTGAAGCCATTTTACAGAATTATCTACGTTAAGTTCAATCGTGGCAGGGTTGGTATTCGGATTGTAAATACCTAATTTTTCGAGAAATTTACCATCTCTTTTTGCACGAATATCGGCAGCAACTACCCAATAGAAAGGTTTTCCTTTTTTACCGTGTCTCTGAAGTCTAATTTTTACTGGCATATCACATTAATTTGTGGGGTGCCCGACCCCTGTTATTAATTCTAAGTTTCCCTGAAAAGGGCTGCAAATATAATTCATTTCTCGAAACCTGCAATAGGTTGCCAATAATATTATTCACGGTCGGCCAGTTGGTCTTTTCCTTTGATGAGCTTTGACCGGTGCTGGTCGATTAATTCGTTAATAGATTCCAATATTTCTGGATGTTTTTCTGCTATGTTGAATTGTTCTGAGGGATCTTCACTAAGATTGTATAATAAAGGTGGGTTGTGCTCTTCACGTTCGCCGAATTGCCCATAGGCACCTTGGGTTACGAAATGAGCTTTATAGTTTTCACTTCTAACGGCATAAATTTCCGTGCCGCGATAATAGAACATGTTCTTTCTCGGACTTTTTTCCCTTCTGAATAATGTAGCACTTAAATCTACCCCGTCAATTACTCGGTCTTTCGGTATTTCGACCCCGGCTATTTTGCTAAAGGTGGTGAATAGGTCCATCGTGGAGCCTATATCCATAATGGTACCCGGCTTTATTTGGCCCGGTCCCCAAAATAAGGTAGGTTCTCGCATGCCGCCTTCCCAAGTGGTTCCTTTGCCGGCTTTTAGAAGACCTGCGCTTCCCCCGTTAAGTTTGAAAGGTAGCCAAGGCCCATTGTCCGAAGTGAAAACTACGATGGTGTTCTCGGCTAAGCCTTCTTCCTGAAGTGTTTCTAAAATTTTGCCCACTCCATTATCAATTTCTTCCAAAACATCGCCATAAAGTCCTCTCTCACTTTTTCCTAAAAATTCTTTTGAAGCGAAAAGGGGAACGTGGGGTAAGTTGTGGGCCAGATACACAAAGAACGGTTTGTTTTTATGATTCTTGATATAAGAAACAGCTTCGTTCGAATAGCGGGTGGTAATGCTATTTTGGTCGGCGGGGCGTTCTATTATTTCTGTATTTCGTAAAAGTGGTACATTAAAATGCTCGGTCTTGATGCTGTCATTGTTCCGCTCCCAATAGTTTTTATATTCTTCGCCTTGAGCCATGTCCATATCGTTCGAATAGGGAATACCGAAATAATAATCGAATCCATTATTGGTAGGTAGGTATTGTTTTTTGTGGCCTAAGTGCCATTTTCCGATACATGCTGTCTTATACCCTACCTTCTTTAGTTGTTCGGCCAAGGTTATTTCATTGGCGGGAAGTCCATATTTAGAATCGGGGAAGAGTACTCGTTGTTTGTTGCTGGCCATTCCGCTACGCACAGGCAGTCTTCCTGTTAAAATTGCGGCTCTACTTGGGGTACAAACGCTGGCTCCTGCGTAAAAATTCGTCCACTTTTGACCTTCGTGGGCCATTTTGTCGAGATTAGGTGTTTTAATGGTCGGGTTCCCAAATGTGCCCAAGTCTCCATAACCTAGATCATCGGCAAATATGATTACAAAATTGGTGGGTTTCGAATCTTGGCTTAAAAGTGTGGTATTGAAGAATAGGCAGCTTAGAATTGAAACAAAAAAATAGAGTTTACGGTCGGCTTTGGTAGTTGTCATTTTCAATTGGTTTGAGCGTATGAATATAGTGAAAATAACGGGGGTGCCTTGTAAAAGCTCGTGTTGGGCAAGTAGTTAATAACTACTCACAATTCCATTTTAAAAAGCCTCTCCTTTTATCTAATTTTATGGGCTCTTATTTGGTTTCGAATTTTATGATTGTCGAAACCTTGAACTAGAAACTTCCGCACCATGTACTTGATATTCGACACCGAAACTACTGGTCTCCCTAAAAGATGGGATGCCCCTATTACTGATACGGATAACTGGCCACGCTGTATTCAGATAGCCTGGCAGTTGCACGACGACATGGGTAATTTGCTAGAGCATCAAGACTATTTGGTGAAGCCCGATGGGTTCAATATTCCGTATGATGCCGAGCAGATACACGGTATTTCTACCGAACTAGCTCAGCAAGAGGGTATACCTTTGGGTGAGGTATTGGGAAAATTCAATGCGGCTATGGCACGCACTAAATTTATTGTGGGCCAGAACGTCGGTTTCGATGTGAATATTATGGGTGCCGAGTATCATCGTATGTCCGTTGAAAATCCCCTCCAAGAACTTCCTGTTTTAGATACCTGTACCGAAGAAACGGCTATGTTATGCCAAATTGCTGGAGGTAGGGGCGGCAAGTTCAAGCTTCCTACTTTAACGGAACTGCATGAATACCTGTTCGGTGAGCCCTTTTCTGAGGCCCATAACGCAACAGCCGATGTAGAGGCCACCACCCGTTGTTTTTTAGAACTCATCCGAAGAAAACAGTATACGGCTGAAAAACTTGATGTCGGCCCTGATTACTTCCGTAATTTTTCAGAGCAGAATCCTCAGGAAATTCAGCTTATTGGATTAAAACACATCAACCTTAAAAAGGCATCGAAAAAAATTGCCGATGCGCTTTGGGAAAAAGATACAGGCGGTGTTTCTCAAGAGGAAATCAGAGAGAATATCAAGACTCTTGAAGATGCTCAGTTCGTGCATTTACATAACCACTCTCAGTTTTCGGTGTTGCAATCTACCATCAATATAAAAAGTTTGGTAAAATCGACTGCCGACACCAATATGTCGGCAGTTGCCCTGACCGATCATGCCAACATGATGGGCGCTTTTCATTTTGTAAAGGAAGTTGGAGGGCACAACAAGGGTGTGCGAGAAAGAAATAAAGAAGCGGAAGAAAAAGGTGAACCTGCTGCCGAAAAAGAAATAACGCCGATAGTGGGGTGTGAATTTTTTGTTTGTGAAGACCATACCAATAAAAGTGTCAAAGACTATGGCTATCAAATAGTTATGTTGGCGAAGAACAAAAAGGGGTATCACAATTTGGCAAAAATGTCTTCGATAGCCTATACCGACGGGTTTTACTATGTGCCCCGAATCGATAAGAGTGTAATCGAACAATATAAGGAAGACGTTATCGTACTAACGGGCAACCTTTATGGCGAAGTACCCGGTAAAATATTGAATGTTGGTGAAAACCAAGCGGAAGAAGCCCTGATTTGGTGGAAACAGTTGTTCGGCGATGACCTGTATATAGAACTTATGCGGCATGGTCAAGAAGATGAAGACCGTGTGAATCAAGTTTTGCTTCAATTTGCCGATAAGCATAATGTGAAAATCGTAGCTACGAACAACACTTATTATTGCGCCAAAGAAGATGCCGAGGCACATGATATTCTTCTTTGTGTAAAAGATGGTGAGAAGCAGGCTACGCCGATCGGGCGAGGTCGGGGGTATAGATATGGTCTGCCTAACCAAGAGTATTACTTTAAGTCTCAAGATGAGATGAAAGAACTCTTTAAAGATATGCCCGATGCGATTTTGAACATTCAAGAGGTCGTAGATAAAATAGAACCTTTTGAGTTGGCACGTGACGTACTGTTACCCAAGTTCGGTATACCCGATGAGTTCAAAGACCCAGAAGATGAGTTAGATGGGGGCGTAAGGGGTGAAAATGCCTATTTGCGGCACATTACCTATGAGGGTGCAAAAAAACGTTACGGCAAGATTACCAAAGAAATTGAAGAGCGTCTAGATTTCGAACTTATGATTATCAAGAATTCAGGGTACCCCGGTTATTTCTTGATTGTTGAAGATTTTATTCGTGAGGCTCGAAATATGGATGTTTCCGTGGGGCCTGGTCGGGGTTCGGCTGCAGGATCGGTGGTAGCGTACTGTCTGACGATTACGAATATCGACCCCCTGAAATACGATTTGCTTTTTGAGCGGTTCTTGAACCCAGATAGGGTGTCGATGCCCGATATCGATATTGATTTTGATGATGAAGGCCGAGGTAGGGTGATGGATTATGTTATCGATAAATATGGGTCGAATCAGGTGGCACAAATTATTACCTATGGCACGATGGCCGCCAAATCATCTATTCGTGATACCGCAAGGGTGCTCGATCTGCCGTTGGGTGATGCCGACCGTATTGCCAAGTTGATACCAAATATGTCTAAGCTAGGCAAAATCTTTGGCGTCTCCGAAGCTGATTTAAAAAAGAAATTTCGTTCAGATGATCTTGAAAAAATCAATGAGTTATTAAATATAGCGGAGGGAGATGACTTAGAAGGGCAGACCTTAAAAATGGCCCGTGTTCTAGAAGGGTCGGTGAGAAATACCGGAATACATGCTTGTGGGGTGATAATTACGCCCGATGATATCACCAAGTTCGTACCGGTGTCTACGGCGAAAGATTCCGATTTATACGTCACTCAGTTCGATAACTCGGTGGTAGAAAGTGCAGGCTTATTAAAGATGGATTTCTTGGGTCTGAAAACATTGACCCTTATTAAAGACACCGTAAAAATCGTAAAGGCCAAGCATGGTATCGATTTGGTGCCCGATGATTTTCCGTTGGATGATGAGATGACCTATGAGCTATTCCAAAAGGGAGATACCGTAGGTATATTTCAATATGAATCGCCCGGTATGCAGAAGCATATGAAAGACTTGAAACCAACGGTTTTCGACGACCTCATTGCCATGAACGCTTTGTACCGCCCAGGGCCGATGGAGTATATTCCCAGCTTTATTGCACGTAAACATGGGGATGAAGAGATAAGCTATGACCTGCCGGATATGGAAGAGTATCTGCAAGAAACCTATGGTATAACGGTTTATCAAGAGCAGGTGATGTTGCTCTCACAAAAATTGGCAGGTTTTTCAAAAGGTGAAGCCGATATGCTACGTAAGGCAATGGGTAAAAAGATATTTGCCCTGTTGGAAAAGCTCAAACCTAAGTTTCTTGACGGGGGAGAGAAGAAAGGCCACCCACGTGAAGTTCTTGAGAAAATATGGAAAGATTGGGAAGCATTCGCGTCTTATGCCTTTAATAAAAGTCACTCTACCTGTTATGCCTATATCGCTTATCAAACGGCATATTTAAAAGCGCATTACCCTGCTGAATATATGGCTGCGGTTTTGAGTAACAACATGAACGATATTAAGCAGGTCACCTTCTTTATGGAAGAGTGTAAACGAATGGGGCTCGAAGTACTTGGGCCCGATGTTAACGAATCATATTACAAATTTGCCGTCAACAAAGATGGGGCCGTTCGATTTGGTATGGGTGCAATCAAAGGTGTGGGCAGGGGAGCTGTTGAAACTATCGTAGCGAACCGTAAGGAAGAAGGGCACTTTAAATCGGTATTCGATATGGCCAAACGAATCGATTTGAGGGCCGCTAATAAAAAGGCCTTTGAGAATTTGGCAGTAGCCGGAGGTTTCGATTCGTTCGGAGGTACGCACCGGGCGCAATATTTTCATGATGAAGGCGATGGAATAACCTTTCTGGAAAAAGTGATAAAATATGGAGCCAAGTTTCAAGAGAATGAAAACTCGTCACAGGTAAGTCTTTTTGGTGATGCAAGCGAGGTACAAATTCCAGAACCGGAAGTGCCCCCGTGTGAAGACTGGGGCACCATGGAAAAACTTCGACGTGAAAAAGAAGTGGTGGGTATCTATATTTCGGGTCATCCTCTTGACGATTTTAAAAAGGAAATAAGTGCTTTTTGTAACGCCAGTGTATCATGTGCCAATGATTTGCCCAATTATGTGAATCGTGAACTTTCTTTTGCCGGGGTAATTACCGATGTGCAACACCGTACCTCTAAAAACGGAAAAGGTTGGGCGGTCTTTACAATGGAAGATTATTCAGACTCTTTCGAGTTTCGAATTTTTGGGGAGGAGTATCTGAAATTTCGTCATTTTTTAATGATCAACTCGTTTGCCTACGTCAAGTTATTTGTGCGAGACGGCTGGGTAAATCGAGATACTGGTAAAAAAGGTGAGCCGAGAATGCAGTTCAACAGTTTTATGCTTTTACAAGAAGTAATGGAGACTTATGCAAAAAAGTTGACTATAAAATTGAATATTGATGACTTAAAGGAAGAGGGCGTTCATCAATTGAAAGATACGTTGGTGTCTCATCAAGGTAGTCATCCATTAAATTTTATAATCTATGAAATGGAGCAGGAAATTAAGGTGAACTTATCGAGTAGAAAGCAAAAAGTGCAGATTTCAAGTGAACTTTTAGCTACCTTAGAGGAGCAACAAATACACTACAAACTGAATTAGTTCGTTAAAACAGAAGAAACTATGGTGCTGCCTAAAGAATAAATTCTTATGATAGCGTTATAGCTAAAATAGATTCTTTTTACGTAAGAAAAGCGAACATTATTTGACTAAATTTGCATAATCTAATAAATTAAATAACATGGCATTAGAAATAACAGACGCAACATTTGATGAAGTAGTCTTAAAAAGTGATAAACCAGTAGTAGTTGATTTTTGGGCGGCATGGTGTGGCCCTTGTAGAATGGTTGGTCCGATTATAGAAGAAGTAAGCAACGAATACGAAGGTAAAGCCGTAGTCGGTAAAGTAGACGTTGATGCTAACCAAGAGTTTGCAGCCAAATACGGTGTACGTAACATACCTACCGTTTTGGTTTTTAAAGGTGGTGAAATCGTAAATCGACAAGTTGGTGTTTCTCCTAAAAAGGTTTACACCGATGCAATCGATGCAGTCTTATAAGACGAACAGATTCAATTTATAATAAAAAAATCCTGCTTTTGCAGGATTTTTTTTATGCTTCACATTGTGTTTATCAAGTTGGTAACTCAATAATACGCTCTGGGCCGTAAAATTTCAAGGCGACGAAGAAAGCTATTGTAGACAGAATGATTCCTATCATGAATATAGTATACGTCCACCTTAAAAGTTTATATTTTTTATCTAAAACCACACCAAGAAAATAAAGGTCTTTGGTTAGGGTGTTATAAACATAGTTCTGGTCTTTTATCAGTTCTTGCATGGCCCATTCGTAGTCTTGCAGCTTCATTTTATGAAAATTTCCGAAGAACAGTAGATTGACCTTTTTGTTCTCGACATCTTGTCTGTCAAATTCACCACTGGTCACATTAGGCCTTGTGGCCAAAACTGACATAATCATCGAGGCGATACTGAAAAGCACAAAAATACCCGTGGGGTAAATTAGATAGTCGTTTGACGGATTATCTAGTTTCGGAATAAGATTGGTTAATAATAGAGATATGATAATAGCATTTACCGACAATAGAATATTCGCTTTAGTATCTGCAATATCACTTAATTTCAGGTGATTTCGCATCGATACGCGATACATGGTCTGAATGCCCCGCTCCGGGCTCTGATTCTTTAATTTTACTTTTAATTCTTCTTTCTTTCTGGTCTTATTGTCTTTTTTAAGTTTTTTGACCAGTTTTTTTAAGTTATCATCCTTACCTTCTTGCCAGTGTTCTTTCGCATAGTCGGTATAGAATCTATGTTCCGTTTGAAACATTTTAATATTTGCCTTTCGCCACTCTTTAGTAGTAATACTGGCAATACCCAAAAGTGATAATTCTTCTCGTAACATTTCAGAGGTATCAGCATAACTTGTCTGACCTAGATGTGAAGAATCGGCATCTCTTATTATTTCTTCCATCAGGTTCTGGGGCTCGTGCCCTCGCTTGGTGGCCATGATAAGTCTGCATACCTCATCGATTAAGGTAGAATCGCAACCCTGTTCAGTTAGAAATTTCTTGGCTATATCACAACTAGTGCTTTCATGATTATCCGAACCTTGGGTATAACCGATATCATGAAGCCAAGCAGCTAAAATAATCGCGTTACTATCAGAATCGTTCAAGTTATAGTATTGCAACAATTCTTTACTACTTTTGACAACCCTTTGGGTGTGTCTCAAATTGTGGTACAAATAATTGCTATCCAATTTGTTGACCAGTAAATCGGTCGAAAAATTTTCGGCTTTCGAAAGTAAGTCGGACATAAAAAAGGTTTTGCGCCCAAAGTACAAATAATTAAGAATCAATAGTATTCCAATGCCCAAACATTTTGCGCTTATTGCACTCGCCGCCCTATTATTTACAGCTTGTGCTACTTATAAAACAAAATATAAAGATGGTGATGGTTCTAATTTTAAGCCGAACAGAGAGGTATCACATACCTTTTATTTAATCGGCGATGCAGGTCTGTCGCCTATGAACGATATGAACAAAGCGCTTAAAATTTTTAAAAAGCGCTTGGATCAAGCTGACGAAAACAGTACCGCGCTTTTTTTAGGAGATAACATATACCCTGCGGGTTTGCCAGACCCTAAAGATTCTACTGCCGCTTACTTAAAGGCTAAAAATGACCTAGACGCCCAATTAAAAACTTTGAAAAACTTTAAGGGTAAGCCCCTGTTCATTCCTGGTAACCATGACTGGTACACCGAAGGCTTGGTGGGTCTGAAAAGAGAGCAAAAATATATTCAGAAGGCCCTTGATAGCAAAGATGTATTTTTTCCTGAAGATGGCTGCCCGATAGAAACTATCGAAGTTAACGACAAAGTGACCATTATTGCGATTGATACAGAATGGTATTTGACCAATTGGGATAAGCGACCCGATATAAACGATAAATGTGATATTAAAAGCAGAGATGGCTTTTGGTTAGAATTGGAAGATGAGATTAAAGATAACCGTCAAAAAACGACCATTATTGCTATGCACCATCCTATGTTCAGCTATGGGCCTCATGGCGGGCAATATACTTTTAAAAGAAACCTGTATCCGAAAGGTAAAATAGGTCCGTTACCCTTATTGGGCAGTTTTATCAATGTTTTGCGACGTACTTCAGGGGCTTCTACCGAAGATATGGGCAATAAGCGTTACAATGAGTTGAAAAAACGGTTGCTGACATTGGCCCAATATTCTCAAAAAGTCATTTTAGCTTCAGGGCATGAGCATACTTTGCAATACATTGTCGAAGAGAATACCCCGCAAATTGTGAGTGGTTCTGGTGCTAAGAAAGGAGCGACCCGACTGTTAAACGGTAGTTTATTTTCAACAGGTCGAAGAGGTTATGCAGTTTTAGAAGTATATAAAGACGGTTCTTCAAAAGTTGATTTCTATGGTACGGGAGCGCAAGAAAGTGAAGAGTTCTTGTTCAGTACCCAAGTTTTGCCGCCCGACCGTAAAATTTTCGAAGAAAAATACCCTGACAAGTTTCCGGAAACGGTAAAGGCTTCGGTTTATACAGAAGATGAAATTGAAAGAAGTTCATTTTTCAAATTTTTATGGGGTGAACGTTACCGAAAATATTATGCAAAAAAAGTAACTGCGCCGACGGTCAATTTAGATACGTTAATGGGTGGCCTTGAACCCGTTCACAAAGGTGGCGGTCACCAATCGAAATCATTACGCCTAAGACATAAGAGCGGTAAAGAATATGTAATGCGTGCCCTTAGAAAAGATGCCGAATTATATCTGCAGGCTATGGCCTTTCAAGAGCAATATGTGATGGGGGAGTTCGAAAACACCTATACCGAGAACTTTTTACTTGATTTTTATACAGGATCTCATCCTTACGCTCCCTTCACTACAGCTGCATTATCTGATGCTGTAGGGTTGTACCATACCAACCCGGTACTTTATTACATACCCAAACAGCCCGCTTTAAAAGATTTTAATGAAAGTTTTGGAGACGAACTTTATATGATAGAGGAACATGCCGGTGACGGTCATGGCAATTTGGCTAGTTTTGGGTATTCCGATGAGTTGAAAAGTACCGATAGCATGCTCGAAGATTTGAGGGATGATGAAAAATATGAGGTTGATTCAGAGCTGTATTTAAGAGCTCGACTTTTTGATATGGTAATCGGTGATTGGGATCGACACGTGGATCAATGGCGATGGGCCAAGTTCAAAGATGCTGAAAATGGTAAGATACTATACAGGCCTGTTCCTAGAGATAGAGACATGGTCTATTCTAAACATGGTGATGGTTTTTTTATGAACCTTGCGACGCGTATCGTTCCTGCGCTAAGTTTGATGGAAGGTTTTAACGATGAGATCCGAAACGTAAAAGGGTTTAATTCTTCGCCAAAAACCTATGTGCTTGACGTGGCTGTACTTCCTGAAACTACCTTAGAGCAATGGTTGACACAAGCTCGTTTTCTACGAGATAATTTATCTGATGAAGCTTTAGATAAATCGTTTCAGTCATTCCCGAAAGAAGTTCGGGATGAAACCGTAGATGAAATCAAGAATATCTTGAAATCAAGGTTGTCGAATATCGAAGAAACAGCCGAAGAATATTATCAAGTTTTGAATAAGTACGCAGTCGTGGTGGGCACAGATAAAGATGACTGGTTCGAAATCAATATTTTAAATAAAAACGAGACGCAGGTCAAGGTCTACCGTAATCTGAAAGGGGAAAAGAAAAAAATGTTCTTTCAGAAAACTTTTAATGACAAGGTCGCTAAAGAAATATGGGTCTATGGTCTAGATGATGATGACCGATTTGAGGTGAACGGTTCACGGGCGAGTGGTATTAAGGTAAGACTTATCGGCGGTCAGAATAATGATATATATGAATTGAAGCAAGGGGGCAAAATTGCTATTTACGATTTCAAGTCAAAAGAAAATACCCTTACGGAAACCAAGAATGCCAAAGTGAAATTGACCGATGACTATTTTGTCAATACATATTTGCCATTGAAGATTCGTAATTCGGTCAATCAGATTATACCGACCATTGGATTTAATCCTGATGATGGGGTAAAAATTGGTTTCAACGACACCTATACCTATAATGGTTTTAGGCAAAACCCGTTTACACAAAAACATACATTAGATGCTTCTTTTTATTTTGCCACAAGTGGATTCGAAGTAGGTTATTCAGGTGAATTTGCGGAAATTTTTGAAAACTGGAATTTCGATATTTCCACACGGTTTACTAGTCCGAATTACAGCATTAACTTCTTTGGTTTCGGCAACGAAACGGTAAATAAAGATGATGACCTTGACCTTGACTACAATAGGGTAAAATTGCAGACATTTGAAATAGCCCCATCACTGGTCTGGCGGAGTAAGTTAGGCGCTAAGCTGCAGACCGCTATTTCCTATGAATCAATTAATGTTGAAGAGACCGAAGATCGTTTTATTAATACCTTTTATGTGCAAAATGGTGAAGATAATAGAAAGTCTTTTGTGGGCCTAGATGCCGAGTATTCTTATGCAAATGTAGATAATGATGCTTTTCCTACGATGGGCATGGCGACTTCACTTAAGGTGGGGTATAAAAATAATTTAACCGAGGAAACAGGCTACGGATATATTGTTCCTTCCATATCGTTCGACTATAAATTAATACCTAGCGGGAGGCTGGTCTTAGCCTCAAAATGGAAAGCGCAATTCAATATTGGCGATGGTTATGAGTTTTATCAAGCTGCCAGTATCGGTGGGCTCGACGGTCTTCGGGGTTTCAGAAATCAGCGTTTTACCGGTAAAAAGTCATATTATCAAAATACTGATGTTAGATATAGCTTGCGACGTATTAAAACTGAACTGCTGCCCGTGACCTTGGGTTTATACGGTGGCTTTGATTACGGCCGGGTATGGATACCTGAGATGGATTCAGATAATTGGCACACCTCCTACGGCGGAGGCTTCTTTTTAAACGGTGCCGATATCGTTACAGCGCGCGCTGCACTATTTTATAGTGTAGACGGCCCACGATTTTCGTTTGGCGTAGGTTTCGGTTTTTAAGTTCAGAACTCCCTATTTCAGTTCGAAAGAATAGAGGTTGCCACCCCCATCTTTCTTTTCCTCATCGGAGAGTAGAAGGTTATTTGGCCCTGAAAAACAAACCGACTCCAGTTGGGTACGAACCCCTAAGTCTAGTTCTTTTCGATTTCCATCGAAAAAATTATCCGATTTGAAATCGGTAAAAATATAGAGCTTGCCATAACCTAATAAAACAAGGGTCTTGCCGTCACTTGATATATCGGCAGAAGTTACTCTACAAGTGTTCCAATCAGCGCATAGATTAAAATTGCGGACAAATTCAGCTTTGTAATTTCCTTTTTTGGCAGGTATTTTATAGAGTGATGTTTCTCCAGAAAATGGTTCCGTACGGTTTTTGGTGAAAATATAGAGATAATCGTTCAAGTGAAAAAAGGCTTCTGCATCGAACATTCTGTCTTTTTTCTTGGCAGGAAAATCTTTTTGTTCAGGGTAACTGAATTTTATTTTTTTGGCATCTATTTTATCGCCTTTCTCCTCTTCAGGGTTAGGCAATATATAGATGGTCAAGTCTTTTCGATTATTGAGATTGTTTCCAAAATCACCTATATACAAATTTCCTTCTTTATCAGTGGTTAACTCTTCCCAATCTTTGTTTTTAGCATTTTTGACCTCAAACTCTTTCTCTAAATTTCCTTTGAAATCAACTTTGTATATATGGTCTGCATTTCCGCTATCGGCGACAAACCATGCCGAATTATCTTTATAATATGCCATACCCGAGTTTTCTTCAAGTACGCTCGGCAGTTTTGTGATATAGTTCAATTGCCCATGATTGGCACAGCTGTAGAGAAGAAAAGATGATAGAAATATAAAGGACAGATTTTTCAATAGAGTTGAATTTTCATGTTTTGATAGAATACAATCATATGCGCAAATTACTTTTACCTTATAGCGCAGGTGAGAATTACTTATTTTACATTACTCGCTACTCTCTGGTCGGTTTTCATTTTAAGATTCTCAATGAAGAATTTTCCTAGGTTACGACCTTGTTCTAGACCGACTTCTATCGCAACGCGGTAATGAATACCACCATACATTCTACTTATCGCGGCTTCGTCTGCCGCTTCATTGAATGATTTGAAACTTCTAATGGGTAGGCCATAAGCCACTTCGGTATCATCATCAAAACTGAAATTGTCGCCGAAAATATTGGTCAGTGCTGTGGATGCTGCACCCGATACAACGGAATGTCCACTTGTGTATTCCGGAAATGGTGGAGTTTGAAGAACAGGTTTCCAGTCGTCGTCTATATGTTGATTGATAAGTGTTTCTGGTCTAATAAGGTTACTTCGGTACTTTTCATCCCAACAGCTAATAAACCCGTCAGCAATGGCCATAGAGGTTTTAGTGTAGGCAAAGAGAGTTTTTTTGAAATCGCTTTCCGTTTTTCTTGCCGCTATTTTGGTTATGCCGATCCAATGGGCCCCAGGTGTAATCTTTTTGGTTGCGAACATGAGATGGCCTCTCGTTACCGATACATAAGGGTTGCAGTCCCAAAACTTGGCAATTTGAATTTCTTCTGACTCGTCACCATCTTCTTCTATTTTCTTTCCAATATCATAGACCTCTTTCAGCTCCTTATAAAAATCGGATGATTTTTCCATTGAAAAGGCGGGTGGGGGTGTAGGCTTAAATTGTGCGGCCGAATCGATAACAAATGGTCGTATTTTGTTCCAATGGGGTTCAATCCCGTCCATATATGCAGGTGGGGTAGGTTGCCAGCGACCCGGATTATCGGCATCTACGGTAAACTTCGGCATTGTACGGGTTTGAGCATAATTATCTTTAGACATCCACTCGCCGATGTGATCGGCTACCATTAAACCATATTCTTTTGAGCTTGTAAAAACGTCTGTGTTTTTGTTTTGCCATTCTCCGTAAAGACTGTCACGCAGAGCTTCCATGCGATCTTCAGAAAAAATCAATCTCTTGCTCAGCTCCATATGGGCCACTAAAGCGGCCATCTCATAATTTACTGTTGATGTAGTATCCGGTTTAGGTATTGGTTTCAAGTCTCTTACTTGCCCTGCCAAAGATTGATATTCTTCATTGTAAAGCGCGACGATTTCATAAGCGGCAATATTAGGGTAAGCGAAAATTCGACTCGCCACAGGCGGTGAGAAAATATCATGGATCATAATTTCGGTTACCTTATCGACCGATGCATGTAAATCTTCTGCAGTAACTTCAATAGGTTCAAGGCTTTTTTGTTCTGTTTTGCACGCCGCCAAGCTTATGAGTAATAGCACTAAAAGAGAAATCTTCTTCATTATACTTATGAATAACATTCTATACTTATTATTTGATGCAAATTTACCTGTCTAGATAAGAGCTGAACAAGTAAATATTCTTGCAAAAGAATATTCAAAATTACATTATTTTAAAGTTCTGTAAAGAGGTGAATATAAGAATAGATTCTTGCAATTTAAAGCGATGAACACCTAAGAAAATTTTATAGCCACAGTAAGGGTGTTTAGATGCATTATTGCACGCAGTACTACTTATGTAAACTAGTGTATTCCAATATAACATTCTAAAGTTAAGTCGAGATAAACGTGTATTCAAGAATTGACAGTTTATGGGTTGATTATTGAATTGTTATTAAATTATCCGATATATTTACCCCTTATAATCAAACCGAGCCATTTACATGATTGGAATTATTTCTTTTTTAGGTTTTACGATTTTGGTAGCTGTGATAGCCTATTTTGCGACTCGCACGACAGATGAACAATCATCTGATGGTTATTTTTTAGGAGGAAGAAGCTTAACGGCAGGTGTAATTGCAGGTTCATTGTTATTGACCAACCTTTCTACCGAACAAATCGTAGGGCTTAATGGTAGTGCATATAAAGACGGGCTCTCCGTAATGGCTTGGGAAACATTAGCGGCTATTGCAATGGTGGTAACGGCTATATTTTTATTGCCAAGATATTTAAAGGGTGGCCTGACTACCGTACCTCAGTTCTTGGCGACGCGGTTCGATGTGACAACTAAAACTATCACGTCGATACTCTTTTTAACAGGTTATGTGGTTGTGCTCTTGCCGGTAATCCTTTATTCCGGTTCGGTGGCCATCAGTGGTATGTTCGATATTCCCACGCTTCTCGGTGTTTCTGACCAGGCAGCTCTGGTTATCTGTATTTGGGGCATAGGTATTATAGGTTCGATTTATGCAGTTTTCGGAGGATTGAAAGCAGTAGCGGTTTCCGATAGTATAAATGCAGTAGGGCTTATTATAGGAGGTATATTAATTCCCGTATTTGGTTTAATGGCTATCGGTGACGGAAGTATTCTTAATGGTTTGGATGTTCTGGTCGATGCAAACCCTGAGCGATTTGATTCAACTGGTGAGCCCGGCCAAGAGGTACCTTTTTCGACCATTTTTACAGGTATGATGCTGGTGCAACTTTTCTATTGGGGCACGAACCAACAAATTATACAACGTGCTTTGGGTGCTAAAAACTTAGCTGAAGGACAAAAAGGTCTTTTGTTGGCGTCGTTTTTAAAGATTTTAGGTCCATTGATTTTGGTATTGCCCGGTATGATTGCCTATCACTATTTTGACGGAGGATTAGCTTCAAGTGATTTGGCCTACCCCGAATTGGTAAGAGCGGTACTGCCTAAAACATTGGTCGGCTTTTTTGCCGCGGTACTGTTCGGCGCTATTTTGAGTTCATTTAACAGTGTACTGAACAGTTCGGTAACCCTTTTTGGTATTGATATCTATAAACAGCATATAAATAAGGAAGCCTCGGAAATTACCGTAGTTAAATACGGAAAAATATTTGGAGTGTGCTTGGCTTTGGCCGCCATGTTCATTGCGCCTTTGATTGCCGATGCGGGTAGCTTGTTCAATTACCTACAGAAAATTAACGGTATTTATAGCATACCGATCTTTACCATTATCGCAGTAGGATATTTGACCAAAAGAGTACCTGCGATAGCCGCTAAAATTGGTATTGTTTCTGGATCTGTGCTCTATATCATCAGCGAGTTCTTCGTAGGCCCTAGGCTTCGTGAAAGTGCGGTTGAGGCAGCAAAGGCTACAGGGGTAACCGATGCGAATGCATTAACTTTGATAGAGGCAGATGCCTACCCTCATTATTTACACGTAATGGCTATTCTCTTTGCGGCCAATATGATAATTATGTTAATAATCGGGAAAATTCTTCCAAGAAAAGAACCTTTTGAACTCGAGTATACGCAGCAGGTTTCCATTGAGCCTTATAAGTATGTAAAGCAGGTGGGAGGGGTTATTTGTATTATTGTAATCGGTATTTATATTTACTTTGCCAAGTAAGTAAGCTAGATATAAAACAAAAAAAATCCTGTTGTCGTGAGACAACAGGATTTTTTAATTCTAATACTACAGCCTTCTAGATATGTTGGCTGATGATGTTCTCGAACAGCTCTTGCTTTCCACTTTGTAGATCAAGCTCCCCATTTTCATTGGCGATATCGTAAAGGTCTTTGAAGTCTAGTTTTCCGTTTTCAAAATCTTTTCCTTTTCCTGAGTCAAAAGAACCGTATCTTTTGGTTCTCATTTCTTCATAAGGTGAGGAAGTAATGATTTTATCGGCGGTTACCAAAGCTCTGGCAAAGATGTCCATACCGCCAATATGTGCGTGGAATACATCATCCATATCCGTAGAGTTTCTTCTGATTTTAGCATCAAAATTGATACCTCCGCCTTGTAGCCCACCAGCTTTCAAGAAGGTTAACATCGCCTCGGTAACCTCGGTAATGTTGTTCGGAAATTGATCCGTATCCCAACCATTTTGATAATCTCCGCGGTTGGCATCTAAGCTTCCCAACATGCCATGGGCAGCTGCGACTTCCATCTCATGTTGCATGGTGTGACTAGCTAATGTGGCGTGGTTGAATTCAAGGTTTAGTTTGAAATCATCTTGTAGCCCGTATTGATGTAAAAAGCCTACAACGGTCGCCGAATCAAAATCGTATTGATGTTTCATAGGCTCCATCGGCTTGGGTTCAATGAAGAAATTTCCTTTGAAACCTTGACTTCTGGCATAATCTCGGGCCATACCCAAGAATTTACCCATATGATCTAGTTCTCTTTTGATGTCGGTGTTTAAAAGCGACATATAACCTTCTCGACCTCCCCAGAAAACATAGTTTTCACCGTTAAGTTCCATAGTGGCATCCAAAGCCAATTTAATTTGGCCTCCAGCTCTAGCTAAAACATTGAAATCAGGATTTGTCGATGCCCCGTTCATATATCTCGGATTTGAAAAGCAGTTCGCGGTACCCCACAAAAGTTTCACTCCTGAGTCGGCTTGTTTGCCTTTGATATAGTCGACAATAGTTGACAATCTTTTTTCTGATTCGGCGAATGTATCCGCTTCTTGAATCAAATCAAAATCATGAAAACAGAAGTAGTCAACACCCATTTTAGTGATGAATTCAAAGGCTGCATCAGCTTTGGCTTTAGCCGCTTCTACTGCATCGCTAGGTGCATCCCAAGGAAAGTTTTGAGTGCCCGGGCCAAATGGATCGGCACCTTGACCACAGAATGTATGCCAATAGGCAATAGCGAATTTAAAATGCTCTTTCATCGTTTTACCGGCAACTACCTGTTCTGGGTTGTACCATTTAAACGCTAATGGATTATCGGAATCTTTACCTTCAAATTTGATCTCTCCGACTCCTTTAAAATATTCTTTATCTCCTATTAATGCCATTGTTTATAAAATTTACGTGTTTAAGTTTTTAATTAGAGTTAAGTTATTTTTAATAGTTGTACTGCATAATTCTTATGTAAGAACCTAGTTCGTTCGCAGCATATTTTCAAGTTCGTTTTTCCATTTTTGATATGCCTTCTGGTACGCCTCTTTTTCTGCGGAAGGCCTAAATTTCATCACGAAATCGTTATCTATAATTCGCTTGCCAAAAGTCTCAAAATCTCCTTTGTGCAGTTCACATGCCCTTGCGGCACCTATAGCCCCAGTGGTGTTATAGATTTCTATTTCTTGACCAATAAGTGTCGAAATTGTATTGGAGAAAATATCAGATCTGAACAGATTGTCATTACCGGCACGTATGACCTGAGGAACGATTCCGTCAGATTTCATGATTTCCATTCCGTACACAAAAGAAAAGGCAATACCTTCCAAAGCAGCCCTGCATAAATGGGCTTTATTATGGTTATTCAGGTTGATATTGGCCATTTTAGTACCTAAAGTTCTATTGTTCAATACACGTTCGGCCCCATTACCAAATGGATGTATGGTCACCCCATCAGAACCGATGGGTACACCAGCGGCAAGTTCGTTCATCTCTTCATATGAAGAAACATTAAGATTGTTCATTAGCCACCGATACATAATTCCCGCACCATTTATACAGGCCATTTTACCGATTCGGGTGTTTTCGGTCGTATAGTTAACGTGAGCGAAATTGTTGACGCGAGCACTCTCTTTTACGGAAAGACTATCGGTTATAGCGTACATAACGCCAGAAGTACCCCCAGTAGCCGCAACTTCCCCTGGGTTGAATACATTTAACGACAGGGCGTTGTTCGGTTGATCACCAGCTCTGTATAATATCGACGTTCCTTCGTATAAGCCTGATTCTGATGCCCCTTCGGTAGAAACTTTTCCTTGTTCAGAAAAAGTGCCGACCAGCTCGGGAATAAGATTTTCTTCAATACCATAGTGTTTTAAAAACCAATCGGCAATCGAATTGCTTTTAAAATCCCAAAAAATACCTTCTGAAAGTCCGGAAATGGTCGAGCGAATATCTCCGCTTAATTTATAGGCGATATAATCACCGGGAAGCATAAATTTATAAATCTTGTCATAGGTTTCCGGTTCGTTTTCCTTAACCCATTTTAATTTTGAAGCCGTAAAATTCGCCGGAGAATTCAATAAGTGTTGCGAACATTTTTCATTGCCTAAATCGTCAAAGGCTTTTTGCCCAATTGAAACCGCCCTGCTGTCGCACCAAATAATAGAGTTGCGCAATGGCTCACCATTGTTGTCGACAACCACGAGGCCATGCATTTGATATGATATACCTACCCCCGTTATGTCAGAGGCATCGATTGCATTCTCATTTATGAGTCTTTTTGTAGCGGTACAAACGTATTTCCACCAGTCATTCGGGTGCTGTTCTGCCCATCCGTTTTCATGGGCTATCATACCCATTTCAACAGGAGGTTCGTTAACTACCGAAATACTTTTACCTGTTGAAGTTTCAATTAATGCAGCCTTTATTGAAGAACTGCCAATATCATATCCTATAGAATACATGGTTCAAAAATTTGGAGGTGGTAAGATATCGTTTTAGGCTCTTTGTTACAAGTAAGAGATGTGTTATTTAGTGTAAATGATGAAGCATTTATGGGGCAAATTTGCGCGATTAAAGCTGTATACGCGTATTATACCATTTCATTACTCAATTATCGCTCAAAAAAATGAGGATTTTACTTTGTTTGGATTAACGAAGTTAAACGTGAAATTGCCTTAAACCATTCTTTAATCTGGCTGGACGATATAAGCTTTATCGTTGTTAGAGATTACCAGGTATTTGTTGCCATTCAACCGAACTATTCTACGACTGTCTAATCCTTTTGGTATGGGTAGATTTCCAGATGATTCAAGTTCTCCGTTATTGATGGTTAAAACACCACCTGAATTCGCTGTGCTCCGACCCAATTCATTGGCATAACCTAAATAGTTACCGACGTAGTATATAGTGCTGTCATTTTTATAGAAATCTTCAATACTGCTCATTTGTGCTTCTTGTGGAAGGGCAGTGCCTTTAAACCCCTCTTCTTTGTTCCAGTAGACCATCGACCTCAGTTCCGATATCTTTTTTATTTCCAGAATTTCACTTTCTTTTTTCCCCGTAAGGTCTTCTATGTTCTTTGTTTTCGAAAAGTCGGTGTAACTGAGCAATTTCTTTTTTAATGAAGGCAATTGTCCGGTTAATTTATCTTTGGAAGCATACGGCACATATTCACCAAAGAAATTGTAATAGATAATGGGGTCTGGTTGCTCATTATCATCGAAATCGTCTAAATATAATTTCACGGGTCTCTCTACCGAAGCCTTCCACTTAAAATTCAATCCGGCATTACCTGCTATTATATCTACCCTACCATCACCATCAATATCATCGACCAATACGGTGTTCCACATACCTTGTGTGTTTTCAAGACCGAAGTCCCTCGTTTTGTTCAAAAAACTAGAATTACCTTGATTGATAAGTACGGTAATCGGCATCCAATCGCCAACTATAATCAAATCAAGCAAATCATCATTGTTGATATCGGCCCATTTACTGTCGGTGACCATACCTAATCTTCCCTTTTGAGCCATCATGAACTCACCTTGACCATTGTTGGTAAGCATATAACTAAAGGGAGAGAGGCCATAACCACCGGGAATGGAGCGATTACCGATGAAAAGATCATCATAGCCATCACCGTTAAAGTCACTAGACGATACACTGCCCCCATTGGTGCGGATTAGGTTCGTTTTTAAACGCGTGAAATTGGCATTACCATCATTTACATAAATTCTGTCTTCTAGTTGAATATCTTCTTCGAACTTATCATTGCCTCCACTCATTACGTAAAGGTCGAGGTCTCCATCATTTTCTAGGTCAAATGCAGCGGCCGATACATCTTCATAAATGGGATCTTTGCCTAAATTGCTATTTACAGAATTAATGAATTCTCCATTTTTTTGTTGCAGATATAGTTGCGAAGATTGATATCTTGCCCCTCCTATGAATAAATCGGTCAGCCCGTCTCCATTGAAATCTGCTTCGACGACTGCAGGCCCTTCCGATGATATTTTCTCTGGCATTAAAGGTTCTCTTTCGTAATCGAGAAAACTATTTTCTAAGTGAATATAAGGGAAGGTGGTAAAGGGTTCTACTTCTTTTTTGACCGAAGCTTTACTCGGTTTTAGGTTGTCAGTTCTAGTCAGAGTGTGCAATTGGTCAATTGTTATTTCTTTTTCAACCTGCTCGTAGCCATCAAGCCATTTAATTTTTAAAGAATCTATTTTTTTAATTTCACCGAGCCCAAAATGAAGTCTACGCGTCGAAGATGATTGAAAACCTTTGGTCACCGTTAGTTCTTTGACGAAAGACTTGTCTTTAGTATAGACAAAAACCTTGGTGCCTGTGGTATTTCTAAATTTTTCATCGCCATTAATTTCTAATGAAATGAAATGGTTTTCCTTCTTAGTTGTGTTTTCCAACACAAAAGCCTTCTGGTCAATATTGTTGACTACCAAGTCTAAATCACCATCATTGTCTAAATCGGCATATGCGGCCCCGTTGGAATAGGAGGGACCCGAGTCTGAACTGCTAGATATTCGCTCAAAACTCAGGTCACCTTTGTTTTTAAATAAGACGTTCGATAATTTTACCGTCGGCATCTCATCAATCAACTTTTTCTGGGTTTCTTTCTGCTGGTTCAAGTTGAATTGCGCAAAATCAGTATTGCTCAAATAATTGATATAGTCGAGGTCATTCGGTCTTTTGTAGATTCCGTTGGTTATATAAATGTCGTTTAGACCATCGTTATCATAATCTTGTAGCAGCACGCTCCAGCTCCAATCGGTAGCATGGGTTTCCGTTTGCAGGGCAATGTCTGTAAAATAGTTATTATTTTGATTGAGTTGGAAGGTGTTTCGTGCATATTGTTCACCATACCCAAAATTCTCTTTGATTTTTCTCACTTTATCAGAGTCTTCACCGCCAGATTTCATAAAAATTTCATGGTCGAAAGGCATCATATCCAAAGTGAAAATGTCAAACAGTTGATCTCCGTTCATATCGGCAATATCAACGCCCATAGTAAATCTAGTGGTATGGTCTAGAAAATCAGTGCTACTTTCTTTAAATGTCTTATCTCCTTGATTGAGGTACAGGTAATCGTTTTCGTGAAAATCGTTACCGACATAAATATCAACTAAACCATCATTATTAATATCGGAAGTAATCAAAGCGAGGCCATACCCAAGGGCACTACTATATATACCAGAGATTTGCGTTACATCTTTAAAAGTGTCTTTTCCTTCGTTCAAAAGGTTCTCATAAAGCCGGTCGCCCGATAGGGAATCTTTTTGGCTCCGTTGTTCAATATTACCGTAGCTTCTAGGGGTGTGAACGGAATGATTCATAAGATATACATCCATATCACCATCATTGTCATAATCAAAAAAGGAAGCTTGCGTAGATAACCCTGAAAAGTTCAATCCATAATCTTCCGATTTTTCAGTGAAGGTAAGATCACCATTATTGATGTAAAGTAGGTTATGTGAGTTCAGCGATTTGTATTTGCCAACCTTTGAAACGTAGATATCTAAAAGACCGTCGTTATTTATGTCTTCCATAGTAACGCCCGTAGACCATGTAGAGTCAATTTGTAGGCCCGCTTCTTCAGTAATGTCTATAAACCTTAAATTACCTTGGTTGAGGTAAAATCGATCTGGTTTTTGATTGGCCGTGAAATAGAGGTCTTCAAGTCCGTCGTTGTTGATATCTCCGACGGCCACTCCACCACCATTATAATAGTATAGGTATTCGATTATGTTTAGTTCGTCGCTATAGTATAGATCATTCGAGAAATTTATTCCACTACTATCTGGGTGCACCTGTTTGAAATAATTTTCAGATGCTAGTGTTTCTGTAGCATTTTTTTTACCGCAGGAGACCAGAAGAAGTATGAAAACTAAAATTGTGCTTAAAGCTAATTTCATTATTAAAATTTAAAAAAGGCGAGAGAATCGCTATTACGGGCTACTATCAATTGGTGGTCACGAACAAAAATGTCTCGTACCTGACCATTTAAATGAAAGCCGTTACCATCTTTTACCGCTTTAAATTTCATATCGCCTAGATTCTCTAAGTAAGTGCCATAGCTAGCATCATAACGACCCATTTCGGGCTTAACCCCATAAAGGTTACCGCCAAGAACCAAATCTAAATCACCATCTGAATCAAAATCATGTGAGGCGATAGCATATATGGAGGAGTATTGGGCTTCTATCGGTAATTCTTTGATGGAGAAGTTTGAGTTTCCTTCATTTATTAAAATTATAGAAGAAAAGTTATTTGCTTCTAAAATATTTACATCTTTGAGCTCTTCTTGACCAAAAATTTCAGTGATATCGGCATTTTTAAAAGATTCATAATCAGGAAATTTTTTTGTAAGAACCTTAATCTGTGCCGTCAAATCATGCCGAAGAGCATATGGGTAATCTTTACCGTCATCGGCCCTAAAAGCCAATACAGGATCGATAAAGCCATTCCCATCAAAATCTTTTGAAAATAAGGACACGGGGCGATTTTCTGAAGCCTTGAATCGACTATTTAAGCCAAGATTGCCTACTATGAAATCTAAGTCGCCATCACCATCTAAATCGGCTTTTTCAATAGTGTTCCACCAACCTTTGGTCTGGCTAAGTTGATTATCTTTCTTATGGGTGAAATAGCCATGGTCATTTATGAAAATTTCAATGCCCATGAATTCTCCAACAACAAGCAGGTCTTCGTTGCCATCTTTATCGATATCGGCGAACACAGCATCGGTTACCATACCGATTCCCTGGAGTGCTGGAGCAATTTTTTTCGTGATATCTGTGAAGTTTCCTTTTCCATTATTTTCTAGCATAAACCCAGAACACGGCGTACCATATTTAAGAGGTACAACTCTTTCTCCGACAAAAAGGTCAAGGTCGCCATCGTTGTCAAAATCAGATGCCACTACGGTTGAAGTACTGTGAACACTGGTACCCGTTGGTAGCTTTTGAGACGATAGCTCAAAGTTTCCTTTTCCATCATTAAAATATAGACGATCTATAAAGGCGGGGGAACGTTGCGAAAACTCTGCTCCGCCACTGCAGACGTACAAATCGAAATCACCATCATTGTCGGCATCGAAGAAGAGACTGCCTGTATCTTCTGAGCCCTTATTGTTTTCAAACTCGCTGGTGTCTTTTATTGAAAAGCCTTTTGCGGTACCCAATAATAAAGTTGGGGCGTTGCCTTTTGATCCCCCCAGAAAAACATCTTCTTTGCCATCATTATTTACGTCGGCCATATTGCCTCTCGGGCCCTCTGTACTGCACATATGGCTGAGCAAACGGTCACGGTCAAAATCTACAAACCTATTTTCGGTATGCACGAAGTCTATTTTTGATTCAGCTCTTTTAAATAGCTTTTGACTTGATTGATCATTAACGTTTGATTCGACAGCATCTTTTTCGAATAATGTGAGGGTGGTATCTACCGTAATATTTTTTAACTCTGTAATTTTCCCTGTGGGCCAAACGATACGTGCAGAAATGGGTTGAGATGATTTAAGCCCAATATTGGGTCTCACATCCATACTTGATTGAAAACCTCGAACAGGCTGATTTTCGACACTTAAGCCTAATTCTTCAATACTGATTTTTGATCCTATTGCAGCGGTATTTGCCCCTTCACCTTTGAGATTCAGTTTAAGATAGTGGCCGTCTTTCTCATCCATAGAAAGATTTTTGTAAATAAAGGCCGGCATATTCAAATTGTTAACTACCAAATCTAGATCACCATCGTTATCTAAGTCGCCGTATGCTGCACCGTTAGAAAAGCTTTCAGTTCTAAGACCAGAAGTTTCATAGGTTTCGAACCGAAGATTACCTTGATTTTTATAGGCGTGATTTTTTAATTTATTTGAAGGGATGATGTCAATGAGTTTGGCATAATTGACCGTGTCATTGGCAATCATAGATTTCAATATTTCTTCGTTAGATATATATTGCAGGTAATCTTGATCCGTCAAGTCTTTATAGGCCCCATTGGCAATAAAAAGGTCTTTGAGACCATCATTGTCCATATCAAAAATAAGAGCTCCCCAACTCCAATCTGACGCCTCAACACCGCTCAATCGTCCAATTTCACTAAAAGAATTGTTGGTGTTGTTCAACTGAAGTGTATTGCGAGTGAATTGATGGTAATAGCCTGTACTTAATTTAAGTTGATATTTATTCCAATCTTCAAAAGTGGTCACGCTTTTCAACCTTTGATATTCGGAAGGAAGCATTTCGGTAACGAATATGTCATTAAAGCCATCATTGTTGATATCGGCCATGTCGGCTCCCATAGATGCGCCGCTGATTGCCGTAATCTGTTTTTCTAAATCTTCTTTGAAAGTGCCGTCTTGTCGATTGATATAGAGATAATCACGCTCAAAAAAATCATTAGAGACGTAGATGTCTTCCCACCCATCGTTGTTTACATCGCCTACGGTAACCCCAAGGCCAAAGCCTACCACACTTCCGTAAATTCCTGCCTTTTCACTGACATCGACGAATTTGCCGTCTCTGTTTTCCATAAGTTTATCGCCACCAAGCTCATCTCTTTTATCGCGTTCGTTAATTTTGAGGTCAAAACCGCCTATCGCCTTGTACGAATTGTTAAGTATATAAGCATCTAAATCTCCGTCTTTGTCATAATCGAAGAAAGAAGCATGGGTTGAGAAGCCCTTGTCGTCTAGATTAAATTCGGCAGCCCTCTCGGTAAACGTAAGGTCACCATTGTTGATGAAAAGTTCGTTCTGTTTGTTCTCTCCATTAAGGTCACCAGAATTGCAGACATAAATATCTAGATTGCCATCACCATTAATATCGACCATGGCTACACCAGTTGACCAAGGTTTGTTGCCGGCAGTGCCACTTCTGTCGGTAATGTCTTCAAACGTGAAATTACCTTTGTTGAGGTATAATCGGTTTTTGTCTTGGTTTGCGGTAAAGTAAATATCTGGCAGACCATCATTATTTATATCACCAATTGAGACACCACCGCCATTATAATAATTTCGGTAAGTGTACACATTGAACAAATTATCATAGGAAAGCGTATTCGCGAAATTGATGCCGGTCTCCTTCTCACTCAGCAATTGAAATGTTTGTTTAACAGCCATTCTTTTTTCTTCTTGTTGACTACAACCAAGAAGAAAAATGCAAATGATAGATATGGATAGTCTTTTAAGCATTGTTATTTTTCTGATATATATCTTAAATCGTCAATTCTTGCTTTAACTATTCGCGGATCGTCTATAGGTTTGATTAAAATGCGCCTATTGCCATCTACCTTTACAAAAACGGAATTTGTGTCTTTGGGCATTTTTAGCAGTTTGAAATCATTGCCAGGATACCACTTCAAGAGGGAGTCTTTTACCGAAGGCACCAGTTCGGAAGATTGCAAGTTTTCATTCCATAATGACCAGGCATTATATGAAAACTGTAAATCCATACCCGTCATGGTATTATTTCGGTCGAAAATTCCATAAAAAAGCATGATAATGGCATCTTTCAAGTTTTGGTCTTTCTTCAATGGAAGTCTGTACTCTACAAACTTGTTGTTCGGCCCCTGTTTGATGACGCCTTTCTTGTTCAGTTTCCAGCAGCGTTCGAAAAACTGCTTTTTGGTCTGGCCAAATTTCATTCCGAACAAAATGGAATCATATCTTTTTTCGGAAGCCATTTCTTTATCAACCAATTCTTGATATTGAGAAACTGAAGATGAACAACTTGCAATAAGAAAAGCAAATATGACCAATATGCCACTATTCTTTTTTAAACCTATAAAATGTTGTACTATCATTATTAATCGTAGCTACTAAAATTTGTTCATTATTAATTTTTGACCACTTCAGGTTTCTAATTTGTCCCTTAATTCTTAAAGGAATTACCTTGTTTTCTAAAACCGGACCAAATATACCCCATCCTGTCGAAGCATCATACCTGCCAAATTGTGGTTTGACATAATACTGATTACCACCGAAAAAAAGGTCTATATTCCCGTCTTCGTCAATATCCTCTTTGGTGATCGTATACACAGGTGCATATTGAATTTCGTCTGGTAAGTCTTGAATCACGAATTTATTCTTCTCATTAAGAAAAATTGAAGTTCTTAACAACTTTAGGTCAAGTTTAAGAGCATCTTGAAGTACCTTATTTGAGAAGAGTGAGGTTATGTCGGCCTTGGCGTAATCTTTATAGTAAAGAAGCTTCTTTTTTAAAGAAGGCATTTGAGAAATAAGCTCGTCTTTATCTACTATGGGGTAATACAAGCCGTCTTTTAACTTACAGATTATCTGTTCTTTAAAGCCATTTCCGTCAAAATCATGCACGAACATTCTCATATTCTTTTCATAGAAATTATTGGTGCCAAAGTTGCCTGCGACGAGGTCATAATCTCCATCTCCATCGACATCGGCAATTTCTAATGTATTCCACAAACCATGGGTGTTTTTTAACCCATAAGATTCAGATTCATCTTTAAATTTGTCTTTATAATTTATGAAAACTTTGAGAGGCATCCACTCTCCCGAAATAATTAAGTCTTTACGTTCATCAGAATTTACATCAAGCCATACGGCACCTGTAATCATGCCTATGTTTTCTAAGGATTGTCCCACGGCGAAAGTACCGCTGCCATCATTTTCTAATATATAGCCAGAGCCCGGAAGCCCATAGGTGTTGGTATAATAACGTTCACCGACAAATAGGTCGATATCTCCATCATTATCAAAGTCTTCAGCTTGTACCGTAGATGAGCTGATAGTTATGGGGAATGAAAGAGCAGATTTATACTTGGTGAATGAACCACCCTTGTTCTCGTAGTACGAGTCATTAAGGTCGGTAGAATAGGGTGAAAAAGCCCTGCCGCCATGTGCGACATATAGGTCTAAATCTCCATCACCATCTCCATCAAAAAACGAAGCTGCCGTGTCTTCAGAATTTTTATCTACCTCAAATGGAGATTCAACGGTTCGATAACCATTTATTTGAGAAAGAAAAAGCTGACCTGTTTGACCTTTAGCCCCCCCGATATAATAATCTGGAATATCATCACCATTCAAATCTGCTGTAGCGAATGCTGGACCTTCATTACTGAACATTTGCGGTAATAAACGCTCGTTGTTAAAATCTTGAAAGCGGTTTTCTTCATGAATAAAATTAAACAGAGGGGAGACTTTTTGGATAATTTTACCATCTATTTTAGCTAGTGGACTTTTACTAGTATTTATCAAATTGGGATGTTCGAAATGATGAATTTGATTCGTTGATAAATCTTTGATGGTTTGAAATGTGCCATCTGGCCACTCAATTTGAAGAGAATCTATTTTCTCAAACTTACCGACGCCAAAATGTATTTTTGAGGTTACACTGCTCTGAAAGCCCCTGGAAACAAAATTATCGGCATAACTTTTTTGGTCTTTACCATAAAATATAGTGGTTTTGGCACCTATACTTTTTGAATTATTGCCTTCTTGAGCAAGACTTAGTTGAATACTTCTGCGAGTAAGGGTGTCCGTAGTATTTTCATAAACGTAAGATGGCATATTCACATTGTTCATAATCAAGTCAAGGTCACCATCATTATCAAGATCTGCATAAGCGCTTCCATTACTGAATGAGGGCGTATCTAAGCCCCAATCTGTATTTTTATTTTTAAAATTAAAATTTCCTAAATTTTGAAAAGCACTATTCGCGACTGCCTTTGATGGCATAGCGTCGATTAATTTAGTAATCACGTTTTTCTCGTTTCGCTGTAACCTACTGCTTACGGTTTCTTGATTTGCTTCGAAGTTGAGGTAATCGCGATCGAGTAAGTCTTTGTAGATACCATTACTTATAAAAATATCTCGCAGACCATCATTATTCATATCGAAAATCAGTGCGGCCCAACTCCATTCGGTGGCAGAAACCTGCGCCTGACGGCCAATTTCAGAAAACAATTTATCTCCTAGATTACGTTGCAAAACATTTCTTGGGTATTGGTAATAATAGCCTCGTTTGACGGCTAGGTCATGTTTGTCCCATGATTCGAAAACTGTTTTTGTTTTTTGTCGTTCATTGGTTTCCGGTAACATTTCAGTAACGATTAAATCGGGAAGCAAGTCGTTGTTTAAATCAGCAATATCGGCACCCATAGATCCCATTGATATCGAGTTGAAATAATTTTCCAATTCTTCTGTAAAACCTCCTTCTTTATTATTGATGTATAGATAATCACGTTCAAAAAAATCATTGGACACAAAAATATCGTACCATCCGTCTTCATTAAAATCGCCTAAAGTAATGCCTAGCCCAAAGCCTATTTTACTAGAATAGATACCTGCTTCTTCGGTAATATCGATGAATTTTCCATTGTCATTTCTAAGAAACTTGTTTCCGTTGCCTTGCTCATCTGGTATATTTCGCTGATTTTCGACAAGATCGAATCCGCCAATTGATTTTAAGGAGTTGTTTAGAACATATACATCTAAGTCACCATCTTTATCATAGTCAAAGAAAGCTGAATGAACTGATAAGCCGTTGATATCGAGTCCGAAAGATTTTGACGATTCGGTAAAGGTTAGGTCGCCATTATTTATGAATAGCTCATTGTGGCGATTTTCACCCTCTGGTTTTCCTGATTTACAAACATAGAGGTCTAAAAACCCGTCTCCGTTTATATCTACGAAAGTAGCACCTGTAGACCATACGTTTGGGCAATTTACGCCAGCTGATTCGGCTATTTCTTCAAATTTCCAATCTCCTTTGTTTAAGAATAATTTGTTGTCTACCATGTTTCCAGTGAAGTAGATATCTTCTAAACCATCATTGTTAACATCACCGATGGCAACGCCACCGCCATTATAAAAATTACGATAGAGATAAGGGTTGAAATTTTCAGAATAGGTTAGATTGTTCTCAAAGGAAATGCCAGTTTCTGACGAATCTTTTAAAATGAAAAGAGTCGACTCTTTATCAGCCGTTTTAGGAGTGCAAGAAACAATTGCTATTAAAGGTAAAAGATAGCACCACTTCATTTATTGAATAGTATAAAAAAAGGGTTGTTCAGATGAACAACCCTTGCAAATTTATAAAACCTTCTGTTTTAATAGCCAGGGTTTTGGGTCAAAGTACCGTTTGAAGCATCAATTTGTGCTTGTGGTATAGGAAAGATTCTTTTGGCCGGATCAGAATCTGTTTTCTCCCACCAAGTATCTTCATATTTGCCAAAACGAATCAAATCAATTCTTCGACTAGATTCTTGAAACATTTCCTTTCCTCTTTCGGCCAAGAAACCATCTTCATCCAATGATGAGAGAGCTCCCAAACCTGCGCGGTCTCTTAGAGCATTCACATCTGATAGGGCCATGCTCCAATCTCCTTGAGCTCGCGCCATGGCTTCGGCGCGTATTAAGTGCACATCTCCCAAGCGAACAATCGGGTAATCATTGTTCATATCCTGTCGTTGAAAGAGCGCAAAGCTAAATTTCTTCATACGAACACCACCGTCTCTCCAAGCATTTGGTTCTAATTCATTAATATTCGGCTTGTAGTCAATTATAAGTTCACCATCGTCAGCGGCATAATCTAACAATGGATCTCCGTTAAAATCGGTCTGAGGACCTTGCAAGAAGTTGGCCTCTTTTCGAAGGTCATCATCTTCAAAACTGTTGTAGAACTCTTCCAATACAACAAAACCATTCCAAGGCTGAACATCAAGCCCCCAAGTTAATTGACTTGGGCCATGAAGTGTCATCACATTAAAATTCATTCCGCCAGCTCCAGTCTCATCATACTCGGCAGCCCATATAATTTCCGGATTGTTCTCATTATTCGGGGCGAAAACTGCCGCATAACCCTCTAAGGTTTCGGGATCGCTGGCAACGCTTGGTCTTTTCGCCTGATTAGGCACTGAACAACCATCGGCACATAATTGATATGGGCTATTGTCAAGAATATACTCAGCGGCCCATTGTGCCTCTTCCCATCTTGGAGTGCCGGTATAGACTTCTGCATTCAAGTATAATTTCGCAAGAATACCTAGAGCAGCGTACTGATTGATTCTATAATTACTGATATCAGTATTTAAGTCACTACCGGATAGATTCAAGCTTGCTGTCACGGCAGGTATACCAAGAACATCCAATAATTCACTTTCAATAAAGTTGAACACGTCTTGTCTACTAGACTGAGGTGCATCCTGACCTGGAGAAGTAATAATTTTAACCCGGCCAAAACCGTCCATTAACCTCCAATAGAAATATGCACGCAGGGCTCTAATTTGAGCAGTTTGATTGGCATTTAATGAACCGGCAAGAGAGGTGTTACACTCACCTATGCCTGCATAACCGTCATTCCATAATTCATTAATACGATCATGGGTAGAGCCGTAGGTATGGCGATGTAACTGAATCCATATACCGCCATCGAACCAGTCACCACCCTTTTGGGTTACGGCAACATCGTCACCGGTTACCGTATTGGTTGCAAAGAACCCGGTATTGCCTGCGGTACCTGCGCGTAGCCTACTAAAGGGCGCTAGTAAGGCACCACCGCCACCGCCACCACCGAGAGAAACCCCGTTATTGGAGAATTGCTGGTCTTCGGTGAAGGAATCTTCCAAATCATCTTCAAGATCAGTACAAGAAAATGCTATGAGCATGGTACTGAGACATGTTATTTTAAATAATTGTTTCATAGTATTTTTTTAAAAGTTAATGTTTAGCCCTAGTGTAAATGTTCTCTGTGTAAAATAGCTGTTTCTTCTATCAATACCAGGAGCAAGGGGGTTAGCGGTTCCCGTGTCTATCGCACCATCAGTAATTACAATTTCACCATTGGCGCTATTGTTATCTCCGAAATCCTGTAATACCGGCTCGGGATCAGTACCTGAATACCCAGTAATCGTAAAGAGATTTTGGCCACTAAGAGATAAACGTATGTCTTTTATGTGGTCGCTGTTAACATTCCAATTGTAACCTATAGAAAGGTTGTCAAGTCTTAAAAAGTCAGCTTTCTCAACGTAGTAAGAACTAAATTGTGCAGTTTTAATATCTGAACGGGCAAACTCGGTATTCATAAAGTTATATGAAGACTGTGATCCAATGATTGGTTCATAAAATGCACGGAAAGTGTTCACTAAACTATGCCCGAACGCCCCTCTGAAAAATGCATTAACATCCCAATTACCAAAGGTTACCTGATTGGTCCACCCTATTTCAAAATCTGGGAGACCTTTACCAAGAACAGCAAAATCTACATCGTCATCTAAAGCTTTTCCTTGATCTGTAATTACTTCTCCATCACCATTGACATCTACTAATTGCGGAGTTCCATTGGCGTCAACCTCACCTGTAAATACCGGACCCCATATTTGCCCTACTTCTTCTCCTTCTCTAACCAAAATCACACTAGTATTGTTTTGGCCAGGAGCACCTAAATTGGCAATTACTTGATCACCTTGCGGATTCTTTTCTAGAGTGGTCTTGTATGTTGAAAAAATCAAACCTGTGTTGTAGTTGAAGTTCTCCTTTTTAACAGCATCATAATTGACCGTAAATTCTAAACCGTTAGTTTTTAACTGACCAGCATTTTCGTAACGCTGGCTAATACCACCATAAAGGGCGGCATCTACATTCACCAAACTAATGAAATCATCAATATTTCTGGTGTAAAGATCAAGAGTTGCCGACAAGCGGTCAGTAGCAAACTCAATACCGAAGTTAAGCTCTCCTTTTTCCTCCCATTTTAAATCTGGGTTGGGAGCACGGTTACCTTGACCTGTACTTGAGCCATCTTGACCACTGGTACCAGGGTTAAGTGCGTAAGTGGTTGCAAAAAGACCTACCTCTGGCGGAATCGCTCCGGTAACACCATAGCCGATTCTTGCTTTTAGTAAATTTACATTGTCAAGACCAATGTACTTGTTCAAGTCGGCACCAACAGCTACCGCAGGAAAAAGACCCCATTGGTTTTCTTCTCCAAAACGGCTCGATCCTTCTCTTCTCAAGGATGCGTTTAAATATATAGCATCGTCAAAAGTAGCGTTTAATCTACCGAAGAAGGCAACTATTCTGTCGCCATCTCTTCTATCACTATTGGCAACAATTCTACCAGCTTCTGTAAGATCCTGAGAACTTTCTATGTTATTTCTGAAATCGAAGTTAATTCCTGGAGGAAAATCACCCAACTGAAAGAATACGTTGTTAAAATCGGTCTCTTGGAAAGAGTACCCACCTGTAACCGTGAAACTGATATTATCGCCTACAGTATTATTATAGGTGGCAAAACCTTCAAATAAATCGAATCGGGTCTCTTCAGTTAAAAAGTTTGCCAAACCTCTTGTGGTCGGGCTAACTGCATTACCTAAGTACAATGCTGTGGTTGGGAAATATTGTGATCTGTTCTTTTTGATGTTTTGAGTTGCGAAATTTACATTAGCAGCCAAATGATCAGTTAGTCTGTAGTTGAAATTCATGCTGTAGTTGATGGTGTTTGTGGTACCATCATTATCACTCTGTCTTGCAATAGAAGCAGGGTTAAAACTGTCAAAAAGACCTAAAGTTTCAAAGAACCCTCCATACTGGCTCGAAGCAAATGGAAAAGGTGCATCTTTGCCAAAAACCGGAGCTGTTGGGTTATAGGTTATAGCATATCGAAGAGCTTCGTTGAATCCGAATTTACTGTCTCTTCGTGTTAATGCTGAATTGAAATCGACTTTCAATTTATCATCAAAAAGTCTGGCAGTAACATTGGTTCTTGCATTTAATTGCTTAAAACCTGTATTATAAAGAATACCATCTAATTTTCTGAAGTTACCTGAAACTCGATACGACACATCGTTGGTACCCCCAACGGCGGCAATGTTATGTACGTGAGAATAACCGGTTTGAGTCACTTCGTCGATCCAGTCGGTATCACTACCCAAGTCGTTACCTCCTGCTGCCAAGAATTCTTGAGCATTCATAATATCAATCTGGTTGGCTATACCAGCAGTGGCGAATTGACCGTTATAAGACAGTTGCATAGGTTGCCCTACCTTACCAGATTTGGTAGTTACCAAAATAACACCAGCAGAGCCTCTTGTGCCGTATATGGCAGCCGCCGATCCATCTTTTAGAACTGTAATGTTTTCAATGTCATTAGGGTCAACATTATTTAATGAACCACCTAGAACACCATCTATTACAACTAATGGCTCTTGGTTACCACCTATGGTAGAAATACCTCTTAATCGTACCGTGCCATTTGTGTTTGGATCACCACCTTTATTTACTATAGTAAGACCGGCTACCTTACCCTGTAGTAATTGTGTAGGGTCATTTACAGTACCTTGATTGAAGTCTTCTGAGCTAACACTGGTAACTGCCGTTGTAATTTCCTTTTTCTGTTGGCTACCGTAACCTACAATCACAACCTCTTCCAAAGCCTGGGCATCTTCTTCTAACACTACGTCTATAGTAGATTGTCCAGCAACAGTTATATCTTGACCTTTATAGCCAATGTAGCTAAATGCTAAAACCGCCCCTTCTTCAACGTCTGATAGTGTATAGTTTCCGTCAAAATCTGTTTGGGTACCATTTGTGGTTCCCTTGACAACTACACTGGCACCTGGTAGGGGGCCGGTGGCGTCGGAAACAGTTCCCGATATTTCTTGACCCCGAACAAGGCTTAGGCATAAGAATGCCCCCAGCATTAACAGGTTCTTTAAAAATGTAATTTTCATAAAGAATAATTTAAGTTGAGTTATTATTTTAGTTGAAAAGTTGAAAATATGCAAAAATTTAGTTAAAAACATGCTCGATTAGAAAATGCTTGGCACGAAAACGGTTTCGTGTTAATAACTTTTTGTTAACTGAACAATTTGCACTACGGCTGAAAGAATATCACTAAATAAAATAATTACACCTTTATAATTAGTGAATTCGCAATTTTTTGTCAAATATAGAATTTTTTGAAATTGTTCCAATAAGATTATCAAACTTCATAGAGCGTGTTTTTTTGTTAAAAAACATCTATTTCAAACCATTTTCCTATTTTAACATTAATTTCATTCATACAAATAGAATTAATGAAACAAAAGATAACCTTAAAGCATATTGCTCGTGAACTTCAGGTTTCGATATCAACAGTGTCGAAGGCTCTCAAGAATAGTGAAGAAATAAGTGCAGATACAAAAGAAACGGTTCAGGCGTTTGCAAAATTGTATAATTACAAACCGAATAACATTGCGGTAAGCCTCAAAAATAAGAGAACTAAGAATATTGGGGTGGTTATACCCGATATTGTTCACCATTTTTTCACTACTGTATTTAGAGGTATCGAAAAGTATGCAAACGAGCAAGGTTATAATGTAATTATTTGTGTTTCTGACGAGTCTTTCGATAAAGAGGTCATCAATATGGAGATGCTCAATAACGGAAGTATAGACGGCTTCATTATGTCACTCTCCGCCGAAACACAACAAAAAGATGACATTACCCATCTAAAGCAGGTGGTAGAACAAGGCATACCTCTTGTATTGTTCGACAGGGTAACAGATGACTTAGACTGTGATAAGGTGATTCTCAACGATAAAGAGATTGCGTATCAAGCTACGATTAAACTTCTTGACGAGGGCCGAAAGAGAATTGCTTTAGCCACTACCGAAAGTTATTTTAATGTGAGTGAGAAGAGAGCCGAAGGTTATAAGCAAGCTTTAAAAGAGCATAATATAGAGGTTGATGACAACTTAATATTGGTTTTGCCATATGATGATATTCAAGAAGAAATGATTCATAAGTTCTTTGATGAGGTAGAAGTCGATGCCATATTGAGTGTTAATGAGATTTTTGCTATCCAATGTATGGAAGTAGCTAAGAAACGAGGTTTAAAGATTCCGGAAGATATTTCATTTATCGGATTTACCGATGGTCTTTTGTCTCGTTATTCAAACCCAACCCTTACCGTAGTAGCACAGCATGGGGTTCAAATGGGTGAGATTGCTGCAAAAATGCTCATAGATAGGGTCGAAAGCGAAATTAGTGGGGACGAAGACGAGACTTATCGAACCGAAACGGTACAAGCCACTATTATCGACCGAAAATCTACCAAGAACTAAAATTTTATCTGAACAGCTCATCCCTTATCCTACCTTAATTATTAACAAACAATTAGCTATGAATATAAAGGGGTTTATCTTTGACCTTGATGGTGTTATTGTAGACACCGCTAAGTATCACTATCTCGCCTGGAAGAATTTGGCCAATGAATTAGGTTTTGAATTCACACATGAGCAAAATGAAATGTTCAAAGGTGTAAGCCGTAAACGGTGCCTAGAGATTTTGTTAGATATTGGCGGAATAACAGCGACCCAAGAACAGTTCGATAGGTGGATGGTCGAAAAAAATATAGATTATTTGACCTATATCGAAAAGATGGATAAATCTGAAATTCTACCAGATGTGCCTAAAGTGCTTAATTTTTTAAGAGATGAAAATATTCCTATCGCGTTAGGTTCGGCAAGTAAAAACGCTAAAGCTATATTAGAAAAGGTAGAGCTGTTGCCTTATTTTGATGCATTGGTTGACGGAAATAATGTTACAAAAGCCAAACCAGACCCCGAAGTTTTCCTGATCGGGGCAAAGCAATTAGGGGTTGCGCCCGAACACTGTGTGGTATTCGAAGATGCCGTTGCGGGTATACAGGCCGCTAATAATGCTCATATGCTAAGTATCGGAATCGGAGATAAAAAAATACTTTCCGAAGCTGATTATAATTTTAGTGACTTCACTGAGATTAATATCGATTTCTTAAAGCAATTAATTTCAGAATAAACCTGAAATTTACGATGTTTGGGGTGGTCCTTTCCCGATTTTTATAACAAGTCCATTGTTCTGGTACTTTAACTAAATTACAAATGAATCAAGATTATATAAAGGCATCTGCCTGGTCGATAATAGAAGAAGGTTTTAACGCTGACATGGTAAAATCTTCTGAAAGCATTTTCAGTCTTGGTAACGGTGCTATGGGGCAACGTGCCAATTTTGAAGAGTCATATTCTGGTGAAACATTTCAAGGAAGTTACATAGCGGGGGTATATTATCCCGATAAAACTCGTGTGGGTTGGTGGAAAAATGGTTATCCCGAATATTTCGCAAAGGTGCTGAATGCTCCTAATTGGATCGGTATTAATGTTTTTATCAATGGTGAGGCGCTCGATTTACATACCTGTAAGAACGTAGATAATTATCGGCGTGAACTGAATATGAAAGAAGGTTGGTATAAACGTAGTTTTTCTGCAGTACTTGCCAATGATGCAAGAATAGAGGTCAATGTTGTTCGATTTTTGAGCTTGGATTTAGATGAAGTGGGGGCAATCAATTACGGAATTAAAGCTGTAGATGCTAACCTTGAAATACAATTTCAGCCTTACTTGGATAGTGGTATAACCAATGAAGATTCAAATTGGGACGATAAGTTTTGGAATACTACAGATGTTATTTCTAAAGGTAACCAGGGCTTTATTGAGGCGCATACCATGAAAACAGGGTTTAAAACATGTACTTTCATGCAGTCTCAATTATTAATTAATGGTGATGTTGTTGAATCAAAGCCTAAGGAAAATATCGGCGAACTAAAGGTCGAGTATGAGTATTCTCAGAAAGTGAAAAAGGGTGAAACCTTGTCCCTTCATAAATATGGGGGCTACACCGTTTCAAGAAATCATAAAGAAGATGAATTGGTACAGGCTGCCAAAACGGCGCTACAGAAAGCTTCCGATTTAGGTTTTGAAGCTCTTTTGAACAAACAGAAATTGTCCTGGGCCGCAATTTGGGAAATGAGCGACATCACCATCGAAGGTGATGTAAAAGCCCAGCAGGGTATCCGTTTTAATATATTTCAGCTCAATCAAACCTATTTGGGCAAAGACTCACGATTAAATATCGGCCCCAAGGGTTTTACAGGTGAAAAATATGGTGGTAGTACCTATTGGGATACTGAAGCATATTGTATACCCTTTTATATGGCTACCAAAAATCAAAAAGTGGCCCGTAACTTATTAAAGTACCGTTACAATCATTTGGAAAAAGCCATAGAGAATGCTCAGAAATTGGGCTTTTCTAACGGTGCGGCCCTTTATCCGATGGTGACGATGAACGGTGAAGAGTGCCATAATGAGTGGGAAATCACCTTCGAGGAAATTCACCGAAATGGTGCCATTGCCTTTGCGATATATAACTACTATAGGTTTACGGGCGACTATTCATATATACCCGAAATGGGTCTAGAAGTTTTGATAGGTATTGCACGTTTCTGGCATCAGAGAGCTAATTTTTCCGAATTGAAAAATAAGTATGTCATTCTTGGTGTGACCGGCCCAAATGAATACGAAAATAATGTGAACAATAATTGGTATACGAACTATTTGGCGAAATGGTGTATTGAATATGCCAGCGCTCAATTAGAAAAGGTCAAAGATGGTTTCCCTGATGACTACCGACGTATCTTGGGTAAGACCAAGCTGACCGATAATGAGGTTTCTCAGTGGAGAAAGGTGTCGGATAACATGTATTTTCCTTATTCAGAAGAAAAAGGGGTCTTTTTGCAACAAGATGGTTTTTTAGACAAACAATTGATAACCGTAAACGAACTGCCTTCGGCCCAAAGGCCGATCAACCAAAAATGGAGCTGGGATCGTATTTTACGTTCGCCTTATATTAAACAGGCCGATGTTCTTCAAGGCTTTTACTTCTTTGAAGATCATTTTTCTACTGAAGAACTCGAAAATCATTTTGATTTTTATGAGCCTTTTACCGTTCACGAATCTTCTTTGTCGCCATGCGTTCATAGTATTCAGGCTGCTAAGCTCGATCGTATGGAGCAGGCCTATAAATTTTACTTGAGAACTTCTCGCTTAGATTTAGATGATTATAATAAAGAAGTAGAAGAGGGACTTCATATTACCTCGATGGCTGGCACTTGGATGAGTATTGTCGAAGGTTTCGGCGGAATGCGAGTGGTCGAAGACCAACTTTCTTTTGAGACAAAAATTCCGAAGCAGTGGAGTTCTTATTCTTTTAAGGTAAACTTTAGAGGTAGTGTCGTAAAGGTTTCGGTGACTAAAGAGCGAACAGAATTTGAGGTAAACGGCGATGATGTGGTTTCCATTCTCTTCAACGATAAACCCTTAGAGTTATTTCCCGGCAAAACGGTACACACATCTTAAGATAGAATGATTTAATAATGGCGGAAGAAATGTACAAAGATGTGGTTTATCAGGTGTTCACTCGATTATTCGGTAACGTAAATACTACGAATAAACCATGGGGCACCATAAAAGAGAATGGTGTAGGTAAATTTTCAGATTTTACTCCGAAAGCCTTAAAGGAGATTAAAAATCTTGGGGTGACCTATATTTGGTATACCGGTGTACCCCACCATGCCCTAATTAATGATTACACCGATTATGACATTTCAAGCGATTTTCCAGATGTGGTCAAAGGTAGGGCAGGCTCACCCTATGCGGTTAAAGACTATTACAACGTAAATCCCGACTTGGCCGATAATCCAGATAAAAGGTTAAATGAATTCAAGGCATTGGTTAAGCGAACGCATAAAGCAGGTCTAAAACTGATAATTGATATTGTACCGAATCATGTAGCGAGAAATTATGAAGGTGCATCAACACCTAAAGGGCTGGAACCTTTCGGTGCTTCTGACGATACTTCTCTAGAATATGCTCGCGACAATAATTTCTATTACATTCCCGGTGAAGAATTTCAAACGCCGGAGTGGCGCGATGGGTATTTGCCCTTGGCAGGTGAAAAAAGTGCTTTGGAAGAAAAATTTATTGAAAACCCTGCAAAATGGACCGGCAATGGGTCTCGATTGGCAAAACCTGATTTTAATGATTGGTATGAAACCGTTAAGATAAATTATGGGGTTCGCCCAGACGGGTCTTATGATTTTGATGTTCTCCCAGTAGAGTACGAGAATAAAAGTTATTCGGAGCACTACAGTTTCTGGGCAAATAAGTCTGTACCGAGTTCTTGGGTTAAATTTAAAGATATTGCCCTGTACTGGTTGAAAATGGGTGTTGATGGCTTTCGCTATGATATGGCCGAAATGGTTCCGGTTGAGTTCTGGAGCTACATGAACTCACACATTAAAATGGAAAATGCCGATGCCTTCTTAATGGCCGAAGTATATAACCCCAATGACTACCGAAACTTTATCAAAAAGGGAAAAATGGATTACCTCTACGATAAGGTAGAGATGTATGATTCCCTAAAACACATCATACAGGGTCACGGGTGGACAGACCATATTCCTGTAATAAAAAAAGGAACAAAAGATATCGAGCATCATTTGTTACATTTTCTCGAAAACCATGATGAACAGCGTATTGCGAGTCCAGATTTTGCTGGCGATGCCGAACGGGGCAAACCGGCCATGGTCGTCTCTGCTACGATGACCACAGCGCCTTTAATGGTCTATTTTGGTCAAGAGGTGGGAGAACCTGCAGCAGAACATGCAGGCTTCGGTAGCCCAACACGTACCTCTATATTTGATTATATCGGGGTGCCACATTTTCAGCGTTGGGTGAACAATAAAAAGTTTGATGGGGGGCAATTATCAGAAGATGAGGCGGCTCTTAGAGATTTCTACCAACGATTGCTCAATTTTACGATATCAAGTAAAGCTCTGATGGGCGAATATCAAGATATTCATTTTTATAACAGAGAACACACCGAATTTTATAACCATCATGTACTATCTTATGTTCGATGGAAAGATGACGAAAAACTGATGGTTATAAGTAATTTTCATGCCGATGATTGGTTCGGATTTGATTTGACGCTACCCAAAGATATCGTACAAAATTGGGAGTTGAGCGATGGCGAGCATACCATTGAAGATAGATTGTACGGCGGTCGGAAAGCCTTGTATGTAGAACACGGGATAGCCAAAGTTAGGGTAGATATAAATCCACTAGAATCATTCATTTTTCAATTGATTTAGTTATGTTTAAACGAAAGATATTAGTACTTACCCTGTTATTTTTAAGTCTTACAAGTTGTATGGAAGGACAGAAGCCGATTACAATTGGGCACAGAGGAGCCATGGGCCATGAAACTGAAAATACCCTGGCCTCGATACAAAGCGCTATCGATTTTGATGTAGATATGATTGAAATCGATGTTTTTAAAATCAAGACGGGAGAAATTGTGGTATTTCATGATGATGAGGTGAACCGCCTTACAGATGGAAAAGGGGCTATTGAAAGTTATACATTCTCCGAATTGAGAAAGTTAAAGGTAGAAGGGGGGCATACTATTCCGACTCTTGAAGAAGTTTTAGACGTGATGGATGCCAAGGTTGCTTTGAACATAGAGCTAAAAGGTGCCAATACGGCTGTCGACGTAAACACGATTGTAAAAAAATATATAGCGAACCACGAATGGCAACTGTCAGATTTTATCATCTCTAGTTTTAACTGGGATGAACTACGAACGATGAGAAAAGAAAATTCTGAGATGCCCATAGCGGTTTTGACCGGTCAAGACCCGCTCGAGGCTATTCCTGTAGCTCAAGAGCTGAAAGCAGAGGCTATAAACCCTAATTTCAAGAATCTTACGGCAGCAAATAATCTGGCCATTAAAAATGCCGGGTTTAAAATTTACCCTTGGACGGTCAATGAGCCTGATGATATTTTAAGAATGAAACGCTTTGGGGTCAGTGGTATTATTACGAATTATCCTGAGCGTACCAAATAATGTTCGATGTAATTATAATTGGTGGCGGGGCTGCAGGCTTTTTTACGGCTATTCATATTGCGGAACTACGACCAGAACTTAAGATTGTCATACTTGAACGCGGTAAAGAAGTTCTGGGCAAAGTTAAAGTGTCAGGTGGCGGAAGATGTAATGTAACCCATGCAGAGTTCGATCCTTCCGAATTGGTTAAGAATTATCCTAGGGGCGAAAAAGAACTTTTAGGTCCATTTCATTCTTATGCAAGTGGTGATACGGTAGCTTTTTTCGAACAACGGGGTATAAAGCTTAAAATAGAATCAGACGGTCGCATGTTTCCTGTGAGTGATTCTTCACAAACGATTATTGATTGTTTTTTGAATGAAGCCGATCGTTTGGGAATACGGGTCTTACGACATAGCGCCGTAACCAATATTGACCCTCTTAATAATAAAGACTCTAAAACAAAGGGTTGGAAAATTACGACGATAAAGCATACTTACGAGTGCCAGAAATTGGTGTTTGCAACGGGCAGCAATCCTAAAATATGGAAAATGCTCGAAGGCCTGGGCCATAAGATTGAAACGGCGGTTCCTTCGTTATTTACCTTTAACTGTAAAGACCAAAGAATTTCTGGAATACCTGGAGTCAGTACTTATGCCGATGTCGAAGTGTTCGAAAATAAGCTTACAGATTCTAAAATAACGATGCGTTTAAAGAGTCAATCATCAAAAAAACCACTGCTCAGCTCTGATGGGCCTGTATTGATTACCCATTGGGGATTGAGCGGCCCCGCAATATTAAGATTATCTGCTTGGGGGGCAAGGCTTCTCAACGATATGTCGTATCGATTTAAAATACGCGTGAATTGGTTACCTGAATACAGTTTTGAAGGAGCCTTAAGTTTATTAAAGGAAATTAAGGAAGTCGAAGCGAAGAAAACAGTTTTGCGAACCAAAGCGGTAGATGTACCTAGAAGACTTTGGATAAATTTAGTGGCTGCTTCGGGCATTTCTAAAACCGATAAATGGGCCGACATGAATAACCGAATATTGGAAGTATTGGCGGCAGAATTGACAGAGTGCGAGTTAAAGATAGATGGTAAAAGTACGTTTAAAGAGGAGTTCGTAACAGCGGGCGGTGTTGATTTAAAGGAAATAAATTTTAAGACCTTTGCAAGTAAAATATTGCCGAATATGTACTTTGCCGGGGAAGTAATCAATGTGGATGCCATCACAGGCGGATTCAATTTTCAAAATGCATGGACAAGCGGATATATGGTAGCAAAAGCCATATCAAATTCTTGAACTATGCAGAAGTATATAGCCTTATTACGGGGTATAAATGTCAGTGGTCAGAAAAAAGTACCTATGGCCGAACTACGCCAGTTTCTTGAGAAGATTGGTTTTGACGATGTGGTCACCTATATTCAAAGTGGTAATGTGGTTTTCACTTTTGATAATTCTAAAAAGGAAATTTTAGAGGATATGGTTCAATCGGTAATTCTAGAGTCTTTTGGGTATGAAGTGCCGGTTTTGATTAAGACCAGGGAGGATATAGAACGAATTCTAACAGTTAACCCCTTTGCATATAATAACATAGGGGAGGGCAGGCACCTCTATTATGTTCTGCTCAAAAATGAACTTGAAGAGGAGCTCAAGATTAAATTTGAGTCGGAAATCTATACCAACGAAGATTTTCATATAACTGCCGACTGCGTATATCTTAATTGTAAATCAGGTTATGGCAAGGCAAAATTAAATAACAATTTGGTTGAGAGAAAGTTGAAAGTAGGGGCGACTACCCGCAACCATAAAACGATGCAGAAGCTGTTGGAGTTATCTAAATAGAAATTACATATTTACTAACTAGTTCAAAGCCCAAATCTGGTAGGTGAGAACAGTGGCAAAACAAATCCATAAAAAATAAGGCACCAGTAACCAAGCTGCCAACTTACTGACCACTTTGAACCAGCGAATTGTGAATATGATCAAAATAAGCAGAGACACAATTATAATAAGTGCTAAGAAAAGTTCCTTTAATCCGAAGAAAACAATACTCCACATAGCATTCAGTAACAATTGAAAACAAAAATGGTAAAGGGCCGTTTTTACCCATAGATGGTAGAACCCTTTGTTCCAGACGATTCCTGCAGCAACGCCCATGCTTATGTAAAGTAGCGTCCATACAGGCGCGAAGAGCCAATTCGCAGGGGTGAAATTGGGCTTGTTGAGAGTAACATACCAATCATTGACCGAGCTTTGAGTGACAAAACTCGATAACAGGGCGATAATCAAACAAATACCTACCGCATATGCGATATGTAGAAATTTATTTTTCAATGTAATGGCTAATTGCGTTCTAAATTAATGATTTATTCGGTTGGCTTTCTTAGAACGTCCTAAAAACTATCTTTGCAAAAATTAATTCAAATGACCGAGGTAGAATTTGTTCCTTCATCGTATGCCAATGACGTAGATTCCGGAAAAGTAACTTGGCAGTCACCCAGTAATATTGCCTTGGTCAAATACTGGGGTAAAAAAGAGAACCAGATACCGGCCAACCCATCCATCAGTTTCACCTTAAGCAATTGTGCTACTACCACTACGGTTTCCTATAAAAAATTGGAGGTACCGTCTTCTGGTTTTTCATTCGATTTTGTTTTTGAAGGGGAATCTAAAGAAGATTTTAAACCCAAGATTGTCACATTTTTTAATCGTATTGAAAAGTATTTGCCATTTTTAAGGCAGTATCATTTTGTAATCGAGAGTTCTAACTCTTTTCCGCACAGTAGCGGTATAGCTTCTTCAGCAAGCAGTATGTCAGCATTGGCAATGTGCTTTATGGATCTGGAAAGCCAATTAGTGCCAGAGATTAATAATGACTATTTCTTGAAGAAAGCCTCTTTTCTTTCGCGTTTAGGTTCGGGTAGTGCCTGCCGCAGTTTAGAAGGGCCTTTAGTCGAGTGGGGCGCCCATAAAGATTTTCAGGATAGTTCAGATTTATACGGAATTCATTTTTCTAAGGAAGTTCATCCCATATTTCAAAATTATCAAGATACTGTTTTGCTTGTTGATAAAGGTGAAAAGCAGGTGAGCAGTACCGTGGGGCATGGTCTTATGCACGCGCATCCGTTTGCGAATCAACGTTTCGAGCAGGCTCATGAGAATTTGGGTAAGTTGAAGTCGGTTCTTGTAGAAGGAAATTTAGATGGCTTTATCGATATTGTCGAGAGTGAAGCCTTGACCCTACATGCAATGATGATGACCAGCATGCCCTATTTTATTTTAATGAAACCCAATACGCTAGAGATCATCAATAAAATATGGGAATTTCGAAAAAAGTCAGATTCACGTATCTGTTTCACCTTAGATGCTGGTGCGAATGTGCATGTGCTTTATCCTGAAAGCGAGAAGAAATCAATACATGATTTTATAGATGATGAACTCTCCGTTTATTGTCAAAATGGTCAGTACCTTCATGATTTTGTTGGTTTCGGAGCTAGAAAAAAATAGAGGTTCAAACCGGAGCTTCCTGTATTTTGTTTGACGATTGAGAAGCTGATTCAACTTTTATTTTAAGGTTTTCAAAACCACTGTATAGCTCGATGTATACCAGAAGTGCATATAAAAAGATGGCTACCCCAATCATTTCTAAAAGTTCTTCAATAGTATAAAGCAGCGAATAAGTAAGATTGTGTTTACCATTAATTTCGTCATGCTGACCACCAATTATCTCAACTCCTACAGCACCTCCAATAAAGAGACACGCCGATAAGATGAAAAGAGCTTTTATCTGTTTTGGAAGCGACCATAAAAAAGGAAGATAAACAATAGCTAAAATAATTATGGCAATGCCGTACGGAATTATCCAGGCATAGTAAAAAACTCCCGTAAATTCAAAAGAATTCTGTAATAAGACCATTATTTGCTCGTGAATAGAGGCCATTTCGTCAATACCCAGAAAAAGGAAAACCCCCGATAACATGAGCCAGCTTTTAGCGGAATAGTCTTTTAATATTTTGCTGCGATAAATATAGTAGAGTAATAAAGAGCAAGCCAACAATGTTAATGATGAGTAAAATGTAGGAATGTTGGTCTCTTCATTGAAATCGAATAAAACGGCGGTTTTTTGTAAAAAAGAGTCGTTCATAGTCAGTTTTATGAAAATAGCTACTAGGTTTGAAACTAAAAGAATTCCAATTGCACCGAGTAGAGCATATAACACCTGTCGAGGGTTCATTTTTAGATTCATCGATCATTGTTTCAGGGCCGTAAGAAAGGAAAGGCAAATTGCGGCAAAATATAGGGCCCACATGACAAATGTATTTGCTATATAAATTTTTTTTGTGACGTAGAAGATTTTCTATGAGCTTTAAAGAATTTTTAAATCCCATATAAAGTATTTTACGTAGATAAGTGGAGTCGTAATCTATCCGATAATAGAACCGCGCTCATTTAAAAAAATAAATATGTGTTTTTTACCAAAAATTTGTATCCCGTTAGGGGTGTTTGCTAGAAAACCTGTTTAACTCAACAGTTAATTTCATATTTTTGCACTAGCCTTATCAACCATATAATGAAAGGACCATTATTTTATTCTAAAATCCTCCTATTTGGAGAATACGGAATCATCAAAGATTCTAAAGGACTCTCTATACCTTACAACTTTTTTAAGGGAGCATTGAAAACAGATGAAAATCCGTCAGAAGAGGCAAAGAAGTCAAATCAGAGCCTTCGAGAATTTATCGGTTATTTAGAGATTGTAGAGAAGAACAGTCCTGAATTGGTGTCATTTGATTTTGAGACCTTAAAAGCTGATGTGGCACAAGGTATGTATTTCGATAGTTCTATTCCTCAAGGTTATGGGGTAGGTAGCAGTGGGGCACTTGTAGCGGCAATTTATGATAAGTATGCTCAAGATAAGGTTACCGTTTTAGAGAATCTTACCCGAGAAAAACTATTGAAGCTTAAAAAGGTGTTCGGTAAGATGGAATCTTTTTTTCACGGCAAGTCTTCAGGTCTAGATCCATTGAACAGCTATTTGAGTCTTCCTATACTTATAAATTCACAAGATAATATTGAATCTGCCAGTATACCTGCTCAAAATGCAGATGGTAAAGGTGCTGTGTTTTTATTGGATAGTGGGTCGACAGGTGAAACGGCACCAATGGTTCAGATTTTCATGGAAAAGATGAAACAAGAAGGATTTCGTAGTATGTTAAAGAATCAATTTATTAAGCATACCGATGCATGTGTCGATGATTTTGTCAAAGGTGATGTGAAATCACTTTTTGGTAACCTGAAACAATTATCACATGTCGTACTTGATAACTTCAAACCGATGATTCCTACCAAGTTTCATGAATTATGGAAACATGGTATCGAAACTAACGAGTATTATTTGAAACTCTGTGGTTCTGGTGGTGGCGGTTATATTTTAGGTTTTACTGAAGATATCGAAAAGGCCAAAAAGTCTTTGATTGGTCATAAATTAGAAGTGGTTTACAACTTCTGATTTTCCAAAAAAATATTTAGTTTTTATCGCTAAAAACAGAATTAATGTTTAGCAGAAAAAATAGGCTCTTACTGTTAAAGTTATTGAGTCTTTTCTCTGTGGTGCGTGGTTATAATGTCTTGATGATTGCCTTGGCGCAGTACTTGGCGGCGGTTTACATTCTGGCTCCAGAACTGCCCTTGCGAAAAGTAGTTTTCGATTTTAATCTATTTATAATTGTTTTTTCTTCAGCACTGGTGATAGCTAGTGGATATATCATAAACAATTTTTACGATGCCGAAAAAGACCTAATCAACAAGCCAAGAAAAAGCATGTTAGATCGCTTGGTAAGCCAGCAGTTCAAACTGATAACTTATTTTGTTCTCAATTTCTTGGCAACATTTGCCGCAAGTTACGTGTCTTTTAAAGCGGTACTCTTTTTCTCCGCTTATGTATTTGGTATTTGGTTCTATTCGCATAAGCTTAAAAAGATTGCCTTTATTGGCAATTTTGTTTCGGCAACATTAGCGATTACTCCGTTTTTTGCAGTTTTCGTCTATTACAAGAATTTTGATACCGTGATTTTTGTTCATGCCATATTTCTATTTCTTTTGATTTTGATCCGTGAAATGCTGAAAGATTTAGAAAATATAGCCGGTGACATGGCTCAGAACTATAAGACCATACCAATTTTATACGGTCAGCGGGTTTCAAAGATTTGTATTAGCCTACTTTTTTTATTTACTCTAATACCTGCTTTTTTATTGACTGAATACTTTGATGTTGGTTATATGCACTTTTATTTCTTGGTGTGTATTGGTCTTCTTGTACTATTGGTAGTTATGCTGTGGAGGGCAAATACTAAATTACACTATGTAGGCCTGCACAATATTATCAAGTTCATCATTATCGTAGGTGTGTTCAGCATATTACTAATTGATATAGACCTCGTACTCAATAGAATACTTTAGCTGAATTATTCATTCTTATCGTTATCATTTAGGCTTTAAATATTGGAGTTCAAAGATTAAGGTTACCTTTGCACAAATTTTAGATATGAGCAGATCGGGATCAAATGACGGAAAGAGAGCATCAGGAAGACAAGGCGGAAATTTTCGTAAAAAAAGTTACGCAAGAGGAAACGCTCCTGTGAAAAAGCAGCATAATACTGAAAAACAGGGAGACCCTAACTTGATCAGGTTGAATAAATATGTGGCAAATTCAGGAGTTTGTTCTAGAAGAGAGGCCGATATTTTCATTTCTGCCGGAAATGTGACCGTAAACGGAAAGCCCATTACCGAAATGGGCTATAAGGTGAAACTAGAAGATGAGGTCAAGTTTGATGGTCGTCTCTTAAATCCGGCAAAAAGGGAGTACGTGCTGCTGAATAAACCAAAAGATTTTACGACTTCTACGCGAAACGAGCACGGAAGACGTACAGCTGTGGGCTTAATTTCTAAAGCTACTAAAACCGAATTAAAACCAATCGGTAAAATGGGTAAAGATAATACGGGCTTGCTTTTGTTTACCAATGACGGTGAAATGAGCAAACGTCTGAACAGCCCTAAGAACGGACTTCGAAAAATATTTCATATCGAGTTGACCAAGCCGCTCAGAAGTGCTGATCTCAAGAAAATCAAAGATGGCCTATTAGTTGATGAAAAGGTGGTTAAGGTGCAAGACGTAAGTTTTATTGAAAACTCACCGAAGAGCCAAGTAGGTATGGAAATCTATAGCAGTAGAAGTAACATCGTACAGCGAATTTTTGAAACCTTGGGTTACGAGATAGTTAAATTGGATAGGGCCGTATACGCCGGCCTCACCAAAAAAGATTTACCCCGTGGTCACTGGCGTTATCTTACAGAGCAAGAGGTTGCCAATCTTAGAATGATTAATTGATACAGTAAGTTTCTTAGCTTAGTCTTAGAGATTTATTTAATCGATTTTATATCCATTACCAAATCTATAGTTAAGAATGAACCCATGGGTATTGCCTAGGGGGGAATCATTTGTAGCTAGATTATAGTTATAGATTAAGCGCAGATTTTTCAAAAAATAGATACCAGCAAGTAAGTTGATAGACGAATTGGTGCGGTACCCAGTACCTAGCTCAAAATTATTAAAACTAATGGCAAGGTTGATATCTGCCTGAAAAGGAGCTCCATTTTCATATTTTAAAAGTACATTGGGCTTTATCATCAACTCTTCAAACTGGTTTGAAAAAAAGCGATATCCCAGATATCCGTAATACGGTACATTAATGTCTACGTTATCATCTGAAGATAGCATATCACCAATTACGTTTGGAGTGGAAAGGCCTACATATACGTTAGCGAGATTCAAAAGAAAACCAATACCCACAGTAGGTATGGTTGCATTGATGTTCATAGCGAAATTGGGGTCGTTCATGATACCTAGTTCCAAGAGATTTTCTTGATATTGCTGTAAACCAGGTGAAATCGAGAACGATACCGAGTTTGGAGAATATATTTGCCAATAAGGTCTATTGCTTTTAGTATCGAAGAATATTTTGTACGAATAGGTTGCAAATGCGCTAGTAGAAGTGGTAACTCCAATTTTATCACGCACAAGTCCAGCTCCTAGGCCTAACTTGCCCCTGTTTAAGGGTGTGTGAAAACTTAAAGAGAAATTTCTAGGGCTACCTTCAATCTGATTGAAAAAACCTGAATTACTAATGCCAATCTCTGCACTAGGTGCTAGGCCGGCAAATGCAGAGTTTATTAGGTATGGGTTATAGTTATATTCTGAAAAAGTAGGAGTTTGTTGTGCTCTGCCATTAATTACTGCCACAAATATGAAGATTGATGTAAGAGCGATATTGTTAAATAAATTCCGCATGTTCTTATCGCTTTAATACAAGGTAACCTTGTGTTTTACTTAATATAGTTTCACCTTCAATTTCTATATTGAAGAAGTACGTGCCGCTCGGCAATTGACCGGCACCTAACTTTGTTCGCATATTTGCTGTGCCTGAAAACACGTTGAATGCATTGTCATAATTTTTTACTTGATAGACCATATCGCCCCATCTATTGAAAATAGAAACCGTATTGTTAGGGTAGTATTCAATACCGTCAATAGACCAAAAATCATTTATTCCATCACCGTCTGGCGAGAATCCGTACTTGGTTTCGTATTCGGCAACTGGTTCTTCCGATTCTTCTGGTTCTTCCGATTCAGCTATAGTTGTAAATGTCTGTTCTTCACAACCGGTAATATTTCCTGATGAATCGTACGGAGTTATATTTAAATAAATCAAGGTTCCTTCAGGTAGTTCTGTTGGTAGGTTATAGGAAGTTAACATGCCGACATCTTCATAATCTAGAATATCATTACCTCCTGAAGTTGTACCAACCGTCAGGTAATAACCGACAGCACTATTTACTTCATTCCAAGCTATATTGATGTCTATTGGGACATTGATATCTTCGTTTATCGGTAATATTAACGTTGCACAATTAGCTGAAACCTGAATGGATTGGATAGTAAAACTCTCCGAAGCACAAGGCCCGGTCGCATCGCCTACACCATTATACGGAATTAGGGTAACGGTCACCACATCATCATTTTGAAAAGGCATTGAAAAGGTGTGTGTGAGCGTATTTCCAATATCGGTAAGCGCCATGTCGTTGTTACCACTTGTGGATGAAATGGCCAGTTTGTATCCTGTGGCATCCGCAACGCTGTTCCAAGTAATGTTAGAAATGTCCGTAGCTACATTTGTATCGTTGTTTGATGGGCTAATTAGATTAGTACAAGAGGGTGGTTGAGGTGAAGCACTTACAATCGTAAAACTTTCCGTTGTACAAGGTCCTGTTGCATCACCAGCTCCGTTATACGGAATTAGGGTAATGGTAACTACATCATCATTTTGAAAAGACACAGCAAAGGTATGCGTGAGCGTATTACCGATATCGGTAAGTGTCATATCGTTGTTTCCACTGGTTGATGAAATAGCCATTTTGTATCCTGTGGCATCCGCAGTATTGTTCCAAGTGATGTTTGAAATGTCTGTTGGGACATTTGTATCGTTATTAGCCGGACTAGCCAGACTTGTACACAGTGGCGGTTGAGGTGCAGCACTTACAATAGTAAAACTTTCCGAAGAACAAGGTCCGGTTGCATCACCAACTCCGTTATACGGAATTAGGGTAACGGTTACTACATCATCATTTTGAAATGGCGTAGCAAAGGTATGTGTGAGCATATTACCAATATCGGTAAGTAACATATCGTTGTTTCCACTGGTGGATGAAATAGCCAGTTTGTATCCAGTTGCATTTGCAGCGCTGTTCCAAGTGATGTTTGAAACGTCAATAGCTACATCGGTATCGTAATTTGCGGGACTAACCAGACTTGTACATAATGGCGGTTGAGGAGCAGCACTTTCGATAGTAAAACTTTCCGAAGCACAAGATCCTGAAGCATCACCAACACCGTTATACGGAATTAGGGTAACGGTTACTACATCATCATTTTGAAATGGCGTAGCAAAGGTATGTGTGAGCGTATTACCGATATCGGTAAGTGTCAATTCGTTGTTTCCACTGGTGGATGAAATAGCCAGTTTGTATCCTGTTGCATTTGCAGCGCTGTTCCAAGTGATGTTTGAAACGTCAATAGCTACATCGGTATCGTTATTTGCGGGACTAGCCAGACTTGTACATAATGGCGGTTGAGGTGCAGCACTTTCTATAGTAAAACTTTCAGAAGTACAAGAGCCTATAGCATCGCCCACACTATTTCGGGGAACAATTGTTACAGTTACCACGTCATCTCCTTCAAAAGAAGATGATAAAGAATAGTTGAGTACATTACCGATATCGGTAAGTGCCATATCATTATTTCCACTGGTACTAGAAATGCTAATTTGGTAGGTATCTGCACCATTGGCCGGATTCCATGTAATACTAGGAATATCTGTAGAAACTCCAGTATCACCATTTTCAGGAGAATTTAATGATGTACAATCAGGAGCAACGGCTGAAACATTTGTAGTAAATGATTCTTCGCTACATCCGGCAAAATCACCATCATCAAAATACGGTGTAATGGTGACAAAAATTTCTTGATTAGGGGGGAGGTCAGTCGCAAAATTGTAAATGGACACTTCTCCTACATCCTCATTATTCACTATATCTGTCGCCCCACTTGAGGTGCCAACACTAATTTTATAGCCACAGGCTCCGGGATTATCGTTCCATTCAATTCCTGTGTTAATAGGCACATTTGATGCACCGTTTACAGGATTAGCAAGTGTAACACATGCTTTTGTGGCGTTTACGGCCAATGTAATATCGTTTCTAACCAACAGTAGGTTTTTACCATTAGTTCCGGGTGGATTGGCATTTTCAAAAGGGACCAAATCACTGGTAATTTCTGAATGATAAACCCCGTCATCACAAGTGTTTAAATCGGTAATCGTGTATTCTGGTGAATCAGTTGCATCTGCAATAGGAACCCCATCTTTAAACCATTGATAATGATTTTCGGCGCCTCGTACATTTGTGATTAAAGTGATGTTTGTACCGGCATTCGGTGTAAGATTTTCAATAGCATTGACCTTGGCTTGAGGGGCATAGTCATACGTTCTCATAACTGGAATATTGAAACTACCCAATGTGGTCAACATAGCAACTAAATCTTGATGCTCGCCTTCTATATCGCCAAACTCAAAATAATTATTGTCAATGGTAAGTTCAAAGTATCTTGTCCAATCGTGGCCAGGTCCAAGATGCATAAGATCAGTAAAATTAGGAATGCTACCGGTCAATAGGTTATGGCTCACTTCTAGCGTACCAGAGCGAATACCGTCATCACCAGCACGGATTGCATAAAACTGGTCTAGAATAGCGGTGCCGGGGAAAAGATTATAATTTAAGATAATTGTATTTAGGTCAAGGTTTTGGGTGATGTCTAAAGACTCGATTTGATTTCTTTCCGCATTTAAACTTCTTAAGTCTACATTCTGCGTTAAATCTAAACCAGTTGTGGTGAAAAGGTTGTCGTCTATACTTAGATTGGTGATTTTAGTATTCGTGGTAATATGTAGGGTCGGAATCTGGTTTGTACCCAAGTTTAAGTTATCTAGTTCTATGTTAGTGGTTAAATCAATTGTTGGTAGTTCGTTTGTGTTTAAATTGAGATCTTCCAATGCCACATTTTGCGATAAGTCTAAGGATGTTATGTTGTTTCTTGAAGCATTTAGGTCTTCTAGCAATGTATTTTGACTTGTATCAAACGTTGCTAAAGCATTTCTACTAACATCTACCTCTGTGAGCAAAGTGTTTTGAGTCATATTTAAGTTCTCCATCTTGTTGTTAGATAAGTCGAGGTCATCTAACAGTGTATTTGAAGTGATATCCACATCAAATGCAGTAGTCAAGAGGTTGGATGTAACATATAGTATCTCAAGGTTTGGTACAGGTGCAAAAGAAAATACGCTTGGTAATTTATGCCTAGTTATCGTGAGTCTTCTTAATGCGGTTGATGTAGGTAATAGCAGGGTTTCAACTTCGGTGCCTCCAAGATTAACGTCTTCCAATGCATTGAATCCAGTTAGGTCTACAGAACTAACTCTTTGGTTTCGAATATCTAGTTTCGTAAGGGTTGTTTTTGAGGCAGGCAAGGTTATGTTTGTAGTAGACGTATTCTGATTTAACCATAACTCTTCAAGTCCGCTATGATTGGTGAAATCAAAAACATCTTCAGCACTGGCTATAATTTGTATGTTTTTTAATGTTGCGGTTTGCGGTAATATGATATCTGCCAAGCTGGTAAAGGCATATATGTAAATATCTTCTAATAGGGTATTTTGTGAAATGTCTAATGATGGTATTGGGGGGGTTCCTCCATTTCCTGTCGCTCCAATGGTTAATATTTTGAGGTTAACATTTTGTGTAATATCTAAACTCGCTAAGACATCATTGTCGTCAAAAACCAGTTCTTCTAACAAGGTAAGCGTGGTCAAAGGAGCTGTTGCAAAATCGTTTCGACCCAGATCAAGGGTAATCAAGTTTACAAAGGCCTCCAATCCAGTAAAATCAGTAATATCGTTTCTTGTGATATTTAAGTCTGTGATTGCCTGCGCATCAGTGTCTAAAATATCACCTGTAAGCCCGTTGGTATCTATTCCTTGATCAACTAAAAATTGTTCAAAATTTGCATCAGGTATAGGTGTGGTTTGGGCTACTAAAGAAATTCCAAAAAGGAAAAAGACAAGATAAATCAGGCTCTTGATCATGGTTGTATGTTTAAAGGGAAATACGAAATAAGACGACATTCTTAAAAAGATTATATCAGAAGAATACTATCTTTCATTCACTATTAAGTCGGCCAAAACTTTTTCAATTTCGGTTTCGCTTTGACCCTCATCTACACCTAAGTGGTAAGCATAGCGGATAATATCTTTTTCAATGGGTAGAAAATCATTGTCAGTACTAATTTGTGAGCACAAAAAACTGTTTTCTTCTTCACATTTATCAGAGTGGCCAAAGCCCAAGGCATGACCTAGTTCATGCTTTAAAAGAACAGTTGCTGGGTTAGATATCCAGATTCTAGAATTGTTAAGCTCACTTGATAACGAAGGTGTTATGGCATAGCCACTATACCCACCACCCTCAACGATATCGTACATGTCTGGCCAAACACCTTCCAATTCGGCTTCGGTACCGTAAAAGAGCGAGGCGTTAGCTTGACCTTCATTTTCTACGGTAGTAATGTTGAAACTATCATTGAAAATAGTATTGTATTCTTGTAGTACTTCATCAACAGTTGTAGAAAACTCATTAGAAATAGTGCCGTCTAAATGAACCTTCATAGAAGACTTCCATTTTTGATTGTGCTCAACCGGTGTGTTCGTATCACTTTTCCAATACACTAAATGTTGAAAATAAGTGATAAGCTTTTCTTCATCATCAGTTAAAATCGTAGTTTCGTCAATATCTTCTATAATTAGATTGTAGTCTTCTTCAGTTATCGTTTTCCCATCAAAAGCAGCAATGGTAAACTCTAAATTATTGATGGTTTCATAATCTAAATGAAGGTTCGGCCCAACTTGAAGTTCGCCGGTCGTTTCATCGATTATAATATCGGTATCAGATACTATGGAATAGGTGATTTCGTCACCATCTTCATCATTGGCCTCTATAAAACCAATAAAGGTCTGTGGAGCTGAATGCTCGTTTATCAAGTAAGTTTTTAGAGTTAATACCGGGGCTTTGTTCGATGAGTTTTCTGTTGACTGTTCTTCTTGCCCATCTTCATCCTGCATCTCCTCTTCTTCATTTTCGTCGTTCGTGGGTTCAGAAGGAGTTTCGGTAAACGTATCCTTTTTTAGAATTTCTTCGGCGTCTTTACTACAGCTTGCAATTAGTAAAATTAGGGCGGGAACAATAAGTTTTTTCATGCGTAAGAAAGATTGGGATGCTAATATTTAGGTTGAAAATACTATAGTACCAAATGTAAGCGAGTACCCTTCTTTCTTGAAATTTATGTTGTAAAGTGATTGATAATCATGGTGTGACCAATAAAAAATGAAGACAAATGTTAAAAAAAAAGAAACGTTTGTCTTAAATATGTATCCTCTTGACGAAAATTTTAAACATCAATTTCTACGCACACCGGAAAATGGTCAGATGCTTTTTTAAGGGCATCTTTGAGGTCTTGGTCTAAATCAGATTTGTGGGGCTCTGAATAGGGGTTGAGCACAGCACTTTTTTCTATTTTAATATCTTGACTGACCAAAATATGATCGATTAGTACGGTAAACCAGTTATTGGTAATAGTGTCGGTAAACGAACTGGAACTTGGTGACCAACCAAACTTGCCCAATTTTGGTCTTCCCAAAGCACTTTTAAGTACTAATTCAGGTTCGTAAACACTGCCCAATAATATTTCGATTGCACTTTTGCCAAAACGATTTTCATAAAAATCGCTACCCATGCCATCATTGATGTCTCCGGTAACAATTACTTTATCGCCCTCATTGATCCATTTATCGACCCGTTCTCGCATATGTATGCACTCGGCATATAGTTTTCGACGGTTCAGGTTCGAAAGATGCTCGTAACGGGCGTAATCCACATGGTCAAAAATACCTTTAGATTTGGCATGGGCGATTATCATTTTGAAAAGCTTCTTTTGATTCGCCTTACTTTTGATCGTAAGTTCTACGGGAGGTCTAAAGTGTTTGTATTGCTCTTTTATACTTTGTTCGAGCGTATCTGCCAAAAAGGGCTCGTTAAAACTGTTCTTGCCTTCAGGGGTGTGTTCTACGATAAGCTTATCGGCATCATAAATAGCGCAAAGTTCTTGTTGTCCGCTAGAGGTAAACCCCTGAACCACCTTATAATTTCGAGAAGTTAGGCCAAAGACGTTCATCCAGGCTTCTAATTGGGCCTTGGCGGTTTTAGTGCCATTGGCCAAAGTATCAGGGCCTTCGACCACAGCGATAATATCGGCATCTAAATGGGCCAGAACAGATATCAATCGTTGACTTTTAACAGTAATGCGTTCTTGTTCGTTCCAATCTGATTCCGGTTTATCCAATGGAGGTGGAACGTTTATAGGAAGACCGTTCACGAATAGATATTTCATCCATTGCATATTGTACTCAGCGACTTTCAGTTTCATAACAAGTAGATTTAATGGAATCCGTTAATCCCTAAATTTTATTTTCTGGGGAGGAAAAGTATAGTGAACTATTGTTGTGAGAAACTAAATGTAGGAAATATTTTGAAGAGCCGGTTTAAAGCATTGTAAAATCTAAGTTTATAAATTCATGAAAATAACTGCGATTGGGTTTAGCGCATTTCTTCGAACAATAACCAAGATTCCGGATCAAGAATAATATCGTCCGGTTCATAATCAAGTTGTATAGTGTAGATTTTTTGGGCGGAAGTAATTTCTGTTTTATAAATAGTTGTCTTGCCATCTTTTATTACACCAATTTCTATCGGAAATTGAAATACATGGTGTTCTTGAAGTTGCTTGAGGTTGATCTGCAATTTACCCCGTTTATAATTCCAGTCCCACTTAATTTCAGGGTGCCCTTTTACAAATAGCCATTGCTGAAAGAATGTTGTTAAGTCCTCACCGGATGTCTCTTCCATTATTTTTTGAAAGTCGGCTGACATTACATTCGAGTTTCGAAAGGCTTTGTAATAGTTTTGTATGCCTTTCCAAAAAGTTTCGTCGCCTAGTTTATGGCGAAGCATATTTAGCGTCCATCCGCCTTTTTGATAAGTATTGGTACTTAAAACTTTTAGGGGGTCGGTAATGGTCGCATCTACGATTGGCGACGGGTTCCTTTGGTAATAATCGATAATCTGCTTGCGGTCCAATTCTAACTCCTCCTTTCGTTTTTCATTACCGTAAACACTCTCTTGATATAAAATAGCAAAATAGGTAGCGAAACCTTCACTGAGCCAAACATGGTTCCAGTCGTTTTCACTGGCAGAATTACCGAACCATTGGTGGGCTATTTCGTGGGCAATGAGTCCTTCTACCTCGTTTTTTCCGGTAACGGAATTTTCAAAATAGGCAATGGTACCCGCATTTTCCAGCCCGCCCCATTGGGTCTTGGCTTGCATGTTGGCCAGCTTGGCGTATGAATACGGACCAATATTATCAATAAAATATTTCAATACTTTAGTGGCTACCCCATAATCAGAAAAACCATCGAGTCTATTTTCAGGGTACACCCAGGCCGAAACGGGAATGTCATAAACCTCGTCTAGAAGTGTGCTGGCAAATTTTGTAACGCCAATGGTTACGACCTTCATGGCAACAGGGGCTGGTTCTTTATAGGTAGTCAATTTTAATCCGTTGCCCAAATTGCTTTCCTCGATTTTTTCTCCGGTAGCCACCACATCATAATGATCGGGCGCAGTAATCCTAAACTCAATAGTAGCTTTGTCCGATGGGTGGTCAACTGACGGAAGCCAGTGTCGTGCCAAATTGGGCCAGTTATCACCAAAGAAAGAACGTTGCCCAAATTTAGTGGTATCAATAACAAGTCCCCTTTCAGGAATACCTTCGTAAATTACTTTATACGTTCTTGTTTTTTCTTCGGAGGAAGTAGGAACGATGTTAATCTTATTCTTCTCAAATGAGTAATTCGCAACCTTATCGCCTTCAAAAATTTGGGTTACCTGCATACCGTAAGTATCCGATTTCGCCACCAAATCCAACGCAAAAGGATTCACTTCATTCTTAAAATCAACAGTAATTTCAGCCTCACCTTTTATTTGGTTCGATTCGTCATTTAGAGTGAGCCCGAATATATAGCCCTGAATATCGGCAGAAGTGTTTCTTTGATAGGTGTCTTGTGCCTGTAGAATAAGCGTAGACCAAAATAGTAATACAAATAAAGAAAGGGCGCGAAACTGTTTTGGTCTGTTCATATAGGCTATTCGATTGTTGCTAAAATATTAAATCTTGTCCATCTTCCCTTTAATCTCCTTCAAACATAAATTTCCTAAGCTACCTTCATGCGTATGATGAATATCTCGCTTTGGCGTAAAAGTACCTTCTTGAATTTCTTGGCCCATTTTTTTGTAGGCATCCCTAAATGGCAACCCACTCTGTACCAATTCGTTTAACGTATCGACGCTAAAGAGATAGTCGTATTTTGGGTCTTCCAGAATACCCTTGTTTACTTGCATTTCCTTAAGACTAAAGGTTAGAATTTCAATACACGCCTTCATATCCTGAATGGCGGGAACAATGATTTCTTTCACCAATTGCAAATCACGGTGGTAACCACTTGGTAAGTTATTGATAACCAAAGTCAACTGATTGGGAATACTCTGAAGCTTGTTGCATTTGCCACGTACCAATTCAAAAACATCAGGGTTTTTCTTGTGCGGCATAATACTACTACCGGTGGTCAACTCATCTGGAAAAGACAGAAAGTTAAAATTCTGACTCATGTACAAACAGATGTCCATAGCCAGTTTTGATAGGGTAGCGGCGATATTTGCCATTCCAAAAGCAGTTGCTTTCTCCACTTTTCCACGGCCCATTTGAGCGGCAACTACGTTGTATTTTAGAGTCTCAAAACCCATTTCTTTAGTCGTGAAACTACGGTCTATAGGAAAGGAGCTTCCATAGCCAGCGGCACTTCCCAACGGATTTTGGTCTGCTACCTTATAAGCGGCATCAACAAAATACAAATCATCAATAAGACTTTCTGCATAAGCGGACAGCCACAAGCCGAAAGAAGATGGCATTGCAATTTGCAAGTGCGTATACCCAGGAAGCAAAACGTCTTTGTGCTTTTCCGCAAGTTCCAAAAGCAAATCAAACAGTTCCTTGGTGCCTGATTTTATTTCTGAAAGTTCGTTTTTCAAATATAGGTGCATGGCCACCAAAACTTGATCGTTTCTAGACCGAGCGGTGTGTATTTTTTTTCCGGTGTCGCCAAGTTTTTCAGTGAGTACATACTCAATTTTCGAGTGCATGTCTTCAAACGAATCTTCAATGATAAATTCACCATTTTCAATGGTTTTGGCAATGGCATCCAATTCTTTTACCAAGTCCGTAGTTTCCTCATTGGTCAGCAGTCCTATTTTACCCAGCATTTTGGCATGCGCCTGCGAAGCGATAACGTCGTATTTCGCCAAGTGCAAATCAAGCTCGCGGTCGTTTCCAACAGTGAAATGATCTATTTTCTTATCGGTGCTAAAGCCTTTGTCCCAGAGTTTCATATGTAATCAGTTATCAATTATCAATAAGCAGTGAACAGTGCCTATTGCTAATTGGTTATTGTTAATTGTTGTTTGAAAGAAATCCTTTCAATAAATTAATGTACAAGTCAATTCCGTCTTCAATTTCTTTGACGTAGATGTATTCATCAGCGGAGTGTGATCGTGTGCTGTCGCCAGGTCCTAATTTGAGCGATTGGCAAGTTAAGGCAGCTTGGTCGGAAAGCGTAGGGGAACCATAGGTTTTTCGTCCCAAAGCAATTCCTGATTGTATTAATGGATGGTTTTTATCAATGGCCGAAGAGTTAAGCCTCAATGAGCGTTCTTTTACTTCACAAGGTGCATCTTTCTTTAAAATTTCCGCTATTTCGGCATTAGTATATTTATCGTTTACCCGAACATCGATAACCAAATCAACCTGTGCGGGCACTACGTTGTGCTGTGAACCCCCATTGATTTGAGTAACGGTCAGTTTTACCGGACCTAATGCCTCGGAAACCCTATCGAATTTATAGTTCTTGAACCATTGTAAAACATCAATGGTATTGTAAATGGAGTTGTTATCGTTAGGATGTGCGGCATGTGAAGGTGTTCCTTTTATAATAGCATCAAAAACAACCAACCCTTTTTCGGCTATGGCCAAATCCAAAAGCGTAGGTTCACCGACAATCGCCCCGTCTATTTTTGGGAGTCTCGGTAGAAGCCCACGTAAACTGTTCGGGCCTGAACTTTCTTCTTCCATAGAAGCTACCATCAAAATATTATGGTTGAGGTCTTCTTCTGCAAAATAGTGTGTGAAGGTCGCGATAAGCGAAACCAATGCACCTCCGGCATCATTGCTGCCTAGACCGTATAATTTTCCGTCTTCAATATGTGGGTTAAAAGGGTCTCTCGTATAGGCCGAATTTGGTTTAACCGTATCGTGATGGGAGTTTAAAAGCAGTGTAGGTTTGCTTTCATCAAAATGCTTGTTTACCGCCCAAACATTGTTCAAATGCCTTTCAAAAGGAATGTCAAAAGACTTGAACCAATTTTCAATGGCATCGGCAGTTTTATCTTCTTCAGATGAAAACGATTGAATAGAAATCAGTTCTTTTAATAAATCTATCGCTTTTTGCGTTAATGCTGCTTGTTCCATTTTTTATAGCGTAAGTGTCGTGAATAATGTCGATTTAGGATCTAACATGCTAGTGTCGCCAATACGCACTTGATGTACATCTTGTCTTAAGGCATGAAAGCAATTTTCCATTTTTGGGAGCATACCATCGGCAATTACTTTCTGTGCCAATAATTCTTGATATGATGCGCTGTCAATTTGTTTTACTACGGATTCATTATCGTTTACATCCCTCAAAACACCCTTCTTTTCAAAACAATAGTAAAGTGTCGTTTCGTAGTTCTGGCTCATGCCAATAGCCAATTCGGAAGCTATGGTATCTGCATTGGTATTCAATAATTGTCCGTTTCCATCATGTGTCATCGCACAAAAAACAGGAGTTAGCCCTGCTTCTAAAAGTTTTGTAATCATGTCGGCGCTCACGCCATCAACATCTCCGGCAAAGCCATAATCAATTTCTTTTACAGGGCGTTTGTGTGCCTGAATGGTGTCGCCATCTGCACCGCTGAGCCCAATAGAATTACAGTCTAGCGATTGTAGCTCCGCTACTATGTTTTTATTTACAAGTCCGCCATAGACCATGGTAATCAGTTCAAGGCTTTTTTCATCGGTGATACGACGTCCGCCGATAAGTTTGGATTCGATTCCCAATTTTTTTCCGAGCTGTGTGGCAAGCTTACCGCCACCATGAACCAATATTTTTGGTCCCTTCAATTCGGAAAAAGACTGCAAGAACTTCGAAAGCTCTGCTTTATTTTCGATGACGTTTCCGCCTATTTTAATTATAGATAGGTTTTGTTTCATGTTATGCATTTAAAATTCCTCCATCAATGGTCATTGCTGTTCCCGTAATCCATGATGCTTCTTCAGAAACAAGAAATGTTGCCAGGTTTGCAATGTCTTTGGGTTGCCCAAGTCTCTTTAACAAAGTTGATTTTTCAGCATCGGCCACGGCTTCCTCAGGATTATCAAAGGCCTGGGCCGATTTCCATAGAAGAGGAGTATCAACCGGTCCGGGGCAAATGGCATTCACCCGAATTTCGGGAGCATATTCTACGGCCATTTGTTTCATCAATGCTACCGCCCCTGCTTTTGAGGCGCAATAGGCCGGGTGATTCGGAAAACTTTTGAAAGCTGCAATCGAAGAATTGATTAAAATAGTACCACTCTGTTTTTTCAGGTGAGGAATGGCAAATTTAGCGAGTAAGTAGATGCTGCTTAAATTGGTTGAAATAGTTTGGTTCCATAAAGATTCTGAAAGGTCGACCACGTTCCCCAATCCTAGAATTCCCGCATTTAATGATAAAATATCAACAGCTCCGAAATTTTCTAACGCGGCATCGACTAAAGACTCGTTATATGAAGCTTCACCTACATCGCCAGCAATAAAAATCGATCCTGAAAGCTGGGCTGATAATTTTTCGCCCCTTTCTTGGTCTCTCCCCGATAATATCAATTTTGCACCTTCAGTAGCGAACGACTGAGCAATGGCCTTGCCCATGCCGCTGGTCGCACCGGTAACGATACATACTTTGTTCTCTAGTTTTTTGATATTCAAGTAGATTTAATTGTTCTCCAAGATTTTCTTTAATACAACTTGTGCGCTGTAGGTTCTGTTGTTGGCCTGTTCTATGACCAAACTCTGATCGCTATCTAGAACCGCATCTTCGACCACCATGTTTCTTCTTACAGGCAGGCAGTGCATAAACTTGGCGTCACCTACTTTTTCTTTGGTCATCGTCCAGTCTGGGTCTTGATTAGATGCCTTTCCGTAGTTCTTATAGCTGCTCCAGTTCTTTACATAAATAAAATCAGCATCGGCGCAAGCTTTCTTTTGGTCGTATTCAATAGTGGTCTTCTGTGTTATTCTAGGATCGAGTTCGTAACCTTCAGGGTGGGTAATCACAAATTCGGCATTTTGAAGCTGCATCATTTCAATGAATGAATTGGCAACGGCATGGGGCAATGCTTTTGGGTGCGGTGCCCAAGACAATACCACCTTCGGTCTCTTCTTGATATTTTGTTCGGCTAAAGTAATGGCATCGGCGAGCGCTTGAAGCGGATGACCCACTGAGCTCTCCATATTTACTATCGGTACGCTGGCGTATTTTTTAAATCCGTTTAGAACCTTTTCAGTTTCATCTTCTTCTCTGTCCTGTAATCCGGCAAAGGCGCGAATGGCGATAATATCGCAGTATTGTGAAACTACTTGTGCCGCTTCTTTTATATGTTCAGAAGTACCTTGATCCATTACGGTTCCATCTGAGTATTCTAAAGCCCACCCTTCGCTACCGAAGTTCATAACGATCACATCTAAACCAAGATTCATAGCTGCCTTTTGAGTGCTCAATCGAGTTCTTAAACTATTGTTGAAAAACAACAGGCCGATTGTTTTATTTTTGCCCAAGGCTTTAAACTCAGTGGGATTACTTTTAAGGTTTCGGGCCTCAGAGACCCAATCGGTCAATGAATCGATGTCTTTTATAGAGAGGTAATGTTTCATATTTTAATTTTTGTGTAATCGGCACTTCCTTGTAGCGCGCTCGTAATAAAATTTTCTTTTAAACCGTTAACTATCCAAGTTTCAATACCGGCTTTTTTGGCGATGGTAGCAGCTTCTACTTTTGAGAGCATACCACCCGTTCCGTGAGAAGATTTTGAACCACTGATTTCTTTTTTGATTCCTTCTAAACCGGAAACCTCGGTGATGGTTTCGGGTATGCCATTTTCTAAAGATTGTTTGGTGTAAATGCCGTCTGTATTTGTGGCAATAAGTAAAAGGTCTACCTTTAAAAGCGCAGCCGTAAGCGCTGCAAGTTTGTCGTTGTCGCCGAATTGAATTTCATCGGCAGCCACAGTATCGTTTTCATTGATGATGGGAATAAAGTTATTGGCCACCAAAATATCAATGGTATTCTTTATGTTGTCTTTTGATTTTTTGTTCTCAAAGTCGGAATAGGAGAGTAGGCATTGGGCGGTAAAAAGGCCCAGTTCTCGAAAGCTTTCTTGAAACATTCGCATTAAATGGGGCTGTCCGATAGCAGCTAGGGCCTGCTTTACCACAATTTCTTGCCCGTTGTGCTCTAACTTTACGAACTGCTTTGCTGCGGCAATTGCGCCTGAACTAACCAATATAAACTCATAGTCATCTTTCAAAAGGGAAATTTGCCTTCCGATATCTTCCAATTTACCCCTAGAAATCTGATCGGTTTCTTTTGTTAGGGTGTTCGACCCTATCTTTAAAAGGATTCTCTTTCTACTCATTCCTATTTAATTTTACTCCTTTCGTTTGGCATAAAACAGGTTTATGACAACTCTCTTTTAATCGCATCGAAGAGTTGGTCGAAATGACCTTTCATAATATTGAGCGCAGGCAATATTCTGAGTACATGTTTATCTTTGGCGCCCCCTGTGAAAATATGTTGATTGTGGATGAGCCTTTTGCGCAAATCGGCAACTTCGAAATCGAACTCGAGGCCGAGCATCAACCCTCTTCCTTTTACTCTTTTAACTTGTGGAATTTCAGCTGCTTTCTCCCGAAAGTACTTCTCCAATTGAGAAGCGTTGGTGATGAGATTATCCTTTTCTATGACTTCTAAAACAGCCAATGTCGCTGCACAGGCCAAATGATTGCCGCCAAATGTGGTGCCCAAAAGACCGTAAGATGCCTTAAGGCTTTCATGGATCAATACTCCCCCAACAGGAAAACCGTTGCCCATACCCTTGGCGACCGAAATAATATCCGGTTGTATGTCATGATGCTGAAATGCGAAAAATTTACCGCTTCTACCAAAACCACATTGTACCTCGTCAGCAATAATGAGAACATCGTTTGCTTTACATAAAGAAGCCATGGCCTTATAAAATTCGGTAGTAGGTTCATCGAGTCCGCCAACACCCTGAATAGCTTCAAGAATTACCGCACAGACGTCTCCTTTTTCAAGTTCGTTTTGTAAAGCCCCCAAATCGTTAAAAGGCAAAAAAGTTACCTTCTGCTGCTGGTTGATGGGCGCATTTATTTTTGGATTATCGGTGGCGGCAACTGCAGCCGAAGTTCGACCATGAAAACCATTGGTGAAGGCGATTACCTTAGATTTTCCAGTGTGAAAGGAAGCAAGTTTTAATGCATTTTCATTGGCTTCGGCACCTGAATTACATAAAAATAGATTGTAATCTTCACAGCCTGAAAGCTGCCCGAGTTTGCTGGCCAGCTCTACTTGTAGCGGATTCTTGACCGAATTACTATAAAAACCAATTTTATCTAGTTGGTTTTTTAGACGCTGCACATAATGTGGATGCGAGTGGCCGATAGAAATAACGGCGTGCCCCCCATAAAAGTCAAGGTAGGTTTCTCCATTTTCATCGGTCACTACGATACCTTCCGCCGATACGGGAGTTACATCATAAAGTGGGTATACATCAAATAATTCCATAATATGCGTTGCTGATTATAGCTGGTTTTCTTTTATTTTACTGATTTTCTCGAAGGAAGCCACAATACCTTGAATCAATGAGGAGCTTAACCCTTGGTGCTCCATTTCATTGAGTCCCTGAATGGTACAGCCCTTCGGAGTGGTAACCTTGTCGATTTCGGCTTCCGGATGGCTACCCGATTCAATGAGCAGGCCTGCTGCACCATGGCAGGTGTGCATGGCCAATTCTTGTGCTTCTTTAGCGTCAAAGCCCAATTGAATGGCACCCTGTGTTGTGGCACGGATCAAACGCATCCAGAATGCAATGCCACTGGCACAAATTACGGTTGCTGCCTGCATTTGTGACTCGGGAATTTCCATCGAATGCCCCATTCTATTAAAAATGGCCTTGGCCAGTTGTACCTTTTTTTTACCTTTTTGATTGCTACAGATACAGGTCATCGATTGACCTACGGAGATTGCCGTATTGGGCATGCTTCGTATGATGTGGTGGTCACTGCCTAAAATGGCTTCCATTTTCTCGATGGTAAAACCGGTTATTGTCGATATGATGACGTGGTTTTCCGAAAGCAAATCTTTAAAATCGAGTAAAATAGCCTCTAGCTGACTGGGTTGAACGGCCAAAATTAGAATATCTGAATTTTTAACCGCCTCGCGGTTATCATCACTGACAGTCACATTTCCGTATTTTTCAAAATCTTTGATTTCAGCGGTATTACGCTTGGTCAAAAACATGGTGGTGGCCCCGTTCGAATTCAAAATTCCCTTGGCAATGGCAAGCCCCAAGTTACCGGCTCCAATAATGGCTATTTTCATGGTCAGTTATTTATTAGTTCTACCAATTCAAAACTTTTATTTCTAAAAAACTCCTGCTTTTAAGGCTAACCCTGCTTTTTCATCAAAACCGAACATCAAGTTCATATTCTGTACGGCTTGGCCAGACGCACCTTTTAAGAGGTTGTCAATAGCAGAGGTAACCAACAAGGTATCGTTGTGTTTATGTAAATGCACATGGCACTGATTCGTATTTACCACCTGTTTCAGGTGAATCGGCTCATCTGCTATTTGCGTAAACAGGGCATCTTTATAAAAATCTTTGAAAAGCTCCACGGCTTCAGAAATCGTGCCCCCGAATTTGGTGTATGCCGTGGCAAGAATACCTCTTGTAAAGTTACCTCTATTCGGTAGAAACATTAACTCACCGGTTTCGGCTTGAAGCGAATTTAAACTTTCATTGATTTCTCCTAAGTGCTGATGTGTAAAGGGTTTGTACCAACTTACGTTATTGTTTCGCCAGCTAAAATGGGATGTTGCCGACGGACTCACACCTGCTCCGGTACTTCCAGTAACCGCATTAATATGTACGTCTTTGCCCAAAAGGTTTGCCTTTGCCAAGGGCAAAAGACCTAATTGTATGGCCGTTGCAAAACAACCCGGATTGGCAATATGGTGGGCTTGTTGAATCTCTTCTTTTTTAAGTTCCGCTAGCCCGTAGATAAATTGTTTTCCCTCGAAAACAGCATCTTTTTTGAGCCTAAAATCATTGCTAAGGTCAATGATTTTAGTAGTTTCGGAAAATTTGTTCTCTTGCAGAAATTTAGAAGAGTTGCCATGTCCCAAACATAGAAACACCACATCTACATCAGGGTTTACGACACCCGTAAATTGCATGTCGGTGGTGCCCAACAAATCAGGGTGCGCGGTCGTAACCTTTTTACCGGCCCGTGTGGTGCTAAAGACAAAATCTATTTCAGCGTCTGGGTGGTTTAAAAGAATTCGAATCAGTTCGCCACCCGTATACCCCGAACCTCCTATGATACCAGTTTTAATCATCGCTGGGGTTTACGTGGTTGTATATTTTTCCTGAATTGGAAAGTATTTTTATAAAGCCTTTGGCGTCGTCTGCCGTCCAACCTTTGTTCATCTCACCGTAGCTGCCAAAAGAGGCATTCATCAAATCATGTTTAGATGAAATACCGTTCAATCGATATTGAAATGGGTACAAGCCTACGAAGACATCACCCGAAACCGTTTTTTGGGTTTCGGTCAAAAAGACTTCGATATTACGCATCACCGCATCTAGATAATTGCCTTCATGCAATAACATACCATAAAAATTACCTTGCTGTTCTTTTTGAAACTGTTGCCATTTGGTCAAGGTGTGTTTCTCCAGTAAATGGTGGGCTTTAATGATAATCAAGGAAGCTGGTGCTTCAAAGCCTACTCTACCTTTGATGCCGATAATTGTATCTCCTACATGAATATCTCGTCCGATAGCATATTTAGATGCCAGGGCATCAAGCTTGATAATGTTATTTACAGGAGCGTCTTTTTTGTCGTCGATTGCAACCAACTCCCCTCTTTCGAAAGTTAATTTTATTTGTTGAGGTTCTTTTTCTTGTAATTGACTTGGGTAGGCCGAATCAGGTAATGGTTTTTCTGATGTTAGGGTTTCATCACCACCAACGGAAGTTCCCCAAAGTCCACGGTTTATAGAATACTTGGCTTTCTCCCATGGGTAATCGACCCCATTTTCTTTTAAATATTCAATTTCTTCTTCTCGCGCAAGTTTATTATCTCTAATCGGAGTGATGATTTCAATTTCCGGAGCGATAATCTGAAAAATCATATCGAACCTTACTTGGTCATTGCCGGCACCGGTACTACCGTGAGCGATGTATTCAGCGCCTATCTTCTTTGCGTAATTTACGATTTCGATGGCCTGTACTATTCTTTCGGCACTGACCGATAGGGGGTACGTATTGTTTTTAAGTACGTTGCCGAAAATCAGGTACTTTACAACCTTGTCATAAAAGGTTTGAACAGCGTCAATAGAGGTGTAAGAACTAGCGCCCAATTGTAGCGACTTCTCTTCAATTTCTGATATTTCTTCTTTAGAAAAGCCACCGGTATTTACACTTACGGCATGTACATCGTAGCCTTTTTCTTTTGATAAATATTTGGCACAATACGAGGTGTCTAATCCGCCACTATAGGCTAAAACTAATTTTTTCATTTTGAATTTTTCTTTAAGAACAAGCTTTCTTTAATACTCTTTAATCTTTCAAACCCTTTGCGGTTGGGTTTGCTTTTTTCTTCTGTTTTGGTTTTCGATTCTGGGTCGTAGAGCATGCCCGTACAGAGACACATTTTTTGTTCTGTACGCGTAAGTACGTCAAAGTTTTTACAGGTTTGGCAGCCTTTCCAGAATTCGGGGTCATCGGTCAATTCTGAAAAAGTGACCGGTTTGTAACCGAGTTCATAGTTCATCTTCATTACGGCCAAACCAGTAGTGATTCCGAAAATTTTGGCATTAGGAAATTTCTCTCTCGAGAGTTGAAAGATTCTATTTTTAATCTTTTTGGCCAAACCTTGATTTCTATAGTCAGGGTGAACAATAAGACCAGAGTTTGCAACGAATTTTTCATGCCCCCAAACTTCTATATAGCAGAAGCCTGCGAACTTATCGCCATCTAAGGCAATGACCGCGTTACCATTTTGTAAACGTTTCTGAATATACTCAGGAGTTCGTTTGGCAATACCGGTACCTCGAACCTTTGCAGATTCGGTTATGGTATCGCTTATTATGGTAGCGTATTTGAAATGTGATTCGTTAGCAATTAAAATTTTCATTGCTAGTCAAAATTAAACGGTAAATAAAAAAGGATTTTCGAAGTAGTGCGGAAATGGACTCACCTATTTCCATAAGATATTGGACACCCCTACGGGCGACGACGGTTATGAATCGGACGTACCGGAGCATCAATGCTCATAGTTACTGATGATATGTAGTTTTGTCCTTTCATTGGAAGGGTCAAATGTACAAGATTACGATGAAACCACAACAATTGACCTCTATTTTTTATGAAAAATAGTTTTTAGCCTACTAGAGTTGATAATTTCGTAAACGATAAATACATATACGGCAATATATTCAACAGTTAGCAACCAAAGGTTCTCTTTGAATTCTGGGTGAGAATATGCGAAGTAACTTAGGGTAGCCGCGGCAGACCAAATAATCGCAAATCGGTAATCTGCGAATATACCTAACACTACTAAAAATATGATGTACCATGGGTGAACGGTAGGGGTAATTAAATAATAGAGTGTCAGCGCCCAAAGCATAGAACTGACCAATACCGATAACTTTTCGTTTTTTCGGAAGAAGGTCAAAAGAAGAACTGCAAAAACAACTACAATTTTGGTAATCGTACCATACATCTTTATGAGTAACCAGGGTTTACCATCAAATTGCAATGCAATTTGTTTTACTGCATTGTAGAGCCCCGCATTAAATTCGAAGTTAGAGAACCACAAGCCCACCGTTTTAGAATAATTGGCAAAGAACTCTGGAGTATAGAAAGGCATAAAAAGCAAGATGCAGATAGCTAGAATAACCAAGTCGAAAATGGCGTTTTTCTTGATGCCTAGATGTTTGATAAAGAGCGGAAGAAAAATCAACGGTACTAGTTTTACGCAAATCGATAGCGCATAAGGTATAGCTGCCAATAACCATTTTTTAACCGACAACAAGTAGAGCGACCAAACGAAAAAGAATAACATTACCCCTTCAAAATGAAGATTTCCGGTAAGTTCAATGATGACTAGAGGGTTTAAGAAATACCAAAAAATAAGATGCGGTGAGAGATTTAGATTTTTAAGCAGTTTTCTTCCGAAGTAAACAATTCCGATATCGGAAAGTATAATCAAGATGCGCATAACTATAACAGAACCTAGAATGCTCTTTCCTCCGATAAGGGCAGCCAAAGAAAAAAACAATTGATTGAGTGGGGGGTAATTGCTGAAATGTTTTGCGCTCAGCTCACCCATGCCATTATATAAAGTATGGGCATTAGGTATTATTAAATTTTTTTGTTGAATTAATATATCTGGCACTGCGACATATGGGTTTGCCATATTCGCTACCAAGTGCCCGTCCCAAATAAAACGATAAAAATCTTGGGACAGATTGGGTTCTACCGTGAGAAATACCATTCGAAAAATAATGCCGATAATCAGTAGAAACTTAAGGTTCCATTTTTCAAAGCGTATGATTCTCAAACAGAGAAAAAAAAGCGCAGTAAAAAGGGTAATAAGTTTGATGAAATCAGTGCGAACGAGATGGTGGGCAAAAGAGTAATAAAAGGCTAAACTCACCAGTACCAAAAGAATCGGTATTTTATGAAGGTTCCAATATCTGGCAAGTCCGTTCGGCATTAATCCGCATTTTAATTGCAAGCGAAAAAATAAGAAAATTTAATGTAACGAAAGATTAAAATTGCACAAGGATCGTAAAGAAAAATTCTAAGCCCTGGCCGTAAGTGATTTAGTGAAAACAAACCCAAAACCTAAGAACAACATAAAATGAAATGGAAATAAGCCGAAGTCATTCAGGGGAATAGCGCTGTACATGCCAAAAAGAAAATAAATCATCAGCGCGGCCTCTAAAATCATATTCGGTGAAAGCTTTTTCGTCAAATATTTATTGCCTTTCCAAGAATCGGTAAGATTGTTGAGGTTGAATTTAGGGGTTCGAACAAATTCGCTGCGCTTGCCCATATGACCCTCTAGAACCGCAATCGAATTATGAAGTGAAAAACCGAGTGCTACCGAAAAGAAGGTGAAGAATATTTTGATATAATCGACAAAATTGTCAAAACTACTGCCCTGAATACTTTTATAGGTAAACCAATAGCATACAAATAAAATGATGGTGCTCAGAACAAAAAAGCTGAGCAGGTTAAATACCATGTCGAATTGTGGATAAAGAGCTTTTATATACATCGCAGGTATGCTCAGAATAGAGACTAAGAATACACATAAAAACATAGAGCTGTTCAACAGATGCATTACACCGTGAAACTTAGTTTTGAACGAAATGTTTTTTGCGGTGATCACGCTCAATACCGATTTTCTAAAGTTTTCCGCTCCGCCTTTATTCCATCTGAATTGTTGTGAACGAGCTGCACTTATTACTACGGGAAGCTCAGCTGGGGTTTCGACATCCTCCAAATATTTGAATTTCCAGTTTTTCAGTTGTGCCCTGTAACTTAGATCTAAGTCTTCGGTAAGAGTATCACCCTCCCAATTGCCTGCATCAATAATACATTTCTTGCGCCAGATGCCTGCAGTACCGTTGAAATTAATGAAGTGCCCCTTGGCATTTCTGCCTACTTGTTCTAAAGTAAAATGCGCATCAAGGGCAAATGCCTGTATACGGGTCAAGGTCGAGTATTCTCGGTTAATATGGCCCCATCGTGTTTGAACGACCCCAATTTCAGGGTCTTTGAAATAAATTACGGTCTTCTTTAACCAATCGCCCGATGGCATAAAATCGGCATCGAAAATGGCTATAAATTCACCCTTTGCAATTTCGAGGCCCTCTTTAAGTGCACCTGCTTTGAAACCTTTACGATTCTCCCTACAGATGTGTTGAATATCGAGCCCGGTCTGTTGCAGGGCTTTTACTCGAGCGGCGGTTTCGATTACCGAATCGTCGGTAGAATCATCAAGTACCTGTATTTCAAGTTTGCTCTTGGGATATTCTATTTTAGAAATGTTCTCTAAGAGACGTTCCATCACATATTCCTCATTGTAAACAGGAAGCTGAATGGTAACAAAAGGAATTTCTTTGGGGTCGAGAAGGTTGAATTTCGGAGCGGTCTGGTTTCGCCTTTTATAGCCTAAGTAATTGACCAGTAGATTCAACTGCGCAAGACTGTAAAAAAATATCAATAATAGCGCTATACTATATATGGCCAAGATGATATAAGAGATTAATAATCCCATATTATTTTATGCTGTATTTAAAAATCCAACCTAGAATTTTTATGCCTGCAAATATACTACCTTTTACGGTTCCTGAAACTTTAGACACTCCAATTCTTTTTTTGTAACGTACTGGTACTTCGGTATATGCTAATTTTTTTTTCAGAGCCTTTAATTGCATTTCCACCGTCCACCCATAGGTTTTATCCTCCATGTTCAGTAAGAGCAACTTATCATACCTTATGGCCCTAAACGGGCCTAAATCGGTAAATGTTGCCCCAAACATAACCTTCATTAAAAATGTGGCCAACCAATTGCCGAAAATTTGCTGCGGAGTCATACTCCCTTCTTCCCTTAGTCGCTTTACACGTGCTCCTATTACAAAATCAAAATCACCTTTGATAATTGGTGCCGTTAATTTGTCTAGCTCTTCGGGATAGTCTGAATAGTCTCCATCGAGAAATACGAGAATATCGGGTGCTTTGGATTGTTTCGATATATAATCCATTCCCTTTAGGCAGGCATGGCCGTAGCCCTTTCTGTTTTCTGACAATACCGTTGCCCCAGCGGCCGTCGCATTTTCGACAGTTTTGTCAGAAGAATTATTGTTGACCACCACAATTTCAGATACCGAATCAGGAATCTCTTTAATGACCTCGGCAATAGATTCCGCTTCGTTAAAGGCAGGTATAATTACCTTGATATCGGGCAACTTGTTAAGTTGGTTCGGCATTAATTTAAGTCTGATAAATTATTTTCTCGCTTAAAGCTGGCAAAACTAAACCATTCTTTGACTTTTTTTCCATTTTGATACTTTTCCGCAGAGGTAAGTTGTTCATCAAGGTACTTTAGGCAATATCCATTTTTCTTTCCGTTCTTCAATTGACATTTATGGTTCACCTTTCCGTTAGAGTCGTAAAAAAGCCACCAACCTGTTTTTGCTCCTTTTTGATAGTGCCCCTCTTGTACATGTTTTCCGGCTCGGTCATAAAAGTGCCAATATTTGGTGCGCTTATTACTTTGAAAGTGCCCTTCTTCGGATAATTTTCCATTAGGATGGTAGAATTTCCAATAATCGGCTTTGATTCCATTTTTGGTCCAACCTTCAGACTTAAGCTTTCCGTTATCGTAATACTCTTTTTGGTACGTGCCATTCTGTTCGGAAAAGCTTCCAAGAAAAAAAATAGTCAAAATGGCAAAAAACAGTCTACGGAGCATAATTTACTTGTTATTAATGAGATCCATCAAATCGACATCATTGCCCAATAAGACCTCTTTACTATCTATTCTTCCCTCTAAAGGCCCATTTTCCAATTTCAGAACACCGCGTGGGCAAACGGCAGAACAAATTCCGCATCCGACACAGCTAGACCGAACAATATTCGCCCCTTTTTGGGCGTAAGCACGTACATCGATACCCATTTCACAATAGGTCGAGCAATTTCCGCATGAAATACACTGACCACCATTAGTAGTAATACGAAACTTTGAGAACAGTCGCTGTTGAAAACCTAATATGGCAGCCATAGGGCAACCAAATCGGCACCAGACCCGATTGCCGAAAATAGGGTAGAACCCCGTACCTATAACCCCCGAAAAGATGCTACCTATAAGAAAAGCATATGTTGTTCTGAGCGTTTCGGCCTTGAACAGAAATACGTTGCCGTCTCCACTGAAAAAGTGAAACCCTACCAAGGCCATGATTGTTACAAAATAGCCTACGGCCCCGTATTGGGCGTCTTTTTGCAATTGTTCTCTTTTATAAATCATGACCCAAGCGAAAACTAAGGTCAGAATAACTGCAACACTTATGAGAAACGAAGTTTTTGTCAGCCAATATTTGCTTGTGTCATCACCCAGATATGAATAAATTACAGCGGTCGTCATGAGTGTTACAAAAACCACTACACTATGCACTACCCAACGCTCGACTTTCCATGCGAACTGGCTTTTGTCGCTCAAATGACGAAAGGGATCGCCCGCCGTTTCGGCTAGGCCACCGCAACCGCAGACCCAAGAGCAGTACCAGCGTTTACCGTATTTATAAGTGAGAATGGGAGTGATTACAAATATGGATAGAATACCGAAAATCAACAAAGCCAGACCAATATCGCCGGCATCGATGAAACTATTTACGCGGTAGCGCTCAAAGTTATAATAGTTCAGGGGCCATATGTTTTTTAGGTCGTAATAGGGCAGTGAAAACGTATCGCTGTTTAGCCGGGCCATAAACTCTGGAATTAAAAACGCGAAGGAGGTCTGAAAGAACATAACGCTCAACGTTCGTATTTTCTCGTATGAGTTATGACGATATTTCCATAGAAATTTGATGCCAAAGGCCAGAATAGCTATGGTATACAAGGTGCCGTAAACAAACCATTGGCTTGCGGGGTTACCACTCAATAATTTGCTTAAGGGGTCGAAGAGTGCAATAACGCCTGTATTGTCACCCTCTTTTACAAGACCTAAATACTGCGGATAAAAATATAATACAATATAAAACCCAGTGAGAAGAATACCTGCGATCCAGCCCCAAAATCCGCGGCTTGAGATAGACTTGAACATGACGCCATCATTTTTTATGCCCTTATGCTTTTGAGCATATGCAGCAACGGAAAACCACACTATACCCGCAGAAATTGCCACCAAAGAAATAGTTAACCAAAGTGCTTTGTTCGGAAAATTGACGTTGAACACGGCGAGGGTTAGAATGCCCAACCCTATAACGCCAATAAAAGTCGCCAATTTTTGTTGTAGATTCAATGCTTTTGGTGGTTCACCGGTAAGGGCCATGCTTCTGTCGTAAGTGCTCATGTATCTAAGTATTTATTATGGGTCTTATCGGTTATGCTCCGAGGCTTAAAATACGTTTCCAACTTTTTTTCTTGAGTTGAATGTTTTTATTCATTTCCAAATTGTATTTGCTCACAATATCCGATTCATATTGGGCATAGAATTCAGGGTCAAAGTTGGCGTCTTTTAGATGCTCGATAACATAATCGGCTTGTCGCTCATCAGTAAGCCATTGGTCAAAAACCTCATGTCTCATACGAATGCCAAAGGTGTTGATGCCTAGAAATTTACCGGAATCGGTATGATAAGAGAGCGTTATACAGATTTTCTCCGTTTCGTGTCTCCAATGAAAATGTGATTCATGCTCTTTTTTTCCATTTGTACTAAAAACCCAACCATAGGTTTGGTATTCGATATCAAGAAATTTGGCGGAATTGAACCAATGCCCAGGATTGTACTCGCGCTTTTTACCACATATAGTCTGGGCAAGTGTCTCACCCATCATGCGGCCTGTGTACCATACGGCTTCCACGGGTCTGCGATTACCAATGGCCTCGTGCTGTTCGGCGCAATCGCCAATCGCGTAAATATCTTCAATGTTCGTTTCTAGAAAGCGATTAACTTTAATGCCTTTATTCAATTCTATACCTGAATCTTTCAGAAAATCAATATTTGGAGTCACACCGGTTGAAAGTCCGACGATATCACAAGCTATTTCTTCGCCTGTTTCTTTTATGGTAATTGCCCTTACCTTTCCTTTTTCATCGGATAAAATTTCATCTAAGTTAACGCCGAGGCGCAAGTCGATATGATGCTCTAAAATATGTTCATTGATCATTTCAGATTCACCATCCGGTAGAACCCCGTTCCAAAAGCTTTTTTCACGCACCAAAAAGGTCACGGGTATTTCTCTGCTTCTTAGCATTTCGCATAGTTCGATGCCGATTAAACCGCCTCCCACGACCACGGCACGTTTACATACCTTGTTATTAGGGGCATTTTTTTCAAGCAAGTCTAGATCCTGTTTTGAGACCAGCCCCTGCACTCCTTCTAAATCTTGACCCGGCCACCCAAATTTGTTCGGTTTTGATCCGGTGGCTAAAATCAGCTTGTCATAGGTCACATCTTCTCCATTCTGAAGAATCAATCTTTTACCCTGATGGTCGACGCTTGTAACGTAATCGTTGATTAGGTCAATTCTGTTTTTTTCCCAGAACCAATCTTCGTAAGGTTTAATATGGTCGAACTTCATATGGCCCATGTAAACGTACATGAGAGCTGTACGTGAAAAAAAGTAATCGGTTTCTGCACTGACAATAACTATCTGCTTGTTCGATAGTTTTCTAATGTGCCGGGCTGCCGTAACACCGGCGATCCCATTTCCAATAATTACAATCTTATCCATGTTGACCTGTGGGAATTAATACTAGTTTCAGTCGATAAGTTTTCTAATTCTTACCGATGAAATCTAATTTTTAGAGATTTTAAATAAGAACACTAATGTGTAGTTTCTGTTATAGAATTGTGATAAGTTAAGGCTTTATTTGTGGCTGAAAATGAAAATGATAAAAGAAAAATTGATTTTCAGTCCCTTTCTTAAAATGAATTTTGAAGTCTCATGAGTAAGAGGCAAACATAAATACGTGAGGTCAGTTCGTTTTGAATGTTCGTTCATTTTCGGTCAATAAATCTAACTCCTTAAAATCTTGAAAATGAAATCATTCAAATTAAAAATTAGTATTGGAACTTTAGTTTTGTTCGGCGCGGCCTTTAGTGCAAATTCATTAGCTGCCCAAGGCTTGATAGATGGCTTTTACAGCAATAAAGGTGATGTTTCTCTTACTGCTTCCTATACAGGGGCCTCCTATGATGAATTTTATGTTGGTGAAGAAAAGATGGGCCCAGTACCCGCTCACGAAAAAATAACTCAAGATATTATTGGTTTGTACGCCAAATGGGGGTTGACAGATGCTTTGACCTTGGTAGTCAATGCGCCCTACATTTCGGCAAAAGGAGAAGGAACACCTGATCCCATAAGTGGTAATACCAAAGAGTCCGGTTTTCAAGACATCTCTATAGCAGCAAAATATAGGCCTTTTAGTGCTGTTTTTGAAGGCGGTAAATTTGACGGAATCACTGCATTAGGTTTTGATATTCCCGGAGGGTACGATGCCAACAGTATTTTGGCTATTGGTAATGGTGCGTTTAAGACCAATCTTCACATTGGTGGACACTTACAATTGAATCAAGGTTTTTTCACCACTCTTATTGCAGGTTATAGTCTCAGGGGTAAAACAGATGACGATTTTAATGTGAATAACGGAGCGGATTATGATGTGCCGAATGCATTTTTGGCGATGGCCAAAGTGGGTTATGCCGGTTCTAAGTTCTACGGAGAACTTTGGGTGGATCATCAAGCTACTTCATCGGACGGAGTAGATATCATGGGGCCTGGTTTTGCAGGTAATTTTCCTGAAACTAGAGTGAATTATACACGTTTGGGGGTTTCTGCATATGTTCCGGTTACAACATTGATTGGTTTAAGTGCGGGTTATGGTACTTTAATTGACGGTAGAAATATCGGTGACACCAATTTCTTTAATGTGGGTGTCACATTTTCTTTTAACACCCAATCTACGACAATGGCTCAATAGTTGTTAGTTGATTTTAAGACCTCTTTGATGTTAGTTCATCAAGAGGTCTTTTTCATGAAGTGGTAAATTAGGTCATCTTTCGGTACAATATTTGAAATTGAACTTGAGAATGTTTGATTTTCGGATTTTCAATTGTAAGCAGGTGGAAAATAATGCGACCTAAATTTTTATAAATAAGTTATTAAATGAAAAATCTAATTCTTCTGTTCACCTGTATCTTGGCATTGGGCAATGGATATTCCCAATCGGTCGATGCGTATTTAGATAAGTCCGAATCTTTTTTCTCCACTTATGTCAAAGATGGAAAGGTAGATTACAAAGCAATTAAGAACGATAGTTCTGAATTAGATGAATTACTGACTTTGGCAGCTGATGTAAGAGTAGGTAAAGAAAATGCAAATGAGTTTCAGGCATTCTGGATAAACGGCTATAATATATTGGTGATAAAAAGTATAGTTGAAAATTATCCTTTGAAATCTCCTGTAGATGTAAAAGGTTTCTTCGATGTAAAAAAACATAAGTTTGGGGGCGAAAATATTACTCTTGATGACGTCGAGAACAAATTGTTACGTGGTAATTTTCCTGATGAGCCCCGTTTTCATTTTGTTTTGGTTTGTGCCGGTTTGGGGTGTCCTCCAATAATTGACGAGGCATACAGACCCTCTAAACTTGATGAACAATTAGAGCGACAAACCAAGTTGGCAATAAATGACCCAATGTTTATTAGGGTTAATAAGAATAAGGTTAAGGTTTCTCAAATTTTTGAATGGTATAACGATGACTTTACCAGTGGACAGACTTTAGTAGATTTTATTAATGAATTCAGGTCTGAAGAGTTGCCCGAAAATGCCAAAGTTTCTTATTATCCCTATGATTGGACTCTTAATGAGGTAAAATAGGCCTCTACACAGTATCGACCAATCTTAAAAACCAACTTTATGAAACCAATGACCAAGGTTTTTTCATTATCGATGTTATTATTAACGGTTATTCCTGTTTTTTCTCAGGATGACCGACCTGCCGCTCAAAGCAGTAACATACAGACTTATACCCCTTCAAAACTATTAAAGCGTGGGCAATGGGATATCAAATTTTTCAATGGACTATATACCCAAACACGGCAGACAGAAGAAGGAAGTAGGGCAGTAGATATTCCTCGCCAGACATTTTTCACTAATACTACGGAAGTTTATACTGGTATTAGTGAAACATCTAGAATCAATGTTGGTCTTATCTTTCAAGTAAGGGCAAATACCTATAATGGGGCCAAGGCCTTGAGCGCTTTCAATTTTGAAAATAATAGTACAGATGCCAGAAGCGGCCTCACCACGTTGGCACCATCGATTCGAGTACAGCCTTTTGCGAATATCGGCAATTTCTCATTTACCAGTTCGTTATTTTTTCCGGTTTTCGAAGATATGCCTAATGCCCCCTATCTCGATAAAAGAAGTATTTTCTGGGAAACCAAATTTTTCTTTGACCGTACTTTTGGTAATAACAACTGGCAGTTGTTCACCGAAGCTGACCTAGGTTTTAATTTCGGCGAGAAGAGAGCGGATGCCGACCCGAATTCAGAGAATATAGGAGAGCGTTTTGCCAATAACAGTGTGGTAGTACCGCTAAGTGTTTTCTTAAGCTATTTTCCGTCCGCCAAGTCTACGGTATTTATTAATGCCCAACAATCTTTTTTCATCGGGTACGATAACCCCGATGCCAATGGAAATTACTTTTCGCAAAATTATACCGCACTTGGTCTGGGGGGTAAATACCAACTGACCAATGAGCTTAACATCGAGCTATCGTATAATAATTTTGTTCGTGGCAGCAGTTTTCAAGGTCTGGGCCAGACGTTTAGCCTAGGTCTGAGGGCTCTTTTTTAAGCTAATACATAGAAATACTGTATTTTAGGCCCGGAAAAACCGATATATGAGATTAATTGGGGTCTTATTTTTATGTCTTTTGCAGTTCTCTTGCGCGAGTCAAGTTCAAGAAAAAATCAATGGGGTGAGTTTCGTAGCTTCACGTGAAGCCGTAGCTCAAGAGCATGTGCAAGAAGTGATGAACATTTATGCTAACCACGCGGCAGTCATGCCATTTGGCTTTATTCGCAACACTGAAAACCCTGAGGTCGTTTTCGATACCGAAAGACAGTGGCATGGTGAAACCAAAAAGGGGGCAAAGCAATATATTGAGTTATTGCATAAAAACGGTATAAAAGTGCTGTTGAAGCCTCAAATCTGGATTTGGAAAGGGGTATTTACCGGAAGTCTTGAAATGAAATCGGAAGAAGATTGGCAGAAGTTTGAAACCTCTTACGAGAAATTCATACTTAACTATGCCGAACTGGCATCGGAAACTAAGGTAGATATCTATTGCATCGGTACAGAATTGGAAAAATTTGTGACCAATCGACCCGAATTTTGGAAAGAGCTTATCGTCAAAATCAAAAAGGTATATAAGGGCAAACTTACCTATGCCGCCAATTGGGACGAGTATAAACGCACCCCTTTCTGGCAAGATTTAGATTATATTGGTATTGATGCATATTTTCCTTTATGTGAGCATGAAACCCCGACCGTTGCACAATGTCGAGAGGGCTGGCAAAGGCATAAACCTGAGATAGAACAACTTTCAAAATCTGAGAACAAACAAATATTGTTTACCGAGTTCGGTTATCGGAGTACAGACCAAACGGCATGGAAACCTTGGTTGGTCGACCGTCACGATAACCCGGTAAATATGCAGGGCCAAGTAAACGCTACCAAAGCTATTTTTGAAGAGTTTTGGGAGGAAGACTGGTTTGCCGGCGGCTATGTTTGGAAATGGTTTATCAATCACAAAGAATCTGGTGGGGCCAATGATAATCGCTTTACTCCACAGAATAAACCAGCTCAAGACATCATAAAAGAATATTATGAAAAATATTGATATGCGAAAGTTTTATTTTCTCATACTGATTACAATTTTAGTGGGATGCTCGACCGACATGGACAATCGCGATTCTACATTAAAAGAATCTTTATCAGATGATAATCCGGTTTTTGATAATGTAATAGCATGTGCCGCTAGTAATGAAAATGATGATTTGGTTAGTGTATTCTTTTACCCTAGAGATGGCGCTAGCAATTTTAAGTACTTCGAAACAGAAAATGTTAATGTCGATAAGAACGATTTCGGTAATTACTATCGCATCGACCTACCTACGACCGATGTTTTCAATGGTTATCTTGAAAAGTTTGAAGTCGCTGTTTCCGAAGAAAAATGGGTCATTGTTTCTTTTGAAGAAGGTGGTCGAACCCATTTGTCGAATCCTATTCGATTAAAGCAGACGACCAAATCGACAGAATATTTACCTCAAAATGTTACCGTAGACCAAATCGAACCGAGAATGCCGGTTTTTTCTTGGGATGATGGCCAGTATTCTGACTCTAGAATTTACTTTCAAGTGGTCTCAGATGTAAATGACAATTTACTTTCGGGCACGTATACCTTTGAGAAGTCATTTCAATACTATGAACTGGAGAATGTGGTGCTCAATATTACGAAAGGAACACCTTCTGCGTTAAAGGCGAACGCTTCTTATAACTTTACTTTGCTTGCTGTAAGTGAAGATAATTGGGTGAATCTTTTTTCAGAAATTGACTTTAATGCTAATTGAGCTAATTTGAATGGTCTTTAAGTTTGCATGCCAAATCAATACCCTATTTTATTATTTTGAGATTTCTAATTCATGAATGTTAGATCTTTATACCTTCTTTTTTTTATATGTTCTTTCTTTCAGGCCCAAGAGGGTATGGTGACCTCGGTTGAGATTGATGGCGCTTCTAAAAGTAAGCCGTCATTTCTGAAAAGTCTTTTGAACGTAAAGTCAGGAATGCCGTTAGATTCCGTTTTATTGGTCGAAGATGTAACTCGTTTGATCCGACTTCCTTCTATATCACACGCCTCATTTAAAGTTTCCTCATCCACTATAGGGCAGTACGAAATTGTTTATGAGGTTGCCGAAAATTTTACGCTGATACCTTTCGCTAATTTATTTTCATCTTCCAACGACGATTTTGCATTTCGAATAGGTCTACAAGAATTTAACTTGTTGGGCAGAAACATAACTATGGGCGGTTTTTACCAACATGATGTGTTTAATTCTTTTGGAGTAGGTTTGCGAGCACCTTATTTGTTCAGTAACAAAATCGGACTTTCATTGAGTTATAATAATTTTGTGACTCAAGAGCCTGTTTTTTTTGATGGTAATACTGCCGATTACAGGTATAGTAATCGAGGAGTCGAGTTAATGGGACTTTACGAATTTAACTTTAAAAACAGAATAGAACTTGGGGGCAGTCTCTTTACAGAAAATTACCGTTATCTCTCTGGAGCTACCAGTTCAAGTGTGCCGCAGAACTTAGATGTCGATAAGCATTTGTTTAAGTTGATATATAACTATGATGCCGTCACCTACTTTTATCAATACTTAACAGGTTTTCGAAGTACCTTAAATTTTCAATATGTTGGAAGTACAGATGAGAACCTACCCGAATTTTTAATAGGGTTTAACGACTTCATCTATTTTAAAAGAATTGGTACCAAAGGCAATTGGGCCAATCGACTTCGTTTAGGGTTGGCTAGTAATATAAATACACCATTTGCACCATTTACCGTTGATAACAATCTGAATATACGGGGTGTGGGCAATACTATAGATCGGGGCACAGGAGCAATCGTTCTGAATACGGAGTACCGTCATACTCTGATTGATAAAAATTGGTTTGTTCTTCAGGGGAATGTATTTGTTGACGGGGGCACGTGGCGAAATCCCGGTGGTGGTTTTGATGATTTTACCCATAGCCGAAATTTACGGGTTTACCCTGGTATAGGTCTGCGCGTAATGCATAAACGCATATTCAATGCGATTTTTAGAATCGATTACGGGTACGGTATTACTAAAGATGCTGCAAGAGGCTTGGTCTTTGGTATAGGGCAATACTTTTAACCTTTACACATTCCAGTACTTGTTGTATTCTTCTTCAAAAGTTAAAGTCTCCATCGTTTTCATGCGGTCGATGAAAAGAATACCGTTGAGGTGGTCTAATTCGTGCTGCGCAACAATCGCAGGAAAACCATCGAGAATCTTTTCAAAAGATTCTCCGTGTCTATCCAGCCCACTGAGTTGAACTTGTTTTGACCGTTTTAACTTCCCTCGTATTCCCGGTATAGATAAGCAACCCTCCCAACTATCGGTCATTTCATTCGATAAAATCTTTATTTCAGGGTTGATAATAACGGTCATCGGAAAGTTGTCTTCATCGGGGTACCTTTTGTTGCCATCCATCTCTATAACGAAAAGCCGTTTTAAAATCCCGACTTGAGGTGCGGCGATGCCCGCACCGTCTTCTTTTTGCATAGTTAAAATCAAGCTGTCAATAAATGCTTGAAATTCTTGTGATGCGATTTCGTCGTTGGTTACAGGTTGGCAAACACTTCGTAATAAACGATTTCCCATTTTAATGACTTGCAGTGTTGACATGAATATGCTATTTGTTCAAATTTACCACATCATCTGTTTCGATACGAGAAAGCGCTTTTAAGCTGCCATTTTCGTATAGTTTAGGAAGGTCTTGCATTGGGGTTCCGATTTCAGCTTTGTAATTAATATAGTCTTGAAAACGTATTCCATCAATGGTTCTAGGGTTGTAGGCGCTTCTAAATCGCACACCACCATCATTGGTTTTATATTTATAGGCAAGATAGTCCATGATATTTGTCTCGTCGTTGAACCAATAAAGAAAAACATCTTCAAAATCAACACCTCCTCCTTCTTGTTTGAAGTGAACTTTTACCATTTCATAAGATTTGCCCTTAATTGTAGTTTGACCCAAATGTTCACTAATCACCGAATTGTCGTTCAGTTTATGGGGTAAGGTAGCGAAGTAGATTACCGAGTTTACCGCCTCGGTGTATTTGATACTATCTTTTTCGGTTAGCTTGACCAGATTCCCGTTTTGGGTTTGAGTAAGTTTATTATTTGACAATATGTTCTTAATTTTCACATCCTCTTTTGTTTCCTCCATGGTATATGTGAACTTACCGTCGCTGTTTTTGAAAGTGAAATATTTATTTCGAAATGTGAAACCGTAGTGGGCGTTATTATATAATTGGCCTCCGTGTGCTTTAATCGAGGCTTGAATAAAACGTTCACCTTTGCTCGGCCCATAAGTTACTTCGGTAGAATCGGATATTTTTGATTCTTCGGCCATGTTTGGGTTGGTTTTCTTGTCTGTTTTACAAGCGGTAAAAAGTAGGAAGCACAAAATGCTAAAGAATGCAAAATGTTTGTTCATATGAATTGGTTTGATTTGTTGAAGTGGTTAATAGGTCGTAATAAAACGAAAATTTATACAAAGTTAATGTCAATGAAATGCTTTAAAGCTGAAAATTGATAAGAACATTATTAGTTTAGTATTGTTGAATAAATAGTTAACTAATTTATTTAATGGTTGTCTGCGGATATACGAGGGTTATTTATTTTTGCGCTATCAGAGTAATTTTAGGCATTGTTTTTGATTTTTTCATGGCATTCAAGAATAGAAAATGAATCACACCTTTTTTAGATATTTCAAAACATTTTTTGTTTTAGCACTTCTTTTAGGTGCTGAGAATACTATCTATGGTCAAGATTCATTAAAGGTAGTAGTGGCCAAAAAAGGTGACGGCATACTTTCACTTTTGAGAAAACAAGGTATCGATCCTTATGATCACTACGATGATTTTATAGCCATGAATGTCGATAACCTTCGCGATAGCATTCATTTGTATGCAGGTCGCAAATATTTAATTCCACCGGTCGAACTCGATACGGTCGAAGTGGTTGAGACTATTCAGAAGAGTAGTAATAAGATTAAAAAGATCGAAGGTGAAGATTTTGCGATTTTTGGTAAAAAACATGCCACTGTTTTAGAAAAGAGTGAACGGTTGAAGGGTAATGTTTACTATTTGGTCTCAGGGCATGGTGGCCCTGACCCCGGTGCTATGGCGAAGTATGGTAATCAAATGATCGCTGAAGATGAATATGCTTATGATATTACCTTAAGATTGGCAAAAGAACTGATGTCGCATGGGGCTTTTGTATACATTATCATTAGAGATGAAAATGATGGCATTCGTGACGACCGTGTATTAAAAATTGATCATGATGAAGTAGCCTACCCTAATAAAACTATACCCTTGAATCAAGTGGCACGCTTGAAGCAACGGGTCGAAATTGTGAATGAATTGTATAGAGAAAATCGGGGCAAGTATCAACGTTTAATCGTAACCCATGTTGATAGTAGAAGTAGGGGGCAGAATATAGATGTTTTCTTCTATCACCATGAAAAAAGTAAGAACGGTAAAAAGTTAGCGGAAAGTATACATAAAACATTTCAAGAGAAGTATAAAAAATTTCAACCCAACCGTGTTTATTCGGGTACCTTTGAAGACCGTTCATCTTTATACTTGGTCAAAAAAACGCATCCGGCAATGACCTTTATAGAAATAGGTAATATTCGAAGTAAGAAAGATCAGCGTCGAATTTTAGACCCGGATAATCGGCAGGCATTAGCCAAATGGATTTCGGAAGGGGTTATTCTGGATTATGAAAAATAGTATTCAGACGGTTATTTTTCTTTTGTAGTATCGATATAAATTTTCCGGCGTCGCCCCAAATAGCCGTTTGAAATGAATTACCCCGAAATAGTATTGTAATTTGGCTGTACCCATTTGATTATATTTTCTGGCCGAGGTTGTTACATAATTGGGTATTACCTTAAAACTACACAGTTGGTATAACCGGCCAATAAATTCGGTATCCTCATAAATAATGTAATCTTCATTGAACCTTCCGGCCTTTTCGAAAAGATGTCGAGTAACAAAGAGAGATTGATCGCCTCCTCTGCAAATAATATGATTGAATCGGGAGAAATAGGCGAAGAAAGCAAGAAATAAGTTTCTATTATTGAATCGCATTCTAAAGCAACCAGCCTTAAAATCATCTTTCACTGCTTGAAGAATATCAAAGTGAAAATTTTCAGCAGGCTTAGTATCCACATGAAGGAAATATAAAATTTCCCCAGTGGCATGTTTTGCTCCAAGATTCATTTGTTTTGCGCGACCTTTTTCTGAACGAAAAACTTTTACTTTATACTCCGATATAATTTTTAGGGTATGGTCTGAACTGCCCCCATCGATTACTATTATTTCTTTTAGCAAATATGAAGCTTGATAGGGTTTTAAATAGTCAAGCAACTTCTTGATATAATTTTCTTCATTAAGCACCGGAATAATTATACTGATAGTTGGCGTCTTCTTCATCAGTCGAATAGTATAACAAGAGATTTCTCTTCGCAGTTTAGATTAGTTTGATCAGTTCTTTGAACAACTTCACCATTTTAGGTTCTGCTTTGGCGGCAGTATCAATGATTTCTTCAACATCTATAGGCTCTAGACTATCGGGGTTGCATTCATCGGTAAGTACAGAAACGGCAACTATGGGCAGGTTCAAATGGTTGGCAACGATAACTTCGGGCACCGTACTCATACCTACCGCATCTGCACCAATAATTTTGAGCATTCGGTATTCGGCCTTAGTTTCCAATTGAGGCCCTACTACAGATGCGTAAACCCCTTGTCTTAAGACGATATTCTCGTTCTTGGCAATTTCGAGAAGTTTTTTTCTCATTGATGGGTCATAGGGTTCCGCCATATCGGTAAAACGTTCCCCATATTTACTAACCCCTTTAAATGCCAATGGCGAGCCGCCTTGAAGATTGATGTGGTCTTCAATAAGCATAAGGTCACCCTTGTTAAAATCAAGATTGATAGCGCCGGCAGCATTTGAAATAAACAGGGTCTTAATGCCTAGTTGGTGCATCACCCGGATCGGGTAGGTAATATCAATAAAATCATATCCTTCGTACAAATGAAAACGCCCTTGCATAACTACGACCTTCTTACCTTCGAGAGTGCCATAAATAAGTTTGCCTGAGTGAAATTCTACTGTGGCTAAAGGAAAAAAGGGTATGTGGTTGTAATGGGCGATTATGGGGTTTTCAATTTGGTCGGCCAATTTGCCGAGACCTGTACCCAGAACAATGCCAATTTCTGGCTTGTCGAACCCTTTACTTTCTAGATAGGCAGTCGAATCTTTCAGTTGCTTTTGAGTCATTCTTCAATATTTTTTAAAAAAGGTTGAAAGGCATCTATGTCTTTAATGTCATCATAGAGGTCAACATCGTTTCTGGTATCCAATATATGACATTTTTCATTTTTGAGATTTGTCAAAGTGTCTTGCAAAACCGTGTCTTGACCCCAACTCTTTTCTGTAAAAAGTTCATTTTTATAGTTGGTCATTCCTAGAAGGTAGTATCCGCCGTCATCAGCAGGGCCCACGACATAATCATTGTCATGAAGTTTTTTAAAAGCCTTTTCCAAATCTTTTTGATTGAGGTCGAACATATCGCTTCCAATAATGATAATGCGTTCAAAACCTTGCGCGAAACCTTCTTGAAAAGCATTACCCATTCGAGTGCCTAAATCATCGCCTTTCTGTAATTTTTTATCATATACTTTACCGTCCCAGATATCATCTTCCCACACTTCTTCAGAATACCAAACCTGTTTGGCTACATTCAGGTTTTTGGTAATGTTTATTGTGTGGTTCAGTAAAAATTTATAGATATCTAGCGCAGTTTGATTGCCCACGGTAGCGGCTAAACGAGTTTTGCATTTGCCCAACTGTGGGTTTCTGGTAAAAATGAGAAGTAAATTTTTAGAAGTCAAGTTGTGATAATTGATAGCGGAAAGCTCCGGCAATTTATCTATAGGAAGAATTATGCTCAATATATTTCAATTTTTTCGAAGTGAACTCGAAGTTTTTCTTTTTATTAGTTGAAATTGGGGGTGATTGCTTACAGCATGTACTTAATCAAACACCTTGTCGCCGTTATTTAATAGTTTGCCCCAATGCTTGTTGAAAGCATGTATTTTCTCTGTTTTATTTCCTTCTATATCATATACGGTATATCCTTTGTTTTTCCATTCGAAAATTCCGCCATAAAGGTTTTGTACATTCGAATAACCGGCATCTAATAATTTTTCTCCTACATCTTCTGACCTTACACCAATTGAACAGTAAACCACTATCTTCTTGTCTTTGTCTTCAATACGTTCGGTTATTGAATTGAGTTCAAATTCTTTATGACCGACCCAAAGAGCATTCTTGATATGGCTGACACTGAATTCCTCTATTTTTCGAGTATCTAAAAGCAAGACATCGTCTAACATTTCAAGTTCCTCTACTTGAATGTAGGGTACATTTTCTTTATTCCATTTTTTAATGGCCTTGTCCATTTTAGTCTGCGCTAAAAGGGAATTGGTAAAAAGAAAAACCAAAAGAATACTAAATTTAAATCTCATAGTAACTACAGATTATTGACGTAAAGATAGTATTTTAGGTAGGCTTTTAATTGTTGTGTTTCCGCTAAAAATTGACTTATGAAATTTTGCTCCGTTTGGTTTATTCTTTTTTCCTTGGTTATAATTTTTCCTTCTTGTAGGGATAAAACAGAAAAACAGCCTTCTGAAATTACTGAAAAATCAAGTCAGTACTATAGTGAAGATTACAGGCCGCAATTTCATTTTTCCCCTGAAAAAATGTGGATGAACGACCCCAATGGTATGGTTTATAACAAAGGGGTTTATCATTTGTTCTATCAATACTATCCTGATAGTATAGTTTGGGGCCCAATGCATTGGGGGCATGCGATAAGTAAAGATTTGATACATTGGCAGCACAAACCCGTTGCACTGTACCCTGATGAATTGGGTTACATTTTTTCTGGTAGCGCCGTGCTTGATGAGTCAAATTCTTCGGGATTCGGTACTGATGAGAACCCGCCATTGGTCGCAATCTACACCTATCATGACTCAAAAGGTGAAAAACGGGGGGAAAGTACATTTCAGACCCAAGGTATTGCCTATAGTTTGGATAATGGGGATAGCTGGACTAAGTATGAAAAGAACCCTGTAATAGGTAATGAGGGTATTAGAGACTTTCGCGACCCAAAGGTCATGTGGCATGAACCAACTCAGCGGTGGATAATGACCTTGGTAGCCGGTGATCATGCGCAATTTTATAGTTCTACGAATTTAAAGGAATGGCAACTGAGCGGTGAGTTCGGAAAAGAAAAGGGAGCCCATGGCGGAGTTTGGGAGTGTCCTGATCTTTTCAAATTAAAAGTAGCTGATTCTGATGAGGAAAAATGGGTGCTTCTGATAAGCATCAATCCTGGAGCCCCGAACGGAGGGAACGGCACACAATACTTTATTGGCGATTTCGATGGAAACACCTTCGTCACTGAACAGAAAGAAAATCGTTGGGTCGATTGGGGAACGGACAACTATGCTGGGGTGACCTACAGCAACGCACCAAATGATGAGAAGATTTTTATTGGTTGGATGAGCAATTGGCTCTATGCTCAAGCCACCCCTACTGAGAAATGGCGTAGCGCAATGACAGTGCCCCGTAAGTTCAATTTGCAAAAAGTAAATGGAGAATATTGCCTGTTTAATTACCCTATACCCCAACTTAATGAGATTGTAGCTGATAATTTTTCAGAGAATTTAGTCATTGGGGCCCATACCACTCGAAAAATCGAAGATGCGGGCCTACAGCAGGCTGAGGTGTTTTTCAACACTGAAGCCAAAAATTTTCAATTAAAGCTATCGAACGAGTTGGGTGAAGAACTTTTGCTGAGCATGAGAGGGGGGAGCAAACAGTTTTTATTGGATCGCACAAGTTCGGGTATGGTCGATTTTCAAGAAGATTTTGGAGAGGGGGTTCAAATAATGCCCGTGCCCAATTTGCCCGACGAACTTTATGAGGTTCGAGTGCTTTTAGACCAATCTTCAATTGAAATATTTATTAATAAAGGTCAGTACGTGATGACTGCACAGTTGTTTCCGAATGAGGCCTATAATAAATTGACCATAGAGAATTTAGAAGATGAGGCATTGAACTTCACTAACTTTAAAATCAGTAAAATTGAAAGTGTTTGGTAAAGTCTAGTTGAATTCCTTTACTTCGGTAAGTTCCTTGGCCAAAGCTTGAAGATCGATGCCCATGTTGTCTTTATTGACCGAAAGCACTTGTGTGCGCAATGCGGGCGGCAGGTTTGAGTAGCCGTCTTTGGCGCCAAGTATCATACCGGCAACTGCTGCAACTGTGTCGTTGTCGCGGCCATAGTTAACAATAAATTGCATGGTTTTTTCAAAATCACCTTCTCCAAATTCAAGAGCAGTTATTAGAATTTGCCAAATTTCACCCGAGTGAAAGGCAATGGCTTTTTTATCTTTTTCCAAAAATTGATAGGCCATTTCTTGCTTGGCCCACTCCTGTTTTGATTCATAGAAACCTTTGGGTACACGATAAAGTAATGAGTCTTTTGCTAACAGCGAGTCGACAAAAATCAAATTTTTAATACCCATGACACTTTTTACCGATGCTTCTGCCACATCATGAGAAATACGCCCTACCAACCTGCTGTCTTGATAACCGATCGGGTCGACGAATGTTGCTATGTTTAGTATAGAATCTATATCTCTGGTCTGCATGGCCATTTGGGTCATCGAAGAAACCAGGGCAGAGATATCTTTAGCATAACCTATATCGAATAAAGTGTGTTCATAGGCTAAAATATAGGCTTCTTCAGGGCTGGAAGTAATTAGCCCGAACATAGGAGTGTACAATTGCCCTGCGCAAGACATTTCGCCACCGTAAAAGCGGTTTAGAGCCTTTTGATAGTCTGTATCACCTTTTTTGTAGGCCATTGAAACGCGTGCCCATTCTTTGACCCAGTCTATCTTTTCTATTTGAACATCAAGAAAATCAGTATCCGGAATTCGATTTCCATCGGATAAGGTGCGGGTTAGTGAGCCGTAGTAATCAATAATGAAATTTGTAAAACTTTCACCGTTGAGTTCACCCTTGTTTTGGGTTAGATATTTTACCATGGCCAATTTCCATCGGGTATCATCGGTAGTTGCACCTGCCAAAAGATTATGGTCCCAGGTGCCTTCGGGCGATTGGTTTCTGACTGCCGGCGTCAGGCCTGTAATATAGCCGTATTTTAACTGTATATCTTTTCTGTGCCACATTTCGGTCGAAGCACCCATGGCATCGCCTATTGCTGAACCTACCAAGGCCCCCAATACCTTATCATAATATTCATCTTCGCTTAAAATGGGCCTTGAACTCGTATGGTGTTGCTTTTTCGGAGATGGAATGTCCATTTTAGGACTGGATTCTTGGCATGAAAGAAAAAGGATAAGAAGTAATGCCGCACCGAAGAATTTAATCATTGGGCCAAAATTAGTTTACGGGCCTTCTTTAAAAGCTTGGCTTTTTCTTTTAGTGTTCTTTCCATAGGTAGTTGTGCAAGTCCGATAATGCGCCTAGCAATTTCTATACCCGCAACTTGACCTATTAATTTTTTGTCTGCCTCGCCTTGGTAGATAGAATGTATTCTGTTCAAATAACTTTTTTTTCCCGTAGCCATAATAATATGTGCGGCCATAACCCCAAGGTCGAACTCAGGAAAACCGGGAAAACCAAACTCAGGATCGATAATGTATAGATTGTCGGCCTCGGTCATCCAACTTCCGGGGTAGTAATCACCATGAATTAAAGTATTGCCGGGAGAAAGGTATTTCTCGCCGATTTGGTCAACTACAGATTTGATGGTTTTACTCGACTTAAAAGCCATTGAGAGTTCTTGTAGCCCTTCTTGAATCTCATCAAGGTTCATATCACTATCTTCTGAAAACGGTAGAACGAATATATGTTTATGGTTTAAAAAACGCATCTGCAGGTTTTCAGGAAAGTTATTGTTAACCTCTGTGCGATGTATGAGGCCAAGAATAAAAACCAATCGATCTAAATGTGCCGCAGCGATTGCTCTATTGTTGTAGATGATGGTCATGTCTTCACAGTGCCCGAGATCTTCAAGAAGTAATAGATTCTCGACGCTGTCATAACCGATAACTTTCGGCATGTGCGCGCTAACTGCATTTTCTCGTACCACTTGATAGAAGTTCTTTTCAACAGCAATCCTACCTAAGGGTGCTAAAATCTGTTGAAATTTTTGAACATAAGGTCTCGATTGCTTTAAAATAAAAGAACGCTCATTGGTTTTGACCCGTATGACAACATTCATATTGCCCTCACCAGGTTGTTCGACCGATTCTATTTTTTCTCCAGAATTGAGCCAAGAATTGGTAGAAAGGTAGGCTTCTAGCTCAGGAATAGGTGTTGTGATATCTATTGCTTTCAAAACAGGAGTTTTATGCAATATACTTGTAAAAACAAAAAAATCCTTACGAATCGTAAGGATTTTTTGTGGTGCCTCCAGGAATCGAACCAGGGACACATGGATTTTCAGTCCATTGCTCTACCAACTGAGCTAAGGCACCATCCCTGTAAGGGGCTGCAAATATAATTTCAATTTTGCGATATCCAAACAATTTCTCGAAAAAAAGGTGATTTGTTCTCACTCTTTTTTTGATCTTTGTGATATGAACTTAATTATAGATGCTGGTAACACTTCTGTGAAACTTGCGGTTTTTGATAAAGGTGTTCTCATTTTTTATCAGAAAGTTGATGGGGAAGAAATACCTGTACAGGTAAAGAAGGTTTGTGATCACTACCCTAAAATAGCTAGCGGTATAGTGTCTAGTGTTGGTAATCTCGATTCTAAGGTGGTGGCAGTTCTGACGGTTTTTTGTGATGTGCACGAACTTACACCATCTTCCAGAACTCCCTATAAGAATTCATACGCCACTCCGCAAACTTTAGGGGTTGATAGAATAGCTCTAGCTACTGCGGCTTTCTATCATAACCCTAGAGGAAATACGTTGGTCATTGATGCGGGTACATGTGTTACCTACGATATGGTTAACGATTATGGTGAATATTTAGGGGGAGCTATCTCACCAGGCTTAAAAATGCGTTACAAGGCGCTTCAATTGCAAACGGCCAAACTACCATTGTTAGAACCTAAAGCACCTTTTGATTTTATAGGAAATTCTACTGATAACAGTATACATAGTGGGGTTGTAAACGGTATTTGCCATGAAATTGACGGGGTCATTAGCGATTACAAATCACGTTTTGCAGATTTAACAGTTATTTTAACAGGCGGTGATGCCCCATTTTTGTCAAAACGGTTAAAAAATACCATATTTGCGGATTCCAAATTTCTCCTTAAAGGGTTGAACTATCTGTTGGAATACAACAAGCATTAAATGGTTAGAAAAATAGTTTTTGTTTTAGTGTGCCTAGTCGCATTGAGCGGTTACGCCCAAGACGGTACCGTTTCTCCTTATTCTTATTTCGGTCTTGGTGAAACCAGTGCCGCCTCAACGGTAGAAAATCAAATGATGGGTGGTATTGGGGTGTATGCCGATAGTATTCATGTGAATTTAAGAAACCCTGCTGCCTACAGTAAATTAGGTATCAAGGCTGGCGAAAGTTTTGGTATTACAACCTATACTGCGGGTATTTCCCATAAACAGACACAGTTAAAAAGTTTTAGTGATCAGCAGAGTAGTTCTGTGACCAATCTCGATTATCTTTCTTTGGGCTTTACCCTAAAGAAAGGCCTAGGTTTGGGTTTTGGTATTATGCCTTATACTGCTGTGGGTTATAACTTTGTAGATACGCGGGGTTCTGAAGGCTCTCGCATTATCAATGAATATAGTGGAGAAGGCGGTCTGAACCGTATATATCTTTCTTTAGGTTATGAAGTGTTCAAGAATTTTAGTGTAGGTGTTTCGGCAAATTACAATTTTGGTGTTGTAGAGAGCCTTAGAATTCAGAGTACAGAGAACGTACAATTTGGGGTCAAAGATGAGCGAAGCTCCAGAATCAATGGTGTTGATTTGAATTATGCGGTATATTATACACCTGAAGTCGATGAGAAGCATACGCTTTATACATCATTACGCATAAATACACAGGCCAACCTTTCCGCAAGAAATACAAAAAGAATAGGTTCTTTTTCATTGTTGACCCAACAAGATGTTGAGGTTGTTGATGTAAATCTAGAGGCTCAAGGTCTTAAGGAAACAGGGGTTAAGGTACCTACCACGGCCACTGTCGGGGTTGGGTATGGTGAGAACATGAAGTGGTTCTTAGGTTTAGAATATAGTTATCAGCAATTATCTGACTATTCAAATGTATTTTTAGAAATAGATAATCTCGTATATGACGATGCCAGCACTTTTGCTTTGGGAGGGTTTTATACGCCCAATAGAAGTTCTTTCGAAAGCTATCTTAATAGGGTGACTTATAGGGCCGGCGTAAAGATGGATAAGACCGGTATGGTAGTTAACGATAAAGAAGTAAACAACTTTGGCATAACTTTTGGATTAGGTCTTCCGCTTGGGAACAATCTATCGAACCTTAATTTAGGTTTTGAGTTTGGTCGAAGAGGTACCACTTCGGCAGACTTGATCGAAGAAAGTTATTTTAAAGTAAATGTAGGCCTTTCTTTAAACGATGTCTGGTTCAGAAAGCGCAAGATAAATTAGAGAATAAAGTATTGAGGTTTTGTTAAAAATCAGCTCTAAATTTTCATAATGTTGAAAAACAAGTGTAAAAACGAGATGCTCGGGTCTAATTTCTAAATTTCAAATGGCTCGCTTGGCAAAAAATTAGTACATTAACCCCCTCAAAAACGGAAACCTAGACACAAGGCGCTCATACAGAGTTTATTCAACCAAATAGCTTTTGAAAGTGATTTGTGCTTGACTTTTTGAAAATAAATAAAATTGAACAAATGAAAACTAAAATTTACTCTACTGCAATTATGCTTTTCGGGTTCATTGTGGCAGTTAATGCGCAGGCCCAGAACCCAGAATGTATGACTAACCTTTCAATTTATGCAGAACATGCCAAGGTAAAGAATTATGAGGCGGCATACACACCATGGAAAATGGTCTATGAAAACTGTCCTGATTTGAACAAGGCGAACTTTTCCTTAGGAGAAAAGATTCTGGACGATAAGATTGAAAAATCTTCAGGTGCCGAGAAAGATGGCTACATCAAAGATATGATGGCGCTTTATGATAATAGTGCCAAGTACTTTCCAAAAAGATACACTCCTGCAGTAGTGGCTATCGACAAGGCATTGCTTATGTACGAAAACAAAATGGGCTCTGATGAAGAAATCTATTCTATGTTAGATGAAGCATTTCAAAAAGACCCTAAGAACTTCAAAAACCCAAGAGCTCTATATCTGTATTTCTCTAGTCTAGTTGATTTACACAAGGGTGGAAGTAAAGAACTTCAAGAGGTATTCGATGTTTACGACAACGTGAACGACAAAATAGAAGAAGAGAACAAGCAGTTGACCGATATTATCACAAAATTGCTTCCTAAAGATTCAACAGGTACTCTGACTTCCAAAGAAAAAAGAAAATTAAGGGTTGCTACGACCAACTCGGAGTCTTATGGTAAGATTGCCGGTAGTGTTGACTCTAAATTGGGCGCCTTGGCTGATTGTGAAAACTTGATTCCGCTTTACGAAAAGAGTTTTGAAGAGAAAAAAGGTGACGTTACCTGGGTAAAAAGAGCGGTCGGTAGAATGTTCAATAAAGAATGTACCGATGATCCTCTATTCCAGAAGTTGTTCGAGGCCCAATTGGCTTTAGATCCATCTGCAAGTGCCTATGTTTATGGTGGTACGTTAAAAATGAAGAGTGGTGATTCGAAGGGTGCTTTAGAAGATTTCGATAAAGCTATGAGTTTAGAGACAGATCCATACAAGAAATCTGATATAGCCTATAAAGTTGCAATTATCAATAAGAGAAAAGGTAGCAAGTCTACCGCTAGAAAATATGCGCAAATGGCAATAAATGCTAACCAGGCAAATGGTAAGGCATACTTGTTGATAGCTAATTTATATGCGACTAGTGCCAACGATTGTGGTAGTACACCATTTGAAAAGCGTGCGATTTATTGGAAGGCTGCAGATTTGGCAAGACAGGCCGGTCGTGTTGATCCATCTTTAAGTTCGAATGCTAATCAATCGGCTAAAAGTTATGCGGCAAAAGCCCCATCGAAGACTGATATATTTAACTCTGGTATGGCCGGTAAAACGGTAAGCTTTAGTTGTTGGGTTGGTGGTAGCGTTAAAGTGCCTAATCTATAAGATGAAACAATCGTTTCAAATAAATTTTAAAAGTATTGCCATGGTAGTTATCATGGCAATACTTTTTTTTTCATGTGACGATAATTACAAACGGTCTGGACAAGAGAAAGTGCCATTGGTATACCCCATGGGGATTACAGAAGATTTTACCTTAACCTATACTGAAGCAAAAGAAGAGTTAGGTTCTGAAGATTCTACGGGTACACGGGTTATTGCAGTGCTGACCAGTCCATTAAATAATGATTACGAAAATCTCAAATTTCCGTACCGTACGTTTCCGAAGGGCTTACTTATAGATTTCTATAATGAGAGTGGAGATAAAAGTATTATAAAGGCCGACTACGGAATTATCTATTCAGCTACAAATGTAATAGATTTGCAGGGCAATGTGGTTATAGAAAGCCACGATGGCAAAAAGTTAGAAGCGCCTCAGCTCTTTTGGGATCAAGATAGTGATTGGATTTTCACTCAAGAAAAGTTTAAGTTTACCAATCCTGAAGATGGAACGGTGATGGATGGTGAGGGAATGGATTTTAATAAAGACCTCAGTTTTTTTAATGCACATAAGACTTTTGGTCTAATGACAATAAAGGAAGAAACCAATGATTAATATTTTAAGATATACCGAGTACTTATATTTAGCGGTCTGTGGTTTTTCGTTGTACCGTATTTATACTGATTGGAATATAGACAGGCAAAGTGCCTACTTGTTTATTTTCTTTGCTGTGGTTTCTATCGGTATGTTCTTGTTCAGAAGAAACTACCGCAAAAAATTTGAACAGCGCAAGCAAGATAATCAGCGGTAACATTGGAAGCTGCTATTTTTATAATAATTCTTTCCCTTCTTTTTTCTGCCTTTTTTTCGGGCATGGAAATAGCCTTTATCTCGGCGAATAAGATTCATATTGAAATAGAGAAAAAGCAAGAAGGTATCTTGGCCAAGGTTTTGACACGGCTGACCAAAAAGCCTTCTAAGTTTATTGCTACCATGCTCATAGGCAATAATATTGCCTTGGTCATCTATGGTTTTTTTATGGGAGACCTGCTGATGTATTGGTTTCAAAGTATGTTGCCATCTTCCAGCGAATTTGTAAATCTGATTTTGACAGATTTCAGCCTTTTGGTACAAACAGTAATCTCGACCTTGATCATTTTGTTTACTGCCGAATTTCTACCTAAGGTTTTGTTTCAAATCTATTCTAATAACTTGCTTAAGTTTTTAGCAATACCTGCCTATCTATTTTATCTTTTATTTTCGGTGATCTCCGACTTCGTTATATGGGTCTCAGATTTGATACTCAAAGTATTCTTCAAGACGGATGGTGATGAGGTGCAACTGTCTTTTAGCAAAATAGAGTTAGGAGATTACATTAATGAGCAGATGGAAACCGTCAATGAAGAAGATGAGGTCGATTCTGAGATACAAATTTTTCAAAATGCCCTCGAGTTTGCAGAAGTGAAGGCTCGGGAAGTCATGGTGCCCCGTACCGAAATAAAGGCGGTAGAACTTGATGAAACTCCTAAGAATCTGGCCAAATTATTTACGGAAACAGGCCTCTCTAAAATATTGATTTACAAAGATACCATCGATAATATCATAGGTTATGTGCATTCATATGAGTTGTTCAAGAAGCCGAAAACGATAAAAAGTATTTTGTTGCCCGTAGAATTTGTGCCTGAGACTATGCTTGTTCAAGATATTTTAAATGTTCTGACCAAAAAGAGAAAGAGTATAGCCGTGGTTTTAGATGAATATGGTGGTACTTCAGGCTTGATGACCGTTGAAGATATCGTTGAAGAGTTGTTCGGTGAAATTGAAGATGAACACGATATAACCGATTTGATAGAAGAACAGCTAGAAGACGGATCGTATAAATTTTCTGCCCGGTTAGAGGTTGATTATATCAATGAAACCTATAAGCTTGAAGTGCCCAAAAGTGATGAGTATGAAACTCTTGGGGGTTTTATCGTTAACGATAAGGGCGAAATACCCGAGAAAGACTCTGAGATTCAAATTGAACATTTCCTCTTTAAAATTTTAGAAGTTTCCAACACCAAAATCGACTTGGTGTCTTTACAAATTCTCGATAAAGAATAGCGTAGCTTATACCATTTATTGAACTCCATTTAAGAGTATCGCTGAGATATAAGTAATAAACCTAAAAGCGTGGTTCTTAAAGTCTTTAATATTCCAAAAGAAAATACTAATTTCGCACACTGATTTTAAAACTCCTTAGATGGCAATTTTAGAGAATATAAGAAAACGAACAACGGTTCTAATTCTTATTATAGGTTTGGCACTTTTCGCTTTTGTGATTTCCGGTGTTTTTACCAATAGTGATTTTAGTGGTGGTAAAGTAGGCTCAAGTATAGCCGAAATTAATGATGAAGATATATCAATAGATGAGTTTCGTCAAAAGGTAGACCTTGCTTCAAGACGTTCGGGCCCGAATGCCTCTACAATGCAGACGGTGAACCAGGTCTATGAACAAGAGGTGAGAAATGCAATTCTTGGTCAACAGTTAGAAGGTCTGGGTATCGATATCGAGCAAGATCAAATATTGAACTATATCGGCACTATTCCTGGTTATTCTCAAAGTCCACAGTTTCAAAATGAAAATGGTGTTTTTGACCAGAATAAATTCAGGGAGTTTATCGCAGATCTTAAGGTCAATAACCCTGCCCAGTATAATCTTTGGTTGCAAGATGAAAAAGCGATTATTGAAAACGCCAAGCAACAGGTTTATTTCAATTTGATCAAAGCCGGGGTAGGAGCTACGCTTAAAGAAGGTGAATTCGATTATAAATTGGGTAATGATAAGATAGATGTGAAATACGTGCGTGTGCCGTACTCTTCTATACCTGATAGTACAATTTCAGTTTCCAAAAGCGAAATTCAGTCGTACATCAACGAACATAAAGATGATTACAAGCAAGAACCTGCTCGTGATATACAATTCGTTTATTTTGAGGAGAAGGCCTCCGCTGCTGATGAAAAAGAGATTGAAGATGCCTTGAATAAATTACTTGATGACACGGTGGAGTATAATGCACAAACCGATAAGAACGATACGATAAAAGGTTTTAAAACCACAAATGAAATGGCTGCCTTTCTAGATAGACATTCAGATATCAAGTTCGATACGATTTATAAGGCAAAGAATAGTTTGTCTGCAAGAGTTGCCGATACTTTAATGACCTTACAAACAGGTGAAATTTATGGCCCTTACAGAGATGGGGATTATTTTAAAGTTTCTAGAATGATGGGACGCAAAGCCAATGGTTCTGTAAAGGCCAGTCATATTCTTCTTGCCTATGAAGGTGCTCAAAGAGCCAACCCAGAGGTTACACGTACTAAAGAGGAAGCGGAAGCGGAAGCCAAACGTTTGTTGCGTGAAGCGAGAAAGAAAGATGCGAAATTTGTCGAGTTGGCGCGTGATAACTCTGATGGCCCATCAGCACCGAACGGTGGTGACCTTGGTTACTTTCAAGAAGGTACAATGGTACCTGCATTTAATGATTTCGCTTTCGATAACAATGTTGGTACCATCGGTATGGTAGAAACCGATTTCGGTTTTCATGTTATTAAAATAGATGATAAGCAAGATATCGTTCAAGTAGCTACCTTAGCTCGTGAAATCGAACCTTCAGAAGAAACGGTCAATACCTTGTTTACCGACGCTACTAAATTTGAGATGGAATCTATTTCTTCCGATAGTGCATTCCCTGACTTGGCTAAAGAATCAGGTTATTCGGTACGGCCGGTTAATCAAATTAAATCTACCGATGAGAACTTGCCTGGTCTATCTTCACAACGTAGTATAGTTCAGTGGGCTTTTAACGGTGAAACGAGTGTAGGAGATATCAAACGGTTTGACTTGCCTAGCGGTTACGCGGTAGTACAATTGACAAAAAAGTATGAAGAAGGTTTGATGGCTGTTGAAGATGCCTCTCCGACAGTTTTGCCCATCATCAGAAAAGAACGTAAGGCAGCACAGATTATAGCAAACAACAAGGGTAAATCTCTTGATGATTTGGCCAAGGATAATAATACGAATGTTTCAACAGCTTCTGCATTGAATGTAAAGTCACCTACGATACCAGGTGCAGGTTCTGAACCTGCGGTTGTCGGCACTGCTTATGCTTTAGCTGAAGGAGCCACTTCTGAGCTCATTGAAGGTAATACAGGAGTCTTCAAATTATCGGTCACCAAGAAAACTGAAGGCCCGAAATTGGATAATTACAGTACGTATTCCAATTCTGTCAGAAGTTCTAGAGAAGCTAGAGTTAGTACTTCGGTCTACCAAGCGCTTAAAGACGCTTCTGAAATTGAGGATAATCGATCGGCCTTTTACTAGAAAGACCTATAAAACTAATTGAAAACCCTCTTTGTGAGGGTTTTTTTATGCTACCATTTCTTTATATGATAATACGGTTCTATAACCTTTTTGGTGAAAGTAATCCGGTGTCTGTTCATTGCCGGTGGCCAAAATAAAATCACCTCCCCAAGCCCCGAGACTTTTGAGTGTTCCGAAATAATCAGGAAATAATTCTTCTTTGACGGTAGGTAGGCGAATGTATTCTGAAATCAATTTTTCATGTTGTTCCATCAAAAATTCAAAATCCTTAAGATTTGAACACTTAAGTACATCTTCTGTTATCGATGATATTTGCTCTGTAAATATTTTTTTATTGCCCTTTTGGTCTCGATAGCGGGCTATACCTTCTCTACTATTCTGCTTTTTGTCTAAGTGTATAAAGAAAAGATTCTCTGAAAAGGTGGGCGAAAAATCTACAGACTTGAATAATGGCTTTTGATCAAGTACTTTATAGGTCAACGGAGAATTTGTCTGTGCACAGGCAATATCATATCCACTGCCCGTAAAGGCGTTCCATAAAAGTTCAAAAGGGTCTACCTCTGCCCATTGTGCAATGTTATTGATTAATGTAGAAGATGAACCTAACCCCCAATTACGTGGAAACTCCAATCTAGATTCAACCTTATACCCTGAAGTATCGTTTAAAAAATTATGATTCAATTTTTTTGCTTCACGAAGTAATTTCAAAAGTGTCTTAGCAGTATCGTTTTCAAAGGCCTTGTCACCGTCGGTGATTAAATTTTCTGTTTGATAGCTCCAGTCGAACCATATTTTTCCTGCTTCATCAAGACTCTTCCATTCTATAGTTGGAGAAGCAATCGGACTAACTTTCAAAGCTTGGCCAAAACGTGTCGGTACGGCGAGACTCAAAGCACCGTCTAAGACGGCATATTCCCCTGTAATGAGCAATTTTCCGCTACTATAAAACTTTTTTGTACTCACTACTGTCGTAATTTCTGAAAAGCTTCTACCACTGAGCTGTGGGTTGCCGTATGTTTTTTAAAATAGTTGGTCAGGGTCGTTTTTTCGATATCGGTGGCACCTAATTGGTTTAGAATATTCATTAAGTGCATTTTCATATGGCCTTCTTGAATACCTGTGGTCACCAAAGAACGAACCGCTGCAAAGTTTTGCGCCAAACCGGCTACGGCTACTATTTGCATAAGTTCGGTAGCTGATGGTTTTCCTAAGATTTCTAAAGCCAGTTTTACCAAAGGGTGTAAACTGGTCAAACCTCCAACAGTGCCCAAGGCAAGGGGAAGTTCAATCCAAAATTTAAAAATTTCGTTCTCAACCTCGGCATACGTTAGGCTCGAATAACCCTCTTCTTTTGCTGCATAAGCATGAACGCCGGCTTCTATAGCCCTAAAGTCGTTGCCTGTAGCCAATACTACCGCATCGACCCCGTTCATAATGCCTTTGTTGTGAGTGACCGCCCTATGGGGTTCTGCTTGGGCTATGTTCACTGCCTGCACTATTTTCTGTGCAAATTCCTTAGAAGGCATTTGGTGGCCTATGTTGAGTTCGTCAACTGGGCAGCTCACCTCGGCCCTGACGACACAGTTCGGTACATAGTTTGACAATATGCTCATGACAATTTCTATATTCTTTTCTTTTTCAGAGAAGTCAAGATTGGCTAGAGCTTCAGTTTTTAAGGTTTCGGCAAAGCTTTCTAAGCATGAGTTAATAAAGTTGGCCCCCATGGCATCTAGGGTTTCAAAAGTACAATGCAGTTGAAAGTAATGGTCGAGTTTGTTAGTTTTATTTTTGAGTTCAATGTTGGTGATACCCCCGCCACGCTTTTCCATGTTTTTGGTGATGTGGGCGGCTTCTTCAAGTAACTTCGGTTTTACTGAGTTAAAAAAACTTTTCAGTTTGGTTGGGTCGCCATGGTACATAAAATGTACCTGGCCGATTTTTTCCGTACCAATGACCGTGGTCTTGAACCCTCCTTTATTCAACCAAAATTTTGCGGCTTTGCTGGCAGCGGCCACAACCGAACTCTCTTCAATAACCATAGGTATGGCATAAAGTTTGTCATTTATCAAGAAATTGGGGGCGATACCAAAGGGTAAATAGAAATTGGTCACCGTGTTCTCGATGAACTCATCATGAAGTTTCTGTACTTTGGTATCGTCGTTCCAATACCGTTGAAGAAGTGTTTTGGCGGCTTTTGGGTCTTTCGTATAATTGGTCGTAAGCCAATCTATTTTTTGTGCTTTGGTCAGTTTTGAGAATCCCTCTACTGGCTTGATCATAAAGTAAAGTTTCAGGGGATAAAGATAACGATTAGGTCTAATACACTCACGGGCCCCAAAATAGCCCTGCATAGGCTTCTTTTTATAGATTAAAGTTTAATTTTTTGTAAAATTATCACTAAACTTGGGCGATTTATTATCTTTTATAACAAGCTATGCAAAAGTTCTTTCCCTCCCTATTTTTACTACTCGCTTTTTCAAACATTTTACTGGCCCAAGAAAAACAGATTACCGTTGAAGCGGTCTATAAAAACGAATTCAGAACAGAGGGGATGGATGCCTTGCGTTCGATGAAAAACGGTAAGCAGTATACAGTTCTCCATATAGACGGAAAAACTGGCTTGAGTTCGGTAGATAAATATGACTATACTACCTTGAAAAAAGTGGAAACCATTGTGAATTCGGCAGATTTAGAGGCGGTACAGAGATTTTCTGAATATCAGTTCAGTGCCGACGAATCGAAAATACTATTGGCAACCGATGTAGAATCGATATATCGGCATTCTACTCTAGCACATTACTATGTCTATGATGTAAAGACTAAAGAGGTGACCAAAGTAGCCGATGTGAAAATTCAAGAGCCGTCTTTGTCCCCTGACGGAAATAAAGTGGCCTATGTTGCCGATAACAACCTTTTTATTTTTGACATAAAGTCAAAGGAAACTGATCAAGTGACCACTGATGGCGAGAAAAATAAGATCATCAACGGAATCACCGACTGGGTCTATGAAGAGGAGTTCGCTTTCGTTCGGGCATTTGCATGGAATGCCGCGGGAAATAAAATTGCGTTTCTTCGTTTTGATGAGGCCAATGTGCCACAGTTTTCTATGGATGTATACGGCTCTGAATTGTACCCTACACAAGAGACATTTAAATATCCGAAAGCAGGGGAAGATAATGCGTTGGTTACGCTTCACATGTTAGATGTAAAGTCAAATAATATTTCTCAAGTTGACTTAGGTAAACCTTATTACATTCCGAGAATAAAGTGGATGAACGACCCCAACTTTTTAAGTGTTCAGACCATGAATCGCCATCAAAATCATCTAACACTTCATTCGGTAAATGCAAAAGACAACAAAGCTTCTATTCTGTTGGAAGAAACAGATGATGCGTATGTCGATACCAATGATGATTTAACCTTTCTAGCGGATGATAGTTTTATTTGGCCAAGCGAGAAGGATGGGTACAATCATATTTATCTTTATGACCAAGAGGGTAATTTGATGAATCAGATTACTAAAGGCCCTTGGGAAGTGACCAAATATTACGGTTATGACCAAAATGAAGATAGAATTTATTATCAGTCTACAGAAAATGGTTCTATTAATCGAGGTGTTTACAGTGTAGAGAGTGATGGGGGTAACAAAATGGCCCTCGCCGCTGACGAAGGATATAATTCCGCCGACTTTAGTGCTGATTTCACCTATTTCATTCATACCTATTCCAGTGCAACCACACCCCCGGTTTATACTTTACATAAAGCTGTATCCGGTAAAAAAATCAAGGAAATCAAGAACAATGAAAAGCTATTGGACAAGCTGAAAGGCTATGAACTGAGTGCCAAAGAGTTTTCTACCATTCAGATTAATGGCAATGAATTGAACATGTACACCATAAAACCTAAAGATTTTGACCCTAAAAAGAAATACCCTTTACTGATGTACCAATACAGTGGGCCAGGGTCGCAAAGTGTAGTGAACCAGTGGTTAGGCTACCGCGATTATTGGCATCAACAATTGGCTGCGGAAGGGTATGTAATTGCATGTGTTGATGGGCGAGGAACGGGTTTTAAAGGTGCTGATTTTAAAAAATCAACGTATTTAAATTTGGTAAAGTACGAAACCGAAGACCAGATAGCTGCGGCGAAAAAACTTAGTGATTTGCCATATATAGATGAAAATAGAACGGGTATCTGGGGATGGAGTTTCGGCGGGCATATGGCGACCAACAGTTTGCTGAAAGGAAATGAGGTTTTTGAAATGGCAATTGCCGTTGCACCGGTTACTTCTTGGCGCTTTTACGATACCATCTACACTGAAAGGTTTATGCGTACCCCACAGGAAAATCCTGGTGGATACGATGAGAATTCTCCTTTAAACTATCCTGAACTTTTACAGGGCGATTATTTATTGATACATGGTTCTGGAGATGATAATGTACACGCTCAGCATTCAATGAGAATGGCTGAAGCCCTTATACAGGCAAACAAGCAATTTGATTGGGCGATATATCCCGATAAAAACCATGGTATTTACGGAGGTAACACTAGAGTACACCTTTTCAATAAAATGACCAATTTCATGCACGAGAATTTGCGAGACCGAAAGGTTGAGGAATCAAAACCTGAGGGAGGGCAGTCGGAAATGAACAGGCAGCAAATTAAGGGTTAAATTCACACTCAAACCATTTTTAATTAAATTCTGTGTACGCAAAACAGCTACTAGAGCCGTGCGACACCTAAACCAAACTCATTGATTTATGGAGACTAAAAGCGAATTTATGGAACAACAGCAGATGTTCGGCCACCCAAAAGGCCTGTTTTATCTGTTCTTTGCTGAGTTGTGGGAGCGTTTTAGCTTTTATGGTATGCGTGCATTGCTAACGCTCTATATGGTAGACGTTATTTTTGCAGCCCTTGCTGAACGTGATTTTGCCACTGCCGCCGTTTATGCATCTTATGGTTCTCTGGTTTATGCCTCAACGGTAATCGGTGGTAGAATCTCAGATACCATTTTAGGAATGCGTAATTCTATCTTTTTAGGAGGTATTCTAATGTCGATCGGACATTTTGTCTTGGCCATTGAAAATGACATGGCCTTTTTTCTTGCCTTGTCTTTGATTATAGTCGGTAATGGGTTCTTTAAGCCTAATATTTCCACATTTGTGGGCACTTTATATCCTCCCGGTGACCCAAAGAAAGATTCTGGTTTTACCATATTTTACATGGGTATTAATATCGGTGGCTGGGTCGCACCTTTACTATGTGGTTGGTTGGCATTTGAATATGGATGGCATTATGGCTTCGGACTCGCGGGTATAGGAATGATTACAGGCCTAATTTTCTTCTGGAGTGGAATAAAAAAGAACGTTTTTGGAGATAGAGGTCTACCGCCCAACGATGAAGTTTTAGAAAAGAAGGTTATGGGCATCAAACAAGGTATTCTGGTGCCTGTATTGGCTGTGATTGCCGCTCCCATTATTGCCTTTTTGCTATCGGCTTATAAGGCCTTGGGTGCTGAAGGTACTTTTTTCGAGGATCAAAACATAGTTAACGTAATCTTTAAACTTATAGGTGTTTCCATACTGGCTTACTTAGGTTACATTATGTTCAAGGCTACTTTAGATGAACGTAAGAAGCTTTTTGTGGCGGTATTGATTACGTTCTTTATGACAATATTTTGGGGTTTTCATGAATTGTCGGGTAGTGTAATTACCCTTTTCGCCGCACGTAATGTTGAGTTGACTTTAATGTCTGCAGCTCAAACCAATTCTTTAAACTCGATGTTCATTATTATACTGGCTATACCCATTTCACTTATGTGGACTTACCTAAGCAAAAAAAATCTGAACCCCCGTACACCCTACAAATTCGGTTTAGGCTTGGTGTTCGCAGGTATTAGTTTTTATGCGCTGGCGCTAAGCGCAGGTAGTGCTAATGATAGCGGATTGGTGCCTTTTTCCTATTTATTGCTGATGTACTTTTTGCTTTCGATTGGCGAGTTGTTTATGTCACCCGTAGGACTTTCTAAAATTACCGACTTATCTCCCAAGCGAATTGTAGCTTTTATGATGGGGGTGTGGTTTTTGTCGTCTGCATTTGCTTTTCAGGTGGTAGGTTTTATCGGTAAGCAGTTGGCAATAGAGAGCACCGATAAGAATGTCGGTGGCTTTGAAACTCTTATGGTATATACAGATGGTTTTGAACTTATTGCCAAATATGCACTTGGGGCCGGTATTCTTGTGCTCTTGGCGTCTCCGTTGATCAAGCGTTTAATGGGTAGGGTTCATTAATAGGCTACTCAAAATAATAGGCTCCCTTTTCCCCCGTATAGTGAAAAGGGAGTTTTCTTTGGATGCAAGTCTTTCTCCAACGATTTACATCAGTGCGATAATTACTGCCATCGGCAATAATCATATGGGGTTGAATGGAATCGATCAAGCGGATCAAATTAATTTTTGGAGATTGAGTTAGTATCAAATAATCTATTTTCTTTTGTTCTTTTGGATAAACCGCCATGCTATCCATCAAGAACAAATCTTTGTCAATCCATTTATAACTATTTTGAAGAGGGATGTGGTTTAGACTGTCCACAAGTTCAGCGACCCTATATTCTGTCACAATTCTATTCAATCGAGTACTATCATTGGATATGATTTTTAAAGTGCTTCCTTCTTGGTGTATGAGTATTGAATTTTTTGTTTGATGGGCCAGAAGCAAGGTCTCTTTTTGAGAGGTTTCATATTCGGAAAAAATCATCCATAACTGAAAGCTAATAATGCCTAGGCCTACTAAGCCTAATTTTCTAAAATTGGGCTTAGTAAGAAATACAATGAAACCTATGATAATTACGTAACTGAGTAGCAGTTGAACTCCATCGAATGAAATATTCTTAAATATAAAAGCTTCTTGTTGAGCGACCCAGCCTATTAAATCATTGAGCCAGCCAATAATTGTATCATAAAAGGAAACAAAGAAATCGGGCAACCGGTTGAGAACGGCCAAGATGATAACCAGAATGCCTGTTCCTAAGACAAAGCCCAAGCCAGGAATTACAAGCAGATTGGATATAAAGAACAACCCGGGAAATTGATGAAAGTAAAAAAGACTTATGGGTAGAACACCAAGTTGAGCAGCAATACTCACAGAAAACAACTGCCAGAAATATCGGATAATTTTATTTTTTGGGTACCATAACTTTTGCAGTAAAGGGTAAACCCATACAATGGCCAATACTGCTGCATAACTCATTTGAAAGCCTACCTGAAATAAAAGGTTGGGGTCAATTATTAAGAGAATGAAAAACATTGATAAAGCAAGAATGTTGAAAGTGTTACTGGGCCTGTTTAGATATAAGGCGTAGGCCACAAAAGAAAACATGGTGACCGCTCTTACAATCGACGCCGAAAAGCCGGCCAAGAGTGCAAAGCCCCATAGTAAAAGTACTACGGTGATCAATTTGATTGTTTTACCCTTGGGCAGGCGCTCCAAAGGTTTTAAACCGAACTGAAGTATAATAAGTAGAATACCGATGTGTAAGCCTGATACTGCCAAAATATGGACTGCGCCAGCATTCTTGTAGTTGTCGTAAGTGGCGTCTGAAATATCACTACGTTGCCCTAATAAAAGGGCTTGAATTATGCTCAATTCTTCTTCCCCGAAATTAGCCCGTTTTAATTTAGCTATGATGTGCTCTCTGGCTTGAGAAGCAAAGCCATATAACGTTCTGGAGGGGTTCTTTTTAACAATAGCTTTGTTTGATTCAACTCGAACTTGATTGACAATACCAAGGTTGTGCATGTATTCACTGTAATCGAACTGATGCGGATTAAGAGGAGATTGAATTTTGTTGGAAGCTCCGTAGAAAATAAGTTCGTCATCGACCTTGTATGAATTTTGGATTGAACCGAGGGGAGTACTCACTAGAATTTTCCCTGATCGCTTTTTTTCATCGACGGATTGTACCATACCTATATAGCGGTTTGAAAATTGTGTCGGTTTCAGAACTTCCCTGATTTTCAAATGCCAAACCTGATTATCTGGAAATTGTTGATTTGAATAATGATTGAAGATGTTTTCCGGTCGAGTTGACGAAACCGCTAGAACACCAATTGACATGGTAAGTAAAACAACGCAACATCCGAATAAAGGTGTTCGGTTATTTTTGAAGTAGAGAATCCCTAATAATAAAAATAAAGATAATGAAGCTATAGCGGGAATGGTTAGTCCGAAATCAAGATACTTGCCCAGAACAATTCCCAAAACCAGTATCAAGGTTAAATTTATGGGAATAAAACGTAAGAGTCTCATATTAGAGTACGCGTGTGGCCTTTACAAAAGCACTGTTCCAATACCCTTCACGCAAGGAAGAGACGATTACACCCCTTGAAGAGGAAGCATGCACGAATTTGACTTCATTGTTCTCGACTGCGACGACCATGCCGACATGGTTTATGCGCTTGGCTCGCCTGCTTGTTCTGAAAAATAAAAGATCACCTTTTTCAACATTATTTATGCCAACGCGTTTGCCTTCTTCGGCCATGTGGTACGAGGTACGGGGCAGTTTTACATCGTTTTCTCCAAAGGCGACATAAAGAAGGCCTGAGCAATCCATTCCCTTTTTAGTAGTACCCCCGTACTTATAGCGAACGCCTGAGAATTGAAGTGCAGTCTCAATAATTTCGTCGGCCTTGCCCATTTTACGGGAGAAAGCACGTTTGGGAACGGGAGTTTCTTTTGAAAGGTTTTGGTTCTTGTTGGGGGCAACACTTACCTTTCTCGTTTTACTGTAGGTAGTTTTCTTTTTTGAAACCCCACAGTTTGCGAGCGATAGAATAAGTAGAATGTAAATGATTTTGCGCATAGATCCAAGTAATGAACACTTCACCCGGATATCAAAATTAAGCATTTTCTACAATACGTGAAGCTGCGTTCTCACTGGCACCCCTACCGCCCAATAGTTTTTCGAGTTTCGAATAGGCCTCTAATTGTGCGTGTCTATTAGGGCCATCTAAAATTTTGAGCAGCTCAGATTTGAGGTTTTTGGTATTCAAATCGTCTTGTATCAATTCTTTGACTACTTCTTTTTTCATAATAAGATTGACCAAAGAGATGAATTCTAAAGTAATTATACGCTTGGCAATCTGATATGATAGCCAGTTTGCTTTATAGCAAACCACTTGCGGTACTTTAAATATGGCGGTCTCTAAAGTAGCTGTGCCGCTGGTCACCAACGCTGCATGAGAGATACTCAAAAGATCGTAGGTTCTGTTGATAACAAAGCTAACCTGCGGGTTCTTCAAATAAGGTCGATAGAAATCTTCATCAAGGCTAGGTGCGCCGGCGATTACAAATTGATGTTCGGAGAATTCTTTCACGACCGATAACATTACCGACAGCATTTTTTGAACTTCTTGCTTTCGGCTTCCGGGCAAAAGTGCTACAATGGGTTTTGCGGCGTCTAATTGAAACTCATTCCTGAAATTATTGTTATCTACTGGTTTCCGTTCTCCAATGGCATCTAGTAGTGGATGTCCGACAAATTCGACAGGGTATTTATGTTTTTTTTCGTAAAAATCTTTCTCAAAAGGTAATATGACATACATGGCATCGATATCCCGTTTGATATCTTTTATTCTTCCTTCTCTAGAAGCCCATATTTGTGGAGAAATGTAATAATTGGTTTTATAACCTTTTTGTTTTGCCCATTTCGCTATTCGAAGGTTAAAGCCCGAATAATCGATGAAGATGATTACGTCTGGTTTAAATTCTTCAATATCTGTTTTACAGAATTTTATGGCGTTCGATATTTTACCAAGGTTGAGTAGCACTTCTAAAAAGCCCATAAAGGCCATTTCTTTGTAGTGGCGTACTAAAACCCCACCAGCCTGTTGCATCAAATCACCGCCCCAGCAGCGGATATCTGCATTTTTATCTTTCGCTTGCAAAGCTTTAATCAAGTTCGAGCCATGAAGGTCTCCCGATGCTTCGCCCGCAATAATGTAGTATTTCATGTGCTGGGTTTATAAGCTGTTAAAAAACTTTATAGTATAGAATGACCATAGCGGTTAAGATGGTAGCGATTAAAACCCCTTTGGCCCTCTGGTCGCGGCGTAATCTTAAAAACGCGAAAAAGGCCAATAAGTTCAAAATAGCGCCTAGAGCTAAAAGACTGCCCACGTGTTCTTGTGCTACAGCAGCTTCGAAAGTTTCTACAATGCCTAAATCGGAAAACAAAAGTATATAGAGTAAAGTGCCTATCGCATTGGCGATAAGCCCTACTAGAAAGCCAATTATTAATTCTTTCTTATTGTTCATTGAAATCGTATTTCATTTTAATCTAAGATTTCTTTGTAAACCCCCATTCGTTGAGACCTTGAATGGCATGATGGGCGGTAAGGTCAAATTGGGTGGGGACCACAGAAATATAATTATTTGCCAATGCCCATTCGTCGGTGTCCTCACCTTGGTCCAAGAGCTCGAATTCACCTGACAGCCAATAGTAATCACGCCCAGACGGACTTTTACGTTTGTCGAATTGCTCTTTCCAATTGGCTCGAGCTTGACGGCAGACTTTAATTCCTTTTAATTGTTCTTTATCCGCTTTAGGTATATTCACGTTGAGTACCACCCCTTTGGGTATACCATGTTCTAGTGCTTTCTGAACAATAGAGGTAATGGCGTCACCGGCTGTTTCAAAATCAGCATCCCAAGCGTAGTCGCATAGCGAAAAGCCAATGGCAGGTATACCCTCGATACCTGCTTCTATTGCTGCACTCATGGTACCAGAGTAAATTACGTTGATTGAGGAATTCGACCCGTGATTAATACCGCTAACACAAATGTCAGGGCGACGGTCAAGAAGTTCTTGCAAGGCCAATTTTACACAATCGGCGGGTGTACCACTACAACTATACTCAAGGGGGGTGCCTTCTTCTTTATCGATAACCAACTTCGCTGAAAATAAGGTGTTGTCAATAGTAATTGCATGGCCTTTACCAGATTGCGGACTGTCAGGCGCTACAACCACGACATCGCCTATCTTTTTCATGTACCCTATAAGTGCTCGAAGCCCCGGAGCGGTAATTCCATCATCGTTGGTAACCAGGATCAAAGGTTTTTTCATATTAGATACTTTATGGCATAAAAATACGTTTTAGAAAATATATCGGCCTAAGTTCGTTTAACAAAATATTAATGCCCCTCTTCAAAGGTGGCATGGTTTTTTCTGTATCTTAGGGAATTCATACTTTTAATTAAGGGGGTTCCGATCGCTATTTCGAACGGCCCTTAAAACTTCGAAATTTAAATTTATATGAAACGAAATTTAGCCTATGTACTCGGGGTGATGCTTATTTCTGTTGCTTCATGTGGCTTTACGAATAAGTCTTTCGAAAATGATGATAAAGATAAATTACTTCTAGATCTTATTACTTACGTTTTACAAAAAGGACATTATGAGCCAAAAGATATCAACGATGATTTTTCGGTCAATGTCTTTAATGACTTTATCGATGTTATCGATCCCACAAAACGTTATTTTCTTGATGAGGATATTAAAGAGTTCGAGCAGTATAAATTTCAACTTGACGATCAAATAAAAAGTACCGATATCTCGTTTTTTAATTTGGTTTATGAGCGTTTGATCAAACGTATGGGAGAGGCCAAGGTAATTTACAAAGAGGTTTTGGAAACTCCTTTCGATTATAGTGCTAACGAGAATATCAATATTGATTACGAGAAAATGTCTTTCGCAGCAGATAGGGAAAACCTGAAAGAGCGGTGGAGGTTGCAACTTAAGTATGCCACTTTAGGAACTTATGACTCGAAAATGCGCCAAATTCAAAAGGCCGGAGAGTTTAATGATGAAGATAGCGGCAAAGCAGAAGATAAACCAATGACTGCCGATGAAGCAGAGGTCTCATCTAGAGCATCAACAAAAAAAACCTTGGATGAGTTCTTCGATTTCGTTGACGATCTGGAGCGTAAAGATTGGTTCGTTCAATACATTAATACTATAGTCGATGAGTTTGACCCCCATACTTTTTATTTTGCTCCTAAAGACAAAGAGAGGTTCGATATGAGCATGTCGGGCAAATTTGAGGGTATCGGAGCTCGCTTGCAGAAAAAACCTGAGGGAGCTAAGATAGATGATATAATTTCTGGCGGTCCGGTATGGCGAGATGGTCAATTAGAAGTTGGAGACCTTATTTTAAAAGTTGGCCAAGAAGGGGAAGAGCCCATTAATATAGTGGGTATGCGTTTAGACGATGCCATTGAGTTGATTAAAGGTCCAAAAGGCACCAAAGTGAATCTTACCGTTCGAAAAATCGACGGTTCGATGGAAACTGTAGCCCTAACTCGTGATGTAGTCGAACTAGAAGAATCTTTTGCTAAATCAGCTAATATTATCAAAGATGATAAAAAATATGGGTTGATCGATTTACCAAAGTTTTATGTCGATTTTGATGATTATACAGAACGTAATGCGGCGACCGATGTAGCTAAAGAAGTTGACCGTTTGAAACAGGAAGGTGTCGAGGGCTTAATTCTTGATTTACGTGATAATGGGGGCGGATCGTTGAAAACCGTAGTAGAAATGGCCGGTCTCTTTATTAAAGATGGGCCTATCGTTCAAGTACGTTCTTCGGGCAAAGGCAAAGATGTGTATGATGATAAGGATGAGCGTATTCAATGGGATGGCCCGTTGGTGATTTTGGTCAATGAACTTTCAGCATCGGCATCTGAAATTTTGGCTGCTGCAATGCAAGATTATAAAAGGGCCATTGTTATTGGTAGTAAGCAGACATTCGGTAAGGGTACCGTTCAGAATGTAATTCCTTTGGATAATATTGTGCGCAGTAATGAGCATGGTGAACTTGGCGCTATAAAATTGACTACCCAGAAATTCTATAGAATAAACGGGGGTTCAACTCAACTGGAGGGGGTTAAAAGTGATGTGGTCGTTCCAGATAAATATAGCTATATCGATTTGGGTGAACGAGATCAATCGAATCCGTTAGGATGGGATAAAATCTCGCCTGCAGATTACAAACCTTGGGATGGTTATATCGATTATGAGCAGACGGTTTCGAACAGCTCTAAGAGAATGGCGAATAATGCCCAGATAAAATTGATTGAAGAAAATGCCAAGTGGTTGAAGTCAGAGCAAGACGAAACCGAAATTTCGTTGAATTATGAGGCTTACCGTAAGGAAGAAGAAAAACATAAGCTAAAGTCTGACTATTTCAAGACTATTGCTGAATACGATTCGAAATTATCGTTTGAATCTTTGAAGTATGAAGAAGAATTATTCACGAAAGATTCTGTGTTAAGAGAGAAGCGTGACAGATGGCATAAAAATTTGGCTAAAGATGTTTATGTTGAAGAAGCGGTGAATGTGCTTCAAGATCTAAAAACAAATAATATCAAACATGGCAAACTTGCCGTAAAGGGATAAATAATATTTTGTAGATAGAGAAGCCCCGTATGAAAGTTCGGGGCTTTTTAATTTTCTGAACTTATGGATTTTTTACCTACCAATTTCTTGGAAAAACGTTCTTGCAATAGTTCTAGTTTGGGGTCTATGTACCTTTTGCAAAATGGTTTCTCCGGATTTTTCGAATAGTAATTCTTAAACTGGTCAGCGCTAGGCTTAAATCGTGCAAAAGGTAAAACTTTAGTGACTAGCGGTAAATGAAATTTAGATTGCAAACGCTTGACCACCTTTTCTGCCTTTCGGTGTTGTTCAAAATTGAAGGTATAAATTGCCGAGCGGTACTTATCGCGCATACTATGGTTCGAAGTACTACGGTGGGTGTGCAAATGAATTTCTATTAAGTCGGATAAGGAAATTACGTCACTATCAAAATGAACAATCACTGCTTCCGAAAATGATGATATTTTTCCATTAGATGCTACAAAACCCTGCTCAACTTTTTGTACTCCGTTGAGTTCTTGAAATACAGCTTCGGTACACCAATGGCATCCGCCGCCCATAGCTATCTTATCCATCGAAAATTATGCAAATTGGTACCCGTTTAAAAAATCGATCATTTTTTGCTTCGGCATTTCACAGGGTTTTAGTCGATCCGACCGGTCGGTAATGTAGTAGTTAAAACTAATAAAATCATTACCGCCCAGCTCTTCGGCGAACAGCTTTAAACTTCGTCCATTATTGAAGTCACTACGTGATACCCCATATTTCTTAGATTTAAAAAATACCACTGAATAACCGATGGGTAACTTCTTAATTCTTTCACGAAGCTTACTCATTTATACTAAGTAGAAACGATTTTCAACTTGTTCGAATGTGCTTTGCGTAGCTTTGCCAATTTAGGTGTAATTACGGCATTACAGTACCCCTGGGTCGTGTTATTTCGATAATAGTCTTGGTGGTACGCTTCAGCCTCGTGAAAAGTTTCAGCAGCACTTATTTCAGTAACTATGGGATTGTCGAAGTAAGGTGCCAGTTCTTTGATAACTGCTTCTGCCGTTTCTTTTTGAGTTGCGGTATGAAAATAAATTACAGAACGGTATTGGGTTCCGATATCACCACCTTGTTGATTTAATGTAGTTGGGTCGTGACTGGTCATAAAAATGGTCAATAGGTCTTTGTACGAAATTTCACTTGGGTCGAAACTGACTTGAACGACTTCCGTATGTCCGGTGAGCCCAGAACAAACTTCTTTATACGTAGGCTTTCCAGGAGCGTTTCCACCACTGTAACCCGATATTACTTTATCTACCCCTCTGATTTGTTGAAGTAGAGCCTCAACGCACCAAAAACATCCGCCACCAAGTGTGGCGATTTCCAAACTATTATTGTTCATGCCTTAATTTTTCTTTTTGTAGTTGCAATGAATCTGAATTTACACAGTACCGAAGGCCACTTGGTTCCGGTCCGTCTGGGAAAACATGGCCTAAATGAGCGTCACAAGTATTGCACATTACCTCAACTCGTACCATGCCAAAGTTAGTATCTCGTTCATATTTGATGGCATTTTCTTCGATAGGTTGGGTGAAACTGGGCCAGCCTGTACCCGATTCGAATTTGATAGTTGAATCGAATAGGGGTGTGTCGCAACAAATGCAGTTATACTTTCCTGCTTCATGAGCACTACATAAGGCCCCGGTATGTGCAGGTTCAGTACCCTTTTGTCTAGTAATATAAAACTGTTCAGGTGTCAAAACTTCACGCCATTCCGCCTCAGTTTTTTCAACTCTTTTATCGGGCTCTGGGTTTCCTTTTACACTAAAATTAATAATGTCTTTCCAAGTTAACATAATAGAATCATCTTTTTTTAAAGTGGAAACAAGATAGAAAAGGTCGTAGAATTAAACTATCCTATAAACTTAAAATGAGAGCTTATTTCCTCCTTAGTTTTGTCGTAAAACAAAGGGTGAACTTACAATGTTGAATAAATAGTTTAGCCATCCATTCCTGTTCAAATATCCTGTTAAAACTGATTTAAGATCTGAGATTATTTTACTTTTGAAATGTATGAAAAGAAAAACTGTATATACTATAATTTTGATTTGTTGTATAGTAGGTTTTTGGGTCTTTGATAATTTCTATACCCCAGCAACCTATTCCGATGAATCTCAGAAAGGCTTAATTACCGAAATTGCTTTTGACTTTTTACCTAGCTCAACTACGGGTGCTGTGGTCAACCATAGTCATTTTGCTCTCTCGTATAATGAGCCTTATGAGCAAGCCGAATGGGTCGCATACACCTTAAAGCGTGAACATCTGACAAACGATCAACGAAAGCGTCCATACTTCATTGAAGATCCTAAGGTAAAGACCAAATCTGCCGATTGGCGCAATTACAAAGGTTCGGGGTACGATAGAGGTCATCTTTGCCCGGCCGGTGACCGTAAATTTTCGGAGCAAGCCTATAATGAGACATTTTATACGAGTAATATAAGCCCACAAGACAGAGCGTTCAATGCTGGAATCTGGAACCGACTTGAAATGCAAGTGCGCCAATGGGCCAAACAATATGGGGATATTTTTGTGGTTACCGGCGGAGTTTTAGAGAACGGACTTGAAGAAATAGGAGAAGAAGATGTAGACGTGCCTCATTATTATTATAAGATTTTGGCTAGACAAGAAGGCAATTCGACAAAAATGCTGGGTTTTTTATTTCTGGGAAAGGGAAGTACAAAACCACTTCATGAATTTGTAGTAGCGGTAGATGAAATCGAGCAAAGAACTGGAATAGACTTCTTTGAAAAGCTTTCCGATAAGGTCGAAGCCGATTTAGAATCAACTGTAGATGTTTCTGGCTGGAGGTTTCAATAGTTAAATACCTTCTTTAAGCCTATTGGCATCTAGTTTTAAGAATACGAACAGTAGTGCGGTAAAAAACAATAAGCCTGAACCGCCATAGCTAAAAAATGGCAATGGTATACCGATGGTCGGTAGCACACCGATGACCATGCCTATATTTATGAAATAATGAATGAGTAGTATAGATACTACTCCGTAGCCATACATGCGACTAAAATCAGTCTTTTGCCGTTCTGCTAGAAAAACCAGCCTAAGCAGTAAAAGAGTAAAGAGAATGACAACCGTAGAGGTGCCAATAAAGCCCCATTCCTCACCAACGGTGCTGAAAATGTAGTCAGTATGTTGTTCGGGTACGAAATCGCCCTTGGTGCGTGTACCTTCAAGAAAACCCTTTCCGAAAAACCCGCCTGATTCAATGGCTTTTTCAGACTGGTACGTATTGTAACCAATTGTTTTTCTAATCTGTTCTAACTTGGTGGGGTCTTTTTCCAGTCGCAACCATAGGCTGAATCGGTCTCTATGTCTTTGCTCGAACACATTATTGAAAACAAAATCTACCGATAGCGAAAAGAGAATTGCAACAATTACCCCTGCCGTTAGAGGTAATACCGGAACCCTGAATTTTTTTTTCTTTAATAAAAAGAACAGAATAATCATTAAGGCTATAAAGATCACTATCCAAATAGTACCGAACATTAATGTTGTTATAAAAATTAAAATGGCCATTAGGGCTATGCCGAGATAGTATAAAGGAAGTCCTTCCCTAAAAATCACAAATGATAAAGAAAAGAATACCAAGGCGCTACCTGGGTCGGGCTGGGGTATAATTAAAATTGCCGGAATCAAAATTATACTAAAAGCGTAAAGTTGGTCTTTTCGTCTTTTAATATCGGTCTGAATATCACTTAAGTATTTGGCGAGTGCAAGAGCCGTGGCGACTTTTGCGAGCTCTGATGGTTGTAGGTTGAAAAAACCAAGGTTATACCATGAGGTGGCCCCGGCAATAGTTTTTCCGAATACAAAAAGACCCAAGAGCAATACCATACTAATGAGATACAACAAACTGGAAAATCGCTCATAGAAATTGGCTTCAAGTGCAAGTAGTATTACAATTGAAGCTAAACTGGCGCCAATAAAAAATAACTGTTTACCGTGTAGTGTTCCAAAGTCGAAAATGGAAGAGTCAGATTCTGAAAATGTACTCGAATATATATTAAGCCACCCAATGGCGACTAGAAGAAGATAGAAAAGAACGGCTAGCCAATCAACCCTTTTAAGAACACTTTTACCCGACATATTATTTATTCTAAACTTGGTTGTTCTTGAGGTTTACGTGCATGCTGGCTCCAATCGTATTCGTTAATTTTAAACTCTTTACCTGTAAAAGGTTTGGCATATTCATATTCTAAAGTTCTCTCTAGCATACGTTTTTCAAGATCAGTTCTGGTTATTTCTCCCTTAAGATATTTTTCAATCAATAACGATGCAATATGACCCGCATAGCGCCCCCCGAAGTAACCATTTTCGATATAGACGGCCAAAGCAATTTTAGGGTTTTCAACTGGGGCAAAGGCCACAAATACAGAATGGTCGGTGAGTTGAACCCGAACACTATCAATTTTGGTGAAATTTTCAACAGTACCGGTCTTACCGGCTATTTTTACATCAGGTATCTGTATCCACTTAGCCGTACCTTTCTCGTATACGTCGGCCATACCTTGAACTATAGGCTCAAAATGCCGTTTGTCTATAGTAGTGTGTTTTGGCTCTACGAAATCAGGTATGCTTATGTCTTTGCCATCTACTTTTTTTAATATATGAGGTGTGAAATAATGTCCTCTATTCGCGATGGCCGCGGTCATATTTGCCAGCTGTATAGGAGTGACCGCAACTTCACCCTGGCCTATGGAGTTTGAAATAATATAGGATGGAGCCCATCTATTGTCACCATACCATTTATCATAATATTCTTTACTTGGTATTCTACCCTTTCTTCCGGTCGGTAAGTCATAACCAAGGTATTGGCCTAGACCAAAACTTTTCATATGTTCTTCCCAAACATCCATTCCTTCATCAGTGGTTTCGAATTTCTCATAGATTTTTCTAAAAGTAGCTGCGAAATAGGCATTGCACGAATTGTAGATTCCGTCGTTGAGTTTTCTTAGACCCCCACCGCAGTGACAACCTCTTTTCTTTCGTCCTACGTAAAAACCATTATAACATTGTACGGTAGTGTTTGGGGTAATTACCCCTTCTTGCAAAGCCACTAAGGCGTTAAGTGTTTTGAACGGCGAACCGGGCGAGCCCTCTGCTAAAATAGCACGGTTGTACAAAGGTTTGGCAATGGAATCATAATACAATTCGCTATAATTACGAGAGCGTTCTCTACCGACCAAGAGGGCAGGGTCGTAGGTAGGCCCAGATATCATGGCAAGTATTTCGCCTGTTGCAGGTTCTAGAGCAACGATACCACCACGTTTGCCCTGCATTAATTTTTCGCCATACTCTTGAATGGTTTTGTCTATGGTTATATTGATTTCTAGCCCCTGTTCGGGCAAAGTATCTAATACTCCTCCTTTATATTTACCAATATCTCTGTTGAAGCGATCTTTCTGAATATATTGAACTCCTTTACGGCCCCGTAGAATATCTTCGTACTGCTTTTCGACCCCTGTACGGCCGGTAAGCTCACCTTGCACGTAATATGGGTTTTTGGCTAAATCTCCTTCGTTAACTTCACTAATGTACCCAAGCACACTGGCGGCACTATTGGTGTCATAATATCTAAGGGATCGCTTTTGTATGTAGAAGCCACGATAATGTCGCATCTTTTCCTGAAGCTTGGCGTAATCTTCTTTAGAGAGTTGAGGTACAAAAACCGAGGGTAATCTTGGGGAGTACACACGAGCCTTTCTAAGTTCTTTTTTGAATTTCTCTTTGTCTATGCCCAACAAACCACAAAACTCAAGAGTATCTATTGCGCGAACCTCTCGAGGTATGACCATTACATCGTATGCAGGATCGTTACCAACTAGCAATTCACCGTTTCTATCATAAATATACCCGCGTTCAGGATAATCATAAACACGTTTTATAGCTGGGTCATCCAATACCTGGTCAGGTGAAAAACTGAATAGTTGCAAATAAGACAGCCTCCCCAAAAAGGTGATACCTATGATGATGATGATAGACGATAACAGAATCTTTTTCATCTATGATGAAATTTGCTTTAGGTTGACTATTCCCTAAGAATAGCTAAAAATATTAATCTTTCCGTACGCTGAAAAGTGATCCGAAAAGTAGACAAAGTATAAGTGTAGCCGCCCCTGTGGCCAGAACTTTCTTCAAAACTAAGAGGAAATTGGCCAAACTGAAAATTTCCAGCATAAAGAATACAAGATGATGTACTATTATCAATAACGTTAAAAACGTAATTTGTTGTACTTGAGTGCTGTTACTTAGTTTAAAACTTTGAAATTCGAAGTTAACACCGAAAACAAATCTCATAATGGCCGGCCTTATATAGGCAATAGTAATGGTGGAGGCTGCATGAATGGCCATGGTGTCGGAAAAGAAATCGATGGCAAGACCCAAAAGAAAGCCTAAGCCTATAAAGGCAGCCCGATTTTCTTTGATCGGGTACCAGTAAAGAAAAAGAATATAGACCATCGGATTGATAAACCCGAAAAAATTCAGCCTATTGAAAATGAGAACCTGTACCAACACGAGCAAGGTGAACCTGATTACATTTAAGAAATAGTAGTTACTTATCATCGGTCTGGGTCTCGTTTTGCAATTCTAGTATTTCTTCACGAAATGCGTTATTCACGATATATACATTTTTAATATTGGTCATATCGTTGAATAAAGTGATGTCGATACTATAAAAACTCTTAGAGGTATTTAGATCAAACTTGCGAATGGTGCCGATCGGTATGCCTTCTGGGAAAATACTGCTCATGCCGCCCGTAACTATAGTGTCTCCTATGGTTAACGGTACCAATCGTGGAATATCTACCAATTGCACTACGTCGAATCGTTTCATATCCCAAATTAAAGAACCGAAATGGTCTGTATTTTTAATTTTGGCGTTGATGTTCGATTTTTCATTGAGAATACTCTGAACCGTGGCAAAGTTTTTTGAAGTGTTTTCTACGATGCCTAGAATTCCCTTACTAGTTATTACACCCATGTCGGGTTTTACGCTATCACGTTCCCCTTGGTCAATGGTTATATAATTACGAGGGTGGGCAAAACTATTCTTTATAACCTTGCCGGTGGTAATGGTATAAGTTCTTTGTACGGAATCTAAGGTTAAAGTATCTCTGAGGTTATTATTAAAAAGAAGGTTTCGCAGCCTTTTATTTTCATCAATGAGTTTTTGGTTCTCTTGATCGAGACCAAAATAGGTTGAGACATCATTGGAAGTGTCCAAAATATTTCCAGTTATCCAATTTGAAGAATTGAAAAAACGGGATTGATGATATGAATGGGATTGTATGGTGAAACCCAAAGATATGATCATCAAGAAGATATAAAGAAGAAAGTTCTTATATCGAATGATAAAATTGATGATCTGCTGCATTCACTTAGATTTTTTTGAAACCTGCGAAGCCATTCCGAATAGAAAGGATAATAAACCTCGAAATCGCCCCGAATTCGTTTAGGTTTATTTGATAAGGATGCTTTTGTAGCGTTCAAGGTTTTTCAAAGCGATACCCGTACCTCGAACAACCGCACGTAAGGGGTCTTCCGCAATGTACACTGGCAAGTCCGTTTTTTGAGACAATCTCCTGTCCAAACCACGCAGCATAGAACCACCACCTGCTAAATAGATACCGGTATTATATATGTCGGCAGCCAATTCTGGTGGGGTTTGAGAAAGAGTTTCCATAACCGCATCTTCCACACGAAGAATCGATTTGTCCAAAGCCTTGGCGATTTCACGATATGAAATCTGTACTTGCTTCGGCTTGCCTGTAAGCAAATCACGACCTTGAACCGACTTTTCGTCCGGTGGTGTCTGTAAGTCTTCGGTGGCCGAACCTATTTCTATTTTGATATTTTCAGCTGTAGCTTCACCCACATAAAGGTTGTGCTGTGTGCGCATGTAATAAATAATATCGTTGGTGAATACATCACCTGCAATTTTCACCGATTTGTCGCAAACAATACCTCCCAAAGCGATAACCGCAATCTCGGTAGTACCACCACCTATATCGACGATCATATTACCTTTTGGCTGCATGATGTCGAGTCCGATACCAATAGCGGCCGCCATGGGTTCGTGAATTAGATAGACTTCTTTACCATTTACACGCTCTGCAGATTCTTTAACGGCACGCATTTCCACTTCGGTAATACCTGATGGAATACAGATCACCATTCGTAAAGCAGGTGGGAACCATTTTTTCTTTAAGGCCGGAATATTTTTGATGAACATGTTGATCATCTTTTCCGATGCATCGAAATCTGCGATTACACCATCTTTTAGAGGTCTGATCGTTTTGATGTTTTCGTGGGTTTTACCCTGCATCATGTTGGCTTCTTTGCCAACAGCGATAATTTTACCGGAAATACGATCCCGGGCAACAATAGACGGACTGTCGACAACGACCTTGTCCATATGAATGATGAGGGTGTTCGCAGTACCTAGGTCGATAGCGATTTCCTCAGTCAAGAAATCAAAAAATCCCATTTGTAATTTTCTTTGGTTACGTTACTAGCTTGATTGGGGTATGCTGTTCATCGACAAATGTAGTAAAATTAGTGCTTGAAATGACGGGTTCCCGTCATCACCATTGACACATTATTCTCATTACAATAATCGATGCTTAATTGGTCTTTAATAGACCCGCCCGGCTGTATAACGCTAGAAATACCGTTTTTATGCGAAATTTCTACACAATCTGGAAAAGGGAAGAAAGCATCGCTCGCCATAACGGCTCCATTTAAATCGAAATTAAAGTGGTTTGCCTTGTGAATCGCTTGATTTAGGGCGTCTACACGAGAAGTCTGTCCGGTGCCGCTCGCACACAACTGTTTGTTTTTTGCCAGTACGATGGTGTTCGATTTTGTGTGTTTACAAAGTTTCGAAGCAAAAATAAGGTCGTCAAGTTCGCTTTGGGTGGGTTGTTTTTCTGTAGCGTATTGCAAATCTTCGATACTATCGGTTCTATTGTCTTTCTCTTGAACCAGCAGGCCATTGAGACAGGTTCTTACCTGTTTGTTCGGCAATTCAATGTCGTTTTGTACTAAAATGATACGGTTCTTTTTACCCTTTAAAATTTCAAGGGCATCTGAGGAATAACTTGGCGCTATGACAACTTCACAAAACAATTGATGAATTTCTTCGGCTGTAGCTTTATCAATTTCTACGTTACTGATCAATATGCCACCAAAGGCGGAAACCGGATCACCTGCCAAGGCATCAACATAAGCTTGGTGAATAGTGTCTCTTTGGGCAAGACCACAGGCGTTGTTGTGTTTAAGAATGGCAAAGGTAGGGGCGTTGCCCTTAAATTCGGTCATCAGGTTGACCGCCGCGTCAACATCCAATAGATTATTGTACGATAGTTCTTTGCCGTGAAGTTTGTCGAATATTGCTTCAAAATCGCCATAGAAATACCCTTTCTGATGTGGGTTTTCTCCATAACGAAGCTCTTTTCCGTTGGTTTCACTAATTTTCAGAACAGGCTTTTCATCTTGATTAAAATAGTTGAAGATGGCTGAATCGTAGTGAGAAGAAACATCAAAGGCCTTTGCAGCAAATTGCTTTCGATCTTCTAGAGTCGTATTTCCATTGTCTTTTGATATTACTTCAAGAAAATCACTATAGTCTTCCATAGAAGAAACGCAAAGAACATCTTTATAATTTTTTGCAGCTGCACGAATCAATGAAATACCTCCGATATCGATTTTTTCGATAATATCTTGTTCCGAAGCACCACTGGCAACGGTTTTTTCAAAAGGGTATAGGTCTACGATAACAATATCGAGTTGGGGAATGTCGAACTCCTTTAGTTGATCAACATCGTTCTCATTGTCTTGACGGTTTAAAATACCGCCAAAAACCTTGGGGTGCAAAGTTTTTACCCGACCGCCCAATATTGATGGATAGCTCGTTACATCTTCAACGGGCACTACCTCAATGCCAAGTTCTTTTATGAATTTTTCGGTTCCTCCGGTAGAATAGATAGTGATACCAAGTTCATCGAACTTTCTAACGATGGGTTCGAGACCATCTTTATGAAATACTGAAATTAAGGCGGAAGTAGCTTTTTTAGTGCTCATGTTGTTTGCGTGTGGTTAACGGATTTATGACACGCAAAAGTAAATCTTTAAAGACAAAAATCCGACGAGGTTATCAACAATTAAAGAGAAGTTTTAAACCCTTTGCACTACTTTTAATATTAAAATCGGAAAAAGTTTAACAATTAGTGGTTTTGAGCAGAATTGAGAGTAGTTGTTGAAGTAAAATAGAACCGCTCGTTCAGTATTTCGATTCAATTAGCTTCGCCACTTCACTATTTATAAACTCTAAAAACCGCTCATCTTCTTGTGAAAACGGATCTGGGGTATTAGAGTCTATGTCGATCTGCCCCACATTCTCCCCATTAACAAATAAAGGCACCACAATTTCAGCCTTGACGGTTATGCTACACGCTATATAGTTGTCTTGCGCTGTAACATCAGGAACCACAAAGTTTTGGTTTGAAACGGCAACCTGACCGCAAATTCCTTTGCCGAACGGAATTATGGTATGGTCTGTGGGCTCCCCTGCGTAAGGGCCGAGTTTTAGTTCATCTTTATCACCATTTTTAAAATAAAAACCTACCCAGTCGTAATGGGGAACAGATACTTGTAAGAAGCTGCAAAGTTCTTGTTGTTTTTCTTCAATTGTTTTTTGAGAGCGTAATATTTCTAAAGCTTTTGGGCGAAGTTCGGTAAGCATGACAATTTTTTTGCAAATATAATCATACTGTAGTTTGTGCTTTTGCAAAAACCTTACAATCTAAAAGCAAAAAAGGGATGCCAAGTGACATCCCTTATTATAAAGTATTTTGAGTTGAGGTTAGGGCTGAATCTTTACATCGAACATAATATAGTCGTTGTTGTTAAAACCAGGCTCAATTTCCGTTATTTTAATTAAACCCTTTTTACCATAGTTGTCAACAAACTCAATAACATCACCAACATTCATGCTGGTTACTTTTTGAAACTCATCTTGTTCAATACCGTCTAAATCTTCAGAAAGCGTGATGGCATCAAATTCAGTTTTCGTGATAGCTGAAAGCTCAAAGAACATCTCATTAAGCTCTTCGTCTTCCACGCCTTCTTCTGCTTCAAAGCCTTCTACATCGAAGGGAAAAGCGGTTTTATAAAACGACGTTGAAGCGAAAGAAGCTTTTTCGTCATTGGTGTAATAGTATCCAAAATCCCAAAAAGCACGGAAGGCGGCACCTTGTTCAGGGTCATCAACATCACCATCAACAATTTTGTAAACAGTACCATTAAGGAAGGATAAGAATGTTTCCGTTGTGCCATCCTCGGCCGGTGCGAACAACTTAATATCGGTAAAGCTACGTACCTCTGCATCTGGATTATTTCCGTTACCAACAGTTACTGTAATCGTACCTACGCCTAAAGCCAATCTCTTTGTAGGGTCTCTAAAATCACCCTTACCCGTGGTAGTCCAAAAGCTATACACAATTTCCCCATTATCGATATCCGGTACAGGAAGACTAAAAGTAAAGTCTATTTCTTTTTTAGTAGCTCCGTCTAAGTCTATTGAACCATCAGCTTTTGTGGCTTTCTGAAGGTCGTCGCTATCTAGGTCGAAGTTGTTAAAAGGCATGTCGCCACTGCCTCCTACATTTTGCGTAATGTACATTCTTCTTTGGGTAAGGTCGGTAGAAGTGAAAATTACGCGGCCCTCTACTTCTGTACCAACTTCTCCGCTGGCTTCTGCCACAACTATGTCATTGGTAGGGTCTCCTTCATTAAAAATTAGGGTTGCCACTTCCTCTTCCTCTTCTGGCACATCATCGGGGTTATCTTGTTCTGGGTCGTTCGGAGTGTCGAATACATTGCCTTCGTCATTGCTGCAACTGCTAATGAAAAGTGCTAATGTGAAAATAACCACCCCTGAGGTGATTTTTGTTAGTAATCCTTTTTTCATAATCAAAATAAGATTTATAGTTAATAGTTGTGATTAGATTATACTATTGTAATAGTATATAACTCTAAACCTCTTGTAAAATTATATAAGTTGTCGTGATTTTAAATTATTTCTCATTTTTGGTGTTCCATGAGTTAAAATAGGTCGGTCTTAAAGTTAAAGATGTCTTATTGTGTTCAAAATCAAAGTATCATTCACTACTTTTGTATTAATGAAAGAAAAGCTACATCGTATATTTTCATGTTTGATGGCACTGCTATTGTTGCTTTCGACTACTTCTTGGAAAGTCGAAAAGCACTATTGCATGGGTCGTTTGATGGATGTTTCTTTTTTCGTTGATGCCCAAGATTGTGGTATGGATATGATTTCTGGGGCAGAACAGGAAACCATTGTAGAAAAAAAATCATGCTGTGATAGTGAGGTCATTCTTTTAGAAGGTCAAGATGATGTAACCAGTTCTTATAACGATTTTGACATAGATCAATTGCAGTTTGCTATTGCCTATGCTTACTCTTATTTCGGTCTGTTCGAGCCGCATACTGCACAGAAAATTCCATACGAACATTATAGTCCACCTCTAATCGTACGAGATATTCAATTGCTCGACGATGTTTTTCTAATTTGATTTTGCAAGCTTTCCTATTGTGTCGTTCATCTCTATGAGATGAAGGGCTTTACGTGTTCTGAGTGGTCGCTCTTCTTGATTTTTGAGGTTTCGAGTTTTTCAACACAGACCATATTTCAACATTATTCCCATAAAAAATAAACTATATGCAATATACCTATCATATACATGGTATGACCTGTAATGGCTGTAGAAGCCATGTAGAGCATACTTTGGCCCAGATAAAGGGTGTAAGTAGTGTGAAGGTGAATTTAGAGAAAGCGGAAGCGGTTCTTGAGATGGAAAATAAAATAGCTCTAGAAAAGCTTCAAGAAGCATTGAAGAAAGATGGAGGGCGTTATTCCATTCATACCGAAAAGACGAACCGTCAACCTGAAGCAAAAAAAACCAATAAGGAGGTCAAGGGTAACGGTGTCTTTTATTGCCCCATGCATTGTGAGGGAGATAAAACATATTCAGAACCGGGCGATTGCCCCGTTTGTGGTATGGATCTCGTGCCGGCCAAGGCCGATGTCTCTGCCGAAGAGAAAACATATAAAAGACTACTGAAAAAGTTTTGGATAGCCTTGTTTTTTACGGCGCCAATTTTCATCATTGCGATGTCTGAAATGCTCAATGAGAACCCTTTGTACAATTTGTTGCCGGTCGGTTATTGGAATTGGATTCAGTTTGGGCTTTCAATTCCTGTAGTGTTCTATGCGACTTGGGTCTTCTTTGAACGTGCTTATCGGTCTATTATAACATGGAATCTTAACATGTTCACTCTGATTGGTATCGGTGCTGGTGTTGCTTGGCTTTTTAGTTTTTTCGGAATGCTTTTTCCAGATTTTTTTCCGCCACAGTTTAAGACCGATTCGGGTACGGTTCATGTCTATTTTGAAGCTGCAACAGTAATCTTGACCTTGGTGCTAATGGGGCAGGTTTTGGAGGCGCGTGCCCATAGCAAGACAAATTCGGCAGTAAAAGAGTTGTTGAAACTTGCTCCCAATAAGGCGATTCGCTTAGTAGGCGATAAGGAAGAATCTATTACAATCGATAAAATCGAAATTGGGGATTTGCTTCGCGTAAAACCCGGAGATAAAATTCCTGTGGATGGTGAAATTGTAGAAGGAGAAAGTACCATAGATGAATCGATGATTACAGGTGAGCCTGTTCCTGTGAGTAAAGCAGTAGGAGATTCTGTCAATTCAGGAACTATTAACGGTAAACGGTCTTTCGTGATGAAGGCCATAAAAGTAGGCTCCGATACATTGCTTTCGCAAATCATAGAAATGGTGAATACGGCCAGTCGAAGTCAGGCTCCCATTCAGAAGCTGGCCGATAAAATTTCCGCTTATTTCGTTCCGACTGTAATACTTATTTCTCTAATCACTTTCGTGGTGTGGGCCATTTTTGGTCCTGAGCCGGCCTATGTCTATGCCTTGGTTAATGCCATAGCAGTTTTGATTATCGCTTGCCCTTGCGCCTTAGGTTTGGCAACACCAATGTCAGTGATGGTCGGTGTGGGCAAGGGCGCTCAAAACGGAGTGCTCATTAAAAATGCCGAGGCCTTGGAGAAGATGGATAAGGTCGATGTGTTGATTATTGACAAGACAGGAACAATTACAGAGGGAAAACCATCGGTAGAAAAGGTTGTCGGGGTGTCCGATATTTATGACGAAAATGATATCATTCAGTACATCGCCAGTCTTAATCAGCTAAGTGAACATCCTCTTGCAGACGCTACGGTCAGTTATGCCAAGGAAAGGAATATTCAACTTCTGAAAACCAAAGATTTTGATTCTGTAAGTGGAAAAGGAGTGAAGGGCTTGGTAAATGGAAAAAGGGTGCTCGTAGGAAATCTGAAGCTGTTACAAGATGAAAAAATCAAGGTTTCAGAGAAATTGGGTGAAGTCGTTTCCAAAGAACAGGAGAAGGGTAAAACCGTTTCCTATTTGGCGATTGAGGGTATAGCGATCGGGTCGGTAATAATAACTGATAAAATTAAGGAAACCAGTAAGCAGGCCATTAGAAAACTGCAAGACCAAGGTATTGAAGTAATAATGCTCACAGGTGATAATTCTGGTACGGCCAAGGCTGTAGCCCAAGAAATGAACTTAAATACGTTCAAAGCTGAGATGTTGCCCCAAGATAAACTGAATGAGGTAGAGAGATTACAGAATAAGGGTAAAACAGTTGCCATGGCCGGAGACGGAATCAACGATGCTCCGGCACTTGCGAAAAGTGATGTAGGTATCGCTATGGGAACCGGTACCGATGTGGCGATTGAAAGTGCGGCTATTACTTTAGTGAAAGGTGATTTACACGGTATAGTCAAAGCTTGTAGGTTGAGCGCAAAAACCATGAAGAACATCAAACAAAATTTGTTTTTTGCCTTGATTTATAACACGATTGGGGTACCCATAGCAGCAGGGGTGCTTTTCCCATTTTTTGGTATACTGTTGTCACCTATGTTGGCAGCTCTGGCTATGAGTTTCAGTTCAGTGTCGGTAATTGCTAACGCGTTGCGGTTAAGAACCGCAAAACTTAATTAAAATTTAGAATAAGATAAATGAATAAATATATAATAGTAATTATAACAAGCCTATTGCCTTTGCTCTCCTCTTCTCAAGAAAAAGTAAGTGGTAAGATAACCGAGGCAGTACCATCGGGGAATGGCCTGGCATTGTCAGGGGCCAGTGTGTATTGGATGAATTCACAAACTGGTACGGTCACTGACCAAAATGGAGAGTTTGATATTCCCTATAAAAAGAAATACGATCGATTGATCATCAGTTATGTGGGCTTCGAGTCAGATACGCTTACCGTAACTGAACCAAAAATTGTAAACCATTCCTTAAAGGCTTCCAATGAATTGGATGAGGTTGTGGTCGAGCAAAAGAAAGAGCCTCTTCAAAAGGCATATTTTAGCTCTCAAAATGTGATTACCGTCAATAGTGCAGAGCTGCTCAAGGCCGCTTGCTGCAACCTGGCCGAAAGCTTTGAGACCAATCCTTCCATAGATGTAAATTTTTCCGATGCGTTGACCGGTACCAAGCAAATTCAAATGCTGGGTTTGACAAGTCCGTATTTGTTGATTACCCAAGAGAACATTCCTATGGTACGTGGAGCTTCACAGGCCTATGGTTTAACGTTTACCCCTGGTACTTGGATCGAAAGTATACAAATTACTAAAGGGTCAGGTAGTGTGGTCAATGGCTATGAGAGTATCTCAGGTCAAATAAACACCGAGCTGGTCAAGCCATTGACCGATAATGCAGTTTTCGTAAACGGCTATGCCAATGAAAATGGTCGATACGAAATAAACACGCATTTCAATAAAAAGTTGACCGATAAGTGGAGTACTGGTCTCTATGTTCATGGTAACAAGCGAACACAGAAAGAAGATGATAATGAAGATGGGTATCTAGATGCACCTTTGGCAGATCAGATAAATGTGATGAACCGATGGCAATATCAAGACCCCGAAAACGGATGGGTAAGTTTTTTTAACGTGCGATTTCTAAATGATGAAAAGCAAGTAGGGCAGGTAGATTTTGATCCAGCGACCGATAAATTTACTACAAATGCTTGGGGTAGTGAAATTGATACGCGACGTTTTGATACATCTTTAAAATTGGGTTATGTTTTTCCTGAGCTCCCTTTTCAGAGTATGGGTTTTCAGATATCGTATAGCAAACATATTCAAGATTCTTATTTTGGCTTTCGTGAATACAATATTGACCATGAAAGTCTTTATGGAAATTTATTGTTCAATTCCATTATAGGCGATACACAGAACAAATTCAAAACAGGTTTGACCTTTGCTTACGATGGTTATGATGAGATGGTGACGACTGCTGACTATTCTCGAAATGATAGGTCGGTCGGTGCCTTTTTTGAATATGGTTATGATAATCTGGAAAAGGTAAGTCTTACCGCAGGGTTGCGTATAGATAACCATAACAGGTTAGGAACTTTTGTTACGCCAAGATTTCATATTCGCTACACCCCTTGGGAGCGAGCTAGCTTAAAAGGCTCTTTTGGTAGGGGAAAAAGAGCTGCGAACATTTTTGCTGAAAACCAGCAGCTTTTTGCTTCTTCTAGAGAGATACGAATTCTAGATGATGGTGGAAGTGTGTACGGACTGGAACCTGAAGATGCATGGAACTATGGGGTAAGTTTTCTTCAAGGTTTTACTTTTCTAGGGCGCCCTGGGGAAGTAGCTTTTGATTTTTACAGAACGGATTTTAAGAATCAAGTCGTAGTCGATTGGGAAAACCCCCAAGAAGTTTCATTTTACAATTTAGACGGTAATAGCTACGGAAGTAGTTTTCAATTAGAACTTAACCATAGAATTTTACCGCGTACCGAAATTCGAACCGCATACAAATATTATGATGTAAAGACCGACTACAATATCGGTGCGCTTCAAAAACCGTTACAGGCCCAGCACCGTTTTTTTTGCCAATATTGGGTATGAGACTAAAGTAAAAGAAAATGGAGCGCATTGGCGTTTCGATTATACCCTGCACAGTTTTGGGGAAAAACGATTGCCCAGCACATCGAGCAATCCGGTGAATTATCGTTTAGATGAGTATTCATCACCCTATAACCACATGAACGCACAGGTGACAAAAGTGTTTTCAGATTCGTTCGAGATATACGTAGGGGGAGAAAATTTAAGCGAAGTCACCCAAGATAGTCCGGTATTGGGGGGTGATGATCCTTTTGGTCCGTATTTTGATACCACTATTGTGTACGCCCCTATTATGGGTAGAATGTTCTATGCAGGATTTAGATTTAAAATATAAAAACTAAAAATTAATCAATATGAGAAAAATAGTATTTGCCTTAAGCCTTGCTTTGATAACCACAATAAGCTATGCACAAGACAAGAACAAGAAATTAACTATAGATGTCGACGGCAAGTGCGACATGTGCAAAACCCGAATTGAAAAAGCGGCATTGGGTGTAAAAGGGGTGAAATATGCCATGTGGGATATTCCATCGCATCAATTGTCGTTGATTGTCGATGAAAGAAAGACTAACCCTATGATTGTAAAAAAGGCACTTGTAGATGTCGGCCATGACACCAAAGAATTAAAGGCTACTGAAGATGCGTATAATAGTGTTCACCCGTGCTGCAGGTACCGTGAAGATAATTCTGATGACAGTGGTCACCATTAATATGACTTGTTGGAAATAAAAAAGCGGTTCTAGATTTAATCTAGAACCGCTTTTTAAGTTTACTGCTCAGAACGATTACATCATTCCTGGCATTCCGCCGCCACCCATTGGAGGTGCGGCAGGGGCATCTTCTTTAATATCGGTCAAAGCACACTCGGTAGTCAAGATCATACCTGCAACAGATGCAGCATTTTCAAGGGCTACACGTGTTACTTTCTTAGGATCGATGATACCTGCCTTCATCATTTCGACATATTTCTCAGATTTGGCATCGTATCCGTAGTCAGCCTTACCATCAAGTATCTTGGCAACAACTACAGAGCCTTCACCACCTGCATTTTCTACGATAGTTCGTAGAGGAGACTCAATGGCACGGGCAACAATCTGTAGACCTGTCTCTTCATCGGCGTTCTCAACCTCAACTTTACTCAATACAGTTTTAGCACGAACCAAGGCAACACCACCACCGGCAACAATACCTTCTTCAACGGCAGCTCTTGTTGCGTGTAGTGCATCGTCAACACGGTCTTTTTTCTCTTTCATCTCTACTTCAGAAGCGGCACCTACATAAAGTACGGCAACACCACCGGCCAACTTGGCCAAACGCTCTTGAAGCTTTTCTTTGTCGTAATCAGAAGTTGTAGTCTCGATTTGAGATTTGATCTGATTAACACGTGATTTGATGTCTTTCTGAACACCACCGCCGTTTACAACAGTTGTGTTGTCTTTATCTATAGTTACTTTTTCACAAGTACCCAACATGTCGATAGTCGTATTATCTAAAGAGAAACCTCTTTCTTCAGAAATAACAGTACCACCAGTAAGAATCGCGATGTCTTCTAACATTGCTTTTCTTCTATCACCAAAACCTGGAGCTTTAACAGCTGCAATCTTAAGTGAACCTCTTAATTTGTTTACTACTAAAGTAGCCAAGGCTTCACCATCTACATCTTCGGCGATAATCAATAAAGGCTTACCTGATTGAGCAACTGGCTCCAATACAGGTAGTAAGTCTTTCATTGCCGAAATTTTCTTGTCAAACAATAAAATGTAAGGGTTCTCAAGATCAGCAGTCATTTTTTCAGAATCGGTCACAAAGTATGGTGAAAGGTAACCTCTGTCGAATTGCATACCTTCAACAACGTCAACATACGTATCAGTTCCTTTAGCCTCTTCAACGGTAATAACACCTTCTTTACCAACTTTACCGAATGCTTCTGAAATCAATTCGCCGATAGTTTCATCGTTATTGGCAGAAATAGAAGCAACTTGTTTGATTTTTTCAGAAGAATCACCAACCTTTTTAGACTGCTTGGCTAAGTTTTCAACAATTGCCTCTACAGCTTTGTCGATACCTCTTTTAAGGTCCATTGGGTTTGCACCCGCCGCAACGTTTTTCAAGCCCTCTTTAACGATAGCCTGAGCAAGAACTGTAGCGGTAGTTGTACCGTCACCGGCAAGATCATTGGTTTTAGAAGCAACTTCTTTTACCATCTGCGCTCCCATGTTCTCAAGGGCATCGGCCAATTCAATTTCTTTTGCAACGGTAACACCATCTTTTGTTACTTGTGGAGCACCGAAAGACTTGCTGATGATTACGTTTCTACCCTTAGGGCCTAAGGTTACTTTAACTGCATTTGCCAACGCATCGACACCTCTTCTGAGGCCGTCACGTGCTTCGATATCAAATTTTATATCTTTTGCCATAATTAAATGTTGTTTTTAAAATTTAAAAACCCCAAATATCAAATACGCTTACCGGTTAAGAGGTATTTAATTTATTTGGAATTCGGATTTTGTTTTTTGTAGAATGGTGTTAGCTTAAATTATTGCTAAAACATCGCTTTCGCGCATCATAAGATAGTCTACGCCTTCAAGCTTAAGTTCTGTACCTGCATACTTACCATAAAGAACGGTGTCACCAATTTTTACGGTAACTTTTTCGTCTTTGGTTCCAGGTCCAACAGCAACAACTTTACCTTGTTGTGGTTTTTCTTTTGCAGTGTCTGGAATGTAGATGCCGGACGCAGTTTTTGTCTCAGCGGCCATAGGCTCGATAAGTACTCGATCGGCCAATGGTTTAATGTTCACTTTTGCCATATTTTTAGTTTTTAGTTCGAAATAATATTAATCTAATATGCTACTTGGCAGAAATTATGCCATGCACTAAAAACTGACACATTGTTAAAACAAAAATGCCAGCTTGTCATTAAGCTGGCATTTTTCTTATGTTTTGTTCGTTAATTACAAACTGTCTGACGGATTTGCCGATGGAGCTGGCGTTTCTTCAGGTAATGATTCGGGTACCGTTTCAGGTACTACAGTTTCAATATCGTCACCATTGAGCAGTTTCGAATCGTTGGTTCCAAAGTTGCCCTTTAGCGCCACGTTCGATGCTAAAATCAAAACGACCAATAGTATGGCCAAAGTCCATGTACTTTTATCGAGAAAATCCCCAGTCTTTTTTACGCCGCCAACTACTTGGCTGCCGCCACCTCCAAAAGAAGATGATAATCCGCCGCCTTTAGGATTTTGGACCATAATGACCAAAACCAATAAAAAACAGACAATTATTATAAGGATTAAAAAAATGGTAAACGTGCTCATAACTTCCTTACTTGTTATCTAATTGAATTCTTTCAACCGCTTTAATTCGGTCTGCAAAGAAACCACTTTTTTCCGGATATTTCAAACTTAAAATTTTATAGGCTTGAATGGCTTTTTTGTACTTTTTTTGCTCCAAATAAACCTTTGCCAAAGTCTCTGTCATCAGCTCTTTTTTGTCCATTTTGACCGAGTCTGAAATGCTCACCTTTGGGGCTTCTTTATGTGGACTTATTTTTGGTTTATCGGCAATGAATTTATCGATAAGGTCGAACTTCTTCTTTTTAAGAACATCTTCCTCTAACGGAAAACCAATTGATTTCGGTTCTTCTTTAGGTTCAACATTCTCAACTTTGTCACCTGAAGGTATAAAAGCGGTAAGTTGAAGCCATTCCCCAAAAGAATATTTTTCTTTTTTGGTAAAAGGAAGGGGTTTTCCCATTTCAAGTTCTTTCTCGGCCCGTGCTTTGGAGGCTGCTATTTCTTCATCGATTTTTGGATCTTTCGACTTGAACAGTTTGGGGTCTAGAATTGTATCTGCCTCTTTTTTAGAAAGGGGAAGCCTAGTTTCTTCCTCATCTTCTTGAGTGTCACTTTGCTGCGACTCGACTATAACCTCTTCTGAAATTATTTCGGTTTCGGCCAATGTGTTTGTCTTACCCGAAATAGTATCGGCAATGGCATTTTGTAAAAATTCTGCAGATGTAATAAAATCAAAAAGTACTTCTCGGTCAGTAGTGTACGCCGCTGTTAATTTCAGGGCATTATTGTATTTGAAGCTGTTAAGATTTTTTAATCCTTTAAGATGTAATGCCCGAGCCGCTTGAAAATATGGGTACTCTTCAAGAACATCCTCCAGCTGTTTGGTGTGAACCGGAGTAACGACCTTTTCAGGATTTTGAAGTAAGTATGTAAAATCTTTTACATTCATAAAGGGGTGCAATCTTCTAGTTTCGCTACCAATCTGCCAGAGAGGCGTTAAAAATATCTTGTGTTATACGTTCGAAAATGACCTCTAGGGCTTCATCTTTAACTGCTGAAAGTTGAACATTGTCGGGGTAGTCGTAAAAGAAGGAGAAGCGCTGCTCAAAATCGGCGTCTTCCTTGGTTTTATTATAAAACCTAACTTTTACTGCCATTGACAATCGGTTTTGGGCTGCAGTCTGCTGGGCAGTAGCACTCATTGGCGAGATTCGGTATTCGACTATTTCTCCCTCGTAAAGAAGATCTCCGTTTGAAGTCACCAAATCAAGACTGGTCTGATTGAGAATACGGTCTTGAAGTGCCAAGGTAAAATCACGCTCTAAACCCGGTTCAAAAGTAGACCCTGGGCTTTGAGTGGCATAATTTTGAAATCGAGGAACGGCAAAAGTAGTTGCTGTACCTACATTACCTCCCGTAAAATTATAAACTCCGCAGCCATGGAGGCAAAATGCCAATAAGGCTAATATTAAAATAAGTCTAAATATTTTCAATTCTTTTGTTTTCTAAGATTAGAGATCATATTGCTTGATCTTACGATAGAGAGTACGTTCGGAAATACCGAGTTCAGCAGCTGCAGCTTTTCGTTTTCCCCGATTTCGTTCTAAAGATTTTCTGATAAGTTCGACTTCCTTTTCCTGTAAAGATAGGGTTTCTTCTTCCTCAATTTCTTCAGCAAAATGATATTTGTCTTCAATCTGTGCTCTGCTTGAACTCTGTTCTAATTGAGGTTCTGGTAAATGAAGTACCTCTAAGGCCGAACGTTCTTCCTCTTGTATATCGTCGTCATCATCTCCATAAATCTTTCGAATAAGACCTTCGTTTTCCTCTTGAACTTTCTCACCGTCATTGTTTTTCATCAATTCAAGGGTAAGCTTTTTTAAGTCGTTAAGGTCACCCTTCATATCGAACAAAACCTTGTAAAGAATCTCTCTTTCATTGCTAAAGTCGCCTTCCGATTTTTTCTGGCCTACCACAGCGGGCAGATTCGTACTATTGGCATTGGGCAGGTACCCGTTCAATGTCGACCAAGTGATAGAGCGACTCTCTTCGAGCACTGAAACTTGTTCGGCAATATTTCTTAATTGTCTGATGTTGCCCGGCCAACGATATTTGAGAAGCAGTTCTACGGCATCGTCTTCAAGTCGAATGGTCGGCATTTTATATTTCTGCCCGAAATCGGAAGCGAACTTTCTGAAAAGTAAATGAATATCGCCTTGTCGTTCTCGTAATGGCGGAATATTTAATTCTACCGTGCTCAACCTGTAGTAAAGATCCTCACGAAATTTTTCTCGTTTTATGGCCTCGAACATATTTACATTGGTCGCAGCGACAATACGCACATTGGTTTTTTGTACTTGTGAAGACCCTACTTTTAAGAACTCACCATTTTCTAGCACTCGAAGTAAACGAACTTGGGTGGTCAATGGTAACTCACCTACTTCATCAAGAAAAATTGTGCCGCCATCGGCAACCTCAAAATAACCGCTACGGGTTTGGGTGGCACCTGTAAATGCGCCTTTTTCGTGCCCGAAAAGTTCACTGTCGATAGTGCCCTCGGGTATGGCGCCGCAGTTGACTGCAATATATTTGGCGTGTTTACGGTGTGAAAGCGAATGAATAATTTTCGGAATAGCTTCTTTACCTACACCACTTTCACCAGTGACCAATACCGAAATATCGGTAGGGGCAACCTGTAAAGCCTTTTCGATTGCTCGATTTAGTTTAGGGTCGTTTCCAATGAGTTCGAAACGTTGTTTTATGGCCTGTACACTTTCCATAGTATATTAGAACCCATAAATTATGGGCATTGTTTTTTGATTAATGTGTTTTCGTAAACAGGGACGAAACTTTTCACTAAAGACTATTTTTAGAATATCCAACGGCTTCACCCTTCAATGTTGCCGAGGTACAACTATTCATTCGAACCATAACAAAGTCACCTACTTTATAATTTTCCTTTGGAAATACAGCTACGGTATTCTGAGAGTTTCTTCCCATCCAATGTTCGTCCGATTTTTTTGACGTTCCTTCGATAAGCACTTCTTGAACCTTGTTTAGATGTTGCTCGGTGCGCTCTTGACAGTGCTGGCGTTGAAGCTCAATAATTTCTGCTAACCTTCTTTTTTTAATTGCTTCAGGAATATCGTCGTCTAATTTTCTTTCAGCAAGTGTACCCGGTCTTTCGGAATAGGCGAACATAAAACCGTAATCGTACTTAACATATTCCATTAAAGAGAGGGTATCTTGATGATCTTTCTCCGTTTCTGTCGGAAAACCGGTAATCATATCTTGCGATATGGCGCAATCGGGAATTATAGTTCTAATGTTATCAATAAGCTCGAAATATTCTTCTCGGGTATGTAATCGGTTCATTTCTTTAAGAATGCGGTTGCTACCGCTCTGAACAGGAAGATGTATGTAATTACAGATATTTTCATGTTTTGCCATGGTATGAATGACATCTAAGGTCATATCTTGCGGATTTGAGGTGGAAAACCGAATTCTCATGCGCGGTTGTGCCAAGGCTACTTTTTCGAGCAATTGTGAAAAATCGACCGCCATGGCCTTTTCCATTTCCGATGCCTTATCGTAATCTTTTTTTAATCCTCCGCCATACCAAAGGTAACTATCGACGTTCTGGCCCAGTAGGGTTATTTCTTTAAAACCTTTTTTCCAAAGATCATTTACTTCATCAATAATCGATTGCGGATCTCGGCTTCGTTCACGCCCCCGGGTAAAAGGTACCACGCAGAAAGTACACATGTTGTCGCAGCCACGGGTTATCGACACAAAGGCGGTAACACCATTGGTATTCAGCCGAACCGGTGCGACATCGCCATAGGTCTCGTCTTTAGACAGAATAACATTTACTGCATTTCTGCCCTCGTCGATTTCTTGAATCAGATTGGGCAGATCTTTATAGGCATCGGGGCCAACGACCATGTCGACTATTTTTTCTTCTTCAAGAAATTTATGCTTTAACCGTTCGGCCATACAGCCCAAAACCCCCACTTTCATGTGCGGTCTATCTTTTTTTATGGCATTGAATTTCTCAAGACGTTTTCTTACGGTCAATTCCGCTTTTTCACGAATTGAGCAAGTGTTGACCAGAACTAAGTCAGCTTCTTTTAGTTCTTGAGTGGTGTTAAAGCCTTCATTTGATAATATAGAAGCAACTATTTCACTATCGGAAAAATTCATCTGGCACCCGTAGCTTTCAATATAAAGCTTTCGGCCGTTTGTTTTTTTCTCTTGCAATGTTAGGGCAGCACCCTGAGCTGATTCGTCAATTGTTTTTTCCATAGACTCCTTTTCCCTGTAAAAAATAGAGGCAGCAAATATAGGGCTTTATACAGTTTTATGACAAATTGACAGTGAATTTTAATACTATTTTAAAATAGTGCTAAGCATAATGCGTCAGATTGAGGTTTACAGTATTCTTCTTAAATTTAAATTAAATTGACCACCATGAATTTTGAGCAGACCACCACAAGTATAAAAGAAAGTAAACCTCTTGAATTCGGAAGCATTTTTAGCCGCTCTATTGAACTCTTTAAGAAAGTGTGGCTACAGGGTTTTTTGACTTTAATGCTTACCTTTATATTAATTCTACCATTTTATTTTTTGGTGTATGGCCCTATATTAGCTGCAGGTATATCTGATCCTGAAATGATAGGTCGTGAAGAAATGAGTCCTGCGCTCACACGTGCCATGGTGGTTTTGGTGCCACTTTTCATAGCGGGTGTTATGACGGTGTCCGTTGCGCTCAACTCTGCCTTCTTACGCATATGTATGCTAAAAGACACTAACAGTACGAAGCCTGACGACTATTTTTATTTTTTTAAAGATGGGAGATGGAAAGATAGTCTAAAGTTAGGTTTAATTGTTTTAGGCCTGTCATTATTGGGTGCAGCGCTATGCGGGATTGGAATTTTCTATTTTATAGTTCCTATTTCATTGATGTCGGCCTTTTATGCATTTAATGAAAATTTGAGCGCCACTGAAATTACAAAGGCCAGTTTTCAGCTTGGAAATAAAAACTGGTTGACCATCTTCGGGCTCATAATAGTTATGGGTTTAGTGGCCGAGTTAGGTGTAATTTTATGCTTTGTTGGCATATTATTTACTGCCATGTTAGGTAAAATACCTATATATTTTATCTACAAAGATGCGATGAAAAATAAATAGGATTATTGTTAAGTGATTGTTGCTAAGATGATTTTGACGCAACTTTTTTAAAGTGATCGTATCTATAAGATAAACAAACCAATTAAAATCATGAAAAAGATTTCTCTGTTATTGTTTGTGGCCATGGCAATTATGCTGTCTTCTTGTTCGGAAGATGATGATACCGGAAAACGAGAGTATTTGATTGCGACGCCTTTGACAACAAATTTACAGCAATTCAAAGAAGAGGCCGTTGCGATAAGCGAGCCTGTACCAATTAGGGAATCGGGTAAGATTTACGCCTATAAAGATTATGTCTTTGTGAACGATGTAAATTTGGGCATCCATATTTTAGATAATAGTAACCCTGAGGTACCACAGAACGTAGCTTTCATCAAACTTGAGGGCAATAATGATATTTCGATTAAAGATGATAGGTTGTATGCAGATAGCTATGGAGATTTAGTAATTTTTGATATTTCCGATGTAAATAACATTCCAACTGCGAAGCGAATTGAAAATGCGATCTACCAAGAATTTTGGTGTACGGTAGGTTTTGATGTTGATTGGCCTGAGGCCGATTATTTCGATTATGGTGATTTTAATTCGAGCAATCAGGCTATTATAGGTTGGGAGGTAAAAACGGAAAAACTTTCTGATGAAGAATTCGAAAGTCGATTCGGTTATAACGAAGATTTATATTTGGCAGAGGAGGCTTTTAGCTCTGATGCTCCGGTGAGCGATGGTTCGGTAGGTCAGGGTGGTTCGTTGGCACGTTTTAAGATTGTGGGCGATTATCTGTATGCGGTAGAATGGTCTAGTATCAGCATTTTTGATATTTCTGACTTAGATGCCCCGAAAACACTCGAAGATGTTTATACCGAAGGTGCTATAGAAACTATTTATAATCAGGGTGAGATATTGTTTTTAGGCGGGCCCCAAGGTATGTATATATATGATATAAGTACACCGAGCAAACCCTCTTTTGTGGGAGAATTTACGCACGGTACTGCCTGTGACCCGGTTGTGGTCGATGGTGATACCGCTTTTGTAACGTTAAGAGGTGAAAATTCTTGTGGTGGTACCGAAAGCGGACTTTACATTGTAGATGTGTCAAATTTGGCGAGCCCAGAGCTAAGGAAATTCTATCCATTGGATGGTCCATATGGTCTCGGTTTTAAAGATGATCATCTTTTTATATGTGATGGGGCTTCTGGCCTCAAGGTCTATGATAAAAGTGATGTAGATAACTTGATGTTGTTAAACCATTTTGAAGATATTGTTACTTATGATGTAATCCCTTTACCAAATTCACTTCTAATGATCGGTGATAAAATTTTGTATCAATACGAATATTTAGAAAGTGATATTCGCCTGATAAGTACTTTTGATTTAAATTGAATCGATATAATAAAGTATGTAGCGCCCCTTTTTGACGGGGCGTTTTTTGTTCCTACCTTATATGATGTAGGGGCAAATTAAAAAATTCAATTACTTTTGTTGCATCAAAAAACCATTAATGGCCAAGAATCTAGTAATAGTAGAGTCTCCCGCTAAGGCGAAGACCATCGAGAAATTTTTAGGAAAGGATTTTAAGGTAGAGTCCAGTTTTGGACACATTGCCGACCTGCCCTCCAAAGAGCTGGGGGTTGATGTTGACAACGACTTTGAGCCTAAATATATCGTTGATAGTGATAAAAAGGCCTTGGTTAAAAAATTAAGTGATCTGGCGAAAAAAGCGGAAACGATTTGGCTTGCTAGTGATGAAGACCGAGAAGGAGAGGCAATTTCATGGCACTTAGCAGAAACTTTGAGTCTCGACAAAAGCAAGACCAGAAGAATCGTTTTCAATTCGATTACCAAAAGTGCTATTCAGAAGGCTATTGAGAACCCGAGGGAAATCAATTATGACTTGGTTAATGCGCAGCAGGCCCGAAGAGTTTTAGATCGTTTGGTCGGTTATGAGCTTTCACCTGTTCTATGGAAAAAAATAAAACCAGGCCTTTCTGCCGGTAGGGTGCAGTCAGTAGCGGTACGTCTTATAGTCGAAAGAGAACGGGATATTGAAGCGTTTACCGCAGAGGCTTCGTTTCGAATAGCCGCTGAATTCAAAACTTTAGAGGGTAGCGTTTTTGGGGCCAAGCTAAATAAAACTTTTCCTTCAAAAGAAGAGGCCGAGGCATTTTTGAAAAGTAATATTGGAGCAGATTTTTCGGTAGGCAGTTTAGATAAAAAGCCGGCAAAGAAATCACCTGCGGCTCCGTTTACTACATCTACCCTTCAGCAAGAAGCTTCCCGAAAGCTTTATTTTTCCGTTTCGAGAACAATGCAAGTAGCACAGAGACTGTACGAAGCAGGTCTCATTACTTATATGAGAACCGATAGTGTAAATCTTTCTAGCGAGGCCATCAATGCCGCTAAAGATGCCATTATCGATAACTATGGTGAAAAGTATAGTTCGGTACGTAATTTTAAAGGAAAGTCGAAGGGCGCGCAAGAGGCTCATGAAGCTATTCGCCCCACCGATATAACAAATCAATCACCTTCTTTAGAGCGTGATCAAATGAAGTTGTACGAACTCATCTGGAAACGTACGATTGCATCTCAAATGAGTGATGCGCAGTTAGAGAGGACCAACGTCAAGATTGCGGCTACGACGCATTCCGATTTATTTACCGCAAATGGTGAGGTCATCAAGTTCGATGGTTTTCTTAAGGTTTATATGGAAAGTGTCGATGAAGAAGATATTGCCGAAGAGCAAGAAGGCATGCTTCCGGCTATGAAAGTAGGTGAATCTTTGAATAATACTTATATAACTGCGACGGAGCGTTTTTCAAGGCCGCCATACCGTTTTACGGAAGCATCGCTAGTCAAGAAGTTAGAAGAGTTGGGTATAGGTCGACCATCGACATACGCGCCGACTATTTCCACAATTCAGAATAGAGGCTATGTTGAAAAAGGTACCGTTGAAGGTACTGAACGTAAATATGTGCAATTGCTGTTAAAGGCAGGGGCCGTAAAAGAGAAGGGGTTATCTGAAATGGTGGGTTCCGATAAGGGCAAATTAGTTCCTACCGATATAGGTATGATCGTTAATGATTTTTTGGTAAGTCATTTTGCTAATATTTTAGATTATAACTTCACGGCAAAGGTCGAAGAAGATTTTGATGAAATTGCTGAAGGTGCTGAAGATTGGCAAAAAGTGATGAAAGCTTTTTACAAAGATTTTCATCCAACGGTTTTAGATGTTCAAGAGAATGCAGACCGCGCAAGTGGTGAGCGAGTACTGGGTGAGGATCCTTCTTCGGGTCGACAGGTTTCTGTTCGGTTGGGCCGTTTTGGGCCTATGGTTCAAATAGGCACGGTCGATGATGAAGAAAAACCGAAATTTGCTAGTCTCTTACCGGATCAATCTCTTAATACCATCACCTATGATGAAGCAATGGAGCTGTTTAAACTACCTCGAAAATTGGGAGTTTATGAAGGTGAAGAAGTAGAGGCCAATGTGGGGCGATTTGGACCTTACGTGCGTTTCGGAAAGAAATTTGTTAGCTTAGAAAAAGGGGAGAGCGCTTTCGATGTTGATTTTGAGCGCGCTGTTGAGCTGATTAAGGAAAAACAGAAGGCAGACGCACCTATCTATACTTATGAAAATAAAGATGTAACCAAAGGTACGGGTCGTTTTGGTCCGTTTATCAAATGGGACGGCATGTTCATTAATGTGAACAAGAAGTACGATTTTGATAATCTTTCCGAAGCGGATCTTATTGAACTTATAGAGGCGAAGAAGCAGAAAGAAATGGATAAGGTTGTGCAGAATTGGGAAGAGGAAGGCATACGTATTGAAAAAGCCCGATGGGGAAGGCACAATATTATCAAAGGTAAAACTAAGGTAGAGTTGGCGAAAACTGTTGATGCTTCTAAAATGTCTTTAGAAGAAGCTAAGACACTGCTCGAAAAGAAAGCACCTAAGAAAAAAGCGAAGCCTAGGGCCAAGAAGAAATAATGGAGTAGAATCAATTAAGACGACATTTGAATAGACAGCGCCCCGATCATTTGGTCGGGGTGTTTTTGTTTAAAGTTATAAGTGCGATTATTATTTTTGATTAAAGTCAAATGTCGTCCGCTACTTCGATAGCGGTTATTATCTTTGGTAGCTTAAGGGCCGAGGCCCATTAACGATATAATTTTTAGAACTAAATGGAATTGGATTTTTTAGTGCCTGTTGATGATAAAGTGCTGGCTCATTGTGAGCTTTTGCCCCAACAGGCAATGGGCAAGCATATAAAAGTTCACTCTAAACGCGATGGCTTGCCTGAAATGAGTGCTGTAAAAATAGCTTTCTTGGGTGTAAAGGAGTCTAGAAATGCCTTTGAAAAAAAGCCTGAAAAAATTGATGTCTCTGCCATACGCATTCAGCTTTACAAACTGTTGCTGGGCAATTGGAGCTTTCGTTTGGCCGATATAGGCGATATCGAAGAGGGCGCTACGGTCGAAGACACCTATTTTGTGGTTAAAAATACCTTGACGGCTCTTTTGAAGCAAGGTATAGTACCTATAATCATTGGTGCTACCCAAGATATTACCTATCCCGCATACCGGGCATTCGATGGTATAAAGAATCTGGTCAACTTGGTGGCTGTAGATAGTCGTTTCGATTTTGGTATGGATGATGAGCTGATTTCTTCCCATTCTTACATGAGTAAAATCATTACCGACCAGCCGAACAATTTATATAACTTCTCGAATATTGGGTACCAGAGCTATTTTAATGCTCAAGAAGAAATGGATTTGATGGAGCGGCTTTTCTTCGATGCTTACCGATTGGGTGAGCTGGGTTCCGATATTTCTTTGGCAGAACCGGTTTTAAGAAACGCCCATATGGTCAGTATGGATATGCGTGCCGTAAGAGCAAGTGAAATCGGTTTGCTCGATAATTTTTCACCGAACGGTTTCACAGGTCGAGAGATTTGTGCTATTGCTCGATATGCCGGTTTTAGTGATAAGGTCTGTCTGTTCGGCATATACGAAATGGAAAACGCCGTACAATCTAGTCAGTTGATTGCTCAGATTATATGGTATTTTATTGAAGGTTTCAATTTTAGAATTACCGAATCGCCATTAGAAGAACCTGAGAACTTTACAAAGTATAATGTGCCCTGTGACAGTGAACAATTGGTGTTTCATAAAAGTCATCTTACCGATAGGTGGTGGGTAGAGGTGCCTTCGGTTTTGGCCCCGCACACTAAAACCGATACAGTGGCGTTATTACCATGCACAAAAACTGACTATTTACAGGCATGCGACCAGAACATTCCAGAAAGATGGTTAAAGGCCTATAAAAAAGGGTTCAACTAAAATCATTGCTATATAAAAGGCTTTCGTACTAGGGCTTTAGCAGTCATGAACAGATAATATTGAGGATGCGAAAAAAAATAAAGTATAATTGCCGTCCATACAATAATTTAAATAAATCACAGTTTTAGAGTGTAGAATTAAATCATAGTATTTGCAGTTTATAACCAGAATCGAAATTTAACCTAAAGTATGAAAAAGCTATTGTTATCATCTATAGCGTTTGTTTTTTTGCTCAGCAGTTGCGGATCAAAAACAAAGGGAGAGCTAGTCGGGGCCCAAGGAAAGAAGTGGTATCCTGAGAAACCTTATGGGATGGAGCTCATTCCAAGAGGTTCTTATATCATGGGTAAATCCGAAGAGGACCAAGCAAAAATGCTGAACGCGCCAACTAAGACCGTAACGGTCAGATCGTTCTATATGGATGATACCGAGATTACAAATAGCGAGTATCGCCAGTTTGTAGAATGGGTGCAAGATTCCATCACTAGAACACGATTGGCCGTATTGGCAGATGAATTAGGTCTAGGGCCAGAGGATGGAGGTATTGGTGAATACGCATTTAAAGATGCCGATACGACCAGACTTTCTGCTTACGATAAGTACATGCTGGATAATTATGCCGGGATGGGCGAAACTGGTTTTGAGGGTAGAAGTCTCAACAAAGACCAAGATCTTGTTTGGGATATTTCTGATTACCCAGATGAGTATTATACTGAGGTTATGGATTCGTTGTACATACCTGAAGAGGAGTCTTACAATGGCCAACGTACAGTCGATGTGACAAAATTGAAGTATAAATATAGCTGGATGGATATCGAAGCTGCCGCTCGTTCTAGAAAAGGTAGTAGAAAAGACTTTATCCGCCAAGAAGAGTTAGAGATTTATCCTGATACTACAGTTTGGATCCGTGATTTCGAATATTCTTATAACGAGCCAATGCATAACGATTATTTCTGGCACGATGCATATAGCGATTACCCGGTAGTGGGTGTTTCTTGGGCACAGGCAAGAGCTTTTTGTAATTGGAGAACCAAGTTCAAAAACGATGATCAGAAAAGTAAAGGTAAGCAGTTTGTAAACCAGTTCAGGTTACCTACCGAAGCTGAGTGGGAGTATGCTGCCAGAGGTGGTATCGAAGGAGGAACTTACCCTTGGGGTGGTCCTTATGTTATAAGTGACACAGGTTGCTTTATGGCCAACTTCAAACCTCAAAGAGGTGATTATGCAGCCGATGCAGCATTATATACTGTTGAAGCGAAATCTTATGAGCCTAACGACTTTAACCTGTACAATATGGCAGGTAATGTATCAGAGTGGACAAACTCTTCCTATGACCCGAACTCTTACGAATTCGTTTCAACGATGAACCCTAACGGTGGTGATGGCGCCAACGCTAGAAAAGTAATTCGAGGCGGTTCTTGGAAAGATGTTGCTTATTTCCTACAGGTGAGCACAAGAGATTATGAATATGCTGATTCGGCCCGTAGTTATATCGGTTTTAGAACCGTTCAAGATTACATGGGTGAAGAAGATTCAACACAATAATTAAAATTTTACCCGGTATGAAAACCAAAGCGGAATTGGGTACCGTACATAATTAAAGTTCAAATACACCGTTCTGAATTGCAGTATTTTGAGTGATGACGAACAAAATTTCAAATAGTAAACCAAATCTTTATTTTTAACATTAAATTTCAAATTAAATCTTAAATTATGGCACAGTCAAAATCAACAAAGAAACTCTTTAACATGGCCTATGGCCTTGGAGCATCGGTAGTAATTATTGGTGCATTATTTAAAATCTTACACTGGGAGCTTGGCCCCCTTAACGGTGGTGTCCTACTCGCTATCGGTCTGATTACTGAAGCACTTATTTTTGCTATTAGTGCATTTGAACCTGTAGACGATGAGTACGATTGGTCTTTGGTATACCCAGAATTGGCCGGAGCTGAATCTCAAGGTAGAAAAACAAACGAAGCTGTTGAGATAAAAGAAGCTGAAGCTTCATTATCCGCTAAGTTAGATAACTTATTGAAAGAAGCTGGTGTTGATGCCAACTTGATGGAGAGTCTTGGATCTAGTATTCGTAACTTCGAAGGTGCTGCTAAAGGCATTGCCCCGACAGTCGATGCAATGGAGTCTACTAGAAAATATTCTGATGAAATGGTACAAGCTGCCGCTCAGATGGAGTCTTTAAACAGTCTTTATAAAGTTCAATTAGAAAGTGCAAGCAAGCAAGCAACAGTAAACGAAGAAGTAGTACAAAATGCATCTGCCCTTAAAGATCAGATGGAATCTTTAGCAACTAACCTTTCTTCTTTGAATGGAGTATACGGTGGTATGTTGACCGCAATGACAAGAAACTAATTAGATATTAGTATCCCCAAATCATTAATTAATCAAATCTAATTAGAAAACATGGCAGGAGGAAAACAAACACCACGTCAGAAGATGATCAACCTAATGTACTTGGTTTTCATCGCAATGTTGGCGTTGAATATGAGTAAAGAAGTACTTTCAGCTTTCGGTATTATGAACGAAAAGCTAGAAGCTTCTAACGCCAAAACAATAGAAAGTAACGAAGCCTACTTGGCAAATTTAGAAACTAAAGCTTCTGAAGATGCTGCTAAGTATAAAGAGTTATACGAAAACGCTCAGAAAATAAAGGCGATGTCCAAAGATTTTTATGATTATTTGGAAGGTCTTAAAACTGAGATGATGGAAGGGGTCGAAGACCCAAAAGATTATGTGGTAATGGATAAGTCAGATTACCTTGATCAAAAATTCTTCCAAGGAGATGGCCTTTCAGAAGGTGGAGAAGAATTTTTAAACCGAATTCACAATTATCGTGATAAAGTTTCATCAATGGTTCCTAAGGGTATTAAATCTTCCGTAGAGGCTAGGTTTGAAACTAACGAAGTTACGAAGCGTGATGGTTCTAAGCAAGATTGGATCAACTATCACTACGAAGGTTTCCCTCAGGTGGCTTCGTTGGCCAAGTTGACCGCTTTGCAAGCCGATATCAAGTCTACCGAAGAGTCTGCTTTGAAGGCAATGCTTGAAGGTGAGTTGAGTGATCAAGTTTCTTTGAAAAACTTCCAAACTTCTTTATTCGGTAGTAAATCCGCTTACTATAGTGGAGAGAAATACGATGGTAAAATCATTATCAGTAAAACGGACAACAGTTCTAAGCCAGTTCGAGCTGAATTAACTTTAGATGGCCGTAAGCTTTCAGAAGGTTCTGATTACAAACTTGAAGAAGGTGGCGTTAAATTGTTGATCGGTGCCGGTGCACCTGGTGACCACGAAGTTAAAGGTAAGTTATACTTTCAACAAGATGGTGAAGAGATTGAGGTGCCCGTAAGCAACTCTTTTGCAACGATAAGCAAGCCAAATGCTGCTTTGATCGCTGCTGATAAGATGAATGTTGTTTATAGAGGTGTTGCTAACCCAATGTCTATCTCTATACCTGGTATACCTAACAACAAAGTGAACGCTTCTGCTCCTGGTCTTAAGTCAGTAAGTGGTAGTAAGTATGTTATGAACCCAGGAACAGGAAGAACAGTTACTATCGTTGCTTCTGGTAAATTGCCAGATGGTCAGTCGGTTTCCTCTAAGTCTGAATTCAGAATTAAAGACATACCAAGACCTTCAGGTACCGTTAGTAAGCAAGATGGTACGGTTAAAATGCCACGTAACAACATGGCTATAGCTACTGTAGGTGCGATGTTAGAAGACTTTGATTTTGATTTGAACCTTGCTGTTAGCGGTTTCAAATTTAAAGTACCTGGTCAGCCTACCGTAAGTGTTAGTGGTAATAAGTTGAACGGCATGGCCAAGACAGCTTTGAAAAGAGCTAAGAGAGGTGATGTAGTTCAAGTATTCGATATTGAAGCTTACATTACAAATAACAAAAGTTACAAGTTGAAAAAAGTATCTCCGGTAGTTGTGGAGATTACAAACTAATAATTAAGTTAAAAACCGGGTGACCGATAAGGTTGCCCGGTAATTTAAAATTGATAAACATGAATTGGAAAAATGTTTTACTAATCGGAGCAGTGACTTTGTTGCCTGTTTCCATGATGGCTCAAGCGAACATCTTGAACGCTAAAAAGCCTGAGGAAATAGGAATGAAGACCGAAGCGCAAAAGGCTTTGGATAATGATGCCCCTTTGGAGTATGGATACGTTGATGATCGCGATATCTTATGGTCTAAGACAGTATGGGAGGTTATCGACCTTGACGAAAGGGTTAATTTTCCCCTGTATTATCCAACGGACACCATCGATATAGGTAACGACAGAAGATCGCTATACGATGTACTTTTAAAAAACATTAAAAATGGCGAGCTTAAAGATGTTTATGCCGATTCTTATTTTACCGATAAGCGTAAATTTGGCGATCTTGAGGCTACATTGCAAAAAGTTGATACGACCGATTACGGTTACGAACAAATTAATGCCGGTGAAGAAGTTTCTCCTGAGTATATCATGAGACGAGATATTACGGCTGCCGATATTGAAGAATATCGTATCAAAGGTATGTGGTATTTCGATAAGCGTCAAGGTGAATTAAAATACCGTCTTTTAGGTATTGCGCCTGTTGCTCCCGACGTTAACTTCATCGATGATGAGTCTATGGATCCAGCAGATGCTAAAGTTGAGCTTTTCTGGGTTTGGTACCCTGACGCAAGAAACATTTTGCACGAGGCCAAAGTTTTCAATCAAAGAAATTCAGCGCAGCCTATCTCTTTTGATATGTTGTTGAACGCTAGAAGATTTAATGGTGTAATCTATAGGGAAGACAATGTTCATGGTGATCGTAAGGTCAATGATTACATTCCTGATAATGCACTTTTCCAATTGTTGGAAGCCAATAGAATACAAGAGGTCATTCGTGACCGTGAGCAAGACATGTGGGCTTATTAAGCCTTAAGAATATTCCAATTCAATATAATGAGCGCCTCGAATTTTCGAGGCGCTTTTTTTGTTGCAGAAAAATAGGATCAATTAAAATTTGCATTGGCTACCTTTGCTGGCATGTTGGATTATTTAGTGGTAGGGTTAGGCTTGGCCGGTATTTCATTTTGTGAGCGACTTGAGGAAAAAAACAAAGCGTTTAAGGTAATTAGTGATGCTTCACATACCTCTTCAATAGTTGCAGGCGGGTTGTATAACCCAGTAATACTAAAACGCTTTACTTTAGCGTGGAAAGCTGACGAGCAATTGCAATTGGCAAAAGAATTTTACCAAACTTTAGAGGTGAAATTGGGAGTGCGGTTAGATTATCCGGTTCCGGTATACCGACGTTTTAATTCCATTGAAGAACAAAATTTATGGTTTGAATCTACCGACAAACCAAAACTCACAAGATTTCTTTCCCCGCAGATTCATCCGAATAAAAATTTTAGTGTAGATGCTCCTTTGGGTTACGGCGAGGTACTGCATACAGGGCGAATCGATACCAAAAAAATGGTTGAAGGCTATAGAGGGCATATGGTCAAAAAAGACTTATTAATTTCTGAAACTTTTGATTATAATCAGCTTGCAATCAAAGAAGGTTTTCTTCAATACAACAATTTAAGGGCTAAAAGGATTGTTTTTGCGGAAGGCTACGGAATGATGAAAAATCCCTATTTCAACCACTTGCCCATGAAAGGTAATAAGGGGGAGTATTTAATTATCGGCGCCTCCGAACTGAAAATTGATTTTGCGCTTAAGTCATCGGTTTTTGCAATTCCCCTAGGTAATGATATATATAAGGTAGGGGCCAATTATGACTGGAAGGATAAAACCAACGAACCTACAGAAAAAACAAGATTTCAGTTGGCGAAAAAATGGGAATCGTTTGTGAAATGCGATTACGAAATAATAAATCAGTTAGCTGGGGTAAGACCCACTGTAAGTGATAGAAGGCCATTGGTGGGTCAACATCCTGAACATAAAAACTTATTTGTGCTTAATGGTTTTGGTTCAAGGGGCGTGCTAATTGCACCATATGCATCGGGCCAGTTGTTGAGCTATATCGAAGATGATATACCATTAGATGCAGACCTGGATATAAATCGTTTTAAGAAATAAACGTTTAAACAGAAGCGTTAGCAGCACTTTCATCATACTTTACAAAGAAGTTGATCCATATGTTTCTAGAAAGTCTGATGATAACTGGCATGAATACGACCATAGTCACCACAATGGAAATAAATGTACTGATTAAGGAAGCTTTAAAAATAAGAAAGGCCGTAACAAATGCGGCAACCGCAAAAGCAATTCCTACTGCGTAACTTACATACATGGCCCCGTAGAAAAAAGAAGGTTCCATTTTGTATTTCAGTCCGCAGTGTGAACAACGTTCGTTCATTTTAAAAAGGTGACCGATACTATAGGGGTTTTGGTCAACATACATGCTCTCTTTGTTACATCTAGGGCAACTTCCTGTTAAAATGCTGTATAGTTTGTTTCCTTTTTTTAACATTTGCAAAACTTTTGATAAAGGTACGCAATACTGCGATTTTTATCGGTAACATTTATTACGATCTAAACGTTTTTGTCAGTGCGGTTATTAGGTTAGATTACGAAACACAAAGACAGAATACAAAATTCGAAACTAGCTCACATGTTGAACATCCATAACCTTTCCGTTTCTTTTGGCGGTGAATATTTATTTGAAGAAATTTCTTTTCGATTGAACGGAGGGGACCGAGTCGGGCTGATAGGAAAGAACGGTGCAGGAAAATCTACCTTGCTTAAGCTACTGTCAAAAGACTTCGCCCCGGATTCTGGAACGATTGCCATGGAGAAAAATATCAGAATCGGTTTTCTTCGACAAGATATCGATTTTGAAGAGGGCCGTTCGGTCTTGGAAGAGGCTTATCAAGCCTTTGAAGAGATTAAAAAAATGGAACTACAACTTGATGAGGTCAATCATCAATTGGCAGAACGTACCGATTATGAAAGTGAAGGCTACAATCAGCTCATCATAGATTTGAGCGATTTGACCCATCGATATGAAATATTGGGTGGTTATAATTATCAGGGCGATACTGAAAAAATACTTTTAGGTCTTGGTTTCAAGAGAGAAGATTTTGACAAGAAGACCGAAACCTTTTCAGGTGGCTGGCGTATGCGAATTGAACTGGCTAAATTGCTATTGCAAAGTAATGATGTTCTTCTGCTCGATGAGCCTACCAACCACTTAGATATTGAGTCTATAATTTGGTTAGAACAGTTTTTGAATAATTACGCTGGTGCCGTGGTCATCGTCTCTCACGATAAAATGTTTTTGGATAACGTTACCAATCGAACTATTGAAATCTCGTTAGGTCGTATTTATGACTACAATAAACCGTATACCGAATTCTTGAAGTTGAGGGGTGAAATCAAAGAACAGCAATTAAACGCCCAAAAGAACCAAGAACGCGAGATTCAACAAGCAGAGAGACTTATTGAAAAGTTCAGAGCAAAGAGCAGTAAGGCTTCTATGGCGCAATCTTTGATCAAGAAATTGGACAAGATGGAGCGAATCGAGGTCGATCAAGATGATAATGCCGTAATGAATCTTCGCTTTCCAGTTTCGGTCACTCCCGGAAAAGTGGTCGCCGAAATTGAAGGTCTTTCAAAGAACTACGGTGAAAAAGAGGTTTTAAACGATATTAACCTTTTATTAGAGCGAGACAGTAAAACGGCTTTTGTCGGTCAAAACGGTCAAGGAAAATCAACGTTGGCAAAAATTATGGTCGGTGACCTTGATTATGAAGGTAAAATGAAGTTGGGACATAATGTGCAAATAGGTTATTTTGCCCAAAATCAAGCCGAATATCTTGATGGCAATAAGACCATTCTTGATACCATGATAGATGCTGCTAACGAAAAAAACCGAAGCACGGTAAGAGATGTTTTGGGTTCGTTTTTATTTCGGGGCGATGAGGTAGACAAGTATGTAAAAGTACTTTCCGGTGGAGAAAGAAACCGTCTGGCCTTGGCAAAAATGCTGCTGCAGCCCTTCAATGTTTTGGTGATGGATGAGCCTACGAACCACCTTGATATTCAATCGAAAAACGTATTGAAACAAGCGTTAAAGAATTTCAGTGGTACATTGATCGTCGTATCCCATGATAGAGACTTCTTGCAGGGGCTTACCAATAAGGTCTATGAATTTAAAGACCATAAAATAAGAGAATATCTCGGTGATATCGATTTTTATCTTGAACAACGTAAAGCCGATGATTTTAGGGTGATAGAAAAGAAATCGGAAAAAGTAAAAGAAAGTACTGCAAAGCCAAAAAACAATAGTTTTAAAGACCAGAAAAAGGTTAAATCACTTAAGAATAAGCTGAGTTCGGTAGAGAGTAAGATATCCCAACTTGAAAAACAAATAGCGGATATCGATCATGAACTTCTAATGGATTATGATGCTACTATTGCCAAACCCAATTTCTTTGAGGGTTATCAAACCAAGAAGAAAGATCTAGAAAGTTTGATGGAAAGCTGGGAAGATATCACTCTTCAGCTTGAAAAAATAAGTGCTTGATCAGTTAAAAAAGGCAGTCGTTAAATTGGCTCACAACAAAATTGCTGGCTTTCACAACATAATAGGACAGTTGACCGATAATTTTTGGTTTTTGACCATACATAAACGTATTTTGTAGGGTGTTTCTTAGTGACCAACCATTATCAAAGAAAATAACCTTGTATGAAATCAGTATTTGCATATTTAGTTCTTTTTACCTTTTCTGTTAATATAATAATAGCCGAGGTACCTGCTGCAGAGAAAGAAGCTTTAATCGAGTTTTATCAAGCTACCAACGGTGAGAAATGGACCAATCAATGGAACTTGAATTCCGATGTTTCAAAATGGCATGGTATAAAGGTGATAAACAACCATGTTACTGAAATTGATCTTTTCAAAAATAATTTGAGCGGTACAATACCTGCTAGTATCGGAAAGCTTAAAAGTTTAACATCACTTAACTTGGCATTCAACTCACTTACAGGTGAGCTACCTGAAGAAATGGTGAATTTGGTCAGATTAAGAACTTTAAAGCTTGAAATGAATCGCTTCAAAGGTGAATTGCCTATCGCTATGGGAGATATGAAAAGTCTGGAAGAATTTACGGCTTTCAACAACTTCTTAACAGGAGCTATTCCTGAGAGCATAGGGAAGATTAAAAATTTAAAAATACTCAATCTTTCAAGCAACAGTTTGAAGGGTGATATACCGAAATCATTAGGAAGCCTTTCTTCGCTTGAAAGTCTAGGTCTTTTCGAAAATACTTTAGAAGGTGCTATACCAGCTGAAATAGGTCAGTTGACTAAGCTTAAAGAATTAGTTTTGGCAAATAACCAATTAGGTGGCGAGGTGCCTTCTGAGTTTGATCAATTGGCAAGTTTAGAAGTTTTTCAAATTCAGAACAATAAGTTCGAGTCTGTGAAAAACTTGGAACGCATGCGTTCTTCACATGAATTTTTGGTGTTTGATTATGATAGAGACGATATAAAACTCGATTTCAAAGATCCTAATTTCAATAAGACCAGAATGGCAGATACGAAATTTGAAGATGAAGAAGGTATCGATAAGTAATAGATTACCGTAATTTAGATATAAGAAAGGGATGCAATTTTGCATCCCTTTTTAGCTTCCTCAACTTTTGATTACTTTAAGATACATTTAACTATAACGGCTGAAACTATTGGATAGTTTTGTAGTCAAACCACCAACTAGCTCTAAATTTATGAATACACGTAAAGTAGTCCTTTCCGTAATCGGAGTACTATTAATTGTTTTTTCCTTTTTTGCAGCGAAGGCAATCATCGATAGTAAGACTACCCCAAAACCCCGCCCCGAAAAAATTGTTAAAACGGTTTTTGTAGATACGGTTCAAAATGGTACCGTGCCTATAAAGGTGCCGGCCAATGGCAACCTCATTGCCAAACAACGTGTAGAGTTGTACTCAGAGGTGCAGGGTGTTTTTAGAAGGGGGTCTAAACTCTTTAAGACGGGTCAGCGTTACCGTTCCGGTGAAACTATAATCAATATAGACGCAGCCGAATATACTGCCAGTGTGCAATCGGCAAAGAGTAGCCTCTATAATCTGATTACTTCGATAATGCCGGATTTGAGATTAGACTATCCGGAAATTTACCCTAAATGGCAAGAGTATTTAAGTGGTTTCAACATAGATAAAACTATACCTCAATTGCCTGAAATGACAACGGAAAAAGAAAAATTCTTTATATCTGGGCGCGGTATACTCACCGATTACTATAATATCAAAAATCTTGAGCAACGGTTGTCCAAGTATAGAATGGCAGCTCCGTTCGATGGAGTTTTGACAGAAGCATTGGTGACCGAAGGTACTTTGGTTCGGTCGGGCCAAAAACTGGGTGAGTTTATCGATACGGGGGTATATGAACTTGAGGTGTCCATCCGTAAGACATTTAGCGATTTACTTAAAGTAGGTGAAAAAGTTGAATTGGTAAACCTCGACCGTACGGACACATACGAAGGGGTAGTGTCTAGAATAAACGCGAGTGTTGATCAGGCGTCACAGACAATCAAGGCCTTTATTGAAGTGAAAAATGATAATTTAAGAGAAGGTATGTACCTAGAAGCTAATCTCAATGCCAGAGGTGAAGATAATGCTATCGAAGTTGATAGGGGGCTGTTACTGGAAAATGATAAGATTTTTGTAGTTAGAGATTCTATATTAGATCAGATAGATGTCAACCCCATTTACTTTTCTGATAAGAAAGTTGTTATCAAAGACGTGCCCGACGGTACAACAATTGTTTCTAAGCCGGTAGTTGGCGCCTATGTGGGTATGTTGGTTAAGGTTTTCGAAGAACAGAGTAACCTCTAATATCTGCCTATGAAAAATATTATCTCTTATTTCATTAAGTACCATGTGGCGGTAGATGTCTTTATTATCGCTTTTTTCATCTTTGGTATTGTTGGTATGTTAGGGTTAAACTCCTCTTATTTTCCCCTATCCGATTCTAAGAATATTACGATAAACATTACATACCCCGGGGCTTCGCCCCAAGAGGTAGAAGAGGGTATTGTTCTTAAAATAGAAGATAACCTTAAAGGCCTTGAAGGTGTAGATCGGGTAACTTCTACTTCTAGAGAAAATAGTGGTCTCATCAATGTTGAAATCGAAAAAGGCAGAGATATTGACTTTATGCTTCTCGAGGTCAAGAATGCGGTAGATAGGGTGCCTTCTTTTCCAACGGGTATGGAACCCCTCGTAGTCTCTAAGTTAGATGCGGTTCGAGAGACTATCAGTTTTGCCATAAGTGGTGAAGATATACCGCTTGCGGTACTGAAACAAATCGGCAGGCAGGTAGAAAATGAACTGCGAACCATTGATGGTATTTCTCAAATAGAAATGAGCGGTTTTCCTGAGGAAGAAATAGAAATCGCGGTTAATGAGAATAATCTTTTGGCCTACAACATTTCTTTCAATGAAGTAGCTCAGGCCGTGGCCAATGCCAATATTCTGGTGACCGGTGGTAATATTAAGACCGACACCGAAGAGTACTTGATTCGGGCCAACAATCGTTCTTATTATGGTCAAGAGCTTTCAAATCTCATCATAAGGGCCGATGCCTCTGGTCAAACCGTACGCTTAAAAGATGTAGCTATCATTCGCGACCGGTTTGCAGAATCACCCAATGCGGCCTATTTCAACGGTGAATTATCTGTTAGTACTACCATTACGAGTACCAATACCGAAGATCTTATTTCATCAGCTGAAAATGTAAAGGAATATATAGAAGACTTTAACGCCAAACATAACAATATAGCATTGAGCGTTGTCAGTGATCGTTCCAAGACGTTGAATCAACGTACAGAGCTACTTACCGAGAATGCGATTGTGGGTATGATTCTGGTGCTCATTTTCCTGTCCCTTTTTCTAAACACTCGCTTGGCTTTTTGGGTAGCTTTCGGGCTTCCGATTTCCTTTTTGGGGATGTTCATTTTTGCTCAATATTTTAATGTGACCATTAATGTTTTATCTCTCTTCGGAATGATAATCGTTATTGGTATTCTGGTAGATGATGGTATTGTAATAGCCGAAAATATATACCAGCATTACGAAAAAGGGAAATCTCCCGTGCAAGCGGCCATCGATGGTACTATGGAGGTGATACCTCCAATTGTTTCTGCCATTATAACCACCATCCTTGCCTTTTCGATTTTCTTATTTCTTGATGGAAGAATAGGAGAGTTTTTTAGCGAGGTATCGGTAATCGTAATTCTTACGTTAGTGGTTTCTCTGGTAGAGGCACTTATAATTTTACCCGCTCACTTGGCCCATTCGAAAGCCTTGGCACCCATGGCCAAGAAGCCAAAATCGAAAATAGGTAGGGCATTTGCCAAATTGCGTATGATCAATGAGATAGGAGACCGTTTCATGGTTTGGATGCGTGACAACATCTATACCCCAGCATTACGTTTCGGTCTGAAAAATAAAATATTGACTTTCGCTTTCTTTTTAGTGGCGTTGATTTTGACGATAGGATCAATGGGTGGGGGAATTGTACGAACTTCTTTCTTTCCGAGAATTGCGAGTGATAGAATAGCGGTAGAGTTGTTAATGCCAAATGGCACGCATGAAAAGGTTACCGATTCTATTATAAGTCTTATAGAAGAAAAGTCTAAAATAGTTAACCAAGAACTTACCGATAAGTATATGAAAGGTACCGGTAAGCAACTTTTCGAGAATACGATTAGAAATCTTGGTCCGGGGTCGTCTACGGCGAGTCTGGTAATTAACCTACTTCCGGGGGAAGAGCGACCTGATGAAATCGTTGCTGACATGGTCACAAATCGACTACAAGAGCTCGTAGGGCCTGTGGTCGGGGTAGAAAGCCTTATTTATGGGTCTGGCGGCAACTTTGGCGGTAGTCCCGTTTCGGTATCCCTTTTAGGAAATAATATTGAAGAATTAAAAGCTGCAAAGGTTGAACTGAAATCGGCAATGCTCAACAATTCGCTTTTAAAGGATGTTGCTGATAATGATCCTGCCGGTATTAAAGAGATTAGGTTAGAGCTTAAAGAGAATGCCTATTTACTGGGCTTGGATCTACGAACGGTGATGGATCAGGTTCGGGCAGGTTTTTTTGGTACACAGGCACAGCGCTTTCAACGAGGTCAAGATGAAATAAGGGTTTGGGTGCGCTATGATAGGTCAAATCGGTCTTCGATAACCGATTTAGATCAAATGCGTATTTCTACCCCAAGCGGGGGCAAGGTGCCATTGAACGAAATTGCCAATTACACGATTGAACGTGGTGATGTGGCCATAAATCACCTCGAAGGTCAACGTGAAATTCAGGTTACGGCCGATTTGAAAGATGAAAAAACCACCACGGCTACCGATATAATGTCAGATATTCGAACGAATATAATGCCTGAAATACATTCTAAATACCCTACGGTTGGGGCTTCTTACGAAGGGCAGAATAGAGAGGCCAATAAAATGACAGACTCTCTTCGAGTAGTAGGTCTATCGGTATTAATGTTGATTTACATCACGATCGCCTTTACTTTCAGAAGTTTCAGCCAGCCATTATTATTGATTTTAATGGTGCCTTTCAGCCTTACCGCTGTAGCGTGGGGCCATTGGATACATGGTTTTCCGGTAAATATGCTTTCTATGCTGGGTATTATTGCCTTAATCGGCATTATGGTAAATGATGGGCTCGTTCTGATTAGCAAGTTCAACACTAATCTTAGAGGTGGCATGAAATTCGATGATGCCATTTTCGATGCAGGGCGGTCACGTTTTCGTGCTATTTTCTTAACGTCGGTTACTACAATTGCTGGTCTGGCGCCGCTCCTTCTTGAAAGAAGTAGACAAGCACAGTTTTTAAAACCTATGGCCATTTCAATTGCTTATGGTATAGGCTTTGCCACAATACTCACCTTACTGTTGTTGCCATTATTTCTTTCGTTTAGCAACAGGGCAAAAGTGGGTAAAAAATGGTTGGTCAAAGGTGGCTCGGTAACCAAAGAAGAAGTAGAGAGGGCCATAATAGAACAAGAAGAGGAGTATAAAATGCAGTCGGGATCTATGCATAGCTTAAATGGAAAGAACAACAATATAGATTCGCCGTCAAAACAATTGGAGGGTAAGCAAGAATAGTAAAGCATGAAGATATTTAAAATAGGTGCCTTGTGTATTGGTATGGCATTTTTTACCGGAGCTTTTGCACAAGAGCGGGTACTTTCCAAAAATGAAGCCATTGAATTGGCATTAAAGAATAATTTCGATATAAGGGTTGCCCGTAATCAAGTTGAAATAGCCGATAATAATCAAGGTGTTTTAAATTCAGGGTATTTGCCAACAGTTGCTGCTACGGCTGGCGCAAATTATAACCGTGACGATTCTACAATTGAATTCCCCGGTCAGTTAAATGACGACGGAAGCGCTAGGGCGGATCAAGATTTATATAAGGCAGAGGCCCAACGGTATAATTCCGCCTTAAATGTAAATTATACCTTGTTCGATGGTCTCGGTCGTTTTTATACCTATAAACAACTCAAAGAGCAATATCAATTAAGTGAATTGCAGGCAAGGGAAACCATTGAGAATACCCTGCTTCAGTTATTCAGTGTCTATTTCGAGGTAGCAAGGCTAACGGAGAATAAAAATGTGCTGCAACAGGCGCTTGAAATTTCAATGCAGCGAATTACCAGGGCCGAATATGCTTTTGAATATGGCCAAAATACCAAACTTGATATTCTAAACGCACAGGTCGATGTCACCAATGACAGTATAAACCTTTTGAATACATTACAGCAGCTTGGTAATACCAAAAGAGATTTGAACGTAGTGCTTAATCAAGATTTGAACAGAACTTTTGAAGTTGATACCTTGATATCCTTTATTCCGAAATTACGTTTGGAAGAACTGGTGGCACAAGCCGAACTTAATAATGTTGCAGTGCTTCAATCAGAAAGAAACCTTACCATTAACGAATATGATATTAAGGTAAACAGATCGGGGTATTTACCGACGGTCGGGCTCACGGGTACTTATGGTTGGAACCTTAATCAAAGTGCAGCCTCCGCCTTTTTTCCTGGAACGAATAATGAAACTTGGAATTTTGGACTTGGAGCGAGTTTGACTTGGAATCTTTTTGATGGTGGGGGTACCACGGTGAGAGTCAAGAACTCAAAAATTGCCTATGAAAACCAAGAGTTGCAACTTGAACAAATACGATTGCAAGTAGAACGTGATATTCAGAATGCGTTGGATATTTATGAAAATCGATTGAATATCTACCAGATTCAAGAGCAGAACGTTATCACTAACAAAAATAATTTTGAACGTTCAAAAGAACAATTTCAATTAGGGCGTATCACCTCGATTGAATTCCGTCAGGCGCAAATCAATCTTCTAAATGCACAGACGAATAAAAACTTGGCGAAGTACGATGCCAAACTGGCTGAATTACAATTGTTACAGCTCACAGGGCAATTATTGAATATTGAGCTTTAGAAGTAAAACCTCTTTTTGCCAGAGCCAGATTTTCTTTGTAGTATAGTCGTAAATTAAAACTTAAAGCTATGTCTTCACCTATCGGAATCGGAATTATCGGAACGGGCTCAATCGTTAATAATTATATTAAATGTATTTCCGAACTCGAAGAAGCTAATTTAGTCGCACTTTATACTAAATCTTCAGAAAGGGTAGATTCAGCGGAAACACAATTCGGTGTACCGGTTTTTAGTAACATAGATGAGTTTTTGGCTCAGAATAATCTTGATCTGGTCTGTATTTGTAATGAAAGCGGTAGACATGGCGAAGCCATTAAAGCCGCCGCTCAGGCTGGTAAGCACATTTTAAGTGAAAAACCTTTAGAAGTTACTACCGATAAGGTTGATGAAGTTATAAGGGTCTGCAATGAACACAGGGTCAAATTGGGGTGTGTACTACAGAATAGATGTAGTGCCGACTATGTGCTATTAGAAACTGCTGTAAAAGATGGTAAATTAGGAAAATTGCTAATGGGCAATGCCCATATCAATTGGTATAGATCAGAAGAATATTATTCCGGTAGCGATTGGCGGGGTACATTGAAGTACGACGGCGGTGCAGCTTTTATGAACCAAGGCATTCATACCATTGACTTATTGATCAATTTGATGGGCGAGGTAATTTCGGTTTTCGGCAAGGTACAGACTAGCGTACATAACATTGAAGGAGAGGATGTAGGCAGTGCCATATTGAATTTCAACGGCGGTGCGATCGGTAATATTACCGCTGGTACAGCCCTGTATCCAGGATATCCGGAGCGGCTAGAAATTTATGGTGAAAAGGGCAGTGTTCTTATGGAAGCCGGTAAAATAGTAGAATGGAATGTTCCTGATACCACTGCGCCTAATATAACTTCAAAAGATGGAGATGGGTCCGGTGCAGCAGATCCGACCGCTATTGGGCATCAAAACCATAAAACCGTTCTTGCCGATATGTTGATTGCTATACAAGAAGACCGTTCTCCAATGGTTGGTGGAGATGAGGCAAGAAAGGCCGTTGCCGTTATCAATGCAATTTATGATTCTTCAAAAAGTGAAAAATTGGTACAGCTTTAAAGTGTCTAGATTGTAAGGGTGTCTAATTTTGATTGAAGAGGCGAATATGTACGAACATTTTTTTCAATGTCCTTATTGCTGGGAAGAAATTTCAATGTTAATGGATCCTTCGGTTGGTAGACAGACTTATGTTGAAGATTGCGAAGTCTGCTGCAACCCTATCGAAATAACACCTCAATTTCAAGATAATGAACTTGTAGCTTTTGAAGCTCGTGACATCGAACAATAGAATTAATCTACTACTTTTATTTTACCACCAAAAACCTTGTCTTGATCTACATTTTTCGGGTTGCCATAAATGTAGATAGAACCACCGGCCCTTACTTTGGCTTTAACCTTGTCGCTAGCTTTTACATCGGCACGTCCTCCAGCACTTACCACCACCGTAGTTTCTTCTGTATTCAGTTGTTTATTATAGATTTTACCACCTGTATTGACCATAGCCTCTTGAGTTTTGGCAATTCCTGTAAGGGTTATTTCACCTCCTGAAACAGATTTGGTATAGAGGTCGCTAAGCTCAACGTTGAGTTCGATTACTCCACCTTCCTGAGTTTTAATTTCAACGCGCTCATCGGTGGTAAAGGTTTCGTCCGACTTAATTTTTGCATTTTCATTGGCATCGATCAATGTAAGGTCTTCAGTATAGTAGAGAGTGGCCAGGGCTTCATCTCCATCCAGAAAATTATCAAATTCCATTTTGATTTTGAGAAGGCCATCTTTGTTCGATATACTTACTTCATCTTTGTCGTCTCCTGTAATAACCAATTTGTTTGTTTCGCCTTTGACTAAGGTCACAATGATTCGGTCATAAGCTTTCACTTCGGTGAATTCTTCCAGTTCTTTCGTATTAGATTTCTGAGCGAATAATGCACCGGTAATCATGAATAGTGCAAACAAAATTATAGAATTTCTCATTTTCTAGTTTTGATTAAGAACTTTCAAATATACTTTATTTTATAGATGAAGGCGTGTCAGAAAACTTTGTCGTAAGGTGAGAATTTTTCCTTTTAAAGAGGTGAAAACAGTATGTTTTGTAATTAAAATGATGGTTTGCTTTCTTGGTTAAGAAAAACCTTTATTTTTAACAAAACCAAAACAATTATACTAACTTAATGAAGAAACTATTATTTAGCGCGGTGCTAATAGCAACCGTATTGCATTCCTGTACGTCAAAAAAAGCAATTGTCGATACTGAACCTGAACCAGCGAATGCTGAGAAAGTAGTTCAGGAACAAAAGGCGACAACCTCCGAGACCACTACATCAAAGATATACACTGAAACCATACCGGCCACTGAGGTGAGTTTTGATATGGTGTCAATACCTGGCGGTCATTTTAAAATGGGCAGCCCAGAATCAGAAGCGAACCGTAAGGCCGATGAAGGGCCCCAAAAAGAAGTGGAAATCGACCCGTTTTATATGGGAAAATACGAAGTCACCTGGGATTTGTTCGAATTGTTCTTTAAACAGAACAAAGAGCTTTTTGTTAAATTGGATGATGACCGTGTTATGAAAATTGACGCCATTACCAGACCAAGCCCCCCTTATGAGGATCCTTCTTACGGAATGGGTAAAGACGGTTTTCCCGCAGTTAGTATGTCCGCTTATTCCGCATTGGTTTTTTGTAAATGGCTGAGTACGATTACCGGAAAATTTTACCGCCTCCCCACCGAGGCCGAGTGGGAATATGCCGCTCGGGCTGGAACGGAAACTGCATATAGTTTCGGAGATGACGTTTCCGTAATTGATGAGTATGCGGTATTCTATAAGAATTCGGGTAATAAGTATGCTGAGGTGGGCACTAAGAAGCCAAACCCTTGGGGGCTTTATGATATGCATGGAAATGCAGCGGAATGGACGTTGGACGAATACCGAGAAGATTCTTATGCCAAGACTAACAATAAGAACCCTTGGGTAACGCCGACGGTTATACATCCTAGGTCGTATCGTGGTGGTTCTTGGGATGATGATGCCGATAAGTTGCGTTCTGCAGCTAGAACGGCCTCTAGTTTAAAGCTTCAAAAGAGAGATCCGCAAATTCCAAAAAGTTTTTGGTGGTTTACCGACTCCAATTATGTTGGAATGCGTTTGGTAAGCCCTAAAGAACAGCCTTCACCGGAAGAACAGAAAAAGTTTTGGCAGACTGTTCTAGATGAATAGATTTTTTGGAAGTATATAAATGGAGCAAGATGTATTTATAGGTGCAATAATGGGCACTAAACCCTATGTGAACAATACTAAGTACGGGGATGAAAGTACCCTGACTACAATTATGGGCCGCATGGCAATAGAATAGGGTGAAATTATTGAGCTGGAAAAAGCCAGGGCCTCTAATCATAGTATTGTTCCAAAAGATATGGATGGGGATATGAATATGTCAAATGCCCCCGTGCCCCATGGTAATTATCGCATACCAAAACCTGGCGATATGTATTATAATAATCAAAATAAATAAGCAGAAAAATGAAATACACTTTCACATTATTATTCTTAGTTGGTTTGGGTCACCTAGTGATGGCTCAAGAAAGCTACAATCTTTCTGACAAAAGCTCTTTAACTATCGATGGTACCTCTACTGTTCATGATTGGACGGTTAACGCAAACGTTTTAGAGGGTCAATTGATATTAGGTGATGACCTTCCAAAGAAAATTGATTTTAATGTAGATGTAGAAAATATAAAAAGTGAGCGCGGCCCTACTATGGATAGTAAGATGCATGCCGCTCTAAAGATGGAGAGTCATCCAAAAATTGTATTTAATCTTGAGGAGGTGAAAGATAAATCTACTTTGATCGGTAATTTGACCATTGCAGGTAAAGGTAAAAAGGTCGAAATACCTGTGGATATTCAAAGTTCAGAAGGAGGCATTAAAATTTCTGGGGAACATAAAATCACTTTGAAAAATTACGGGATAGAACCGCCAACAGCCATGTTCGGGCAGATCATTGTAGGTGATGAGGTGACTGTGAAGTTTGATTTACAATTTGACGAATAACGGTCTCAATGGAATTGGAGAATCAAATAAAGCTTTTGGCTAAAGCGCATTTTCAGCAATTCGTTGAAGTGCGTAGATATCTTCATGCACATCCTGAACTTTCGTTTCAAGAGCACAATACATCGAATTACATTAGGCAGCAACTAAAAAAAATCGGCATTAACGATGTGAAACCAGTGGCACAAACGGGGCTTTTAGCTAGTGTTACGGGTAAGGGTGAAGGTAAGGCAGTTCTTCTTAGGGCCGATATAGATGCCTTGCCCATAAATGAAAAGAACCAAGTCTCCTATTCTTCAAAAAATAAAGGAGTTATGCATGCTTGTGGGCATGATGCGCATGTCGCTTCATTGCTTTTGTGTGTAAAAATCATAAAAGAGCTTGAAGAAACGTTTGTTGGTAAGATTCACTTTTTATTTCAGCCCGGTGAAGAGTTGATGCCCGGTGGGGCTACCCTTGTTATGAAAGAGGAAGCCTATAAAAATATAGAGGGTATTATTCATATCGGTCAACACGTTAGGCCAGATATGCCGGTAGGAAAAGTTGGTTTTCTACCTGGCAAATTCATGGCCAGTATGGATGAACTTTTTCTGACCGTAAGGGGGAAAGGAGGTCATGCGGCCATGCCCGAAAAAGCAATTGATCCGGTCTTAATAGCCTCACATATCATTGTGGCGGCACAACAGCTGGTCAGTCGTATGTCTTCTCCCAAAATACCGTCGGTTTTATCTTTCGGTAAAGTAATTGCAGATGGGGCGATAAATGTTTTGCCCGACGAGGTTTATATTGAAGGCACATTTAGAACTTTTGATGAGTCATGGAGAAAAGATGCACTGCAAAAACTAAAAACCTTAGTAGAAGGTATGGCGCAGGCGATGGGGGGTAGGTGCGAGTTCAAGATTAATCACGGATACCCGCATTTGGTAAACGATAAGAACCTGACAGAAAATCTTAGAGCTGCGGCAATGGTTTATATGGGTGAAGAAAATATGATGGAAATTGACCAATGGATGGCAGCTGAAGATTTTGCATATTATTCTCAAAATAATCCGGCATGTTTTTACATGCTAGGTGTAGGAAACGAAGAAAAAGGAATAGTTTCAGGTCTTCACACACCGACATTTGATTTAGACGAATCGGCTATTGAAGTTGGTGGCGGACTCATGGCTTCGTTGGCGCTGAGCTGCCTTAGCGATTCCTAGTTTTTTTGCCAAATCTTAAGGTTATTCATAATATTTAGCATAAATGGGTGGTGAAAGGCAAAATTACGCCTTAATAATGCAAAAATAGTGGTTGTCTGCATCGCCCGAAAATGACTAAATTTAATAGTTCAAGACCAAAACCCTGAAGATGAAATATAAAGTTACCATAATTGTAGTTTTAGCTATTTTGATAGGTACGCTTTATGCTTATAAGAAAGGATTTTTTGATGCGAGCAAAGATGAATATGCTTCAATGAAATTGCCCGAAACCATAGATTATAATTTTCATATTAAACCTATACTTTCAGATAATTGTTACACTTGCCATGGCCCTGATGCAAATAAAAGAAAAGCGGGTCTTCGTCTAGATGTTGAGAATATGGCCTTTTCTGAACTTCCAGAAAGTCCGGGTGAATATGCGCTGGTATCTAAAAATATACGTGAAAGTAAGGCTTATCAGGTTATAGTTTCCGATGAAGCTGGTGAAATGATGCCTCCTCCCGATTCAAAGCTATCCTTGAATCCGTACGAAAAAAAGCTTATAAAAAAATGGATTGAACAAGGTGCTAAGTTCGAAAAGCACTGGGCTTATATCACACCTGAAAAATCCGAAGTACCAAAAAACGAAATTTCAGAATGGGGCCAAAATGAAATAGACGGTTTCATCTTAGAGAAATTAGAGGAACAAAACCTTCAACCATCCGGTAGGGCAACAGATGAAACTTTGATACGTAGAATTAGTTTGGATCTTACAGGTCTGCCACCTGATACCGAAAATGTACAAGCTTTATTAAAAGACACCTCCGAAGATAAAATCTCAAAGATTATTGATGAATTTTTGGCCTCCCCTGCATATGGTGAGCGCATGACCCAATCTTGGCTCGATGTTGCCCGTTATGCCGATTCACACGGCTATCAAGACGATAGTTATCGAACGATGTGGCCTTGGCGCGATTGGGTTATTCATGCATTTAACGAGAACTTGCCCTATGATGATTTTTTAAAATGGCAACTGGCAGGCGACCTTTTACCGAATGCTACTAAAGAACAGATATTGGCTACGGCCTTTAATAGAAACCATCCGATAACTCAAGAGGGCGGGGTAATACAAGAAGAGTATCGAACAAATTATGTGTTAGATAGAACCAATACCCTGGGTAAAGGTATTCTAGGCCTAACGTTGGAATGTGCCAGGTGCCATGATCACAAATATGATGCAATTTCACAAAAGAACTATTTTGAAATGTTCGCCTTTTTTAACCATGTTGATGAGAAAGGTCTGCAAATGGATGCCGTTCAGGCAAAGAATCAAAAATTCTTTGCTGACCCGCCATTTATAACGATATCTGCAGAAGAGACAGAAGATGTACTTTCTTTTATCAACATGAAAAGAACTCCTGAATTGAACGTAATGGTGATGAACGATTCCGCACCCAAAACGACTTTTATATTGAACAGGGGAGAATATGATCAGCCTACCGATTCGGTAATGCCTAGTACACCTGAAACTATTTTTGCATTCTCTGAAGAGTTGCCGAAAAACAGGTTAGGGCTAGCCAATTGGTTGACCGATACGAATAACCCGTTGACGGCACGCGTATTCGTGAATCGAATCTGGGGTATGTTGTTCGGTACGGGCTTGGTAGAGACTTCGGAAGATTTTGGAGTTCAAGGTAGCTTGCCTACCCATCCGGAATTACTTGATTGGATTGCTGTCGATTTTATGGAGCACCAATGGGATATCAAGTACTTGTTGAAAAAAATTATGCTTTCGGCCACCTACCAGCAAAAATCTGAGTTGCTACCAGAACTTAAAAAAGCGGATCCAGAGAATAAATGGCTAGCTAGAGCTCCCCGTTTTCGAATGAGTGGCGAGATGATCAGAGATTATGTTCTTGCGACTAGCGGACTTTTAAACAAAGAGATCGGAGGCCCGAGCGTAAGACCTTATCAACCCGAAGGTTTATGGGAAGAAACCAATGCAGGCGGCAATCGTGGAGTGCTGACAAAATATATACCTGATGAAGGTGAAGATCTTTATCGCCGCTCGTTGTACACCTTTTGGAAACGTACCCTGCCACCGCCGTCAATGACCATTTTTGATGCCCCGAACCGTGATTTCTCTGAAGTGCGAAGGCAAAAAACCAACACACCATTACAGGCCTTGGTGCTACAGAATGATGTGCAAATATTAGAGGCCGCACGGGTTATGGCGCAACGAATGATTACCGATAAACCCGATAATAAAGATTATGTGACCGAGGTGTTTCGCCGTATTTTAGTAAGAACACCTAGTAAAGAAGAGTTTCTCACCCTTACCGATTACTATCATGATGCACTAACTATATACCAGAATGATGTTGTCGAAGCGGAGAAGTTAGTAGCCGTGGGCAACTATGAACAACTAAAAACAGACCCTAGCAAAACAGCAGCCCTAATGCTGACGGCTCAGGTAATTTACAATTTAGACGAAACTATTACCAAAGAATGATACCATGAAAGAAAACGAGAACAAAAAGGAAAATCCCTTAAAGGTCAACAGACGTCATTTCTTTTCGCAATTGAGCGTGGGTATCGGTTCGTTAGCTTTGGGGTCATTGTTAATACCTGATTTGTTCAAGGGCAATGAGAAGGGCCAAGCTGGTATGCCTTTGGGCATACCCCATTTCGCTCCCAAGGCCAAGAGGGTAATTTATTTATTTCAGGCAGGTGCACCTTCACAATTAGAGACTTTCGATTACAAACCTACATTGCGTAAACGAATGGGAGAAGATTTACCTGAATCTATACGAAACGGCCAACGTTTGACCGGTATGACCGCCAATCAGGACAAATTTCCTTTAATGCCCCCTGCGGTAGGGTTTAGCCAACATGGCCAAAGCGGTACTTGGATCAGCGATTACTTTCCGCATATTGCCAAAATAGCGGATGATATAACCGTGGTAAGAAGTATGCATACCGAGGCCATCAATCATGACCCCGCGATTACGTTTTTTCAAACGGGCAGTCAAATTTCCGGTAGGCCAAGTATGGGTTCTTGGATGAGTTATGGTCTAGGTAGCGAGAATAAGAACCTTCCATCTTTTGTGGTTTTGACCTCAAGGGGAAAAGGCAATAGTCAAGGGCTATATTCCAAATTATGGTCCAGCGGATTTTTAGACTCAAAACACCAAGGGGTATTGCTCCGGTCAGGTAAGGATCCGGTCTTATACTTGAACGATCCTGATGGCATATCTCGATCGGACAAACGACATCTACTTAACGAGGTTTCCGAGTTAAATAAATTACATCATGTTGAGACGGGTGATGATGAGATAGAGTCGCGAATAGCCCAATATGAAATGGCGTACCGCATGCAAATGTCGGTTCCTGATGTCATGGATGTTTCAAAAGAGCCTGAATCTATAGTGAAACTATACGGCGAAGATTGTCAAGTGCCGGGTACTTATGCCGCTAATGCATTACAGGCAAGAAGGTTGGCCGAGAATGGAGTTCGGTTTATACAATTGTACCATCAAGGTTGGGATCAACATGGTAACCTACCTGATGAAATGGCCGGCCAGGCGAAAGATGTTGATCAAGCCTCTGCCGCTTTGGTTATGGATTTGAAACAACGTGGCATGCTAGAAGATACATTGGTAGTGTGGGGCGGTGAGTTTGGCCGTAGCAATTATTGCCAAGGTAAATTCGATGAAGCCAATTATGGGCGTGACCACCACCCTCGGGCTTTCAGTATTTGGATGGCTGGCGGCGGTATAAAACCAGGTCTTAATTACGGTCAGACTGATGAATTCGGTTACAATGTGGTCGAAAACCCCGTTCATATTAACGATTTTCATGCGACTTTAATGCATGCTTTAGGTCTTGATCATGAGCAACTGACTTACAAATATCAAGGCCGACGTTTTCGTTTGACCGATGTAGCCGGTAATGTTGTAAAAGACCTCTTAGCATAGATCAATGACGCACTTCTTAAAAAGTCGTTGGGTCGATTATATTATTTTAGGGCTTTCGGTATTTCTCATATTCTGTCTCGTTTTTGAGTCTTATATAGAACTGCCTCGATTTGTATCATGGCTTGGTCGGTGGCATCCGTTAGTTTTACATTTTCCAATAGTTTTATTATTACTTGCCATATTTTTGGGTCTTACAGGTCGAGAGGTGCCTCGATTATTGCTTTTTACCGCAGTGCTGTCGGCTCTTATTACTGCCATTTCAGGATTTTTTCTGGGGAAGGAAAGTCTAGTAAAGGGTGATTTGCTTCTATGGCATCAATGGCTTGGGGCCGGGGTGGCCCTCGTAGCGGCTGTTTGGTATGCATTGAGCAAAATAAGGGAAGAGAAAATGGTATTAGCCAAGACGCTGCAAGGCGTACTTCTCGTCCTCATTGGTTTTACAGGGCACTATGGGGGCATGGTCACCCATGGGGAAGATTTTTTAGCCCTTCCTATCGAAAAAAAACAGAAAGAACTACCTGAGAACCCATTGATTTATGGTGACGTAGTTACTCGAATATTGGATGAAAAATGTGTTTCATGCCACAATCCGAACAAACAAAAAGGAGAGTTGTTATTGACCGATCTTGCTAATATTTTGAAGGGAGGAGAAAACGGAAACACGGTAATTCCTGAAAATTCAGAAGAAAGTGAACTTATCAAACGACTTCATTTGCCTATTGAAGATGAAGAGCACATGCCGCCAGAGGGCAAGACACCTTTGACCGATGTTGAAATAGAAATTCTAGAACGATGGATTGCACTGGGTGCTTCCGATACTGTTCGATTATCCGGTCTTAAAGAACCTGAACCTTTAATCGGCCTTATCAGATCTTTAAGGGAACCTGACCCTTCGGGAAAATGGGCTGATTTCCCGAAAATAGCAGATAGTACTTTGCAGAATCTGTCGTCTGATTATTTGTCTATTAATCGTGTGGCCAGTAATACCGATGCATTGAGTGTTGATGTGTATTTAGCGCCTGAGTACGATAGTAAACCGATAACGGATTTAAAGAGAGTTGCAAAAAATATCGTAGAACTCGACTTGAGCGGCCTGCCCATAGCATCTGCAGAAATTGATATGGTCAGTCTCTGTACCAATTTAGAATGGTTAGAACTTGATAAAACACCTGTTGGTGATGAAGATATTGAGAAATTGATACCTCTAGAGCACTTAAGACTTCTTAAAATATATGAAACTTCAATAAACGATAAGAGTCTTTTAGCCCTGAAGAAGCTTAAAAATTTAAAAAGACTTTACCTTTGGGGTACGGGCATTTCTGATTCTGCATTGAAGGAATTTAATAAAGAAAGGCCTAATATGTTGGTTGATAACGGTATCGACCCCGAAACTGAAGCATTTTTTGTTGCAAACGATACCATAGTAGATAATAAAGAAGAATGAAATTTGATTTAAAGAATAAAACTGCGATTGTAACCGGAGGTGGAAGCGGTATAGGTCGCGCCATTTCAATGACGCTTGCATCACATGGTGCCACGGTACATATTTTCGAACTCAAGACAGAAGTTGCCGATGAGGTGGTCAAAGAAATAGAAGTCATGGGAGGTAAGGCGTTGTCGCATAATTGTAATGTGGCCTCCCAAGCTGATGTCAGAAATTGTGTTACTGCCATAGGGGAAAAAGAAGCAATTGATATCTTAATCAATAATGCCGGCATTGCCCATATTGGTAATGTAGAGAAAACCGCGGAAGAAGATTTTGACCGTGTTTACCATGTGAACGTTAAAGGTGTTTACAACTGTATTCATTCTGTTATTCCTTACATGAAAGAAAAGGGCGGAGTCATTATAAACATGGCTTCTATTGCTGCTACGGTGGGCATAAATGACCGATTTGCCTATTCGATGTCTAAAGGTGCATCTCTAACGATGATGTATTCGGTGGCAAAAGATTATTTAAGTTATGGTATTCGCTGTAACAGTATATCGCCGGCCCGTATACATACACCTTTTGTAGACGGATACTTAAAAAATAACTTTCCAGACAATTCAGATGAAAAATTTGAAGAACTTTCTAGAACGCAGCCTATAGGCCGTATGGGTAAACCGCAAGAAGTAGCAGATTTGGCATTATATCTTTGTTCAGATGAAGCTTCTTTTATTACTGGGACAGATTTCCCCATTGATGGAGGATTTATTCGTTTGAATGGCAATTGATTTTTTCTTAATTGCATTAGATTAATTTATGCATTACCTCAAGCTATTTCAAACTTCTTTCATATTATTATCTTTTGGTCTTAATGATACCAAAAAAAGTCATGTAAGTTTCGAAAAGAGAAAGGGTGTTTTTGATGTACCTAAAAGATTCACCCAAGATTGATGTTAACTAAAACTATCAAAGTTATATAAAAAAAGCCTTCCAAATTTTTAGCTTTTAGGAAGGCTTTTCAATTTCGATATATTTTAGCGCAAAAGGTTTCGACCTAGTTATTTTGAATTTCGAATGCTGGCAACTCTACAACATACGATTCTATAGACTTACCGTCTTCTTCTCCACTCCAGTCGGAGCCAAACAAAACTCTAGTTCCCGTTGGACTAATAACTGCATGGGGCTCACCCCAATAGTCAAATGCTTCTTCATCTTCATCACTTCTATGGTGTCCAATGCGATATACATCTACATTACCAGCTTCAACCCGGGCCAAAACCAGTTCTTGATCTAGAAGTGTTTGTCCGTCTTTTTCAAAACCGATCATAGAGGCAGCTATCCATCCTGGATTTTTATGGGCAACGGCAGATATATGGGTTCCTGATTTAGAATAGGGGTAGCCTAAGTCTTCGCTAATTACAGAAATACAATCACCTGTAACTAAGTTGTGGGCGATTATATTGCCAAAACATCCACCTTCAGGTCCTTCTTCAAAAGCAACAGCGAAGTGGGCATCGGTTCCATCTGCTAGACTGCCAAGACTTGAATGTTGGGTAGATTTCTCATTAAGCTTTTTTTCAAACGCCCCATCTTCTGAGTAAATATTTACTCTGTGATAAAAGCGTTCACCACTAGGTGCCGGCATTGGAGCCGTATAAGAAACATCATCAAGGTCAAATTGAACAACCTCAGCCGTAGAAATACGGTAGTAATATGCAGCGGTGTTATCGCAACGAAATCCAATAACATCCGAATCCCAAGACATCATTTGAACATCATTGCCCGACCCGATATTATCGGCGCAATCTGTCAGTTCCTTTAAATTTGCCAGTATTTCTTTTTCTTGGCTGCCAACAGAATATCGAATAAGTTCGGCCGTGCCTCTATCTATATAGAATAGGATATCCGGATTCTCGAAATCCCAAAAAATCTGTTCTATATCATCTGGCCGAATGTCGTCTAAGTTTCTAATAAATGAATAATTCATGCCATCAAGAAGCTGGTGTACGCCGTTAGTTTGATCATAAAGAATCATATAACTTTCATCGGCATTCCAAGCTTGAATGGTGCTGTACATAGGTTTAACAATATTTCCATCACCTGCATCGGTAATTCTTCTGATGGTTGTGCCAAATGAGGGGTCGGTTATAGTTTGAAGATATTCCGGCTTTGCAATTTCTTGCATGGGGTGGTCTTCAAGGTCATTGGCCACTAAATTTAATCCAGGATCAATTGATTCAGGTTCTTCTTCATCAGTCTCTTCTGTGGGGTGGTGTTTATTTAAAAATTCTTTTAACTCTTCAGGGGTGCAACTAATTAACCCAATCGAGAGAAATAGGGCTATCATCGAAGATTTCATTTTTTTCATTTTTATAGAATTTGAGGATTACTTAAGCAAATTGATTCAACACAGGTAGGTTGGTAGAAATTAAGCTATAATATTGAGTTAATGAAATATTTACAGCGGTATTGTCTAGTTTTAAACAAAATGGCAAGTGTTAAAGCAAGGAAATTTGCAATGACCATGAGGAACCGACAGGTGTTCAATCCAACTTAAACATACTCTAAATAGAATGCTTGAAGTACTAAAGTTGCGAGAAGTGGTATTCTCTGATCCAATGTCTTTTTCTGCTCATGAGAAACTAAACAAAACACTTTTTTTTACTATACAAAAAGAAGAAAACGGTTTCATACTGATCACCGAGACTGTCGCGTAACTTATTGTATGCCTTTCTTATTTGGGCTTCTACCGTACGTATAGAAATTGAAAGGTGTTCTGATATTTCCTTATTGGTCAGACCTTCTTGTTTGCTAAGGGTGAAAATTTCACGGCATTTGGGAGGTAGTTTTTCTACCTCCTTCGAGAGTAAATTAAGAAACTTTTCTAGCTTATATTCATTGGTCTCTTCAATAACCTCGAACATATATTTGTAATATTTATCTTCAAGGGGCAGCAATTTTTTACCCTGTCTGTATTCATCAACAAACTCATGATAAGCCATTTTATAAAGAAAGCTTTGAATCGAATAGCCCGATTTTAGCTTCTTTCGGAAGCGCCATGTTTTAATGAACGTATTTTGTACAATATCTTGGGCAACTGAACGGTCGTCTATTAGAGTAAGGGTGTAAGCGAAAAGTTTACCATGATATTTTTCAAGTAAATAGATATAGGCACTTTCTTTTCCTTTGCTCAGATCATTTATCAAATGCTCATTGTTGTCGTAGCTTCCCATATTGATGATATACTAATTTTTAAACCTAATTATTGGTTGAATATAAAAAATTATAGAGAATAAGTAGGTGTATCGTAAAATTCAATCGTATTAATAATAAAGACAATCTATTTTTTCTATGAAATCGAGTTCCCTTGAGACATTACTGGCCAAATTTTTAGGTAATTCCGCCAAAGGTGAAGATTTAGATGAACTCAACAGGTATTTTGAAGATGATAATTACAAAAGTTTTATAAAAAATTATTTAAAAACACATTTTGTTGTTTTATATAAAATGAATCGACCCAACTTAGAAGAGACAAAGAAAGAGTTGCTAAGGGAAATAAGGAGAGACAAAAAACTCACTCTTAGAAGAAATTTGTATCAAGGTCTTCGCTATGCAGCAATTTTGGTATGTTTTCTAGCAATTGGTATTTACATGTTCAATAATACTGAGAAAGAAGTAGTGACCAAGATAGAGCCAAAGGAAAATTCTATCACTTTGGAACATTCCGATGGAATGGTTGAGGAGATTTCTGAAACGGGAACATTGGCTATAAAGAGCAAAGATGGAAAGTTAATTGCAAGTCAAAGGGGAAACAAAATCATTTTCAATTCTACGAAGGAGAACGAAAAGGTCAAGTATAATACCATTTCGGTGCCTTACGGCAAAAATATAACCATCGCCCTTTCCGACAGTACCGAAGTGACCATGAACGCAGGTAGTCGAATGACTTTTCCCGAACAGTTCGTGAAAGGTAAAAAGCGGAAGGTAAGATTATCTGGTGAGGCTTTCTTCAAGGTCAGTCATGATGCGGAACATCCATTTGTGGTCGGTCTTGATAGTTTAGATGTTCAGGTGTTGGGTACAACGTTCAATGTAGCAAATTACGCGGAAGACAGTACCACCGAAGTCGTTTTGGTTTCGGGCTCTGTACAATTGGTTCCGAATGTTTCCGCTGAAGTGGAGAAGATAATACTTGCCCCTGGTTTTAAAGGTACTTTTCATAAATCAACTTCTAGAATAGAAACGGTCAAGGTGCCTACCGACTTATATACTTCTTGGGTCAATGGGTATATTGTTTTTCGAAATGCTCCCTTTAGTAACATGATGCAAAAACTGGAAAGACATTATAATGTAACTATATCTAACCTCGATGGACATTTAGAAAACGAGAAGTTTAATGCCACCATAGATATACAGCACGAATCTATCAGCCAAGTTTTGGAATACTTTAGTAGAATTCACAATATTCATTTCGAGGTCGATAACGGCCATATAACCATTTTAAAAAACGATTAGCGTATGAAATAAGAATTCATAATAGACGGCACCAAGAAATTTAGTGCTGCCGCCGAAAACTAAAAAATCGGAGGATGTTCGTACCATCCCCCGATTACAGGCGATTATTAATAATAACCACTCTAGATACTCAAAATTATGAAAAAACGGTTGAATTCCGCAGAACCAAGATTTTGCAAATTCAAAATTAAGATGAAACTATCGCTATTACTCATTACGGTGTCAATTGCGATGCATGCCAAGACCACTTATTCCCAAAACAAAATCACGCTTGATTTGGAGAATGTAACCTTATTAAGGGTAATTGATGAAATTGAAGCCAGCACAGACTTCAAGTTTATTTTCAATATTGAAACTGTCAATACCGAAAGGGTTTTAAGCTTACGTGTACGCAATGGGGAAATAAAGAGGGTTTTGAACCAATTGTTCGGGCAAAATTCTAATATTGAATATGAAATCTATCGAAAAAAAATATTGCTCTTACCAGGTAAGGTCGATAAGTTTTCTGATACTGGCAATCTGTCGCCCCCACAAGAGGTACAGGTAACGGGAACAGTAGTCGATTCGCAAGGTTTGCCATTGGCAGGGGTCAATATTGTCGAAAAAAATACTTCAAATGGTCAGATATCTGATTTTGACGGTAACTATGCGATAAGTACTAACGGTAGAGAAGCTGTTTTGGTCTTTAGTTACCTGGGTTTTGAAACACAAGAGGTTTTGGTAGGTGATTCTACCGAAATCAATGTTACCTTAAAAGAAAGTGCTCAAGGTCTTGAAGAAGTTGTTGTGGTAGGTTACGGTTCTGTAAATAGAAGTGATCTCACGGGTTCCGTTTCTACGGTAGACGCCGAAGAAATTACGGCTTTACCGACCACAGACGTGCAGCAAGCTTTAAAAGGAAGATCTGCTGGGGTTCGTGTGACGCAAAACTCTGGTCAGCCAGGTTCGTCGGTTCAAATTCAAATTAGGGGAGGTAACTCCTATTTAGGTGATAATAACCCACTTTATGTAGTAGATGGTTTTCCTATTACCGGAGGTATAGAATTTTTAAACCCTTCCGATATTGAGACTATCGATATTTTAAAAGATGCCTCGGCAACTGCAATTTATGGATCTCGAGGTGCCAATGGGGTGGTAATGATTACGACCAAAAAAGGCAAGAAAGGGCAGCGTGGTGTAGTCGATCTACAAAGCTATTACGGCATTCAGAACGTCATAAATACCTACGACCTGCTCAACTCACGTCAGTTTGCCGAATTGGCTAATGTTGCTGCGGTCAACGAAGGTTTGTCAGAACCTTTTGATTTAAACAGTTTGCCCAATGTAGAGACCGATTGGCAAGACGAAATTTTCAGGTCTGCACCAATTCAAAGTCATACGTTGACATTCTCCGGAGGTAGCGAAAACTCATCCTATTCGGCTTCCGCCAATATTTTTGAGCAAGAGGGTATCATTTTGAACACAGGTCAGCGAAGAGGTTCAATACGCTTGTCTTTAGATAATCAGGTCAATGATTGGATTCGATTAAGCGCAAATACTGTACTGACCAGGTCTAAAATCGATAGGGCAAATGTGAACAACGGAAACTCAGGCAATAATATTTGGTCTGCGTCACTTCAAGCGCCACCGACCGTTTCACCTTTTGATGCTGAAGGAAATTATAATGAAATCGACTTCTATGATTTTAGTCCGGTTTCCATAAGTAATCCGTTACTGTATACCGAGGTGAAGGATCAAGCGTTGACTTCAAAAATTTTAGGGAATATTGCGGTAGAGTTTGAACTTGCCAATCGATTAAAATTGAAAGTTCTTGGGGGTACCGAACAAGAGTTTAGAGAGCGTAATTTTTATTCTCCATCTCTTTTAGTGAAGAGAACCCCTCAAGGTTCAGCTAGTTTCGATATGTTCAGGGGTATTTCTTATTTGAACGAAAATACCTTGTCTTATGATACGACAATTGGTGAAGACGATAAATTATCGGCTGTTGCCGGTTTTACGGTACAGACGTTTAGAGGAAAAACGAATGGATCTAGTGCAACCGGTTTTTCTACCGATATTTTAGAGGATAATGCTTTGGGTACGGCAGAGAGTACATTGCCGAATTCAAGTGACGTAAGTGACTGGAAATTGTTTTCTTGGTTAGGAAGGGTCAATTACAGTTTGAACAATAAATATCTTTTCACTGCCAGTGTAAGGGCCGATGGTTCTTCTCGTTTTGGAGAGAACAATAAATGGGGTGTTTTCTCATCTGGGTCGTTTGCCTGGAGGTTGAGCAACGAAGAGTTTTTGTCGAACTGGGAAGCCCTCTCTGATCTTAAACTTCGTGTTGGTTACGGGGAAACCGGTAGCACGGCCATCAATCCATATCAATCATTGAATACTTTGGGTGAAGCTAGAACCACTTTCGGTAACTCAGATGTTGTAGGTTTTGCGAACGTATCGGCTCCTAATCCCGATTTGAAATGGGAAACAACGGCGCAATTGGGCACCGGTATCGATGCCTCTTTCTTAAATGGAAAGTATCGATTTACGATTGATTATTACAAGAAAAATACGAAGGATCTCTTAGCGATAATACCGCTTCCTGGATCTACGGGCTTTACTTCATTGGTAACAAACTTGGGTGAAATTGAGAATTCAGGTATGGAATTCAGTGCTGGTGTGACCATCGGGAAAGAAGATTTTACATGGGATATTAATGGACAGTTATCCTTTAACAAAAATGAAGTAATTACCATTGGCGAAGATATTTTCGGTGGTTCTTTGGATATACCTTTTAACTCTCCCGTGAACATTGCACGTGAAGGAGAGCCCTTAGGTATTTTTTATGGCTTTCTCGAAGACGGTTATGATGATCAAGGTGTAATTCAGTATAAAGATTTGAACAATGATGGTGAGGTAACCAACGAAGACCAAACCGTACTAGGTGAGCCGTATCCAGATTTTATCTACGCGTTGAATACGACGCTTAACTATAAGTCGTTGAGCTTGAATCTTTTCTTCGAAGGTTCTGAAGGAAATGAGCTTTTTTGGGCAACCGGCGGATATATAGCCAACTCGTTCAGTACAGGGGGCAATCAAATTGTTGATGTTTATAATGATTATTGGACACCCCAAAACACTGATGCGGCTTATCCTGCACCTAGTGAGAACAGGGCACAATTGAGAACTTCTGACAGGTTCGTTAAAGATGCTTCTTACCTGCGTTTGAAGAATGTGAAACTTGCATATAACATTCCTGTACAAAGTATAAAGCCCGCATTGGCCGGCTTACAGGTTTATTTAAGTGCTCAAAATGTTTTCACGGTTACCGATTTCCCGGGTCTAGACCCAGATGTGAATACTAGAGGGGGTACGGGAGATTTAAGAATTGGTATTGCACAGACCTCATACCCAAGTTCAAGAACGATTACACTTGGTATGAACCTGAAGCTTTGATTTTTACTTAATAATTTAAAGAGATGAAAAACAATATAATAGTAATGAGCGGCCTAATCTTCGGTCTGTTTTTCACGGCATGTGAAGAAGCATTGGTTGAAGAGCCCGAAAGTCTTTTGGTCAAAGAGAATTTTTATAAAAATGAAACGGATGCATTCTCGGCTTTAGCCGCTGTCTATGGTACATTTCGTTCCGGGGGTGAGCGGTATTTTCCGGTGACCTATTTTATGGCGACCCTTGAGAATAGAGCTGAATATTCTAATGGGCGTGGTAGTCAGGCAGGGTTCAGTGAGTATAGCGGACCTCTTGATAATACGAGTCAAGAGCGAGTTTTTGCAGCCTACAACGATATTTACCTAGGCATTAACCGAGCCAATTCAGTGATATCTAATGTGGCTCAAATTGAAGATATGAAAGATGATCTTCGTGACCAATATGTGGCCGAAGCCCGTTTTTTAAGAGCCTTCTTTTACATGAACTTGGTAAAATATTGGGGAGGCGTACCTTTAAGAACCGAGGAGTTTGTTAGCCTAGATCAAATTCCTGCTCCCAGAGCTACGACTCAAGAAACGTGGGAATTTATCATTAGCGAGCTGAATGCCGTCATCCCTGATATGGCAGATAGTTTTGCCGATGCCGATGCAGGTCGTGCAACTTCTTGGACGGCTAAGGCTGCACTTGCCGATGCATATTTAGATACCGAAAATTGGCAATTGGCAGCAGATACCGCCGATGATATAATTGTAAACGGACCGTATGCATTGGTAGAGGTAGCGGTGGCAGACGATTTTTTGAATATCTACGGCCCTGAAGTGGTAACCCATTCAGAGGATATTTTTTCTGCTCACTATTCAGAGACCAATGGTATGGATGTGCCTAGGTTTATACATAGAGCAAATACCGGTTTTTCCATAGGTGGTTTTCACGCATGGTTGCCGGTAGAGAATTCCATATTAGGATCTTGGGACACTAATGATTTGAGAAGACAGTTCAGTTTGTATACGGAGTACCTTGACGAAGATGGAGTGCTGCAACCGTTACCGGAAGATTCTCCTTTGTTATTTCATAAATATAGAGACCCTGGCGCCGCTAGTGGGCCACAGAGTCGAAATAACATACCTTTTTATAGACTTCCTGAAATGTACCTCATTTACGCCGAAGCTACAGCTGAGGCCAATGGTGCACCGACTCCCCTTGCCACTGAAAGGTTGAATATCGTTCGCAGAAGAGGGTATGGGTTACCGTTAAATGCCGCTTCGGCAGAAGACTACCCCAATGGTATGTCAGCTACTGATTTTAAAAATACGGTGTTGAACGAAAGGGTGTATGAATTTAATTTGGAGATGAAACGTTGGAACGACCTTTTAAGAACTGGTAGAGCACAAGAATTTGTAGAAGCCACCGGAAAAACCTGGAGCGATGTTTCACTATTGTTACCATTACCGGTTGACGAAATAAACAATAATCCAGATATGGGTCCTGGTGACCAGAACCCTGGGTATTAATTGTGAAAATTGTTAGTTGATGTTAGTTTTTTGTACCAGGTCGTTTGTTGGCGGCCTGGTTCATTTTACAAATCGATATTAGTTCAATTATCTGAAAACTTAGAATGATAAAATTCCAACTACCAAAATCTAAAATCTTACCATTAGCTTTTTCCTTTCTCTTGTTTATAGCCTGCAAGAAGCAAGAAGAGGTGCTGCCTACAAAACCAAACGTGCTGATAATTCTGGCCGATGATTTGGGGTATGGCGATATTGGGGCATATAATCCCGATTCTAAAATACCTACTCCCAATTTAGACCAATTGGCCAAAGAAGGAATGATGCTAGAGAACGCCTATTGTCCCGTATCGGTTTGTTCGCCATCTAGATTTGCATTGATGACAGGGGTTTACCCTTGGCGAAGCTGGAACAAACATGGGGTAATGCGTAATTACGAACCCTCTATGATCGATGCTGATATGGTGACCTTGGCAGAAATGTTCCAACAATCCGGTTACCGAACAGGCGGATTTGGAAAATGGCATTTAGGAACTACTTTTCCAACTCTAGACGGTGAAAAACCAATGGGCTATGGAAAATTCTATGCTGCCAATAACGGGGCCAATCTCGATTTTTCTAAACCGGTTACCGATGGCCCTACAGACCATGGTTTTGACCAATGGTATGGCTTTAGTTGTGCCAGTGAATGTTGGGTTTTCGAAAATGATAGGGTCGCCGCTTATTTAGAACATGATTATTACACAGTGGAAGAAGCCCCTGGTTCTGATAAGTTAAAGCCTATTCCTATGGATGGTTTTCTAAGTGAAATCACCAATAGGTCGCTCGATTTTATCTCAGAGAACGCCAAGAAAGAAAAGGAGCCGTTTTTTCTTTACTATGCCCCTTACGTGCCACATGTTCCACTAGCTGTAAGCGCACCATTTTTAGGAAAAACAGAGGCCGGTACATACGGTGATTATGTACATGAATTGGATCATTACATCGGTAAACTTTTAAATGAGCTGGAGGAAAAAGGTCTGAAAGAGAACACCATCGTTCTATTTGCCAGTGACAACGGCTCGGTATTTCGGGAAACTGATAACAAAATGAAGGCTTCGGATGACAATAACAGGATTCCCGGCCATTATAAAGATACCATTGGTGATAGCTATCCACATACCACAAATGCTAACGATAAACATTTTCCTAATGGTATATTAAGAGGATGGAAAAGAACAGGCTGGGAAGGTGGCGTAAGAACCCCTTTTATCGTCAGATGGCCTGGGCATTTTCCAGAAGGCGTTAAGAGCGAGGCAATTTTTGCATTGAATGATATTTTGCCTAGTCTCGGTTCAATGTTGCAATTCGATTTTCCTGAAGGGATGAAAATGGATGGTGAGAACCATCTCGCAGCATTGGAAGGAGAAAAAGGAGGTAGAGAATCCGTAGTTATTCAATCGGGTAATAATGTATTCGGTTATCGAAAAGGTGATTGGAAACTTATTGTATTGCGAGACACATCTGATGAGGCGATCAACGGTTATTTCTATGAACTTTATAATTTAAGGGAAGATCCTCAAGAATTGTCGAATGTAGCGGAAAAACATCCGGAAAGAGTAGCGGAATTACATGACGAATTAGAACAGTACCTTTAACTAACTAGTACCCTCTTTTTGGGTGAAAAAGAATATACCATGAAAATATTTAAACACACTAAAATACTTGCCTGTCTCATGCTGACAGGGTTTCTTTTGATAGCCTGTAAAGAGGAGAAAGCCGTTGTTGATGAGAATCTGCATACGGCAGATGTTATCGTTTACGGGGGTACTTCCGCTGCGGTGACTACGGCTGTTCAAGCCAAGAAAATGGGAAAATCGGTTATTCTGGTTTCACCCGACAAACATTTGGGAGGGCTTTCTTCTTCAGGATTGGGTTATACCGATACGGGAAATAAAGAAGTAATTGGCGGACTTGCCCGTGAGTTTTATCAAAAAATATATCAGTATTACCAAAAAGATGCCACGTGGAGGTGGCAGAAAAAGGAAGAATACGGCAACGAAGGTCAAGGTACGCCTGCCATTGATGGTGCGAATAGAACCATGTGGATTTTTGAACCGCATGTGGCGGAACAGGTATTTGAAGATTTTATTTCAGAAAACGAGATTACCGTATTTCGGGAAGAATTATTGGATAGGTCTAACGGGGTAGCCTTGACAGATGGTAAGATTACATCTATTGAAACGCTGTCGGGCAAAAAGTTTGAGGCAAAGGTATTTATTGACGCCACTTACGAGGGTGATCTTATGGCTGCCGCTGATGTGACTTACACGGTTGGTCGAGAAGCGGGCGATACCTATGACGAAGAGTGGAACGGAGTTCAAGTCGGGGTTTTGCACCATCAGCACCATTTTGGTGAGATGAATATCAGTCCATATAATATTCCGGGCGATAGTACGAGTGGGGTAGTGCCTGGGGTTTCTACCGAAGATCCTGGAAAAAGATGGGAAGCTGATAAAAGAGTTCAGGCATACAATTTTCGTATGTGCTTGACCAAAGAGGAAGAGAACCGAGTGCCCTTTGAAAAGCCTGAGGGCTATAATCCAGAAAATTACGAGCTATTGGCACGTGTGTACGAAGCGGGTTGGGATCAGACTTTCAACAAGTTCGACCCTATACCAAACCTAAAAACCGATACCAACAATCACGGACCTTTTAGTACGGATTATATCGGAATGAACTATGACTATCCGGAGGCAAGTTATGAAAGACGTGCTGAAATAATCAAAGAACACGAGAACTACCAAAAAGGATTGATGTATTTTGTAGCTACGGATTCACGAATTCCGGAAAAGGTGCAAAATGAATTCAAGCAGTGGGGCTTGGCCAAAGATGAATTTAAGGATAATGGAAACTGGCCGCACCAAATCTATGTTCGAGAGGCAAGAAGAATGATCGGGGAGTATGTAATGACAGAAAACGATATCTTAGGAAAGCGCGAAGTGCCCAATTCTATCGGAATGGGTTCTTATACTATGGACTCCCATAACACTCAACGTTACATTACGCCTGAGGGTTATGTTCAAAACGAGGGTGATATTGGGGTGCACGCCGAAGAACCGTATAAAATTGCTTTGGGTACCATCTTGCCCAAAAAGCAAGAAGTAACTAATTTAATTGTTCCGGTAGCTGTATCAAGCTCTCATATTGCATTTGGCTCTATTCGTATGGAACCGGTATTCATGATTTTGGGTCAGAGTGCTGCTGCATTGGCCGGGCTCTCCATTGATCAGAAAAAGGCGGTGCAAGAGGTAGCGTATTCTGATTTACAGACCGAATTATTGAAAGAGGGGCAACGGTTGGCGGCTCCCGAGAAAAAGAAAAAATAGTACAAGAAGTATATGATTTCATTTTTACTTTCCATAGTTGTTTTGGTGATAGGGTATTTAACCTATGGTGTCTTTTTGGAAAAAGTATTGGGTATCGATAAAAATCAGAAAACCCCTGCTTATAAATTAAGGGACGATGTAGACTATACCCCGTTGCCGACTTGGAAGGTTTTTATGATTCAATTCTTGAACATTGCAGGTTTGGGACCCATATTTGGGGCCATTGCCGGAGCGATGTTCGGGCCCTCCGCTTTTTTGTGGATCGTATTAGGCAGCATCTTTGCCGGGGCGACCCACGATTATTTTTCAGGTATGCTTTCGGTAAGACATAACGGACTTAGCATAAGCGAGGTGGTGGGTATCTATTTAGGGCCTAGAGTGAAACAATTAATGCGAGTTTTCACCATTGTGCTGCTCATCTTCGTGGGTACGGTATTTCTCGTTGGTCCCGCTAAAATAATCGAAGGCTTGACCGAGCAAAGCTTGGGGGTATCCTTTTGGGTATTGCTAATTTTGGTGTACTATTTTTTATCGACCTTGTTGCCAATAGATAAACTGATAGGCAAATTGTATCCCATATTTGGGTTGGCGATGTTAATTATGGCCTTGGGCTTATTTGTAGTGCTGTTGACAGGCGATTATGTTATTCCCGAACTTACTCTGGGTAATTTACGCAATATGACCTCCAATCCAAGTGAAACCCCCATATTTCCTGTGCTCTTTGTAACTATAGCCTGTGGTGCCATTTCCGGTTTTCATGCGACTCAATCCCCTTTAATGGCACGTTGTATGAGAAATGAAAGCAACGGCAGGGTTATTTTTACGGGAACCATGATTACCGAAGGTGTTGTAGCCCTGATTTGGGCAGCAGCGGCTATGGTTTGTTTTGGTGATGTGGGTGCGCTCAATTCTACCATGATGGCAAATAACGATAATGCTGCCTGGGCCGCCAACGAGATTACCCTAAGTATGTTGGGCCCTGTGGGTGGCGTGCTTGCGGTTTTAGGCATTATCGCGGCGCCTATTACTTCCGGTGATACTGCTATTCGGTCATGTCGATTGATCTTGGCCGATATATTAAAGTTAGACCAAAAGAAGTACCTGAAGCGTTTTTATATAAGTCTTCCTCTTTTTGTCATTGCCTTTGCCCTGACGCAAGTCAATTTCGGTATTATTTGGAGGTATTTCGCTTGGAGCAATCAAACCCTGGCGGCAGTGGTACTTTGGACGATTACGGCCTATCTGATTTTTCAGAAAAAATTATACATCGTATCCCTTGTGCCGGCAATTTTTATGACGATGGTCTGCACGACCTATATTTTAATAGCTCCAGAGGGTTTTTCATTAAACAGTACGTATGCCTATTGGGGCGGGGCTTTAATAACTCTTTCGGTGATGGGGCTTTTCGGTTGGTATGTCTCTAAGGGTAAGGTGCAAATAGCATGACCGAAGTATGAAGTTGCCTTTGTTCTTATTAGTTACGTTCTCACTCCTTTTTTCTAGCACTATGAACGCACAAAATTTAAAATTTGTGAATGCTGGTATTTCCGGCAATAATACACAAGACTTATTGGATCGCTTGCCTGAAGTGATTGATTCAGACCCAGATTGGGTATTGCTGATGGTTGGCACCAATGATATGTTGAATTCTAACAAATTCGTTTCCTACAATGATTATGAAGAGAATTTAAAGACTATTGTGAACAAATTACAAGAGCAAGGGGCTTCTGTTATTTTGATCAGTCCGCCGACGGTAGACCCGATTTATCTTTTTGAAAGACATGGGGAAGCTAACTTCAAAGATAAACCCTTGAAAAAGCTATATGCTGTCAGGCTTTATATGGAAGAGCTGAGTATGAAGGAGGGAGTTTATATGGTCGACGTTTTTAAAGAATTTCAAAACAAGGATATACCTGTTCATAATGAGGATGTTTTTCTTATGAACCAAAAGAATTCTGGCAAACGAGATGGGGTGCACCCCACGGCAGAAGGGTATCAACTGATTGCGGAAACAATTGCTGTCTCGCTTGACAAGGAACAAATAGAATTGGATGGAAAGGTAATTTGCTTCGGCGACTCCATCACTTTTGGTATGGAGGTCTTGGGCGAAGGAACGGTGGAAGGTGAGACCTATCCGGCTTTTTTAAAGAGAATAGTAATGAAGAAAAATAATAACGATTAATGAAGTTGAGAAATAAAAATTGCTGGCTTGTTTTGTTGGCAATCGGTTGTTTGTTGCCTTTTACGGCTTGTAAAGAAGCTAAGAAAAATAATAAAAAAGAAGAGATTGCAGATAGTACCACTCTTCATCAAAAAGCAAAACTGATTGTTTTGGCAGGCCAAAGCAACATGGTAGGGGGCGGTAATAGAACCAATACCGATTTGCCATCTGCCTATCCGAATATAACCTACATCAATCAGGGTTTTAGTTCTGGATTAAAGCGGCCGGGAGCACATTCTTTTGGTCCGGAACAGGGTATTATGCAACAGTTAACGCGAAAATATCCGGAGCAAGATTTTGTACTGTATAAATATGCCGTTGGAGGTTCTTCTTTGTACGATTGGTTGCCCGAACAAGATTCTGCAAAGGTAGCTGAAATGGGGCACCCTAAATTTGGGAGTTTATATGACAGTTTATTGAAATATCTCCCTAAACAACTAAATAGCCAAAAACTTGATCCAGCTGCATTTCTTTGGATCCAAGGCGAGACCGATGCGCGTTTTCCTCGGGCAGGTGAAGAGTATTTTGAAGGTTTTAAAAGCTTGATACAAAGTTTTAGGAAAGATGGGGGTAACCCGAATGTTCCGGTCATCATCGGGCAGGTAAATCCACCAGCAGAAAGATACCCTGCCGCTTTAGCGGTAATGGCGGCACAATCAAAGATTACCACGGCTTTGCCGAATGTTCAAATGGTGAGTCTTGAGGGTATTTCAAAACGGGATGATAACCTGCATTACAATACCCCGGGGCAAATTGAAGTAGGTAACCGATTAGGAGAAAAGTTGAATTCCATTTTGGAGTAAATCAGAAAGTATATGAATATTAACGGAGCGGATAAAAAAGCCAATACCTACGATGCCATTGTAATTGGCTCGGGAATCAGTGGTGGCTGGGCTGCCAAAGAACTCACTGAAAAAGGTCTAAAGACTTTGGTGCTGGAGCGAGGCAGAATGGTGGAACATGTTACGGACTATAAAACGGCCAATACGCCGATATGGGATTTTCCGCATAGAAACAAAATCCCTAGAAAAACGAAGGAAGAGAACCCCATTGTAAGTAGGTGCTATGCCTTTCGGGAAGCTACCGAAGATTTGTTCGTCAAAGATGATGAGCACCCCTATGAGCAAGAAAAACCGTTCGATTGGATCAAAGGGTATCAAGTAGGCGGTAAGTCGCTGATGTGGGCACGGCATACCCAGCGATGGAGCGATCTTGATTTTGAAGCAAATGCCAAGGAAGGAATAGCGGTAGACTGGCCCATTCGTTATAAAGATTTAGAGCCTTGGTACAGCTATGTAGAAAAATTTGCGGGAATCAGCGGAAATAGAGACGGATTAGAGCAAATACCTGACGGCGAGTTTTTACCACCTATGGAAATGAATTGCCTTGAGACCCATTTTAAAGGGGAACTTAAAAAGAAGTTTCCCGATCGAGATTTGGTCATTTCGCGCACAGCCAACTTAACCGAAGGAAAAAAGGGTAGGGGCCCCTGCCAACATCGGAATTTGTGTAAACGCGGTTGTCCGCTAGGTGGATATTTTAGCAGCAATTCCGCCACTTTGCCGGCTGCACGTGAAACAGGTAATCTAGAGATGAAGACCCATTCCGTCGTGCATTCCATTTTAATTGACCCAGTGACCAGTAAAGCAACAGGGGTTCGGGTGGTAGATGCCAACACGAAAGAAGTCAGTGAATACCACGCAAAGATTATCTTCTTAAATGCGGCTACATTGAATTCTACCTTGATTTTAATGAATTCCGTTTCAGACCGATACCCAGAAGGTTTGGGCAATGATAGTGGGGTGTTGGGTCAAAACTTGATGGACCATAATTATAATGCCCGTGTACAGGGTGATTTTGACGGTTTTGAAGATTCGTATTACGAAGGAAAAAGGCCTACGAGCACCTATTTGCCTCGATTCAGGAACTTTAGAGATGATAAGCGCAACGACTATTTAAGGGGGTTTGCCTACTCCTGTGGTGGATTCAGAACGGCTGGTACGCCGGAGCAACATTTTTTAATGGGTAACGACCTTATGAACAACCTAACGCAGGTGGGGCCATGGAAATGGAACATGCTGGGCATGGGTGAATGCCTTCCCTATAAAGAAAATAAGGTCACCTTGAGCAAGGATAAAAAGGATGCTTGGGGTGTGCCTTTGCTGCAAATTGATGCGGAGTACAAAGCAAATGAACTCAACATGCAAAAAGATATGGTCGTGGCCGCCATGGAAATGCTCGATACCCTAGGTTTCAAAAATGTGAGGGATATGGGCGAAAGACGAAATTTCGGACTCAATATTCATGAAATGGGAACGGCCAGAATGGGGCGAGACCCAAAGACTTCGGTTTTGAATGGTAACAATCAGGTTTGGGGCACACCTAATCTTTATGTAACTGATGGCGCATGTATGACCTCAAGCGCCTGTCAAAATCCGTCGTTGACATATATGGCATTAACGGCCAGGGCAGTTGACCACGCCGTGAAAGAACTGAACAAACAAAACCTGTAAGAAATGAAAAGAAAAGATTTTTTGAGATTATCAGGTTCGTTGGCCGTGGGTACGGTAACTACGGCCCCCGCTTTGTTGATATCGGGTTGTGAACCAACACCTCCCGCGGAACGTGAAAATATCACCGAGAAAGATATACCGTTACTTAATGAAGTTGCCGAAACCATTTTACCGGCTACCCAAGATGTACCGGGTGCAAAAGCGGCAAACACAGGTGATTATATTTTTATGATGTATACCGATATGCTTAAGGATGATGACCGGGCTCTTTTGCTAACGGGTATCAATAAGCTGGATGCCGATGCTTTTGAATTGTTCAAAAACGATTTTATCAATTTGGAAAAGGAAAGGAAAATCTTCTTGCTGCGAAACTACCATAACGAGGCTTTTGCCTATGGACAGCAAAAGGCGGCCGGATTGCCCACCGACAAGCATTTTTATGGGCTGCTTAGAAGCTTGACTTTATCTGGGTATTTTAGTTCTGAGATTGGTTCGACCAAAGCCCGAATCTATAACCCGGTTCCTGGGGGTTTCAAAGGCTGTATTCCCTTAAAGCCGGGGCAGAAACCGTTGGGGTAATTTTTTGAAGAATATTATTTAAAATTAAAAAAGCCGAGACGAACGTCTTGGCTTTTTTTTACTCGAGATGGAACTTGAACTCATACGGCCATAACAGCCATAACGGCCATTGGATTTTTAAATCCAACGTGTCTAACACTTCCAACACTCCAGAGCCTGCACTGCTAACGCATACTATAGAAAAACGCCGGCAAGAGGTGTTAGTTTAGGGCATTAAATAGTATCCGTCCACTTAGAGGCCATTCCTTATTTAAGCCAATAATAAAAGTTTTATGGTCAAATATAGCTTCCCCCATTAATTAGATTGCGTGGTGTAATAAAATTGTTGTCTCTAAAATTGATGTGATTTATAATGCTAAAGTTTAACGATTCATCGGAAAAAACAGTTGAGCATATCTTGACCGAATTGCGCAAAGATGAAGATGCTTATAATTTTAAACTCCCACAAGGTGGTTTTTTACATATAGAAAATGGTCTGCCTTATTTGATAATTTATAGAAAGGTTTACAAAGATGCAGGCACAGAAAAACTTTTACTTAACGAGGCATCTTATCTCGTTATTGGAAGGGGAAATTTCGATGAATATAGAAGTCTGATTTTTGCAATTACAAATTATTTTTCCGCCAAGTACAACTCATATTTGCTTTTTGAAATTTATACGGGTAATTCGAGTAGTTCTTGTTTTAAAATTAAGGGGCCTGCCGACTTACTTCCTAAAACCCTAAAAGTTCTTGATGAGAACTTAAAACATGTGAATAGTTTATCTCCAGGGGTGTATATTGATTCAGAGATAGTAGACACCCCTGACCGGCATCCCGATGGGTATAGACCGCTTTTAACCATTTCTGAAACCAAACAATGCGGGGGTTTATTGGTAGGGCTTGAAATTCCCCCGGTTTATAGAGATAATGGTGGGCAGCTCTTCCCGGTTTATTTTAGAGAATTTCATGGTTCGGTGACAACGGCAATGAAAAAGGCCATTTTCGACTTTATTCGCATACAGACAGCGTGCGGTATTGGCAGCTATAACCTTCTCGGTCAAAGGTGGCCGAAAGAAAAGGTTTTCGAGGTAGACAGAAAATTGGCGGAGATTGAACAGACTTACGAATTCTTATGGTTGGTATCGCCCTCGAATATCGCAAACATTAAAGATACTTTTTTCGAAAGTAGATTTAAAACGGTGCTCGATTATCATTACAGGTTGCTGCCAATAGACCCCGATGTGTTGAAAAGGAAACTGTATGATTTGAAAATCGAAAAAATAGAAGATCCAGTGCTCTCACATATCTTTCGCCAAAAGAGGGAAGAACTTGATCGGCAAATAACAATGTTGAACGAAAGGGGCACGGCAAACTTTTTTTACAATAGTATACGCCTTCATCAAGGTATAGGGCGAAAATTGCAAGAGGAAGCTGAGAATATTCTCGTAGAATTGACCGAGAATGAGGGTGATATAGAAAATCTTGATTTGCTAGATGCGAATGAATTTGCCGATTTGGCCAGGGCAGAAGTAGATTTCTTAAAAAAACAACACGCAGGTTTTTCATGTGAAATTCACGTTCGAGAAGATGTCAATATCATGATGGTTTCAAACGGAAACCTTTATGTGCCGGCAGATTATTGTGTAGGGCCGAATGAGGCCCGGGCCTTAATACAACATGAAATCGGTACCCATGCATTGACCTATTTTAATGGCAGACAGCAGCCTTTTAAACAATTTAGTATGGGCTTGGCAGATTATGACCCCCTTCAAGAAGGTCTGGCCGTTCTATCAGAATATTTGGTTGATGGTCTTACCAGAAACAGGTTACGAACTTTGGCGGGCAGAGTGGTTGCGGGTCAAGCCAGATTAGACGGTAAAGACTTTAAAGACATTTTTAATCTGCTGGTTACAGATTTTAAATTTAATGAAAAGCGATCGTTTAATATCGTGTCGAGAACTATGCAAGGCGGTGGCTTTTTAAAAGATATTATTTACTTAAAAGGGTTTTTAAAGTTGATTCAACACATAAAAAAAGATGGCGCTTTAGAGCCGTTACTCTCTGGTAAGTTCGGGTTTAATCATATAAATATAGTCCAGAAATTGACAGAAAGAAATATTCTAGTCCCTCCCATTCTAAGGCCCCGTTACCTGAATATCCCACAATTTGAAAATAAAATAAGAAATATTAAAGAGGGCTTGCCAATAGTTGAAATGGTATGCGATAGAAACATTGAAGAAACTTTAAAAATGAACTAATGAAAATAGGATTTGTATTAAATAGTATAGCCAGTGAAACATGTGGCACATCTGTAGCTCTAATGGCTAAAGCACATAATATGGGGCATAAGGTAAGTGCTATTGGCGTGGGTGGTTTTAACCTGCATTCTGATGGACTTATAACGATAGACACTACGTCTGTTTCCTCAAAAAAAGATGTGGACGGGCCTGAAAAATACTTGGAATATTTACAAGGCTCAAAAGCTAAGCATAAGCGAATAGAAGCGACTTCGCTGGATGTATTGTTTATAAGAAACAATCCGACGGAAGAAGCGGCAGATCGTAAATGGGCAGAACAATCGGGTATAGCCTTCGGTCGAATGATTCAACAACTAGGTTTATTGGTGCTCAATGATGCTTTTGCATTGTCGAAAGCTTTTATTGATAAACTTTACTTTGAAGAACTACCTAAACATATAAAGCCCGCGTCAATCATTACCCGCAAGAAAGAAGATATTTTAAATTTTTGGGAAGAAAATGATAAAAAGATGGTTCTCAAACCTTTAGAGGGTTCTGGGGGTCAAAACGTATATCTGATAGATAAGAACCAAAAAAATCTAAATCAAATTATAGATACACTTTCTGAAGAAGGGTATGTAATAGCTCAAGAATACCTTCCGGAAGTAAAGGATGGCGACATACGGGTCATACTTATGAACGGGCGCGTCTTGGAACAAGATGGAAAACAGGCCATTATACGAAGAGTAAGTGGGGAGGGTGAATTTAGGAGTAATTTTTCTTTAGGAGCAACAGCGGACAGTAGTGAGATGACAGAAGCCATGAAACATATTGTTGAGTTAACAGCGCCTCGATTAATAGCGGATGGATTCTTTTTTGTCGGGCTTGATATCGTGAAAGATAAACTCATAGAGATAAATGTGCTTAGCCCTGGTGGGCTCGACCATTTCTGTGAGATAGACTTGCCTGATTTTACCGATGCCGTTATCGAAGCTATTGAGAGAAAATTGGAGTATAAGAAAATGCACGGAAACCATTTGTCGAATAAAGTATTGGCCACCATGCACTAAAGTGAATTTATGAAAGAAATATCTAGAATTATAGGAGAATATACCTCCGGAGTTGCGGGGCCGTTATTATTTGTTACTGCGGGCATTCATGGTAATGAGCCTAGCGGAGTTATAGCCCTAAAGAAAGTATTTAAAGAACTTGAACAGACCCAACCTTCAATAAAGGGAACGTTTGTAGGGGTCTCGGGAAACAAAAAAGCGCTTGAGAAAAACGTTCGCTTTATCGATGAAGATTTGAATCGTACGTGGGAACCCGAAAATATCGAAGGCAAAGAGCATCGATCTCATGAGTATAAAGAAATGCTAGAAATCATCGATGTGCTGAACCGGTACCGAGAAAAGGGGTTCGATAAACATTATTTTTTAGATTGCCACACCACGTCATCAGAGAGTCTGCCTTTTGTTTCTGTACAAGATGTAAATGACAATAACGAATGGGCCCATCGATTTCCTACCTATATAATCAAAGGCTTCAGTGATTTGATCAATGGTGATATCGATCATTATTTGAGCCGCACAGGTCTCACAGGTTTCGTTTTCGAAGCTGGTCAGCATCAAAATAAAACTGCGGTCGAAAATCAAGAGGGAGTTATATGGCTGGCATTACATGAAGCCTTAGGGTTAAATCTTAGTTTATTGAGCTGTTATCCTGAATGCGTGGAGAATTTCGCTAAAAAGAACGCCCCTTCCCAAAAAACATTTGAAATTTCTTATCGCCATGGACTTAAAGACACCGACGAATTCAAAATGCTCCCAGGGTTTAAGAATTTTGATAAAATCGAAAAAGGACAATCCTTGGCGTTACAAAATGGCCGCGAAATAAAAAGCGAACGAAGTGGTCATATTTTTATGCCCTTATATCAATCTAAGGGAAACGATGGTTTTTTTATTGTCGAAGAAGTATAGTTAGATGATGATTATAGGCTTGAACTGTTAAGGATTTTTCCCGAAGAAGGTTGTGGTTAATTTATATAGTGCTGGTCGGTTATTGGCGATTAACTGATAGGTTGAGTCACTAAGTTTTCTAAAAAGAGTAAATTTTTGATACCATGACAGTAAAAATGTCCAACGCGAAGAGTAGTGCAATGTTCTATACGCTGCATGGGCACCACTATATATTTGACCATCGGTCTCTATCAAACGAACGGCTTCTTTAAAATCTTGTTCGCTAAGTTCTTCGATTTGGTCATGTATTTGTTGAAAGGGTAAATAACGAACTTTGTTAGCCGTCAGCTTTTTCCACTTAATTACCCAGTATTTACAAAAACCACATTTTCCGTCCCATATTAAATGAGGTGTCTCGGGTTTAAATTTAGAGTAAGTTTCTAGCGGCATCGAATTTTATCAAAAAATAGTGATACTGAATTGTTCGTGAATTTAGTTTAGACTGGCGGTTTGGCCATAATTGGTTACTAATGCACTTAAAATACTTAATAAAAATAACAGTACATTCTAAATGATTTATAGAATCAACAATCACAGGATTAGAGTTAAAAGTTCTTCATACTAAAAACTAACTTTTTACATCGATTACAGTTGAATTTAGCATTAGCCATGTTTTACCACTCCTTTCTTTGAATCGACGTTTTGAGTGAAATAAGATTCGAAAATTTTAAAAGATTATACAGTATGAAAATAAATAAATTGATTGTTCCCGTTGATTATACAAAAGCGGTTGAGGAGACTATTAATTTTGCTGTTATGTTGTCAAAGCAAATGGGTTCAAAAATTGTATTTGTTTCCAATTATGTGGCTAATTATACCCCTAACGCTGGGGCGACAATGTCTACGATGGTGAACCCTGCACCTGAAAACACAATTCATTTAGATAAATTGAATAAGGAAAAATTACACGATTATCTTAAAGGTTTACCGCAACTTGCCAGTTTAAACTACGAATCTACAACTCGCATTGGCACACTAACAGATGTTGTTTGTTCAGTTGCGGAGGAATATAATTCAGAGCTCATAATTATGGGTTCGGAGAGTACTACTGGCATTGAAGCCTTTCTCGTTGGGTCTGAAAGCGAAAGAATGACCAGAAAAGCCCCTTGTTCAGTGTGGGTATTACCAAAAGGTTCAAAGCATTACAAAATTCAAACTGTAGGTTTAGCTTTGGATACGAACAATATAGAAAACAATGTTGATTTGGCCATGCTTGTTGATCTTCTGACACATACAAAGGCCAAATTACGTGTGGTACATATTTCCGATAAAGAAGAAATAGCTTTCAAAGAAGAGAATGTACTAGGGCATTATAAGAGTTCATTAGAGCCGGTAGAACATTCTTTTCACGTTTTTTTCGAAGATGACCCAGAAGAAGGTATTTCTAAATTTCTCGACAATAACCCGATAGATCTTATGGTGATACTTTATAGGGAACATGATTTTTTTGAGCGATTGTTTCAGCCAGGGCTTAGAAAAAAGCTCGTTTTGGAAAGCGAAACTCCATTGCTTGTAATCAAATAAGGCGATAGGAGATGGCCCCCATTCTAGTGCGTTTTTAAAAGACTTCTAATTGTAGCGATTGAGTCTCACTTCAAAAAAATCTAAATCTTAAAAGTTTAGTAAATGGTTATATATTTTGAACATAGAATGTATTGATGAACAAAATAGAGCATAAAACGTATTGGGAACGGTTTAAGGGTGTTGTTACCGCACTTTTTTCAAATGATCTCGCATCTGGTATTATGATGGTTTCAGCTGTTGTCGTAGCTTTGGTTCTAGCTAATTCTCCCTTGGCGACCGAATTTCATGAGTTTTGGGAATATCGTTTAAACTTAAGTTTGAACGATTCAGAATTGAGTCTTACGATACATCAATTGGTGAACGATGGCCTTATGGCCATTTTCTTTTTTGCAATTGGGCTTGAAATCAAAAGAGAGGTAATTGCTGGAGAGCTGTCTAGTATCAGAACGGCTATGATGCCGATTTTATGTGCTCTGGGCGGACTCGTCTTTCCTGTGCTAATTTTTATAACAATTAATAACGATTTAGAAACGATTAGTGGGTGGGGCATACCTATGGCCACAGATATTGTTTTCGCGCTTATATTATTGACTTTGGTAGGGAGTAAAAAGGTACCTATATCACTGAAAATCTTTGTGACTGCTCTGGCCGTGGTAGATGATATATGTGCTGTTTTGGTTATCGCCTTTTTCTATACAGACCATATTGTATATGAAAGTTTATTATGGGCTTTTTCATCATTTTTCATATTGCTTGTTGCTAACGGACTAGGGGTGAAAAATCCCTTGTTCTATGGTGCAGTGGGATTATTGGGTATATGGACAGGTTTTTTTCTTTCTGGAGTTCATGCCACGATAGCGGGAGTAATCACAGCGATTGCCATACCGGCACGGGTTGATTTTAAAGAACAGGAATTTGTTCAGAACATTAAAAATCTTGTCAACACATTTGACAATATACGTACCACTGAAACTGTTTTTATGAAACAAGACAAACTTGATCTTGTGCATCATATACGAAAGGCCATAAGAAAAACAGTTCCTCCACTACAGACCATAGAACGCGTATTGCAACCTTTCGTGAACTTTATTGTATTGCCTCTATTCGCATTGGCCAATACAGGACTTACTATTGAAACCGAAAATATCGGAAAATTATGGCACCCACTTTCTATGGGTATAATTTTAGGGTTGGTTTTAGGTAAATTTTTGGGTATATCAATAGTTGCACATTTGGCTAAAGCTTTAAAAATTGCCAAACTACCTGAAAATGTGAATTGGCCTCAATTTTATGGGGCAGCGGCTTTCGCCGGTATTGGGTTTACAATGTCCATCTTTATTGCTGAACTCGCCTTTAATAACGAAGCATTGATACATCAAGCAAAATTAGCCATTCTATTGGCCTTTGTTTTGGCAGCGTTACTCGGGGTATTTCTTTTCCGATTCTTTGTAAAAGCAGAACAAAGTTGAATTAGTGATTAAGTTGTACAAGTGATTTGGCCTAACTATGTTATTAATAGGTCTTCTTACTAAAGATTACAAGCTTCAAGGCTATTAGATTATGTGAGGTTAACTTAGAATTAATCTAAGAAAAGTAAAAACCCCCTAATAATCAGAAGATTAAAAGGAGGTTTAAGTACTCGAGATGGGACTTGAACCCATACGGCCATAATGGCCATTGGATTTTAAGTCCAACGTGTCTACCAATTCCACCACTCGAGCCTGCATTGGTAACGCATACCATAAAAAAACGCCGGCAAGCGGCGTTAGTTTTGAGCGAAAAACGGGATTCGAACCCGCGACCTCCACCTTGGCAAGGTGGCGCTCTACCAGCTGAGCTATTTTCGCATTTAAAAGAACAAACTAACTTGGTTTGTTAGCGGAGGCAAATTTAATACAATTCTATAAATTGCAAAGAAAAATTTGCTTAAAACTTATGTAGGCAGCCTTATGTGTTGAAATTGATGATTTTAAGAGGTCGCTTTTTGCTTCTTAGAGAGCATTCGCTTTATTTCGTTCAATTTCATCAAGGCTTCGACCGGTGTGAGGGTATTGATATCTAAATGCACAATTTCTTCTTTGATCTGTTCCAAAAGCGGGTCGTCTAGGTTAAAGAAGCTGAGCTGCATCTCATCTTGGGTAGATTGAAGCTTATCGGTTAGTTCATCGCTGCTATGCGATTTCTCTAATTTCTTTAAAATTTTGTTCGCCTTGTGAATTACCTGTTGGGGCATGCCGGCCATTTTGGCTACATGAATGCCAAAGCTATGTTCGCTACCCCCCGGGGTTAATTTTCGAAGAAACAATACATTGTCTTTTAGTTCCTTCACCGAAACATTGTAATTTTTAATACGCTCGAAGGTATTGGCCATCTCATTGATTTCGTGATAATGGGTGGCAAATAAAGTCTTTGCTCGGGCCGGGTGCTCGTGTAAGTATTCGCTAATGGCCCATGCAATAGAAATACCATCGTAAGTACTGGTGCCACGGCCAATTTCATCGAGTAGAACCAAACTACGTTCGCTGAGGTTGTTCAGAATAGATGCCGTTTCGTTCATTTCTACCATGAATGTAGATTCGCCCATAGAAATATTATCACTGGCGCCCACTCGGGTGAAAATTTTGTCTACGTACCCGATTTTAGCGGCCTCTGCAGGTACGAACGAGCCCATTTGCGCCATAAGTACGATTAAGGCCGTTTGTCGAAGAATGGCCGACTTACCACTCATATTAGGCCCCGTAATCATAATTATCTGTTGGTCTTCTCGATTGAGCAACACATTATTGGCAATATACTCTTCCCCCAAAGGCATCTGCTTTTCAATAACAGGGTGTCTACCATTGGTAATTTCAATGTCGGTAGACTCATCGACAAGGGGTTGCACATAATTGTTTTCCTTGGCCAATTGCGCAAAACCACATAGACAGTCGAGTTGCGCTATCTGTTGGGCGTTATTCTGAACGGGGTTGATGTATTCCTGCATCCAGACGACCAATTGTGAGAATAACTGTTGCTCTAAACTTTGAATACGTTCTTCGGCACCTAAAATTTTTGCTTCGTATTCTTTTAATTCTTCGGTAATGTAGCGTTCGGCATTGACCAAGGTCTGCTTGCGGGTCCATTCTGGCGGAACTTTATCCTTGTGCGTATTTCTTACTTCTATATAGTATCCGAAGACGTTGTTCGATGCTATTTTAAGAGAGGTGATGCCCGTGCGTTCACACTCCCTTTGTAACATTTTATCTAAATAATCTTTGCCTGAGAAGGCTAGGTCTCTCAGTTCATCAAGCTCTTGAGAATAGCCATCGGCAATGGTCTTGCCTTTCAACATGTTTACGGGCGCCTCTTCGTCTAACATTTCTTTTATGCGTTCGCGTAACATATCACAGGTATGCAACTGGTCTGAAATGAGTTGCAGGGCTTCAGAAGAACTTTTTGCGGTCAACTGCTTAATGGGAACGATGGCCTCTAATGAATTTTTTAGCTGCACAACTTCTTTGGGGTTGATTTTTCCTGTGGCCACCTTAGAGATCAAGCGCTCTAGATCTCCCATTTGTTTAATGGCCTGTTGTAGCTTGAGCAATACGCTTTCCTCTTCCAGTAAATGTGCAACTACTTGGTGCCGACGTTTTACTTTTTCAATATTTTTTAGTGGTAGTGCCAACCAACGCTTTAGCATTCTACCTCCCATTGGTGAAATGGTCTTGTCTAAAACATCTAAAAGGGTAACCGCATTCTGATGCGGTGAATGGTACAATTCTAAATTTCGAATCGTAAAACGGTCCATCCAAATATATTCTTCTTCGGCAATACGTTTTAACGTACTTATATGTTGAAGTTGCCTGTGCTGGGTTTCCGATAGGTAATGCAATACTACGCCCGAAGCGATAACACCATGATTGAGATGGTCGACACCAAAACCTTTCAAAGTGTTGGTCTTAAAATGATTGGTGAGGGTTTCTAGGGCATAATCTTCTTGAAACACCCAATCTTCCATATGAAAAGTGTGAAACTGGTTGCCAAAAAGTTCGGCAAATTCTTTTTTATGCGTTTTAGGCACCAAAACCTCATTGGGTGAGAAGTTCTGTAATAGCTTGTCGATTTGCTCTTCTGTACCTTCAGAAGTTAAAAACTCTCCGGTAGAAATATCGACAAAGGAAACACCCAATAACTTTCTTCCAAAATGAACGGCACATAAAAAGTTGTTGGCCTTGGCATTTAAAATGTCATCGTTCATGGCCACCCCGGGCGTCACCAGTTCGGTGACCCCACGTTTAACGATGGTCTTGGTCATTTTCGGGTCTTCTAACTGGTCGCAAATGGCAACCCGCTGCCCTGCTTTGACCAACTTCGGTAAGTAGGTGTTTAGCGAATGGTGCGGAAAACCGGCCAATTCGGTACGGTCACCTCCATTGTTTCTATGGGTAAGTATAATGCCCAAAATTTTTGAGGCCTTTACGGCATCTTCTCCAAAGGTTTCGTAAAAATCTCCTACACGAAAAAGTAACAGCGCATCAGGATATTTGGTCTTGATACTATTGTACTGTTTCATTAAAGGAGTGACCTTTTTTGCTTTTCCCATATTGCCCTAAGCGATTAATTTAACCTATTTTTGTCCGCAGAATTAAAAGAACGAATGTATCGATTTTGTTAGTGAAACTCCACATTTGTTGATATTTAGGAATAACTTTATAAGAACCCAACACCTAAATGGTGCAGGAAACAAGATGAATGCGAAAACTAAAGAACGAAGAACTTGAAAGGTTAGATGTAGAGGGATTTAAACAGGCGACCAAAACACCCTTGGTCATAGTTTTAGATAACATTCGAAGCCTTAACAACATCGGGTCAGTTTTTAGAACTGCGGATGCCTTTCTAATAGAAAAGATATATTTATGTGGAATTACAGCCACCCCACCGCACAAAGACATTCGCAAGACGGCACTTGGCGCCACGGAAAGCGTAGCTTGGGAATACAGAACGGAAACCATTGATCTCATCAACGAATTGAAGTCTGAGGGTTATGAAGTACTTGCCATTGAACAAGCTGAGAATGCCCAGCTTTTAAATTCTTTTGAAGCGAGTAGTTCAAAAAAATATGCTTTGGTCTTCGGTAATGAAGTAAAAGGAGTTTCTCAAGAAGCAGTCAGTCAAAGTAACGGGGTGATTGAAATACCACAGTACGGCACAAAACATTCTTTAAATATCTCGGTCAGTGTCGGGGTAGTAATTTGGGATTTTTGGTCAAAACTGAACGCTTAAAACCTAAGCTTTTACTGCCGGCAGGTGTACGGCGAATTTCAATATTTTATCAACGATGGTTTCATAGTCCTCGTTATTGTTCACAAAGTCGAGATCTTCTAAATCTATGACTAAATTATTCTGCTCGGGGTAACTTCTAATAAAGTCAAAATAGCCCTTATTGATTTGTTCCAGATAGCCCATATCAATACTTTGTTCGTATTCGCGACCTCTCTTCTTGATGTTTTGAATAAGCCTTTCGGTAGATTGGTAGAGGTACACATATATCTTTGGCTTTCTTACCTCTTTGTACATTAAATGGAACAACTTTCGATAAAGCTCGAATTCATCTTGCTGCAACGTAATACGTGCAAAGATCAGCGATTTGTAAATGTCATAATCGCTTACCATAAAACTTTTAAAGAGGTCGTACTGAGAGGTGTCATCGGTAAATTGCTGATAGCGGTCGGCCAAAAATGACATTTCTAGCGGAAAGGCATATCGAGACTGTTCTTCATAGAATTTTGGCAGAAAGGGGTTGTCGGCAAACCGTTCTAAAACCAATTTACCGTTGAAATCTTCCGAAATTTTATTGGCCAAGGTTGTCTTGCCTGCGCCGATATTTCCTTCTATGGCAATAAAGTTGGTATTTGCGAAAAGCTCTGTTCTGTCTTTATAAAGTCTGAAAGTCGTTTTTTCGAGTTTCCCCTTGTCCCTGCACTCCTGAATCAGGTTTCTCGTGTCTTTATTTACTATTGGGTGATAAAACTGAGGTGCAATATCGGCCAATGGTTTCAAGACAAATTTTCGATAACATATTTCGGGGTGGGGTATGACCAGTGTATCTGAAATAAAGGTTTCCCTCTCGTAATATAAAATATCGATATCGATACTACGCGCTTGGTAGCCATCCTCTCTAAAACGAATGCGGCCAAGCTTGTTTTCAATAGACAGGAGAGTATCAAGAAGTTTTTGGGGCGGTAAGGTGGTTTTCACCGAAAGGCAAATGTTCAAAAAATCATCTGACTCAAAACCCCATGCACTACTTTGATAGATAGGCGATATGCGCTGGATATCTCCGGCAGTTTTCTGAATTTCAAACACTGCGGTCTGTAGGTTGTTCAGAGTGTCGCCCAAATTACTTCCAAGCGATAAATATGCTAATTTCTGATCGGCCATAATTGTAAGACAAAATAACAAAAAGAAGTGGGTAAGTTCATCTAAGTCTTATTAATAGTTATTCACCAAATGCCGAGATTGTAATAATTCTAGGGTTCAAATTGAGACTATTCATTGTATTGGAATCTAGACATCCCGATGTCACATATGCGAACTCCATTAAATGAGCAAAAATAAATGGCGCAGTTCATTATCTTTGGCCCGAATCAAGATGTGCTTACCACTTGACAAGTGAGTTTTATTTAACTACAGGTAGGTGTTTTATACTTGATGTAACATTTGATCTATTGATACGTCAAATTGAATTGACAACAGATTTTTAGCATATGAAATTTTTAAGAAACCTGCTCGCAGCGATTTTAGGCTGTATTATAGCCTTTGGCCTAATTTTTATGATGTTTATCATCTTCGCTAGTATCGTGGGCAATGCGGAAGACACCGTTTCAATAAAAGATAATTCGGTGCTTGAACTTCAATTAAAACAACCGATCAGTGATTATGTCGGCGATAATTCACTCGACCCGTTCGCCGGTGGTCTATTTCAGCAAAATCAGGGGCTTGATGAAATTCTTCATGCGATTTTGGTGGCTAAGGATGATAAGGATATTAAAGGAATCAGCATCAATAACAATTTTATCATTGCCGGTCTGGCACAGACTCAAGCTATTCGCCGGGCACTCGAAGATTTTAAAGAGAGCGGTAAGTTTGTATACACCTATGGCGATTTTTACATTCAGAAAGATTATTACCTCGCCAGTGTGGCCGACTCTATTTTCTTGAACCCTGTCGGGGCCCTTGATTTTAGAGGACTTTCTTCGGAAGTACTTTTCTTTAAAGATTTACAGGAAAAAACGGGAGTGAAAATGGAAGTTATTCGCCACGGTAAATACAAAAGCGCCGTAGAACCTTTCATTGCCAATGAAATGAGCGAAGCCAATCGTTCGCAAATAAAAGAACTGATCGGTTCTTTGTGGAATTCGATGGTCGATGATATTTCAAGAGGTAGAGATATCAGCGCAGAGAATCTAAATATAATTGCCGACACCCTCGGTGGTCGATCGCCAGAGTATGCCATGGCTTCAGGTTTGATAGATGATGTCATTTTCTTTGACCAGTATGAACAGAAATTGAGAAGAGCTCTTAGTCTCGAAGATGATAAAGATTTGAATATAGTTCAGCTAGAAGATTATGTTATTCGTTCCAACAAAAAGAAAATCAAAAAAGGCGAAGGAAAGGTGGCTATAGTCTTCGCCCAAGGTGAAATTTTATATGGTGAAGGTGGCCCAGATGTAATTGGGCAGGGCATCATAAATGAAGCGATTATCAAAGCGAGGGAAGATGACGATGTAAAGGCCATTGTTTTGAGGGTGAACTCGCCTGGGGGCAGTGCATTGACCTCTGATATTATTTGGCGCGAAGTAGAGTTGACCAAAGAAGTAAAACCAGTGGTGGTCTCTATGGGCAATGTTGCTGCTTCGGGTGGTTATTACATTGCAGTCGGGGCCGATAAAATTTTTGCAGAACCCACCACGGTGACCGGGTCTATTGGAGTCTTCGGTATGGTGCCCAATATGGCAGAGCTTGCTGAAGATATAGGCATTAATGCCGAGCAGGTAGGTACAAATAAGAATTCGGTAGAATACTCTTTGTACGAACCTATGAACGATGGTTTTCGAACGGTGGTTCAAGAAGGTATAGAAAGTACTTACGATACATTTTTACAGCGGGTTTCACAAGGGCGGAACATTTCAATGGCTCAGGCCGATAGTCTGGCCCAAGGCAGGGTGTGGAGCGGGGTAGATGCTCAACGTGTGGGCTTGGTCGATGAATTAGGCAATTTAGATGATGCTATTGAAGAAGCTGCAAAAATGGCCGAACTTGACGAATATGGTATTAAAAAATTCCCGAAATATAAATCAGGGTTGGAGCGATTTATGGAGGATTTAGGTGGAGCTAGTGCCAAAATCAAAAATGATCTTATTAAAGATGAAATCGGGGTAGAGGCCCATACTATCTTAAAGGAAGTAAAACGCGCTATGGATCAAAAAGGAGTGCAGGCAAGAATGCCTTTTGTTCTAGATATTAAATAGGAAAAAATTCTGACCTTCATAAAAAACGCCCCGATATTTCGGGGCGTTCGTATTTTGCTAATTATTAACCTTACTTGACCAAATTGATCTCTACACGCCTGTTCTTCGCTCTGCCATCTTTGTACATGTTGGTAGCAATAGGTTTGGTCTCACCGTAACCAACAGCTGAAAGTCTAAAGGCGTCAACACCTTTTTCTACTAAGAAATCTTTTATCGAAAGCGCTCTGGCTTCCGATAATTTTTGATTGGTAGTTGCGCTACCAATGCTGTCGGTATGCCCTTCAACAGTGAATTTGGCATCGGGGTATTCATTTAAAATCTCCATGATATCTATTAGGGCCTCTGTTGATTCCACCTTAATTGTCGCCTTTCCGGAATTGAACAAAATGGTCTTTGCATAGTCGTTCAATGACTTCTGCACTTCTTCGGTAACCTCTGGGCAACCTTTATTGGCGACCGTACCTACTTTATCTATGCATTCATCGTCTTTGTCAAGAATTCCATCACCGTCGGTATCAAGCCAGGGGCAACCATTGTTTTCGATAGGTCCTGCTTCTTCTGGGCAGTTATCATCTTTGTCTAAAACCTCGTCGCCATCAGAATCTACCCAGGGGCAACCGTCGTTCGAAACCTCCCCAGCTTCTTCTGGGCATTGATCCTCATTATCTAAAACAGTATCCCCATCGGTATCTGGCCATGGGCATCCATTGTTTTCAATCGGTCCGAAAGTTTCTGGGCATGCATCTTCTTTATTTACGATTCCATCTCCATCTTTATCTTTAGGTTTTCCCTGATAAATCGGTATTTTCAAACCGGCATAGATATCGGCGGCTTTTGAGTTATCGCTAACCAGTAATGAAAGTACCGACCCTGAACCGATATATAACGGCCCTGCTCTTAAACCGGCTCCCCATTGGGCTCCTGAGCCTTGTACTACGCCTACAGGCATGTAAAAACTGAACCATTTGCTTTCAAAACGAGGGGTAAGCGATACCGTATTGGCCATTCGGCTTACATTTGTTTTGGTTGCGGAACTTAAGGAAAGGTCTCCATTAAGGTTCAGATAAAATCTTTTACTTAAATTATAGTCAATATTTAAATGTAGGGCTGTGGGCAGCATCCATTTTGAAGAGGCGCCAGAACCTGTTTGGGTATAGAGGTTTTCAAGAAGTTCTTCAATGGTCTCTTGGTCTTCAAAATCATCTTCATTGACAGTACCTGTGATATTATATATGTTTTCAGTGCCATTCTTATAGTTTATACTACCGATGTCGGTCAGAGAAAGTCCGACTTTTAACTTGTATTTATTCAGGTGCTTAAAAGTTTGACCGTTGGTCGAGTTGTAAGATGCGTAATCGGGTCTCCATTCATAAATAAAACCGAGATCGGCACCAAAACCTGTGGCTCCCTCAACGATTTCAAGTTCGAAATCATCAAAATCTTCGCTGATGTTTTGACTATGGCCATAGCTAACCTCACCTTGAGAAGCAATACTGCCTGTAGTGTTACCGCCGCCAAGATCAGAGCCATCTGCATCGTAGGCAACATTTACATCGCTACCACTGGCATAGGCATTACCGAGACCTTGTAGGTATTTTAACGAAAGCCCGCCCTTTAAAAAGTGTTGGTCTTTGTTCACTAGAACTGTGGCATAAGAAAGACCGATTTCTGCCCAAGCATTGGCAGTTAAATAAAAATCATCTTCGTTCACCAAAAAATCTTCACTTTCATCAAAACCGTTGGCTACGCTCTCATAGGTTTGACCATTTATTTTGTTGATGCCGTAACCTATTCTACCTCTGGTGAACAAGGCAATGGAGTTGGTCGGGTTTATATTGAACATGAATGAGGGCCCAAGAACATCGGCATTACCCAATAGGTTGTTCTCGTTCTTTGCAGATTTATTTCCGTTTTCGTCAAAATCGAAGTCCGCATCAAGAACGTCTCCCAATTTTACTCCGTAATAATCATTACCGAAAAAAGCACTTGCTCCCGCAATATTGAAATCGGTCTTGAACCGTGAGTCTACAATATTTGCAGGGTTGCTGATAACGCCATGTACCCCACTATAGTTATCTGAAAGATACCCAATGTAAGATTGGGCCTTGATACCGCTTATCGCTAGTAAGAGCAATCCCCCGGTAATTATTGTTTTTTTCATGCTTGGTAATTTTTAGGTTATTTTTGTTGTTTTGCAATAACGACCGTTCATCGGTTTAATTGCTCACTTTATAGATATTGATACAGAAAAAGGCCTATGACAGTAAAAGATAAGCGGCTTGCTTACAAAATCTACTTATATCTGGGTGCTTTGTTCATTACGTCTTTAGTGGTTTCAAACCTTATTTTTCAGAAGTTTTTTTATTGGAATCCGTTCGGAGAGTTTACCATATATGGTGTTTCGCTCTTTGAAATAAGCGTTGGAATATTGCCTTACCCGATTACTTTTTTGATTACCGATTTAATTTCAGAGATATACGGTAGACAAAAGGCAAATCAGATTGTTACAGCGGGTATTTTTGCTTCCTTCTTTTCTATGGGCATCATTTTATTGGCCGAAATGGCTCCGGCCATCGAATCATCACCGGTGAACGATGAAATCTTCACCAAGGTTTTCGCATTATCGCCAATTGCTGTACTTGCTTCGATGATAGCCTATCTTTTCGCCCAGTACATCGATATTGCTATTTATCATTTCTGGAAAAGGCTGACCCAGGGCAAATATCTATGGGTGCGTAATAATTTTTCGACATTTCTATCACAGTTCATAGATACCTTTACGGTGGTAGGGTTACTCTGTGTTTTTAAAGTGCTGCCTTGGGATTTGTTTTTCGGACTCGTGGTAAGTGGATTTATTTTTAAGATTTTTATAGCATTTATAGACACTCCTTTTCTCTATTTCTTCGTATATCTATTAAGAAAACGGTTCAAATTAGACATTGGCCAAGAAATTGAGCTCGATGTATAATATCATTTAGATTTTAGAGTTGTATCGATACAATCAAGAAACTCTAGAAAAGAGCCAATTAGTAAAAAGAAATTTCGATATGTTGCCCTAATTTATTCAAGGGATGTATTGAAATTCGAATCTGTTATTGATATGAAAAAGAGAATACTCAAGATTATAGGAATTGTTGTTTTGCTCATCGTCGGCATATTGATTGCGGCCCCCTTTTTTTTAGAGGCTAAGATTGGTGACCTTATTAAAAACAACGTGAACAACAATGTAAACGGAACCCTTGATTTTGCCGAGGCCGATTTAAGTCTTATCGCTAGTTTTCCAAATGCTGAGGTTAGTTTGAAAAAAGTTTCTTTAGTGAACAAGGCACCTTTTGAAGGTGATACTCTGTTCGCTTCAAATGAGCTCGCGCTAAAGATGGGTCTAGGTGAACTGTTTAAAGGGGCAGGAGAACCTATAGGAATCAAAAGTCTTATTGTTGATGGTGCTCTGTTGAACATGACTATTGATGAAGAAGAGAATGCCAGCTTTGATATTGCTAAAGAAGATGCATCGGCTACGGAGACAACTACGACCAGTGATGCGACAGACGGCTTTAGTTTCGATCTAGAATCTTATGAGATTACCAATGCAAGAATAATCTATGACGACCGTTCGACCGGTATGCGACTTGAAATTATTGATATGCAACATAAGGGTGCCGGTGACCTTTCTCTATCGAAATCGGAACTTCAGACCCAGACCGATGCCATGGTTTCTTTTGAGATGGATAGTACCAACTACCTGAATAAAAATAAGATTAAACTCGATGCGCTTATTGGTATCGACTTAAATGAGAACAAATACTCTTTTTTGAAAAACGAGGCTTTTGTAAACCAACTTCCTTTGGTTTTTGACGGATTTATTAAAGTGAATGAAACCAATCAAGAAATTGATATAAGCTTTAAAACCCCTTCTTCCGATTTCAAGAATTTCTTAGCGGTAATACCTGAAACCTATTCTAAAAATATTGAAGACGTTAAGACCACAGGAAATTTTGTGGTCGAAGGTGAATTCAACGGTATTGTAGACGAAGAGCACATTCCTAAATTCAATATTAAGATAAACTCAGAGAATGCTTCATTCAAATACCCCGACTTGCCAAAATCAGTAAGAAATGTATTTATAGATACGGAAATCAACAATACATCGGGTATCGTTGAAGATACTCAGATAAACATAGATCGGCTGTCTTTTATGATCGATGAAGACAAGTTCAATATGAATGCAAAAATTACCGAATTAATGGGTAATACAAAGGTCAATGCCCATATAGACGGTAAAATGAATCTGGCGAATATTGAGAAAGCATATCCTGTGCCGGCCGATTTAGATTTAAAAGGTCTGTTGATAGCAGATGTAAGTACATCGTTTGATATGGCATCCATCGAAAAGGAGCAATATGCTAATACTACAACTAACGGTAAATTAAGTGTTACCGATTTTGAGTATAGTTCAGAGGAAATTCCGAATCCGGTGAAATTGAAAACTGCAAGTTTGACCTTTAATCCAAAAACAGTAAGCTTAAACGAACTGAGCGGAACCACAGGTCAAACCGATTTCAATGCCAAGGGAACTATAAATAACCTTTTAGGCTTTATGTTCAACGATGAAGAGGTAGAGGGTAATTTTGATTTGAATTCTAACACCTTCGCTCTCAGTGATTTTATGGTAGAAGAAGCGGAAGTTAAGACCAATGATTCTGCAAAGGAACAAGAGAGTGCTACCACATCGACTACGGAAGAAAAAATTAAGATTCCGTCTTTCTTAGATGCAACTATTAATGTATCTGCCAATACTGTTTTATACGACAACCTTACTCTAAAAGATGTTAAGGGTACCCTTCGCATAAAAGATGAAAAAGCCACTCTGTCAAATATGACATCATCTATATTCGATGGAAAAATGGCATTTAATGGTGAGGTTTCCACTAAAAATGAAACTCCGACTTTCGCCATGAAGCTTGATATGGATAAGCTGGAAATCGGAGAAACCTTTCAGTCACTTGACCTGTTCAAGTCAATTGCGCCCATCGCTAACATTTTGAAAGGAAAACTAGATTCCGACATTGCCCTTTCAGGAAATTTAACCGATGACCTATTACCTGATTTGCTAACCTTAAGCGGTGATATATTGGCGAATGTAATGACTCGCGAAATTAATGCCGAGGAAGCCCCTCTACTTTCCGCTTTAGATGGAAAATTAGACTTTATAGATTTGCAAAAATTGAATCTAGACGACCTGAAAACCAAATTGTCTTTTGAGAATGGTTTGGTAAGTGTGAAGCCCTTTACACTCAATTATAAAGACATAGCCATCAATGTAGACGGTAACCATACTTTTGATAAGAAATTGAATTATAAGGCTACAATGCAAGTGCCCGCCAAATATTTGGGTGCAGAGGTGAACAAATTGATTGCGCAAATTGATGATAACAGTCTTGAGGATCTCACCATACCGGTCGCAGCAAATATTGGGGGCAATTATACCAGCCCTAATGTGACTACAGATTTGACCGCAGGTATAAAATCGCTGACTAGTCAGTTGATAGAGATTCAAAAACAGAAACTCATAAATAAGGGTAAGGACAAGGCCAAAGATTTAATAGGTGACGTACTGAACAAAAATAAAGATGCATCCGATTCGACGAAAACCGATGCTACTAAAGAAAATGTGAAAAATGTTATTGGTGGACTTTTAGGTGGAAAACAAAAAGATACGACTCAAACCAACGCCGATAGCGTTGCTCCTAAAAAAGATGAAGATGTCGTAAAAGAGAAAGCCAAGAATATTCTTGGAGGCCTATTGGGCGGCAAGAAGAAGTCTAGTGATAGCGACTCGGGCAATTAAGCCCTGGCGGCAATTGTTTTCAAGGCTTTTATAAATTCGTCAAGTTCTTCGGTCGTGGTAAAAACATTAGGGCTCACTCGACAACCGTGTACGTTGGCCCCATGAATGGCAACAGTAAAAATTTTAAATTCGTTCAAGAGAGTATCTGCCAATTCTTGCGGTTCTAAGTGTGCCATGCCTACGTTGGCAATACCACAACTTCTTGTTTTATCGATTGGCGTGTTTACGATTACACCGCTAATATTGCGAACGGTATCGGTCCAATAGTGTTGAAGGAAGCGTAATCGATTTTCTTTACGTTCGACACCAATTTCTTCATGATAGTCGATAGCATCATTAATGGTTAAATCTGTATATACCGGATGCGTTCCGGTATGGTTCAGCCGAGCGATATCGTTGGGTTCTCTGTGATGATCGGCTAGCAATGGCCAAATTTTCCGAATCTTTTTCTTAGATACATATAGAAATCCTGCCCCTAGTGGGGTCGCAAGCCACTTGTGAAGGCTGGTGCCATAATAATCACAGTCAAGTTCTTCAATATTAACATCAAAATGACCTATACAGTGAGCACCATCTACAAGAACTTCAACACCATACCGGTGGGCCATCTCACATATTTTTTTAATTGGTAGGATATGCCCCGTGATATTAATCATATGACTTATGAAAAGAAGTTTGGTCTTTGGGGTAATTTGGTTTTCGTAAAGTTGAACAATCTCCTCGTCTGATTCGGGGTGATTGGGTACTGAAACCACTTTATTGACGATGTGATATCTTCTAGCGGCCAATTTGAACTGGTCTAACATAGAGCTATAATCTTGTTCTGCCATAATGGCTTCGTCATCCTCTTGCCAAGGGTAACCGGTAATCACCATATCTAAAGATTCTGTGGCATTTCTTGTAATGATTAGTTCTTCTGGGGAACAATTCACCAATTTCGCTAATCGGGCAGCTGCAGCTTTTTTGTTGTCCCATTGTACTGTACGCATGTAGTAAGCGCCCTCAAAGTTTACCATTTTAATATGTTCTTCGAGCTTTTGTCTGGTAGGTATTGGAATTATATTGTAATATCCGCTTTCAAGGTTTATGTAATCAGGCTTTATATCGTAATCAGCTCTAATCTTCAGCCAAAAATCATCCGTTTCAACACATGGTTGTTTGCCATTTATAGTCAATCTAGATTGACTATAGCTCAAGTGAGGTGTAAATGGTGATGCCAGAGCTAATTGTCCCAGTCTTTTGATGAAGGTGCGTTTTTGCATGATAGATGATTTTGCACCTTGAAGTTATAGCATATATCTCTAAATAGTACCGTACTCAATGTCTTTTAGCTATTTCTTAAAATAGAGGAGTACAATATCAGATTTGGCAAAAAATGACCTTACGAGTAAACAAAAGCTTAAAAACTGTAGGGAAGAGCTTCAGTAGGAAGTTATTTTTGCTTTCGCTTTTTGTCCCACCAAATATAACCAAGAAAAATGGCTAGACTGATAAGGGAACCCCAAAGTAATCCGGTTTTAAGGTTGTCGGTACTTTTTCCTAAAATAGCGATGAATAGCGTAAGTGGAGTTATACCAACTAAGGTCGCTCCAATAAATTTCCAATAGCCCATGTTTAAAATACCACCAACGAAACTGATGGCATCGTTCGATAAAAAGGGGTTGAGGCGGGTTATAATTACGGCCCAAAAACCATAATCATCTAAAAAATCTTCTACTTTCTTTTCTGTTTTACGGCCGATAATCTTTTCAACCCGGCCTTGGCCTAAAAATTTACCGATTATATACCCAACACTAGATGCACAAAACACAGAAGCAAGTACTATGAGACTGCCCCAAACAGGTCCATATGCGACTATCGAAACTACCATCAGCATAATAGTCGGTACAATGATTAAAAACATTTGTGCAATCATTGAAAAGATGAGTACTATTGGCCCCCATGCCCCGAACTGTTTTACCCAATTCTTGGTTTTTTCTTGTTCGCCGCTCGTTAAAACAGACCAAGCTTCGTTGAAAAAGTTTTCCACAGACGGAATCAAAAAATAAGAGAGCACAAGCGATGCAAGTAATACTATAGATACTATCAGCGGCCATCTACTCTTTTGTGCATCATTATCGCCCATATATCGATAAGCTATATTTTAACAACCATTTTTCCCTTGTTCTTCCCTTCGAACAGGTCTAAGAAGGCTTGTGGAATATTCTTAAAGCCTTCTACAATCGTTTCTTCATAGGTGATTTTATCTTCTTGAAGCCATTGTACCAATTGCTGAATTGCAGGGCCGAATTCCTTTGCGTGGTCCCTTACCAGAAAGCCTTGCATAAGCACCGTTTTCTTTACTAAGATACCTTCGTGGCGAGGGCCTTGCGGAGTCTCTTTTTCATTGTACAAAGAGATGGCGCCACAGTTGATTACCCTTCCGTTTTTATTAATGTTATTTAGAGCTGCATCTAGTATTTCTCCTCCCACATTATCATAATAAACATCTACACCATCAGGGCAGGCTTTGGCTACTGCTTCTTGCATGTTCTCGGTACTCTTATAGTTGATGCCCTCGTCAAATCCGAATTTGTCTTTCATCAAACTTAATTTTTCATCGCTACCCGCAATACCTACTACACGACATCCTTTTATTTTTCCTATCTGACCGACCGTACTACCCACTGCTCCAGATGCGCCTGAGACTAATAAAGTTTCTCCCGATTTGAGGTCGGCGATTTTATCTAGACTTATATAAGCTGTGAGCCCCGTCAATCCTAAAATGCCCAAATAAGCCGAAAGCGGTGCTTGTTCAGGATCTACTTTGTTCAATCCGTTACCGGTCGATGTTTGAAACTCCTTCCATTTAAGCATTCCAAAAACAAATTCACCTTTATCAAAATTTGAATTGTTTGACTCTATAACCTTTGCAACAACAGTAGACTCCATAGGTTCGTTTAATTCAAAAGGGGCAATATAAGATTCTACATCTCTCATACGTCCTCTTAAGTAAGGGTCGACAGATATGTATTTTGCTTCGAGAAGAATTTCACCCTCACTTGGTTGCGGGCGTTCTTCTTCTCCAAATTCAAAATCGCTTAGTTGTGGTTTACCTTCGGGTCTGTTTGCTAGTTTTATAACGTTGTTCATTGCAGTAGTTTTGGGTTAAAAATCAATAAATGGCAAGATAATAGGTGCTCTAGATTTACCTTAATTCGATACGCTCTCTTTTTGCCCGTATCGCTCAATAACGAAACTTCATTAAGATATAAATTACTGTATGTTTAGGGATATATAGAGCCCTTCATTGCCCCGAACATTAAAAACTGTATTGTCTTCGAAAATAAAATATTGTCCTTTGATACCTTTTAATTTTCCGGAATAGGTCGGAGTCTTACTTAGATTTAGACTTTTGACCTTTAATGGATATTGCAATACAGGAAAGTCAAGATTGGTTTCTGTATTCGACGCAATAAAATATTCTTCAGCTTCTTTAGGAATGAAAGTCTTTAGCTTATTACGCCAAGCGACCAAATTTTCATCTTTAACCTCGTTCGTAAGCATTTTGCGCCAATTCGTCTTATCGCCTACATGGTCTTTTAAAGCGACCTCGGTGATACCTGCTAAATAGCGATTCGGAACCTCTACAATTTCAATAGCTTCATGAGCACCTTGGTCAATCCACCGCGTGGGTACTTGGCCTTTTCTGGTTACGCCTACCTTTATATTACTCGAGTTTGCCAAGTATACGATGTGTGGCTGCAATTGAACCTTTTTCTCAAATTCTAAATCACGATCTTCTTTGTCTAAATGTGCAGTGCTGAGCTCAGGTCGCATAATCCAATCACCTGCCGAAGGAATTTCGAAAAAGCAGTTTTTGCAGAAGCCTTGGCGATAAATGGGTCGGTCTTGTCCGCAATTGAGGCACTGAAATTTTTTGAAACTGATATGCAAGTCTTTGTCCAATACCTGATTGACATTCAAGAAATCGTTCTCGAACACCATATAATATTGAATAGGACTACCTATCTCAGTTTGCATTTTTCGTAATACCCCTTCGTATTGCATAAAAGATAATTGATTTGAAAATGATAAGTATTAAAGCTATTTTTAGCGGGTTAAATATACCCAAAAATGGCGATTCCGCTCTTTAATTCTATTGCTTCTTGGTTGCTCAAAAAGCGCTTTCATCAAATTGAACTTTTCCTCAAATATCCAGAAGAAGTTCAAGAAGAGTTATTGCAACAGCTACTTGATTTCGCTGAAGACACTGAAATCGGTCAGAGATATGAATTCGAATCTATAGAAAATTATAAGACCTTTCGAGAGCGTTTACCCATTGTTAGTTATGAAGAAATAGAACCAGTTATCGAACGAACGAGAAGAGGTGAGCAAAATCTTTTTTGGCCTACCTCTATTAAATGGTTCGCAAAGAGTAGTGGCACCACTAATGCAAAGAGCAAATTTATACCAGTAAGTTCAGAGGCTCTTGAAGACTGTCATTATAAATCTGGTAAAGATTTACTCTGCCTGTATTTAAACAATAACGAAAATTCTCAATTGTTTACCGGTAAGAGTCTACGTCTGGGAGGTAGTAAAGAATTGTATCAAGACAATGGTTCCTTCTTTGGTGATCTGTCGGCTATACTTATCGATAATATGCCCCTTTGGGCAGAATTTAGCAGCACCCCTAGTAACAAAGTCTCTTTGATGAGTGAATGGGAAAGTAAGCTAAAAGCGATAATTGAAGAGAGTAGGCAAGAAAATGTAACAAGTTTGGCCGGCGTGCCTTCTTGGATGTTGGTTTTGCTCAATAACGTACTCGAGGAAACAGGTAAGGAAAATCTATTTCAGGTTTGGGAAAATTTAGAAGTTTATTTTCATGGTGGGGTTAGCTTCAACCCCTATAAAGAGCAATATAAAAAATTGTTTCCAAGAAAGAGTTTTAAGTATTACGAAATTTATAATGCTTCGGAGGGTTTCTTTGCGATTCAAGACCGCAATGGCGCCGATGACCTTTTGCTGATGTTGGATTATGGTATTTTTTACGAGTTTATTCCGATGGATGCCTATGGCACCGAACGCGAGCAAGCTATGCCTCTTTGGGAGGTTAGGGTTGGAGAGAATTATGCCATAATCATAACAACTAATGCAGGGCTGTGGCGGTATAAGATTGGCGATACTGTTAGGTTTACCTCAACGGATCCGTATCGCATCAAAGTTACCGGTCGAACCAAACATCATATAAATGTATTTGGTGAAGAGTTGATTATTGAAAATACGGAGGAGGCTTTAAAGAGTGTATGCAAGAAAACCGGTAGTGAAATTAAAGATTATACCGCTGGCCCAGTTTTTATGGAGGGTAAGGAAAAGGGCGCACATGAGTGGATTATTGAATTCAGAACCCCGCCAGAAGACCTTGATTATTTTACTGAATTTCTAGACAATGCTCTAAAGTCGCTTAATTCAGATTATGAGGCCAAGCGTTATAACAATATTACCCTGAACAGACCAAAAGTTCATGTTGCAAGACAAAACCTTTTTTATGACTGGCTAAAAGCTAAGGATAAATTGGGGGGGCAGCACAAGATTCCGAGATTATCGAATAAGAGGGACTATATCGAAGAATTACTTCAGATGAACAATTAAATAGTAAGATTTGTCGTTTATTGATGAAATTGGATTGCTAAACATTAACTTCGACTATCTTAAACTATAAAATTATGGCTGAAAGACTTGTAATCGTATCCGATATGTGGGGTGCAAAAAAAGCCCTCTGGATAACCTCGTACTTAGGCTATCTTCAGCAATATTTCGACATCACGTTTTACGACAGTCAGCAATTGGCCAATCTAAAGCTTACCGTGAATTCTGAAGAGAACATACACAATGCTTTTGTAAATGGTGGAATTGATACTGCAGTAGCCCATCTACTTCATAAAGAAAAACAGCCCGCTCATTATTTATGTTTTAGTATGGGAGGTGCCATTGCTTGGAAAGCAGGTATTCAAGGTTTACCTATGAAGTCGTTGTACACGGTTTCTTCAACACGTATAAGGTCAGAAGAAACTAAACCTGATTGCCCTATCGATGTTATCTTCGGAGATAGCGATATGTATAGGCCTAAGGCCAATTGGTATGAAAAATTGGCTATTAAAGCAGAGTTGATTTCAGGCTTTGGTCATAACATGTACACCGATGATAAAATAATTCAGAAAGTGTGCTTAGATCTTCTGGATAAGGTTACACAGAAAGTAAAGAAAACTAAAAAAGAAAAAGCGGTTTAATTAAACCGCTTTTTCTTTTTGATTTCTATTCGTAAATTTTACGTAAACAAGGTGTCCCTGTTTTAGGAAACTGCCTTTAACTTCTTGATTGTTTCTCGAGATAATTTGTCTTCGGCATACGGTTTGGTCACCTTAAATTCGGTATCACCGTTGCTTGGCATCTCGAACATTGCATCAGTGAAGATTGCTTCGCATAGCGAACGTAAGCCTCTCGCGCCCAATTTGTACTCAATAGCCTTTTCAACAATATAGTCTAAAGCTTGATCGGTAATAGTGAATGTGATATCATCCATTCCGAAGAGTTTCTCATACTGTTTTATGATGGCGTTCTTTGGTTCCGTTAGAATAGCTCTCAACGTTTTGGCATCAAGAGGGTTCATATGCGTCAGAACAGGAAGCCTTCCTATTATTTCCGGTATAAGTCCGAATTCTTTTAAATCCTTCGGAATAATATACTGAAGCATGTTCTCTTGATCAAGACCATCATCTGTTTTAGCGGCACTATAACCAATAGCCTGCATATTCAAGCGTTTGGTAATTGCCCGCTCAATGCCGTCAAAAGCTCCACCTGCGATAAATAATATGTTTTCCGTATTTACTTCGATGAACTTTTGATCCGGATGTTTTCTACCGCCTTTTGGCGGTACATTGACCACGGTACCCTCAAGCAATTTCAACAAACCTTGTTGAACACCCTCGCCAGACACATCTCTAGTGATCGATGGGTTGTCGCTCTTACGGGCAATCTTGTCTATTTCGTCAATAAAAACGATACCGCGTTCTGCCTTTTCCAAGTTGTAATCAGCTGCCTGTAATAGACGCGTTAAAATACTTTCAACATCTTCACCCACATAACCCGCTTCGGTCAATACCGTGGCATCTACGATAGCCAAGGGTACGTTGAGCATTCTTGCAATGGTTTTGGCCATGAGGGTTTTACCCGTGCCTGTTTGACCGACCATTATAATATTACTTTTCTGAATTTCTATATCGTCTTCTTTAGACTTAGGCTGTAGAAGTCTTTTATAGTGATTGTAAACTGCTACCGACATTACTTTCTTGGTACGTTCTTGCCCAATAATATAAGTATCTAAAAAGTCTTTTATATCAAGTGGTTTCTTGAGGGTAAGTTCTGATGAAAGATCGTTGGTCTTGGTTTGTCTAGATTCTTCCGCAACTATACCATGAGCCTGTTCGATACAACGGTCACAGATATGCGCATCTAAACCAGCAATCAATAAATTGGTTTCAGGCTTCTTTCTTCCACAAAACGAACATTCTAAATTTTCCTTTGCCATATATATGTGCTTACAATCAAAAAGAAACGAATTTCTTTTCGATTTGGTTTTCTCTTTCAGTTGAAAACCTTTGTTATTCGATGTTTGGTCGAAATTACTCTTTGCCCCTTACTAAAATCTCATCGATCATACCGTAGGCTTTGGCTTCTTCGGCTTTCATCCAATAATCACGATCACTGTCATCATTAACTTTATCGATGGTTTGGCCCGAGTGCTTAGCTATTATTTCGTAAAGCTCTTGTTTGAGTTTAAGAATTTCGCGAGCTGTTATTTCAATATCACTGGCTTGACCTTGTGCCCCGCCCATGGGTTGGTGAATCATGACCCGAGAATGTGGTAGGCCACTTCTCTTGTCTTTGGCACCTGCACATAGTAATACTGCGCCCATTGAAGCAGCCATACCCGTACATATCGTAGCAACATCAGGAGCGATAAATTGCATGGTATCATAGATACCAAGACCAGCATATACACTGCCACCAGGGGAGTTGATATATATTTGAATGTCTTTAGCAGAATCGGTACTGGCCAAGAACAGCAACTGTGCTTGAACAATATTTGCTACCTGATCATTGATGCCGGTTCCTAAAAAGATGATTCGGTCCATCATCAATCGAGAAAAGACATCCATGGCAACAGCGTTCATCTGTCTTTCTTCAATAATATTAGGTGTTAAGCCTACAGGGTACATACTGCTTAAAATAGTGTCGTAATAAGTACTGCTAATACCTTGGTCTTTTATAGCGTATTTCTTGAATTCTTTAGAGTAATCCATGTTTTCGTTCAATGTTTAAATACCCGAAGGTAAAAGATAAAAAAAAGTGCCGAAAATCAATTTCCGGCACTGTAAAGATACTTATTATTTTCCGGAAAATTAACCGTAGACCTCCTTCACAAAGTCTTCGTAAGTAATCTCCTTTTCCTTTAGATTTACTTTTTCTTTGTAAAGCGTAAGCAGTTTTTGGCTCATTAATTGTTCAGACAAACGCTTCACTTCATCTTGGTTGCCCAACACCCTTGCAGCGATATTGTCCAATTCCTCTTCTTGCGGATTCAATTGACCAAATTGTGCCATTTGAGACTTAATGAAGCCTTTGGCAAATTCTTTTAATTCGTCGAATTCGATATTAAGGTCGTTATCCTTGATGATTTTTCCTTCGATTAATTGATAACGAAGTCCTTTCTCCGATTTTTCGTACTCTTCGTTGGCTTGTTCCTCAGAAAGAGGTTCCTCACCTGTCATCTGAATCCATTTGGTCAAGAAATCAGTAGGCAATTCAAATTTTGTGTTTTCGATGAAGTACTCAGTGATGTCGTTAAGCAATTTTTGATCTGCCTGCTGTTCAAACTGCTTTTCAGAATCTTCTTTGATACGTTCTTTAAGTTCTTTTTCTGACTTGACCTCATCTTTACCGAAAAGTTTATCGAACAACTCTTGGTCCATAGTAGCTAATTCACGCTCATTTATCTCTTCGATGGTGAAAGTGGTTTCGATATCAAGACCTTCGACTTTTTCTTGAGAAATACCTAAAACACTAGAAAGAAGGTAATCTTCTTTGAAAAGACCTTTTGTCTTTAAAGTTACTGAATCACCGACTTTTTTGCCTTTTAGTGCATCAAGCGCTTTTTTGCTCTTTACTTTGTCTAGTTCAAGAGTCGATTTGTTGTCGATTTCTTCCTCTTCGTTCTTGAAGGTGCCAGTAACCTCGTAATCTTTAGCCACTTCATCTTTACTGACCAACTTGCCATATTGCTTTAGAATACGCTCAACTTGCTCATCGACCATTTTCTTGTCGGCAACAATTTTATATTGAGTCAGTGGTTTCTTGGTCTTTAGGGGTACTTCAAAATCAGGCGCTAGACCTAATTCGAATTCGAAGTTAAGTTCTTCTTTGTCCCAATCGAAATTATCTTGCTGTTTCGGAAGGGGATTACCTAGAACATCTAATTTTTCTTCCGTAAGGTATTTGTTCAAATTGTCTTGTAGCAATTTGTTCACCTCATCTACCAAAACGGCTTTACCGTACTGCTTTTTTATCAAGCCCATGGGTACATTACCTTTTCTAAAACCGGGAATGTTCGCAGACTTGCGGTAATCTTTTAATATACCATCTACTTTATCTTGATAATCTTCTTTAGTGATGGCTACTTTTACGACGGCGTTCAAGTCGTCGATCTGTTCTTTTGTGATGTTCATCTAAATCTTCTTTTTGTTTCCAGAAAATGGGATGCAAAAATACTATAATTAATGAAGCCTACCAAGTTTTTTAAGTTATTGAAATTCAATCTGTCGCTAAGATGTTTAATCCTCTTTTAAAACCGAGAAAAGTATTGATTGTAAAAGAGATAATAAGAGACTGAATAAAAGTGCCCACCAAATGCCGTCAACGGCAAAACCATCGATGAGGTTATCGGCCAATAAAATAATAATTGCATTAATAATGAGAAGAAAAAGCCCCAAGGTCAAAATGGTGACCGGTAAAGTGAGAATAACCAGAATAGGCTTGACGATAAAATTCAAAAGGCTAAGTACAACAGCCACAATAATAGCCGTAATATAACTGTCGACTGATACATTTGGAAGCACTTTGGATAAAATAACCACGGCTAGGGCGCTCAGAAGAATTCTTAGTATGAGTTTCATAATTAATGATTTAAAATTATAATCTGCAAGTTTGTGATACTTCTAAAAGTAAGATATATTTTAAAGTCTCTAATTAGTCGACAAGAAATACTATCGATTTTTCGAAAAACTCTTTGGGGTTTTCGGCATGAAGCCAATGCCCAGAATTACTGATAGTTTCCAACTGTGCTGCAGGAAAATGTTTTTTAATATCGGGCATATCACCCTCCATAACATATTCAGAACGGTCACCGCGTAAAAATAGGGTAGGGCCGGCAAAAGTCTCCGTAAAACCTATATTTTCACCCACTTCTTCCATTTTTTGGCTCAGCACTTCTAGGTTGAACCGAAACCCAAGCTTTCCTTTTTCAACCCAATACAGGCTTTTAAGTAAAAATTGCCGGGTACCGAAATCTGAAATATGCTCAGAAAGTTGTTTATCGGCTTCACCTCGTGAAGAAATATTTTCGATTTCCAACTTGTTCAATCCGTCAATTATGGGTTGATGATGAGGTGGGTAATATTTAGGGGCGATATCGGCAATGATTAGTTTGTCTACTAATTCTGGATAAGTGCAGGCGAACTGCATTGCTGTTTTACCTCCCATCGAGTGGCCAATAATGGTAGCTTTTGAAATGTGGTGTTCTTTCATGTAGGCCTTTAGGTCACCAGCAAGTAAATCGTAATTAAAATCAGAAGACCAAAAACTTTTGCCATGATTTCGTTGATCGATTAGATGAACCTCAAAGCCTTCTTCGGCATATTGACCGCCCAAAGTTTTCCAATTGTCCAACATCCCTAGAAAACCATGTAAAATTAATAGAGGTTGCCCTTCGCCAATTATTTTCGAATGGAGTGTCTCGCTCATTTTAATCGATTTAAATACATGTTTACTACATTGTCTAGACCTAAATAGAGTGATTCGCATATGAGCGCATGCCCAATTGAAACTTCTAGAAGGTTTGGTACATTTTCTTTGAAATATTTTGTGTTATCAAGACTCAGGTCATGCCCTGCATTTATACCCAGGCCCAATGCATGTGCCGCAATGGCAGCTTCGGTAAAGGGGGCGACAGCTTCCTGATGTTTGTTTTGACCGTAGGCTACCGCATAACTTTCTGTGTAAAGTTCGATTCTGTCGGTTCCGGTTTCGGCAGCGCCTTCGACCATTTTTACCGCTGGGTCGACAAAAATAGAAGTGCGAATACCTTCGTTTTTAAAGGTGGATATGATGTCTTTCAAGAAATTTTTGTGTTCTAGGGTGTCCCAACCAGCATTGGAGGTGATGGCATCGACCGCATCGGGAACTAAAGTAACTTGCGCCGGTTTAACCTCTAAAACCAAATCAATAAATTGAGATACGGGGTTGCCCTCTATGTTCAATTCTGTAGTAACGACTTTTTTTAAATCTCGAGCATCTTGGTATTTAATGTGTCGCTCATCGGGTCGAGGATGAATTGTGATTCCTTGACCGCCAAAAGATTCAATATCCATTGCGGCCTTCAGTAAATCGGGCATATTGCCGCCACGTGCATTTCTTAGCGTTGCGATTTTATTGATGTTGACACTGAGTTTCGTCATTTACCGATGGTTTTTACCGTTTAGCACAAAAATACGAATTAGGCATGCCTTTTGAGACTTTAAATTAGTATTTTGCGTTTAATAGACAGAGCTATGCAGATCCAATCACACATATTGACGAATATTCCTGCTTTTGAAGTTGAAGATTCTCTTTCACCTGTTATCGATTTTTTTAAAGAGAATACTTTTTCTCATGTGGCGGTGGTAGAAAACGATGTTTTTTTAGGTCTACTTGCTGAAGATGACATTGAGAATTTTGATGTTTCTGAGCAAGTCGATCAATACCGATACGAGTTAGATACGTTTTTCGTAAGAAAAGAGACCGGTTGGTTAGATGTATTAGAGGCGTTTGCGAGAAACGAGGCAAACATAGTTCCGGTTATCGATGATCACGGTAGGGTAGAGGGGTATTATGACCTTACCGATATTGTTGGTGTTTTTATAGATACTCCGTTTTTCACCGAACCTGGTGGTATAATTGTGGTCGCAAAAGGCATAAAAGATTACTCCTTTAGTGAAATCGCCCAAATCGTAGAGAGTAATAACACCAAATTGATCGGGGCTTTTATAACGGATTCAAGAAACGATGTTATTCAGATAACCATAAAGGTTTCTTCATCTGATTTAAATGATATTCTTCAAACCTTCCGTAGGTATAATTACAATGTTATTTTCGGAAATAGCGATGATCAATTCTTGCAAGATTTAAAAGAACGATCTGACTATTTAGATAAGTATCTTAATGTCTAGTTTTTTTGTGGTAATTACTTTGTAAAACTTCTATTTACAGATTCGCTTTAGTTATTTTTGTTGTAGAAGGAGGATTTTCTCCTGATCATCAAAGATGAAATTAGTGTATGAAAGTTGCCATTTATAGTCAAATGTATCAAGAAGATACTTGTGAATATGTTTCGCGGCTGTTGAACGAACTTCATAAGCATGAGGCCGATGTAGTAATTGAAGAAGAGTTTTATTCATTCTTTACCGCAAACACCATAGCTCAAGAATATGCTACTTTTAATCAGCATTCGGGTCTTGATGCATCATTCGATATATTGGTTAGTTTTGGTGGAGATGGAACTATTTTAAGAGCCACTACTTTTGTGAAAGATTCGGGTGTGCCCATGGTCGGTGTGAATACGGGGCGCCTTGGTTTTTTATCTACTTTTAATAAAGAAGAGGTGCAGAACGTCGTTCAGCAGTTTGTAGAAGGCAATTATTCTATTGTAGAGCGAAGTCTGGTAGAGGTGAGTGCAGAATCGAGTATTCCAGAGTTGACCGAATTGAACTTTGCACTGAACGAGATTACGATAAGTAGAAAAGATACCACCTCGATGATTACCGTTGAGACGTACCTTAATAAAGAGTACCTAACTTCTTATTGGGCAGATGGATTAATAATATCTACACCTACCGGGTCAACAGGTTATTCTTTAAGTTGTGGTGGCCCCGTAATAGAGCCTACCGCAAAATCGTTAGTGTTGACTCCTATTGCTCCACATAATCTCAATGCAAGGCCTTTGGTGATTTCTGACGATACCGAAATTCGGCTTCGGGTTTCCGGTAGAGAAGAAAATCATCTTATTTCACTGGATTCTAGGATAGCTTCGGTAGAGAACGGCAAAGAAATTTTGGTGAGAAAGGCAGATTTTACCGTGAAAATGATTGAGTTCGCTTCAGAGAGTTTTCTAAAAACCTTACGCAACAAATTGCTTTGGGGCGAAGATCGCCGTAATTGATAAATTGGCAGGCAATAAAATACTGCAAATGCTGTTTATCTTGTGAGAGCATTAATGAACTTGGTAGAACTTTTTGTGGGTAAAAGTTCAAAAGGTTCAATATAACAGTTGTCTGCAATTGTTATATTCGCAAACTAATTTTATATATGAAGCGATTCATTATCGTCTTACTGTTCTGTTCGATTGGACAGTTAAGCGCACAGACTTATGAAGTAGGGTTGTTTGCGGGTGGAGCCAATAATATTGGAGATGTAGGGCGCACTACTTATGTACTACCTTCCGATATTGCTTTTGGGGGGCTATTTAAATGGAACAAGGCCAAGCGCTATGCATGGCGTGCAAGTGTTATCTATGGTAAATTCACCGCCGATGATACGAAATCTAGCGATCCCTCAAGGCAACAGCGCGGTTATGTGGCCAATAACTCTATACTTGAAGCTTCTGCAGGTCTTGAATTTAATTTTGTAGAATATAACCTTCATAGACTTGGCCCGGCTTTTACTCCATATTTATATACCGGTCTAACTTACTTTAGGTACGACTATGATTATTTTGATGGAGGCGAAATGTTGAGCGTCTCACAAAAAGATGGTTCTTTTGCGATACCAATGACCTTAGGTGCAAAATATAGATTGAGCCAGTTTTTGATTTTAGGCGCCGAGATAGGTGCTCGGTATACATTTACCGATAATCTAGATGGTAGCAACCCGACCAAACTAAATGTTAGTCAGCAACTTGGAGACCTGCATTTCGGTAATATTTTTAACGATGATTGGTACGTTTTTTCAGGATTAACCTTAACTTACACCTTTGGTAGAAAGCCTTGTATGGATTGTTTTGAATAGGTTCAAAAGAGTAAAGGTGTTCTTTTCTTCAGTTTGTTTTTTATAGAATTATTATGGATGTTCTCGACGAGATAGATAAACAGAATTTACCTATACATCTTGCCATTATTATGGATGGTAACGGCCGTTGGGCCAAACAAAAAGGGAAGCGTAGGGTTTTCGGCCATGAAAATGGTGTGCGTACGGTTAGAGAAACTGTCGAAAACTGTGCTAAAATAGGAGTCAAATATCTTACCTTATATACTTTTTCTACCGAAAACTGGAAAAGGCCTAAAATCGAAGTAGACACTTTAATGAGACTTTTGGTTTCTTCACTGAAGAAAGAGTTGAAGACCTTTATTAAGAATGACATTCGCTTAAATACCATAGGCGATATCGCGTCATTGCCGAAAAGAGCCTTTAAAGAGTTGAACGAGGTTATGGAAAAGACGAGGGCAAATACAGGTATGACCCTTACCTTGGCCCTTAGTTACGGAGCTCGTGAAGAGTTAAAAAATGCTGTGAAAGAGATAAGCTCCAAAGTTAAAAATAATATAATTTCAATTGAAAACATTGACGAAACCATTATTAATACTCATCTTTACACGCATGATTTGCCTGATGTAGACTTGCTGATCCGTACCAGCGGTGAGCATCGAATCAGCAATTTTTTGCTTTGGCAAATAGCATATGCGGAATTATATTTTGTTGACGTATATTGGCCCGATTTTAGCAGAGAGCATTTGGCAGAAGCCATTAAAAGTTATCAGAACAGAGAACGAAGATTTGGAAAGACCAGCGAACAACTCATTGAATAAAGATATGAAAAGGTTCATATCTCGTGAACCTTTAATCACACTCCTTTTACTTTTTATATCAACATTTACTTTCGCCCAAGAGCTATCTTTTGACGATGGTAAAAAGTATATTTTAGGGGGGCTTGAGGTTACCGGCTTACAAAGCTATAACGAACAGACCGTAAAGACCTATACGGGGCTAAGGGTAGGGCAGCCGATTACGGTTCCTGGTGATGAACTTAGCGAAATCATCAAAAAGCTATGGGGTCTTGAACTGTTTAGAGATATTCGTTTCGACTTGGTTGATATACAAGACGATAAAGTTTTTCTTGAGCTTCATATAACCGAAAGGCCAACACTTTCCGATGTTAAGGTCAATGGGATCAAACCAAGAAAGGTAGATGATATAATTAAGGATACCGACCTTAAAAAAGGTAAGAAAATTACTGAAAGCCTTATCGCGAACACCAAAAACTATCTTGAGAATAAATATAAGAAGCAGGGTTATCTTAATGCGAAGGCTTCCATTGTAGTTGCAAACGATACTTCTCAGACCAACGCCCAAAAAATGATTATCAATATCGATAAGGGAGATAAGGTCAAGATTAAAAAGATGATTTTTGAAGGTAATGAACAGCTTTCCGATAGAAAGCTGCGAAATGCCATGAAAAAGACGAAAGAAAAAAGATTTTGGCGTTTTTGGAAAAAATCTAAATTCATTGAAGAAGATTATGATAATGATCTATCGCTTTTGATCGATAAATATGCTGAGAACGGTTATCGCGATGCCCGAATCATTTCAGATTCTATTATTAAGGTAGACGAAAACAATATCAACATAAAGTTTGATCTAGAAGAAGGTAATAAGTATTATTTTGGTGAAATCGATTTTGTAGGTAATAGCGTTTACACAGACCGACAATTGGCATCCGTTCTAGGTATTAAAAAAGGGGATACGTATAATGGAGTTCTTTTACGTAAGCGTATCGCTGATAATTCAAAACCGGATGCAGAAGATTTAACGAATCTCTACCAAAACAATGGGTATCTTTTTTCTACTATAAACCCTGTTGAAATATCTGCACAGAACGATACAATCAATTTCGAGATACGAATAATAGAGGGCAAAGAAACATTCTTGAACCACGTTGAAGTGGTGGGTAACGACCGTACCAATGATCATGTGATTTATCGTGAACTAAGAACTAGACCCGGTAATAAGTATAATAAGAGCGATATTATTAGAACCATTCAAGAGCTTCAACAACTGGGTTATTTTGATGCTGAGCAGATTAGTCCTGACATTCAAAATGCCAACCCAAATGAGGGCACAGTTGATGTGAAATGGAACTTGGTAGAATCTGGTGCCAGCCAGATTGAATTGCAAGGAGGCTATGGTGGCGGTGGCTTTATTGGTACTTTAGGTCTTTCTTTCAATAACTTTTCTATTAAAGATATTCTTAATGGCGAGGCCTATAAGCCAGTGCCTATGGGTGACGGGCAAACTTTTGCCATGCGCGTGCAAGCAAGTAGAACTTTTAGGGTGTATAGTTTGAATTTTGCAGAACCTTGGTTCGGCGGAAAAAAACCGGTTCGTTTTAGTTTGAACCTTTCTAGAACCCAACAATTTGGAGTCGATTATAACAACTCTACCAGTAATAGAATAGAGGTGAATAAAGACCAGGGCTTTGCCATTACAGGCCTTACTGCTGGTTTGGCGAAACGTGTTCAATGGCCTGATGACTACTTCACGATATCCCATGCGTTAAGTTATCAGTTGTATGAGTTCAACGATTACAATATTGGTCTATTTAATTTTGGTAATGGCAAGGCGAATTCGATTGCTTATACATTGGGTATTACAAGAAATGCAATTTCAGGTGGTCGAATTTTTCCTAGGGGAGGATCTAACTTCGAAATTACAGCTAAGTTTACGCCACCGTATTCTCTCTTCGGAAATAAAGATTTTGAATCCTTACGCGACAGAAGTACCGAATTGCAAGAAGCTAGAATTGAACAAGGCGGGTTAAATCAAAGCCAGACAGATGAGTTAGAGCAAATTGATCAAGAACGCTTCAGGTGGCTAGAATACTACAAAGTTAAATTTAAGGGAGATTGGTATACAACATTAGTTGACAAGTTGGTACTTCGTACAAATACCGAATTCGGTTTCTTGGGTAATTACAACAATGATGTCGGTGATACGCCTTTTGAACGTTTCTTTGTTGGTGGTGATGGGCTAGGTAATTTTACTTTGGATGGCCGAGATATCGTACAGCTTCGTGGTTATGAGAACCAATCGATAACACCTTTCGACCCACTGGCGCAGAATAACAATAGTGGCGGTTTGGTCTATAATAAATTCTCATTGGAACTTAGATATCCATTGACTTTAAAACCTTCAGCTTCCATTTATGGACTTGCTTTTTTAGAAGGAGGTAATGCTTTCAACAATTTTCAGGAATTTAATCCGTTTCAAATAAAACGATCGGCTGGAGTGGGGCTACGTATTTTTATGCCGGCATTTGGTTTATTGGGTATTGATTTCGGTTATGGGTTCGATGAAGACCTCTTACCAAGCTCAATCGGCAACGGACCAAGCGGGTGGCAAACACACTTCATTATCGGCCAGCAGTTTTAACAAAAGAATCGTGACAACGCTAAAGCCTTCATTTTAAAAGTTTTAGTAATTTTGGCACGATATTTTCTATTGTATAAAACGATTAAATAAATGAAAACTAAATCGAACGTTCTTTTAGTATTGGCGTTTTCACTATGTGCCGCTTATACCTATGCCCAAAGAGGGGTAAGAATTGCCTACGTTGATATGGAGTATATCTTAGAAAATGTAGAAGAATACCGTGAGGCCAATGAACAATTGGCTAACAAAGTAGGTAAATGGAAAGTTGAGGTCGAACAAAAGCAGGCAGAGGTCGAGCAGATGAAAAAAGACCTTATGGCAGAACGTGTTCTTTTGACCGATGAGCTGATTGCCGAACGTGAAGAAGAAATTCAGATTCTTGAAAAAGAAACTGTAGAGTACCAACAGAACCGATTTGGACCTCAAGGTGACTTGGTTTTGCAAAAAAGACAATTGATTCAGCCGATACAGGATCAAGTTTTTAACGAAGTACAGAAAATAGGTGCCAATAAAAAGTATGATTTTATTTTTGATAAATCTGCGGATGTTGTAATGTTGTACTCCGAAAATCGACACGATATCAGCGACTTAGTATTGAGGGGTATCGCACGAACTAGAAGGGTAAGCAAACCGAAGCAAAAAGAGGCGAGAAGCAAGTTAGATGATTTTGAAGATGACCCGGTTGAAGAAGAAGTAAGTGAAGCGCTTAAAGAGCGACAAGAAAGGGCTCAGCAGGCTCAAGAGGCCAGAACGAAAACTGCAGATGAGAAGAGAACGGAGCAGTTGAAACTAAGGGAAGAGCGCAAGAAAGCTTATGAGGCCAGAAGAAAAAAATTGCTAGAAGAGCGTGAGGCTAAGAGAAAAGCCAAGTTAGAGGAACGAGAGCAAAACGAGGAAAGTGATAATACAGAAGGGTAAACTTACTAAATGGTTAAGTATGTTTGTCTGAATAAAGTAAAATAACCATATATTAACATTCAAATATTTAACTAGAATCAGTATCATGAAAAACGTAAAGAAAATCGCCGCAGCTATTGTATTGTTTGTAGCATTTACCGGGTTCGTTAACGCTCAGAGCAAAGTAGCCCATATCGATGTTACCCAGTTGTTGAGCGCAATGCCGGAGATGAAGGCTGCTGAGGCTGAATTGAAGAAACTTTCTGAAACTTATAATGCGGATATCGAAAGTTCTATGACGGAACTTAGAAATAAGTATACGCAGTATGAGAATGAAGCGACTTCAAAATCTAAAGAAGAAAACGAAAAAAGAGCTGCTGAATTACAAGGTGTTCAAAAGAACATTGGCGAAGCACAGCAGGCTGCACAAAGAGAGTTGCAAAAGAAACAGCAAGAGCTATTCTCACCTATTTCAGATAAGGCCAAGGCGGCTATCGAGAAGGTGGCAGCGGCCCAAGGGTTCGATTATGTAATCGATGCTCAACAAGGTAGTGGTTTAATCGTAGCAAAGGGCAAAGACCTATTGATAGATGTAAAGAAAGAGTTAGGTATTTAATAAGTGCTTGACCATTATAATCAAAAAATGCCCGCTTGATGGCGGGCATTTTTTGTTTGGATATAATTAGTAAGCTCAAAGTAGTTTGTTCTTTATATTTTTCCACCGTAAATTTCTTATAAATTGGCCTTCTTCAGTAGTGACCAAAAACGATTTTTTTTCTTTTTTCGCTTCAAAAAAACCGTACATATTATCACTAAATGCTCGAGGTTTACGTTGTTTGAAAGCCATTTTTAAAGAAGCGATGAGAGTGATGACAAAACCATATCTCATGGTATACATGGCTTTGCCCTGCAAAAGTTTCGCTTTTTGGTTATATGCATTCCCAGTGGGTCGTAAGTGTTTTACTTTAAGGTTATCATCTGTATAAGTATCGTAATCGTGGTAAGCTGCCAATAGTTCATCTACCGTGTCCCAACCCATGGCACTTCTCAAACCTCCAATATCTTTAAAGCAACCTTTAGAATAAGCCTTGAAAGCTCCTCGAACATGATTTTTGTCCATGGGGTGGTTCAGTTTCCAATGGCCTTCACTGTCCTGTTCATAAATAAAACCTCCGGCGATGCCAACATTGGGCTGCCCTCTAAAGATATAAGCTATTTTTTCGAAGTAGTTGTCAGGTAAAATGAGGTCGGCATCCAACTTGACCAAAAAATCAAAATCCTCATCAAGCAATTCCAGTCCCTTTTTGAAAGCATTTACAACCTTGCTTCCGGGTAAATGTTCATCAGAAGAATTCGTATTCAATTTAGTAAAAATGGGACTCAAGCCCAAGAATTGATTCATGACAGAATCTGTGCTGTCGGTAGAGTTGTCATTTACTAGTATTACTTTCGAAGGCTGTAAAGTCTGCCTTAAAACCGAATTTAATGTATCGGCAAGAAACTCTTCTTCGTTATGTGCAGGTACAACAATATAGTATCTCATGGGCATTGTTGGCCAATTTAAAAATTATTTCCGCTCGGCATAAACAATATAGTACCGAGGTGTAAAGCTTCGCAGTAAAGGTCGGATGCCTATTTTTTTAACAGGGTTGGTCCATTTATCGGAGTCCTTTATTTCCCACCCGGCCTTGTCCAATAGCCAATCGAACTGCCAATCTTCGAATTCATGATAATGACGGTCCCAAGGGTCGTTCTTACTTTGATAGGCAGGGGAAAACCATAATTTTAAGGGAATACTCGCTACTAATTTTTTCGACTTCAACTCTCTAAGAACATTAAAGGGAGCAAGCAAATGTTCGAATATTTCAAATGCAGTTACAACTTCAGCATTTGAATTTTGTACGGTAGAGAAATCTAGGTCGAGGTCTTCACCTTTTGTATTCTCTACTCGATAGCCTTCTTGAACCATTATTTTTGAAAATGGGTTCGGAACCCCCAAATCTAAAATACCTTGTTCTGTTGTTATATGTTTTCTAAGAAAAGATAGTGTATGCTGAAAGCGTTTATTCGGATAGGTGTTTTCGTACATTTTAGTTTTCAAATGTTTCAGGTGTTAAGCCCAAAACGTTCGGTCTAATCACCTTAAAAAGTTAAACTTTGTAGACAATGGCATTCACGTTCATACCAGCGCCGACACTGGCAAATATAACAACATCTCCCTTTTGAACTTGTTGGTTTTCTACTTTTCCTTTTCGAACCATATCAAAAAGTGTGGGTATCGTGGCGACTGAGCTGTTACCAAGTTCACCTATATTCATGGGCATGATGCCTTTGGGAGGCTCTTTATCGTACAATGCATAAAATCGTGTGATAATGGCCTCATCCATTTTTTCATTCGCTTGATGAATAAAAATTTTCTTGACCTCTTCTATTTCGACACCGCTTTTTGTTAGACAATCTTTCATTGCCGAAGGCACATGCGTTACGGCAAATTCATAAATTTTTCTGCCGTACATTTTGATGTATTTGGTATCATCTTTTTTTTCATTGTACGATTTGCCAAAAAATAAATAGTACGCTTCTTCATAGGTGTGCGTGGCAGTGGCATGTGACAGCAGTTCTCCTCCATTGTCAATATTCTGTACAATGGTCGCTCCCGCCCCGTCGGCGTAAATCATACTGTCTCGGTCACTAGGGTCGACTATTCTAGATAAAGTTTCGCCGCCGATAACAAGGCAGGTTTTCGCAATACCCGCTTTGATAAATGCTTCGGCCTGTATAACACCTTGAATCCACCCCGGGCAGCCGAACAAAATATCATAAGCCACACAACTTGGGTTTTGAATTCTAAGGTGATGTTTAACTCTAGTTGCCAAACTGGGTAGTGTATCACTCTGATTCTGCCCATGGGCAACATCACCAAAATTATGGGCGAAAATTATATAATCGATGGTTTCTTTATCGATGTTGGCATCTGAAATAGCCTTTTCCGCAGCTAAAAAAGCTAAGTCTGAGGTGTTGAGTTTACTATGCGCATAGCGCCGCTCTTTAATACCGGTAATGGCCTTGAATTTATTGATGATTACCTCGTTGCTATGAGTGAACGGTGAACCGTCGGAATTGAGAAAATGATGTTGTTCAAAATCTTCATTGGTGATAACTGTTGATGGAATGTAGCTTCCGGTACCGGTAATGGCTATAGGCATGATCGTAGTTTAACTTATTTTCAGAAGGTAATCTAAATTAAGATGAATATTATGCATGCATAATAATTAATACGATGCTCAACAGGTATTTAGGAAAGATATATTCCATTAAAAAAGCCTCCCCTAGGTAGAGGAAAGGCTTCTATCCCCTTTGTAATAAGGGTTTCTATGCTTCTATGTATGTTTCTATGGGCGCGCAGGTACACATTAAATTACGGTCTCCATAGGCATCGTCTACCCTTCGCACCGACGGCCAAAATTTATTTTCTTGTAAATACGGCAAGGGAAAGGCCGCTTTTTGTCTAGAGTAGGGCAGCTCCCAAGTGTCGCTTGTAATCATGTCTAAAGTGTGTGGCGCATTTCGTAACACGTTATTTGAATTCTCCGCTGAAACCAAATCGATTTCTTCTCGAATGGAAAGCAAGGCATCACAGAATCTATCTAATTCGGCCAGACTCTCGCTCTCAGTTGGTTCTATCATAATAGTACCCGCTACCGGAAAGGAAACTGTTGGAGCATGAAAACCATAATCGATAAGACGTTTTGCAATATCTGTAACCTCTACACCATTCTTTTTAAAAGGTCTACAATCGATTATCATTTCATGCGCTGCTCGACCTTTTTCACCGGTATAAAGTACATCGAATCTTCCGCTTAGTCGATTTTTGATATAGTTGGCATTTAGAATGGCGACTTCGGTAGAGTGTCTTAAACCCTGCTCCCCAAGCATTTTAATATAACCGTAAGAGATCAAACAGACCAGCGAACTGCCCCAAGGCGCTCCGGAAATAGCGGTTATGGCATCATTACCACCTGTTTTGATTACAGGGTTGCCCGGTAAAAAAGGAACCAATTGTTCGGCCACACAAATGGGGCCAACACCTGGTCCGCCACCCCCGTGGGGTATGGCGAAGGTCTTATGAAGATTTAGGTGACAGACATCGGCTCCAATGGTCGCCGGATTGGTCAAACCTACTTGGGCGTTCATGTTGGCACCATCCATATAAACTTGTCCGCCATGGTCATGAATCAGTTGAGTGATATGTTTTATCGATGATTCGAACACACCGTGCGTGGAAGGGTAGGTCACCATGAGCGCTGCAAGATTATCGCTGTACTTGACTACTTTTTCCTCTAAATCGTTGACATCAATATTGCCCTTCTCATCGGTTTTTGTAACAACCACTTTCATGCCTGCCATTACTGCAGATGCCGGATTGGTGCCATGGGCGGATGCCGGAATCAGACAAATGTTTCTATGGCCTTCACCGATAGACTCGTGATAGGCACGAATGACCATTAAACCTGCATATTCGCCTTGAGCGCCAGAATTCGGTTGAAGTGAGGTAGCCGCAAAACCAGTAATTGTTGAAAGATCTTTTTCAAGTTCTTTCAAAATGATTTGATACCCTTCCGCTTGCTCTACAGGTACAAATGGATGAATATTCCCCCAACGTGGCATACTCAACGGCAGCATTTCTGAAGCCGCATTCAATTTCATGGTGCAACTGCCCAAAGAAATCATAGAATGGTTTAAAGAGAGGTCTTTTTGCTCTAACCGCTTGATATAACGCATCAATTCGGTTTCTGAATGATACGAATTGAATACTTTGTTTTCTAGATAATCTGAAGACCGCCGAAGATTATGGGGTAGAAACGATGCTTCTAGAAGGCTTGATACTTCAATTTCTTTCTTATTCAGGGCTTCAGCGAAAACGGTAATAATTTGACGCATATCTTTTAAAGAAGTAGCCTCATTTACCGCAATTGAAATGGTTTTATCATCAATATACAAGAAGTTCACCGCATGTTTTTCGGCAATAGGTTTTATAAGCGAAGAATCTGCTTTGATGCAGATGGTATCAAAATATGTGCTATTGGTCTGTACCAGGCCTAATTCTTCTAAGGCGTTTGATAATGTTGCTGCTGTATTGTGTACTTTTTTTGCTATATACTCTAATCCCTTTGGACCATGGTACACGGCATACATACCTGCCATAACGGCCAAAAGAACCTGAGCTGTGCAAATATTCGAGGTAGCCCTATCTCTTTTTATATGTTGTTCGCGGGTCTGTAACGCCATTCTAAGGGCTGGTTTATCATCTAAATCTTTGGTAACCCCAATAATACGACCGGGTATATTTCTTTTATAGGCCTCTTTCGTCGCAAAGTAGGCTGCGTGCGGCCCACCATACCCCAACGGAATTCCGAAACGTTGTGTAGTGCCTACAACCACGTCTACACCTAATTCACCTGGAGGAGTCAAAAGAACCAAACTCAATATATCGGCAGCAACGGCTACCTTAATATCAGAGGCTTTGGCTTTAGAAACAAATTCGCCATAGTCGAAAACTTCCCCGTATTTTCCAGGGTATTGTAAAATAGCCCCATAAAATTCATCGTTGAAATCAAAATCAGCATGATTGCCGATAACCAATTCAATACCAATGGGCGTTGCTCTCGTTTTTAATAGGGATAGCGTTTGTGGTAAAATCTCTTCTGAAACGAAAAACTTAGTAACCTTGTTTTTCTTTTGATCTCGACTTCGAACTTCATAAAGCATTGTCATTGCCTCTGCCGCGGCGGTACTCTCATCCAATAAAGAGGCATTGGCAAGTTCCATACCTGTTAGGTCACTGACAACGGTCTGAAAATTTAATAGGGCCTCAAGTCTACCTTGGGCAATTTCTGCTTGATAAGGAGTGTATGCGGTATACCACCCGGGGTTTTCTAAAATGTTTCTTTTTATAACGGAAGGCGTTAGAGTATCATGATACCCCAGGCCGATATACGTTCTATAAAGTTGATTTTTTTCAGATAGTTCTTGCATATGTGCCAAGAACTTATGCTCGCTCATCGGCTCATCTAACTGCAAGGGCTTCTTTAAGCGAATATCATTTGGCAAAGTCTCATAAATCAACTGCTCTAAGCTTTCGGTGCCCACGGTTTCAAGCATTTGTTCAAGATTTTCACCTTTAATACCAATATGGCGTAATGCAAATACATCTGTCTTCATAAAAGTCTAAATAAAAAGATGTGCAAAATTAGGCATAAATTGAGATAAATTGTGCCATTTAACGATTAAGGGCAAGAAAGTTTTTAACCATAAATAAACCTTATAAACACTTTAGTTACATTTGTTTAATGAAGTGGTTACAGCGTGTTTTCGACTTTTATATCGATGCTAGTATTCATGTGGCATTTGCGGTATTTGCCATGGTCAATGTAACCGGCATCCTTCTCAAAATAAGTATAGACCAACATCTTGCTTGGTTCTTGTTTTTTGGAACTATCGTATGTTATAACTTTATGAAATATGGTGTAGAGGCCAAAAAGTATATTCTAGTAGCCAATAGATACCATAAGAATATTCAAGGGGCGAGTTTTATTGCTTTTGGTTTTGCAATGTACCATGCTTATTTTCTTCCTCGAAAAATTTGGTTTGCCCTAGTTTTTCTTTCTATTTTAACCCTTATCTATACCTTACCGGTATTACCCCATTCTCGAAAACTCAGAAGTTGGGGCGGTATCAAGATGTTCGTTGTAGCTTTGGTTTGGTCAGGTACTACTGTAGTGCTTCCGGCACTTGATTCGGGTGTGGTGGCCTGGTGGGATACAGGTGTCGAAGCAATCAGGCGGTTTTTGTTCGTGTTTATTTTAATTATACCGTTTGAAATTCGAGATTTGGTATATGATGATATTGAGCTACAAACTTTACCGCAAAGGTTTGGTGTGGGTCAGACTAAAATTATAGGGGCACTCGTCAACATGCCACTTTTCTTCTTAGTGCTTTTGAAAGACTCGGTAACAATGGGTGAATTAGTAGTTGCCGGTGTACTCTTTTTAGCTCTCGGTTTCTTGATGTTCTTTACAAGGCGTAAACAAAAGCGTTATTTTTCTTCGTTTTGGGTAGAATCAATACCGATTGTGCTATGGGGGTTTCATCTAACTGCACAAGGTCTTATCGGTCTTTAATTTCAAGCTTGTTCTTCATTAGTTCTTTATCTTTATTCGATAGGCTTTGAAGATTGGCCTGGTCACAAAGTGAAGTAAAATGCGTGTTCTTTTTACTGAATTTAGAACAAGTGCGGCATACGAGTAAATGAAACCTGAGCTTCACCTTTTCGAAGAAGGTAGCCTCTCGATATTGGGTTTTGTTACAAATGATAGCGGCTTTTTCGCAAGATATCATCATAGTTTTATTCTTTATTCCGTTTAGTATGTTCGTTGTTGTAGGCTTGATTATATTGGTCATTCTTCACTAGAACGGAATACAGATAATTACCTGAAGCTTTTATCTTTTTCACCTAGAACCAATTCTGGTTCAAGCACCCCATAAGAGATGTTCTAGCTCTATGAATCATTACCCACAAATTAGACGGATTGATGTCAAGTTCATTACAAATATCTTCGGTACTAATACCTTGTACCGTTTTCATGGTAAAAACTTGAGCTTGCTTTTTAGGTAATTTGCCAATACAAGACTGGATTGCCATGCCTAATTCTTCGTTCTCGAGTTCACTGTGTTCAAAGTTGCTGAAGGGATCAGATACCTGTTCTTCTAACCAATCACCTTCCGCATCGGTCTGGGCACTATAGTTGACCCGAACTTCTGCCTTTCCTTTTTTTGAGTTGATTTTGCGATAATGGTCGATAACCTTACGTTTAAGTATGGCAATCAACCATGTGCGTTCAGCGGCATCACCTTTATAATTTTTCGCAGATTTTAAACCTGCCAAAAAGGTTTCTTGAACCAAATCTTTGGCCATTTCGGCATCGCTAATTCTTGCTATCGCATAATTGAACAGATAGTCGGCATATGCATCTACCCAAGTATGGGGTTGTAAACGGTTTTCTGCCATTGTAGTTTGATCCTGATCAAAATTACGAGAATTTGATTTAACAACGTGCATATTTTGTGCTTCACTGCCCTGATACTTTATTGCTACCATACCTTTTAGTTAAGATTAAACCCTTGCTCTAAACAAAATGACATCTATTTTTTATAAATGCACAATGAGTCTCATTCAAAATAAACAAATACATATCACAGAAATTTCACAAAAAAGTATAGAATATAGTTCGTTGCGAACATGATAAGTATGTGATTAAAACAATAGTGCGGTGCTTATCGTTGAATTCAGTGATTAGAACACGATGCATCAAGAGAAACTTCGTTCTTGATAAGAACATGGGCAATGTTTAATTTTTCAATACTAAAAGTTACTATGAACTGAATTAATTCTAATTTGTTTTTATGATTCCATTTCTGAAAGTGACGATAGGTTTCTACGAATCTCTCTCCCCTTTTTTATAAATTATTTTCATATTGGTGGCAACATCAAAACTTGAAATTAGTTAAGTTTGAAATGGGATGATTTATTTGGCCTTCGTACTTTATAAACAGCAACCATTTCTAAAACATAAATTAAATGAAAAATTGCATTTTACTGTTGATGTTCGCGGTATTCCTTTTTGGCTGTAAAGAAGGTGACCCAAAATCGATTACGGAGCTTACTTCTGACCAAATTGAAAACGGAGTCTTGCTAGATGTGAGAACACCTCAAGAATATAATGAAGGTCATCTTGATCAAGCCATTAACGTCGACTGGTTGGGTAACGATTTTTTAGAATCGACCAAAAACCTAAATAAAAACAACCCTGTTTACGTGTATTGTAAAAAAGGGGGGCGAAGTGCCAAAGCGGCAAAATTTCTTGATTCTCTCGGTTTCAAAAGCGTGATCGACCTTAAAGGTGGATATGACGCTTATGTTTCCAAGAAAAAAGGGTTAGAGTAGTTTCTCTGCAATTTCTTGCCAATTATCTACGCGTTCGAAGCCAGAAATATTTACATTGTGCGGTGAGGTGAACATAAGAGACCTACCTTCGAAACTTTCGAGATTGTAACTGCGGTCATCAATTAGAACATCACCTTTTAAAATATGTTTGTGCCCACATAAAATTCTTTGCTGCCAGGGTATAAATGGAAAATGCTCATCGAGCCATTCTGATTTCTCTTCAAGAGAATTAGGAAACTGCATCGCCGCAGAGGCGATATAAACTTCGTGGCTTAAGCTCAGCTCTCTTAAAACGGGCTTGCTATCGGCAATGGGTTTCAAATCTCTAAAAAAACCTCTGTTTCTAGCGTGGTTCTTTACACTCAATTGTCTGTCTTCTGGTACAGTATGCCAAACTTCGCGACCCATACAGGTTTCGAGTGTTAGGCATTCTTGAAATTCTTTATTGTAAATTTCTATATGGGCTCCGTAAGTATCTGCCATCACCTCATCCATATCAACAAATATGACCATGTATATGCTTTTTCACAAAGTTCGTGATTATGGCCATAAAGGAAAAGAAAATCAGCTAAACTTACCTTTATCTTAACCTTTTACACGGTGATTAGAAGATTAGCGAATGGCATTTATTTTATCTAAATTTTACCATTATCTTTCAATTCGGCAAGTATAGATTTCAACTGCCCCTCTTTAATTGGCTTTACTATATAATCAGAAATGGCACTTATGTTTTCAGCTCTTTTAATATCGGAAGGGTCTACAGATGAAGATACCATGTAAATAATGATTTTCTTACCTACTTTCGGCTTGATTTTGGCATATTCTTCCATGAATTGAAACCCGTCCATGATGGGCATATCAATATCTAAAAAGATAACGTCTGGCAGTTCTTCTTCATTGTTGAGGTTGCTCAACATAAAATCCAAGGCTTCGGCACCGTCATTAAAAACTATGATTTTATCAATGTCTTTAAAAGACTCTAGAGTGAGTGTCATGGTAAATTGATAGATGTCATCATCATCAACTATACAGACGTTGAGATTTTCGTTCATTTGAGTTAGCTAAAATTTATAAAAAATGTTGTTCCAACATCTACTTCGCTTTCGGCATATATAGAACCCCCCATGGCCTCTATTTGCGCTTTGGTCAAAAATAGACCGATGCCCTTGGCCTCTGGGTGCCGATGAAATACCTTGTTCAAGCCGAACAGTTTATGGCCGTGCTTTTTTAAATCGATACCGAGACCATTATCTTTAAATTCAAGTTTGATTCTATTGTCATCTTCTACACTCGAGCGAACTTCAATCATTGGGGCCCGTTCTGGAGAACTATATTTAATGGCATTACCGACTAAATTAAGAAATATACTTTCAAGGTAAATTCTATTATAAGTTATTTTTTTCGCCGATGAAAAATCTGATTTGATTACGGCCCCTGAGTTCATGATCTGAGCAGATAACATTTCTTCCGTTTTCACTAATATATCTTCAAATGAAAGACTTTCTAAATCTTCAGAACTTAGCTTTTCGGTATTCAAAGATTCTATTAATGTATTTAGGGTCAGGGTCAAATGACCGATAACCTTGTCGAACTTTTCAAAGAGAATCTCTTTGTTATTCTCCATTGCTTCGTCTTTATATAGGTGAAGCAATGTATTTAAGTTGCTTACCGGTGCCCTTAAATTGTGTGACGTTATCTGGTTGAACTCGGCCAGCTTTTTATTTTTGGCGGTTAATATTTTCGCAGCTTTATCAAGACGTATGTTCGATTCTAAGAGTCGTTTTTCAGACGCTTTTTGTTCGGTGATATCACGTGTAAGAGCAATTAATTCAACCTCTTCGATTTTGTCGTTGTTGAAAACTTCACCCATAACTTCAACCGTCCTAATCTCACCGTTCGAAAGAACGATTCTGTGAGAAAATGTATTGAAAATTTTGGTTTCTATTGTCTCATTGACGTGATTTCTAATAATCTTAATATCATCTTGATAAAATCGTGTTTCTACTAGTTCAGAAGTAACTTTCGTGCCTACTTCAATATCATAGATTTTATATAGGTTTTCTGACCATTCAAATTCATCTGTATAAGGCTTCCAGCGCCAATGGCCGCTCATGGCCATTTGTTCTGCCATATTGAGAAACTTGTTCTTATCTAAAATTTCTAATTCGTTCTTAATTCTATCCGTAATATCTTGTGTGGTACCGAAAATCTCAAGTTCTTGGTTGTCTTTGTTCTTAATTATATCACCAGTAACCTCTAGAGTTCGAATTTCATTTTCACGTATAATACGGTAGGTAAATTTGCGAAAAACCTTTGTATCAAGAAATTCAAGGGTTATGTTCTTAATTTTTTCTTGATCATCGGGGTGAACACGGGTAGAAAGCAATTCAAGGCTCATTTCTATACCCGTTTCAAAACCAAAAATTCGATATAAATTGTCTGACCAACGAAATTCATCTTTGAGGGGGTTCCATGTCCAGTATCCCAACATTGCCATTTCTTCCGCAATACTCAGTAATCTGTTTTTCTCGATTAATTCATCTTGTGATTTATTGATCTCAGTAACGTCTTGGCAGGTGCCGAGCAAACCGATTACCTCACCTTTTTCATTGCAATTGACCTGACCCGTTACTTGAATTATTTTGATGTTGCCACTCGGTACCACGAGGCGATGTTCAAATACCGGTAACTTCTTTGCTAAAAGAGCCTTTTTGATTTGGTCTATTACAAAGTCTCTATCATCAGGATGCGTATACTCGAGATAAGTCTCATGGGTTAATTTATCACCCTTTTCACGTTCACAAATCTGATAGAGTGTATCCGACCATGTATTTGCATCAGATACGGAATCCCACTCCCAGTAACCTACTTTAGTCATTTGGGTAGTGAAATTCAAGAGCTGGTTGTTTTTTAATACTTCTTTTTCATATTGATTTCGCTCAGTTATATCTTGGGTCGTGCCTACCATTTCTACCACTTCGCCGGTAGAAGATGCGATAATTTGCCCCATTATTTCAATAATATGAACGCTGCCGTCTTCATGTAGAGATCGATGGTTGAATTTGCGAAACACCTTCGTTCGCTTAAACTCTTCGGCGTAGCCTGTGACCATTTCTCGGTCTTCTGGGTGTACTTTACTGAGAAAACGTTCAAAGTTGATCGGAATGCCAATTTCAAAATCATAGATGCGATAAACGTTATCAGACCATTTGAAATCATCGATGACCACATCCCACGACCAGTAGCCGATCATGGCCATTTGTTCGACAAAATTCCACTGATGCTTGTTACGTATTAGGGCTTGCTCATTTTTTTTAAGTTCAGTAATATCGATTAATGTACCATACAACCTATAGCTATCGTCATCGTTGAACTCGGGTTGATTGAATGCCCAAATATGTCTCAGATTGCCTTTAGCGCTTATAACGGAATATTCGAACTCGAAAGTTTCTCCTGTTTCAATGGCATTTGCATTTAATCGAGAAAGTTGTGTGCGGGTTTGATTATCTTTACAAAAACCAAGAACTGAATCAAATGAGGGTTTGTAATCATCTGAAACTTCTAAAATCTCTTTTAATACGGCATTCCAATAAGTCTCTCCTGTATTGCTGTTAAACTCGTAGATGCCAATCTTTACAATTTTATTGGTCTTTTCGATTAGATTTCGTGGAACTTTATGCGCTTTTTTGCCCCTTTTATCTTTTCCAAAAGGTTTGAATCTGTTGAACATAAAAGAAATTTATAAAGCCAAGGGCGTGAAGAACCAATTAATTGTGAGTATTGAACTACAAATATATGTTAATTATTTGATTTTTAAGGTGGTGTAGAATGATTAAAATTAACTCATTTCATGCCAAATGAGATTTTATAGGAGTCAATTATTACTATCATGGCTATAAATAAAAAAGAGGATACCCCACGCAACCTCTTCTTATTAAAGACGTAAATAACTTTTTTAGTCAGTTGATTATTTTATTCAAATTACAGATTTTCACCATCTTCCGAACTTGAAATCAACGCTTTTAATTTGTCCTCTTTAATCGGTTTTACAATATAGTCAGATATCCCCTCTATTTTTCGGCATCGGGCAATATCCTTAGGGTCTACGGAAGACGAAACCATATAGATAGAAATTTCCTTATCTACATTAGGCTTTATTTTTACATATTCTTCCATAAATTGAAAGCCATCCATAATGGGCATATTTATATCAAGAAAAACCACATCTGGCAATTCTTCTTTGTTCTTCAGGTTATCTGTTATAAAATCCAAAGCCTGGCCCCCATCTAAAAAAGTAGTGATTTTATTTACTTCATCAAACCCATTCAAGGCAGCTGACATTGTGAACTGGTAAATATCGTCGTCGTCTATAATGCAAACATTAACCCTAGTGTTCATTTATGATGTTAATCTAAATTAATATTAAAAGTAGTGCCCGTACCCACTTCACTTTCTACAGAAATGGAGCCGCCCATGGCCTCGACTTGTGCCTTGGTCAAGAAAAGACCGATGCCTTTGGCCTGTGGATGTCTGTGAAACACCTTGTTCAAACCAAAAAGTTTGCTCCCGTAGCGCTTTAAATCGATACCTAAACCATTATCTTTTACTATCAACTTGGTCTTATCATCTTTTCGTATGGTCATTATTTCTATTACGGGGGGTCTTTCTTCAGACCGATATTTTATGGCATTACTTACTAAATTTAAGAAAATACTTTCTAAATATACATCGTTGTAGTTAATTTCTTTGGCCTTACTAAAATCGGCATGAAAGGTAGCCCCACTATTCAAAATTTCGGCGGTCAAAATTTCCTTGGTTTTTTGTAACACTTGCTTGAATCGAATATTTTGAGTGCTTTTGGCAGTTTCACTCTTAATTCTCAAGGTTTCGACCAAGGTATCTAAAGTAGATGATAGGTGATCGATTACTTTCTCGAATTTTGAAAAAAGAATTGCTTTCTTCTCAGCATCTTTTTCTTTGCGATAAAGATCAATCAGGGCATCAAGGTTGCTAACGGGGGCTCTAAGATTGTGAGAGGTAATTTGATTGAAATCAGAAAGTTGTTTGTTTTGAACCTTCAATTTCTGACTGTTTTCCTTTAGTTTTTTGTTGGTTACAAGTATACGTTCTTCGGCTTTTTTTCTTTGTGTAATATCTTTAATGGCAATCGATACTAAAATGCCCTCGGCTGTTTCGACTGGGCCAAAGCTTAAAATAATGGGTATCTTTTGTCCGCTCTTGGTAAGAATGTAAATTTCTTTGTTTTGAATCTTTACAACATCAGATGGGTTTTCAACAAATTGTTTTGCATATTCATCGTGAAGAGTCCTGAATTTCTTAGGATAAATTGTGGTAATATGCCGCCCTTTTAGTTCGTCTGGACTATAACCCAACAAAAGCTCGGCCTGTTTGTTTATAATTTCTATATGGCCCTTATGGTCTGTAATGATCATAGCATCGGGTGCCGATTCTAATAGTCCTCTAAATTTTATTTCTGCCATACGACGCTCTGTTACATCTTGGGCCGACCCTATTATTTCGACCACTCCGTTTTCATCGGTGAATATGTCACCGACCACCTCTAGGTGCTTGATGGCTCCACTTTTTTTAACGATTCGATGACTGAACTGTTCAAATTTTCGGGTATTAAGAATTTGAAAAACCTTTTTTGTTATAAGCTCTCTGTCTTCTGGGTGAACTCGAAGCATAAAATCGTCGTAATTTAATTTTTCACCCTGCTCAATGTCCAACATTCGATTGAAATTATGGGATAGTTCGAGATGTTCGCGAAGTTGGCTCCATTTCCAATGACCTATACCGCTTAGTTCTTCGGCTAGGTTAAGTAGCTGATTCTGTTGAATTAGCTCTTGTTGGTTTTCAATACTGTCGGTAATATCTTTCGACGTACCGATTAGATGTGATACTTGGCCCGATTTATCAATTATTACTTCACACAATAGCTCAATGGTTCGAATGCTACCATTTCGCTTTATAATTCTATGCCTGAATTTATCAAACTTTTTCTCGGTGATAATTTCTTGGGCTTTTGCAATGACGATATCTATATCTTTTGGGTGTACCCGGGTCAAATAGAGCGGAAAACTCATTGAAGTACCTTGATCAAAATCTAAAATGCGAAGTAGGTTATTAGATTTCTCCATTACATCATCGTTGAGATTCCATTTCCAATAACCAATGCCGGAAATTTCCTCGGCAAATTCCATCATTCGGTTTTTCTCTAGCAACTCATGTTCTTTCGACACCTGATCCGAAATATCTTGGCAGGTACCTATCATTTTTGTTACTTCCCCCGAATTATTCAGAACCACTTTACCCACGCCCCTAATAGTCTTGATATCTCCTTGTGGCAACGTAATGCGGTAACTTGTCTCTTCAATTTTTTTGGTTGCAATGATATTCTCCAAATTTCTTTGCACCATTTCTCTATCTTCCGCTAGTATACTGTTTATATATTTTTCAATAGTTATAATCGTATCTTTTGGAAAGCCATGTATTTCGTAAAGATTGTCTGACCATTGCGCTATACCTGAGTCCAAATTCCATATCCAATGGCCTATTTTTGCTATTTTTTCCGCTTCAATAAGCTGTTGATTTTTATGCTTTAGTTCACGTTCTTTTTGTATTTGTTCGGTAATGTCCTGTCCGGTACCAAAGACTTCTATAATATTCCCGTTTGGGTCGAATATAAGTTCTCCATTGATTTCTATGGTTGAAATGAAACCGTTTTCGTGAATAATTCTATGGGTCCATTTTTTAAATGATTTTTGTTCCAGACAATGTGTCATCATGTCGTATAATTTTGGTACATCCTCAGGATGAATACGATTGGCCATAAACTCAACATCGACCGGTGTTCCTATCTTTTCGTTGTAAAGAAGGTAAATGTTGTCTGACCATTCCAGTTTGTTAGTTGAAGGAAACCATCTCCAATGTCCCATTTTGCTTATACGCTCTCCTAAAACAAGTAATTGATTCTTTCTTTCCTTTTCCTCTTGATCTTTTATTCTTTGCGTTATATCATGAACGGTTCCGGAAATATGTGTGATTTCTCCATTCTCATCTAATGTCAGTTGCGCATCAATCTCAACATGTTTCTGTTCGCCTTTATCCAGTACAATTCTATATTGATAAGGTTTAAACGTTTTGGTTTTAAAAATCTCATTAATAAATTTCTGAAAAGGTTCTATATCATCTGGATGGGTTCTGTCAAAAGCATCATTGAAACGTATTTCCTGATTCATCTCCTTTTTAAATATTCGATACACATTATCGGACCACTTTACATTATCCGTTTTCACGTTCCAACTCCAGTAGCCTAAACCGGCCATTTCTTCTGCAAAGTTCAATTGCAGGTTTTTTTCCTCTAATTCTCGTTCTTTAAGAACTTGCTCCGTAACATCTTGGCAGGTACCAATCATTTCAGAATATTTTCCTTGTACGTCGCAAATAACGGTGCCCGTAGAGCTAATGGTTTTAATGTTCCCGTTTCTAAGCCTAATGCGATAGGTAAGTTTTTCAAAGACTCCCGTTTCCTTGGCTTCGTCAATTTTGCCTTTCACAAAAGCATAATCTTCCTCATGAATATAACTTAGGTACTCCTCGTAAGACAAGGGTTTCTCTTTGGGGTGACCGTAAATTTCATAAAGATTATCAGACCAAATCACTTTTCTAGTTGCCAGGTTCCACTTCCAGTTACCGATTTTTGACATTATTTCAGCAGTTTTCAACTGCTGATTCTTGTCCATTAATTCTTTTTCTTTGGTCGCCTTTTCTGTAATGTCATTAACGGTTCCTTTTAACAAAAGGGTTTTGCCGTCTTTGTCCTTTGTGACTTCACCTAAAATCTCAACCGTTTTTATTTTGTTGTCAATTGAGGTTGTGCGGTGCGTATAATTGGTGAATATGCCAGATTGTATTGTAGACTCTATTGTGGACTGAACGGTCTCTAAATCATTTGGGTGAACCTTAGACAGGTATTGTTCATAGGTAATAGTCTCTTCTAATGGTATGTCAAATATTCGATAGGTATTCCTTGACCATTGAGCTTCTCCTGTTTGTACATTAAGTTGAAAAAATCCAAAATCTGCTAATTTCTCGGCATAGGAAAGTTGTTCGTTTTTTGTTTCAAGTTCTTGAGTTCTTAAAACATCCTGGGTAATATCCATTGTAATCCCCGTTAGCTTTACGCTCCAGCCGTGTTCATTGGTTATGGCCTTGCCAATTACCTTTAGATAATGAATACTTCCATCTTGATGGTATACCCTGTGAATGAATTCTTGTTTTTTTCCTGTCTTTATGGCTTTTCTGGTATGGTCAATAACAGTTTGCCTGTCTTCTGGGTGAATTTTCTGCAAAAAACTTTCATAGGTTATTTTGGAGCCCAACTCCTCATCGTATAGGCGATATAAGGTGTCTGACCATTCTATGGCACCCTTTTCTAAATCTATGATCCAATGCCCTAGGTTCGACAATTCCTCGGCAAAACTTAACAATTGATTTTTTTGGGATAGGTCTTGTTGTTGTGAGAGATTTTCAGTGATGTCTTGCGTAGTGCCCACCATTTCGATGGCTTGCCCCTTTGAATTGGAAATCACCTTGCCGTAAGCCTGCAAGAACCTTGTTTCACCTTCTTTAGGGCAAATACGGTAAGTAAATTTGTTGAATTGCTTGGTCTTTAAAAACTCTTTAATGTTGGATAGTACTATTTGGCGATCATCTTCGTGAACTTTACTTAGAATCAATTCTAAATCGATTCTAGTGCCAAATTTAATGCCGTAGGTCTCCCTTAACTTATCTGAATATTTAAAATGATCCTCTGCAATATTCCACTGCCAGTACCCTATTTGGGCAATATCTTCGGCCATGTCCCACTGCTCTTTTATTTGCATAAGGTCATGCTCCGTTTGTTTTTGGCCGGTAACATCCATTAGCCCACCGGAGAATGCTATACATTCGCCGTCTTTTATAGTGGGGTCCCCAAAACTCTTTACATATTTGTGATTTCCCTTGGCCGTAACAATTTGGAATTCCATTTCAAATGGAGTTCTATTTTCAATACTTTTTTGATAGGTAGCGTGCTTAAGTTTTAATTGTTCGGGATCTGGAAAAAATTGATCGCTAGCACCTTGAAAGGGCTGGAAATCTTGGGGAACCTCGAATATATCTTTTAAAACAAAATCCCAAAAAGATTCACCTGTAATCAAATTTACATGGTATACACCTATTTTGGCTACTTCATTGATATCTGCCCTCAAATTTCTAAGGTCGTTTTCCTGTAGCATTTTCTCTCCCATCTAAAAACTGAATAAAAGTGGTTAGGTCGAATGGTTGGCAATGGCCTGTGGTACAGGTAAATTTAGAAAATATGTACGTAAACGACTACGTAATGGGCAAAAAGTTAAATAAAATTAGCGTTTGCAATGGTGACTGTTGTTACTTAAGCTCTAGAAGACCGGCCCTCTCTAAAAGAGCTTCTACTTTGGGTTCTGCCCCCCTGAATTTTTTATAGAGTTCCATTGGGTTTTCGGTTCCGCCTTTAGATAGTACAAAGTCTTTGAACTTAGTGGCAATTTCTTTGTTGAAGATGCCATTTTGCTTGAAGTACGCAAAGGCGTCGGCATCTAAGACCTCTGCCCATTTGTAACTGTAATACCCTGAAGAGTACCCTCCTTGAAATATATGCGAAAAAGCGGTGCTCATGCATGTTTCAGGTGTTTCAGGATACAATGAAGTATTTTCGAATGCTTTTTGCTCGTGTTGTTTTACATCTTCGATATGAGTAGGGTCGATACCGTGCCAAGACATGTCTAACAGCCCAAAACTTAGTTGCCGTAATGTTTGCATGCCTTCTTGAAAGGTGGCCGACTCTTTAATTTTTTTTACATATTCCATCGGAATAAGCTCGCCTGTATCGTAGTGATGCGCGAAGAGCTCTAGCGCTTCTTTCTCGTAGCACCAATTTTCCATAATCTGACTAGGCAGTTCAACAAAATCCCAATACACCGAAGTGCCCGAAAGGCTCGGGTAAGTGGTGTTGGCCAACATACCGTGAAGCCCGTGACCGAATTCATGAAATAGTGTGGTCACCTCATTAAAGGTCAATAAAGAGGGTTTGCTAGGGGTAGATCTCGTAAAATTACAGACATTGGAAATATGCGGGCGGATATTCTCACCAGACCTAACATATTGTGATTTGTATGAAGTCATCCAAGCACCACCACGTTTTCCCTTTCTCGGGTGAAAATCGGCATAGAACAGTGCAATGAAATTTTTATCTTGATTATAGACCTCGAAGGTCTTTACTTCATCGTGGTATTTGTCGATATTATCTACTTCCTCAAACTGAAGGCCGAACAATTTTTCAGCAACTTGAAAAACACCCGCTATTACGTTCTCTAATTTGAAATAAGGTTTTAGTTTTTCATCATCTAAATTAAACAGTTTTTGCTTTAGTTTTTCTGAATAATAACTGCCGTCCCATTTCTGCAAATGTTCAATATTATCCAATTCTTTGGCAAAATCTTCTAGCTGTGTAAATTCTTTTTCCGCGGCAGGTTTGGCCTTCGCTAATAGTTCGTTCAAAAAGAGGTGAACCTTTTTCGGCGTTTCGGCCATACGTTCTTCAAGTACAAAGTCTGCATGGGTTTTGTAACCCAATAAATTAGCCCTTTCAAAGCGTAGATTGGCAATTTTCAACACGGTTTCTCTATTATCGAGTTCATCACCGTGAAAACCTTTGCTGCCAAAAGCCAATGCGAGTTCTTGGCGTAATTTACGGTTATCGGCATACTTCATAAAAGGTATGTAGCTCGGGTAATCTAGGGTAACTAACCAACCTTTTTTATCTTTTGATATGGCCAATTGTGCCGCAGCCTCTCTTTCGCCTTCAGGTAAACCCTTTAAATCGTTTTCGTCAGTAAGGTGCAGCTCATATTTGTTGGTTTCAGCCAATACATTTTCACCGAATTTCAACTTCAATTTTGAGAGTTCTGCATCAATTTCGCGTAAGCGTATTTTCTTTTCTTCAGGTAAATTGGCCCCATTTCTGCTAAAACTCCTGTATTTTTTTTTAAGAAGAGTAGTTTGTTCCGTGGTCAAATTTAGAGACTCTCTTTGTTCATAAACATTTTTTATTCTCTTGAACAATTGTTCGTTCAAAGTAATGTCATTGCTGAATTCCGATAGCAGAGGTGAAATTTCCTGTGCTATTTTTTGTATTTCTTCATTGGTCTCCGCAGAATTTAAGTTGAAAAAAATGCTAGAAATACGATCCAATTGCTGACCCGAAAACTCTAGGGCCTCTATTGTATTCTCAAAGGTGGGTGTTTCTTCATTATCTGTAATAGCGTCTATTTCTTGTCGGGCGTCTTTCATAGCCTGCATAAAGGCCGGTTTAAAATGCTCGTTTTTAATTTTGCTGAATGGCGCTGTATCGAATGATGTCAGTAATGGGTTTGTCATATTATATTTTTATACGATCGGTCTTTGACTGAAAATACGTGGTGAATAAATCTATTGCGAATGCTATCGCCCCCATTACGAAAGATAACAGCGCCCCGTTAGAAAAGGCGTTGTTTCGATCTGGGTCTTGAAGTAATTGATCTCTTAAACTTCTATACTCGGCGGTGTATTCATCAATATCTATTTGACCATTATGGTTAAGGTCAAGAGCTTCTAATTTGAAACCTAGATAATGGGCTTTTGCTGCCATGATAATTAAAATGAGCACATACATCGAGAAAAACAGAATTCCGCTTCGCCAGAGGCACTTCCAATAGGTGTTCAAAACATTCTTTCTAAAATATAGAAGAGAGGCAATTCCGATAACAAATCCTATAAATGCATTGGTATTCATTATATTGAGACTTTATGCTTTCAAGCTTTTGGCTCCTTCGATTACCTTAGTTTTGAGACTCTCTTTGTAAGCGATGATTTTTTCGAGAACCGCTATATCGTTGCTTCCGATAATCTGCGCTGCAAGAATGCCTGCATTCTTCGCGCCGTTGAGGGCCACGGTAGCAACTGGCACACCACCTGGCATTTGAAGAATAGACAGCACCGAGTCCCATCCATCTATAGAATTACTGCTTTTTACGGGCACCCCGATTACAGGTAACGGAGACATCGATGCTACCATGCCCGGTAAATGGGCTGCTCCACCCGCGCCGGCGATAATTACGGAATAACCGTTTTTATGTGCACTTTTACTGAAGTCGTATAATTTTTCAGGAGTACGATGGGCAGAAACGATATCTACATCCACTTCGATTTCAAAGCTTTTTAAAATATCTATTGCGTCTTGCATTACGGGCAGGTCACTGGTACTGCCCATTACTACGGCTACTTTGCTCATAATTATTTACTAATGACTTTTATAGTTTCTTTTACCTTTTGTGCTATTTCGCGTGCTTTTGTAATGTCTTGGTTCACAATGGTAACATGCCCCATCTTTCTAAATGGCCTTGTTTGCTTCTTACCATAAATATGTGGGGTCACGCCCTCAAGACTAAGAATTTCTTCCATATTTTCATAGTGCACATCGCCCGTGTGGTTTTCTGCACCGACCAAATTTACCATTATACCGGCAACCTTACTTTTTGTATCTCCTAAAGGTAAGTTAAGAATTGCGCGAATGTGCTGCTCGAATTGATTGGTGTAACTCGCTTCAATGCTGTAATGACCACTGTTATGGGGCCTTGGAGCTACTTCGTTCACCAAAATTTTATCGTTTTGTGTTTGAAAAAGTTCGACCGCCAACAAGCCTACATGTTCTATTTTCTCCGAAACCTGTAACGCTACTTCTTGAGCTTTGCGTGCGACATCTTCATTGATTCGGGCCGGGCAAATAACATATTCTACTTGATTGGCTTCGGGATGAAACTCCATTTCTACGACCGGATATGTTTTCACTTCGCCGTTGGCACTGCGGCATACGATAACCGCAAGTTCGTTTTTGAAATCGATCATTTCTTCGGCGATACATTCCCCAGAAGGTAAGGCGTCTAAGTCTTCTAGCTTTCTTACGACCTTGACCCCCTGACCGTCATAGCCAAATTGAGCGGCTTTCCAGATAAAAGGAAATTTTATTCCACCATTTTCGATACTGTCCTCAATTTCGCTTTTATAGGCAAATCTGCTAAATTCCGCGGTGGGTATACCGTGATCTACATAAAACAGCTTTTGCTTTGCCTTGTTCTGTATAATACGAAGAGCTTTGGTCGGTGGGTAGACCATTTTACCTTCTTGCTCTAGTTTCTCAAGGGCATCAAGGTTTACGTTCTCGATTTCAATCGTAAGTACATCTACGTCTTTGGCGAAATCGATTACGGTATCATAATCCATCAAACTGCCTTGTACGAATTGGTTACAGGCAATTTTGCAGGGCGCTTCGTCCGAGGCATCGAGCACCTTGGTTTTGATATCAAATTTTCTTGTTTCATAGAGTAGCATCTTCCCCAATTGGCCACCACCAAGAATACCTAGGTTGAAGCTAGAAGAAAAATAGTTTCTGTTGTTTTTTACTGGCATGTTCATCGCTTGTAGGCACAAAAATACATCGAATTCCCAAAACCGAGGTCAGGGTGTTAAAAAAGAGAAATCAAAATGCTATATTTGGCAATTCCCAAAAGTTTTGGCATTGATAAAACTGCACGACAAACACTTTAAACCATTTTTGAGCGAAGCGCAAATAGAGGCTGCGGTAAAGAACGTGGCTGAAAAAGTTGCTGCCGATTACAAAGATGAGGTGCCCATATTTGTGGGTGTTCTCAATGGGGCCTTTATGTTCGTTTCCGATTTTTTGAAGCATTACCCTTACGACTGTGAGGTGTCTTTCGTAAAACTAAGTTCGTATCAAGGCTTGACCTCCACAGGTATTGTTGAAACTCTTTTAGATGTTTCTGAAGATATAGAAGGTAGAAGTGTGGTGATTTTAGAGGATATTATCGATACTGGAAGAACCCTTAAAGAATTGGTTCATCTTTTTTCGAACGCTAACGTCAAGGAGTTTAAGATTGCTAGCCTTTTTTATAAATCTGATGTATATAACGGGGAGTACGCCATTGACTATTGGGGAATTGAAATACCGGATAAATTTATAGTGGGATATGGTCTCGATTACAAAGAACTTGGCCGTAACCTCAAACAAGTTTACCAACTAAACCAAAAACATATGATCAATCTCGTACTGTTCGGGAAACCGGGTGCCGGTAAAGGTACCCAGGCAGAATTTTTAAAGGAAAAATACAATTTAAAACATATCTCTACCGGAGACCTTTTTCGGTATAATATGAAAAATGATACCGATTTGGGCAAATTGGCTAAATCTTATATAGATAAGGGTGATTTGGTTCCCGATGAGGTTACCATCAAAATGTTGGAGGATGCGGTCGATAAGAACCCCGATGCAAGTGGGTTTATTTTTGACGGCTTCCCTCGAACTGCTGCACAAGCAAATGCTTTAGATAAGTTTTTAGCGGGAAAAGATATGAAAGTCGATGCCACTATCGCTCTTGAAGCAAAAGATGAAATCTTGATACAGAGATTACTTGAACGGGGTAAAGTTAGTGGTAGAAGTGATGACCAAGACGAAGATAAGATCCGTAATCGATTTGATGAATACAATGAGAAAACGGCCCCCCTTAAAGACTATTACGAAGAACAGGGCAAGTTTCATAGTGTCAACGGTATTGGCGAAATCGATGAAGTTACCCATCGTCTAGGTAAGGTAATCGAAGAGTTATAATTCATTTAAAAATGAAAAATCTGGACTGGCTCAAAACCGTAGTTATAGCAATTGCAATTATAATTGCAGGTTACTTTGTGGGTAACATGCACCGTATAGGCAAGCAATACGACCGCTACGTTCAGGTAAAGGGGCTTTCAGAACGTGAGGTGAATGCCGATTTGGCCGTTTGGCCTATGACCATATCGTTGACCGGAAATGATTTGGTAACCTTGCGAAAAGATATCGAAGAGCAGAACCGACAAGTTTCACGTTTTTTTAAGGATCAAGGTTTTACCGACGATGAACTTACCCGCGGTACTATAAACGTTACCGATGCCCGGGCCAATATTTACAATAACAATGCTCAGCAGAGTCAATATCGGTATTTGGCCAATTCTGAGATTACGGTGCGTACTTCAGATATTGCTCGATTGCAAAAAGCGTTGGCCGAATCGACTGAACTCATTTCTGATGGAGTATTATTGGGCTCTAAAAATACTTGGAGGCCTATTGAGTATATTTTTACCGGTTTGAACGATATCAAGCCCGAAATGGTCGAGGAGGCTACTAAAAATGCACGTGAGGTAGCGGAAAAATTCGCCCGTGATTCGCAGGCAAGTGTGGGCGAGATACGGGTTGCCAGACAAGGGCTTTTCTCCATTAGTGACCGAGATCAGAACACGCCCCAAATTAAAATAGTAAGAGTGGTCAATACCATCGACTTTCAGTTGAAAGATTAGGCTTTAAGAAACTTCCCATAATATTCTAAGATACCTAAACGTCCCTTTTTAAAAAGGGTCAAACGAATTGCGTACTTTTGTAGCTCGTAGAATCCTAATTTTTAAACAGTAAGATGACCGAAGGCAATTTTGTAGATTATGTGAAGATTTATGCCCAATCAGGTAATGGTGGTAAGGGTTCGGTGCATTTACATCGCGAAAAATACATAACCAAAGGTGGCCCAGATGGGGGTGATGGCGGTCGAGGTGGTCATGTTATTATGCGCGGGAATGAAAATTTATGGACACTCGTAAACTTTAAATTCAAAAAACATTTTAGGGCCGGTCATGGTGGGCACGGTAGTAAGCAAAGAAGTACGGGTGCCGATGGTGACGATGTTTATCTAGATGTTCCATTAGGCACCGTGGTCAAACATGCCGAAACGAACGAAGTTCTTTTTGAAATCACCGAACATGGTGAAGAAAAAATTCTTGTCGAAGGTGGTATGGGCGGTCGTGGCAACTGGCACTTTAAGAGCAGTACCAACCAGACCCCAAGATATGCCCAGCCAGGTATACCAGGCCAAGAAATCGATGTTATATTTGAATTGAAAGTCTTGGCCGATGTGGGGCTTGTGGGTTTCCCAAATGCCGGAAAATCTACTTTACTTTCGGTGATTACTTCCGCTAAACCTAAAATTGCCGATTATGAATTTACGACTCTTAAACCCAATTTGGGTATAGTGGAGCATCGAGATTATCAAAGTTTTGTGATGGCCGATATACCCGGTATTATTGAAGGGGCTGCCGAGGGCAAAGGGCTAGGTCACTATTTTTTAAGACATATTGAGCGAAATGCGACTTTGTTGTTTTTGATTCCTGCAGATAGTAAAGATATTGAAGAGGAGTATCATATTCTTTTAGATGAATTACGAAGGTACAATCCTGAATTATTAGATAAAGAGCGTCTTGTTGCCATCTCTAAAAGTGATATGTTAGATGATGAACTGAAGGCCGAGATCAGAGTAGAACTTGATAAAGAATTAGGGAATGTGCCTTATCTTTTTATATCATCTGTCGCTCAGCAAAACATAACCGAGCTAAAAGACAGACTTTGGGCCATGTTAAACGATGAAAAAGTGGCCGAGTAGTTAGTTGATGCAAAACACATGATATGCGAAAATTGATTTTTTTATTATTCGTTGCCCTGATATCATCTTGCAAAGCCGTTCAGGTGTATTACGACTATGATAAAGAAACCGATTTCTCGAATTATAGCACGTATAATTATTACCCTGATATGGAGACGGGCTTGAGCCAGTTAGATGAAAATAGGTTGTTCGATGCAATCGATGCAGAACTTCAAGTGAAGGGTATTCGTTTTTCTGAAGATCCTGATTTCTACATTAACATTAAAACTCGCTTTTTTAGACAGCCCCAAAATAATACTGTAGGCGTGGGAGTTGGTGGTACAGGCCGTAATCTCGGCGGGGGACTTTCTATCGGAATACCTATAGGGCAACCCGATCAACAGCGAGAGATTCGTTTTGATCTAGTTGATAGTAAAAAAGATGAATTGTTCTGGAATGCAGTAAGTGAAAGTGCGTTCAAAGAAAACCTGACTCCCGAAAAAAGGGAAGCCCGAATCAAGGAAATAACAGCCAAGGTCTTTTCAAAATATCCTCCAAGAAAACAACTTAAGTAAGGTTTGTCTTATAGTTGTTTAATATTAAACCACAGCTCAAGTGAGAAAACTTCTGGTGTTGATATTTTTCACTTTTTGAAGTCATCAAAATCTATATTTTTAGGTATTCTTTTTAAAAAGCGATTCATGATTGAATAGTAAATTAAAAAGACCCCGGCAATCCGGTTGAGCTTTTTACCCCTTATTCATCTATTTTTTATTGTTCCCAACCATGCGCTCTAAATAAAATTTGAAATGCCTAGGCTTGCCCTGTATTATGTTGAAAACCATAAGATTGAGATAGTCAAGACTCTTCTCGGAAATGAAAAAGTGCTGGTGAACGGTGCTAAAATATCAGAGAAAAAGTCAATGAACGGGGTGCAGCATGTCTTTGAAGTCAATAAGAATAAGTTTCGCATTGTTAGACGTCACCAGTCAAAGGTGGGTAGTATGAATACCTATGAGATATATAAAGATGAGGTGCCCGTAGCACTAATTAATGTCGAGCAGAATAAGGCCGGTCATATTCTGATTCTAATTATTATTGTGGGTATTGGATGCGGTTATCTCTTCGGAGCTTTTGTATATCAATTGTTTGTAGGCCCATCGATATCATGAGTTCAGAATCGAAATGTTTAAATAGCATCTAATCCACATTTTTTACTGACACCCGAATACCTTCCGAATGACTAGAGAATTCGGGAGCGTACATACTTTGTATCGTGGTGATTCCATTACTGAAGTTACCTGAGTTATTGACCCGAACGTCATATTCAAATACAAATATCCCTTTAGGTAGATAATCAAAAAAGAAATTGGTGCTCGCATCTTTGGTAGTTTCATAATACCCTAGACCATCTTGCCATTTGTAGGCGGAAATGACATTAATGGGTTCGAAGCCAGCTGCCCGCATATCTTTCATGTGAACAAACTCCATATCACGATCAGCTCTTAATTCGATTCGTACTCTGACGAGGTCTCCTACTTTTAATTCAGTTTTGCTATCTATTTCAAATAGTTTTTCACCGGTATCGGTATTCCTTTTCAAGAATATGTTTTTTCTTAATTCTAGGGGAGTTTCGGCAGAAGTTATTTTGTCTAAATCTACAAAATATTGCCAATATAGAGCTCCCCAAGCGATTCCATCGGTAGTTTTACTCATTTGTACTTCTGCCATGTCTGAAGCTATTTCTGAACCGCTCCAAGAAGTTTTAAAGTAGCCAGTACCTGCTTCAACTTGAACCGCTTCTAATTTTTCAGGTGAAATCTTTTGACCTCCAATAGATACATTTACGGCATCGTTTACTGAAAGCCAATCTGAACCTTTCAAGAGTAGGGCATATACGGCTTCGGTGGTAGCTTTTGTGGTGCTCCATTGATTGGTCTGCTTATTTTTTAATAGCCATATTTTCAGTTGGTCTACGGTTTCAACATCGTTCTGAATTTCTTCAAAGGCTTCAATCATCAAGGCTTGGGTCTCGATTGGTGCCTGGTACCAATACCATGAAGTCGTATTTTCTTTCCAGTACATACCTAATTCATCAGAAGTAATACTATTTTCTTTCAGACTTCTCAGAATTTTTTTAGCCGTATCTGAATCGTTATTTCTATGTAAGGTCAGGGCTAGCATTCCCTTGGCGGAAAGACTTTTCTTAGTCCAGTATTTTTTAGCTTGTTTCTGATAATAATTCTTAATCTCAAGCACTTTTTCCGAGAGAGGAATTTCGTCAAAAAAGCTGCGAATGTATAGATAGTGAATTTGCGTTTGGCTTAAATGGTCATCGTTTATATTATTGGCGTTTTTATTCATCTGTTGAAATTCTTCAACAAACGCTGAATCTAAATAGTTTATCGCCATTTCGAGCATCGGTCTTATTTCTTCAATATCAGATGATACATTCAGTTTTTTGAGATGGCCGATTCCTGAAACTATATGCTGAGTTATAGTTCGGTTATCGGGCCCGCCACTGAACCAAGCCCAGGCTCCTGAGGTTTTTTGATTGTTCTTTAATTTATTCAATGATGCGGCCTGCTCATTTTTCATTTTATTGAGATTGAACAACAGTCCTATGCGTTTTTTCTGTTCCGTTTCCGACTGTGCGTCTCTCAACCAAGGGGTTTCTTGAATCAATAACGACTTTAGTTCTTCGTTCTTTTCTAAATTGCTAATTAGCGTTTCTGAACTGGCCCACTGATTGAAAACTTCTTGTATCCTTTTATTTGAATTGGCAATATGAGTGGCCAAGCTGTTGGCGTAGTAGCGTGCAAATATCTGTTCATTGCACTCATGGGGGTATTCCATCAAATAGGGTAGTGCCTGTACGGCGTACCAGGCCGGGTTAGAGGTAATCTCTAAACTTAGTTTGTGATGTTGTAAACTCGTCGATTTGTTATCCTTTAATTTTTGAAGCACAAACCTTTTAGTCTCGTTGCCCTTGACCCACATAGGTAGGGTTTCGGTAACAAGCATACGATTGGTCAGAACCGGTAATAAATTCTGTTCGCCATCACTAAAATCACCCGCTTTGGCAATAATTTTATATTGAACCGCCTGTAAGCCTTTAGGTATTTTCAATCTCCATACAACTTGGGTGTTGCCTAAAGAATCGACCTTAAAAGATTGTATTTGTTCTTCGGATGTAGGAATAATTAGTTTAGAAGTAACTTCTTTGCTGGATACTGCATCAACAAGCTCGATCCTAGCTTTACCGGAAAGATTCTCATTCGTCAGATTTGCAATTTTACTGCTAATCGTAATTTCATCACCTTCTCGCAAAAACCTGGGCGTGTTGGGTATTACCATCAACTCTTTCTGAGTAACCGTACGAAGACTTGTTATCTTGCTCTTAAGACTTTTGGTATGTGCCAAAAGCTGTAGTTTCCATTCGGTCATTGCTTCGGGGCTCGTAAAACTAAACGAAATATTGCCTTCGCTATCGGTGTTGAGTTGAGGCAAGAAAAAAGCCGTTTCTTCAAGATTTTTGCGAATGGGTACATCTTCAAACTTGGTTTCTTGCCCTAGTTGTTGTTGGGGGGCATTGTTAGATTCATTTTGTTCACCATAGCCAACGGTTACAACTTCATCTAAACTAGCATCTGATGACTCCATTTCCATTACTGCCGAAGCCATTGGGGCCGACCTTTTCATCATGCTGCCGGTATGGAAACGACTGATATTTTGTCCAAAATAGAACCCAAACCATTGGAATGAATCATATTGTTGCTGCGTGAAACTATAGAGGTCATTTTTTATGTACGCTCTAAAATTGCTCGTGCCATAGCTAGTGTTTGCGTTACTGTAGTTTCGGGAATAATAGGTAGACCTTCCCAAAGGGTTAAAGTTCCAAGAATGTGGGCGAAAGGCGTCTAATGAAGCATCGTACATGCTGGCCAACAATTCAGCTGAAACTTTTTCTCCTTGAGGTCCTTTAATTTTGAACGACCAGGTTTCATCGATGCCTGGGCGAATTTTGTCCCTAAAGGTTTTGGTCTCAATTTCGAGGTCTGTAGAAGGATAAGGGACCGATATCGAAACTGAACCCGATTCAAACGAATTAAATGCCGAAAAACTATAGTTGATGGCAAAGCCGCCCAAATCATCTTCGTTTACCGGAACCGAGAAAGACTTTGAATTGTCACTTAATGAAATCAAATAGGCGTCCACGATTTCCCCATTCTTCTCAATAAAAACGGAGATGTTCAAATCTTTGGCATTTGATGCTAGTGTTACATCAACTTTATCTCCGCTGGTATAGGTCTCTTTATCGGTTTTGATTTGAAATAATTGATTGTCAGCTAATCTTTTATCTTTTTTGCTAACAACAGTAGTTTGAGCAACATCTTTTACTACCTGGCCGAATTTATCTTTGGTCTCTAGTTCAATGAGGTATTTGCCTGAGTCCCATTTTTTAAAGTTTTTGAGCTCAATCTCTTCCGATTGGCCTGTATCGAATTGTGCTTCCCGCACTATCTTTCCTTTTTCCCAATTCTTGGTGTTATGCTCATTCGTAAAGGCGTCGTGAGGAAAAAGAGTTTTAAATTCCTCTTTCTTCCAGTTGTTGTAATCCGGGGCCGACCACGGTCTTGGGCGAAGCACATAATCGGGTGCGATCAACTTATAGATTTTAATAGTGCCTAGAGCAGGTACAGACTGGCCATTAAGGTTCTGGGTCGATACAGTTAAATGATGATTGTCATTTTCTTTATCTAGGTACTCCGGTATCTGTATTGTGGCATTTAAAGTGTGATAACCTACCGTTACTATTGTCGAGGTGCTTCTGGTTTCTCCATTAATGTCGGTGACATCCGCTGAAACTTCATATTGAAAAGTAGGCAGGTTTTCTTTTAAAAGACTATTATCAGGTATTGCCTCAAATTTAATCTCATATTCACCATTACTATCCGTTAGCGTTTCTCCGTAAGTAATTTCTTGGGGAGATATGTTAGAATAAGGGCGCGACCAATAATACCATCTTGGAAAATATACTGAGCGCTTGACCCTATATGTTACTTTAGCATCGGTTATTTTACTGCCGGCATAGGCATTCGCTTTTCCTTTAACCATGACGGTATCGTTAACTTTGTAGGTCTCAGTAATGGGTTCGAATGATGTTTCGAATTTTGGTCTTTTGTATTCTTCGACAGAAATAGAAGTGTGGCCGTTTAATAAAATTTCGTCACTGTGTGCCTCCAACGAAAAGTTTCCGGTCAGCCCAGAATTTGGAATAATGAATTCTCCCGAGAAAGATCCGTATTCATTGGTTTTAAATTTGCTGCTGCTTACCGTTTGTCCGTTTACATCGATTAAATCTACGGTAACACTGGCCTCGCTAAGAACTGAAGCGCCTTTTTCTCTATTCTCAATCGCAATACCCTTAAAATAAAGAGGCTGCCCAGGACGGTAAATACTACGGTCGGTGAATAAAAAACAAGAGTAACTATCGATGTTCTCAGTAGGTTCTTGCTGCTTATAAATGTAGTATTCGCCGAATAAAGCCCTTTCAGAGTTATGTGATACAATTATGGAAACATTGCTCCAATTTTCATCGGTTAGATTCACATATACGGCACCCATATCATCGGAAACGAAAGTTTCCTTTTTACGGGGTTTGTTATAGTTTTCAAGATAGGAGACCTCTAGTTTTGCTTTTTTGATGGGTTCGCCATTATTTCTATTTATAACTTGAAACCTAGTACTAGAATTGTTGATTTTGGTTTCTATCAATGCGAAGTCGGTGACCTGTACCGAACTAAAAGCAAACGATGAAGTATCATCATTGGGTGTTGCTAAAATTAAATACTGCCCGTTGGGCATAGCCGGAAAAAGAACTTCCATGCCATGTTGTTGATGGTCATCTTCATTTTTCAGATTGGCTTTCCACTTCTTTTGAACCTCAAGGTTTTTAATGAAAGCTAATTGCTTTTTTTCTTCATAGAGCTTGTTCAGTTCTTTAATTTCGGTTTGAGAGATTTTGTAGGCCGCGAGTTGTAGACCTTCAATGTTCTTATATTTTACTAATAGACGGGCAGGTTTATTTTTAGGGATAAATTTTTCCGTGACGATTTGCACACTTTTAGCCAGAATTTCGGATTTAAGTGCCTTGCATTTCTCGGCAGCACTACTTTCAGGAAATTTAGATATTACTTTGTCACAAATAGCAAGGGCCTCTTGCTGTTTCCATCGCGAGTTTTCGTTCTGAGTCTGGGCATATGTATTTCCTTGATTGTGGTACTGCTGCGCAATTTCATATAGATATTGACCAGATAATTCATGCTGTTTTAGGTTTTCTGCCGAGTTATTGAGTACTTCAAGATATATATCGTTTTTATTTTCGAATACCGCATGTTGATGAATGAACCGTAATCTTTCAAGGTCGACATATACCAATGCTTTCAGCTCAGGGTCAGAAAAATGGAATTGCAAAAGTTCTTGATAGGTCTCTAGAGCCTTTAGCTGCAATGAAGTCTCATCTTTACTGGGTAAGTCTATTTGCGTAAATTCATAAGCTTCGCAAAGTATTTGTTGATTATCTATTTCAAACTTGTTCGCTGGTCGGGTTATGTTGTTTTCACTACTCTTATAGAAATCAAGTGCTGTATGGGCCAACAGGTCAAATAGGGTAGGGCGATAATCTTCTGAGTTATTTTGATTATTTAAGATGTAATCAAATTTCTTAATATCTATGTTTTGAAGCGCTTCTTTATTTAAAAGGGAAGCATCGAAGTGCGTATCGATTTCTTTGAACAGAGTAGATAGGTCCCACGTTCTGAAATCGGTGGAGTCTACCTTCTTCTGGGTCTCCGTTCGGTTATAAAAGCGGTATCGGTTTTGCTGAAAATATTGCCAGTAAAGGTTTGCTAAATAACTTTCAAGTATATTCTTTGTAGGAGATGCTGCCTTTTCTATTTCACTTTTAAAACTATTTATTATACCAAGTTGAGACTCTTCTTCAAGCACCATTGCATACTTCGAACGGTAGAGTAAGGTTTTGACTATTTGATTTGAATTATCCTCTTCAATAGCCTTTTCAGAAATGACTTTTACCGCTTCGAGCGCAGATTGCGTTAAGGCTTGACTTTCTAGCTTTTGCACACTCTTCCAGAGAGTTTCGTAAGAACTATTGTTTTGTGCATGGGCCATCTGTGAGTAGAGAAATAGGGTTAATATCAGTGATAGTTGCTTCATAAGAATAAAATTACAGGATAAAACTGCTCAAAATCGATGCCAATCAAAATATAAAATGAGCAAACGCGGCGATTTGGTTAGGGAACATAAAGTTCGGTTTATGGCAACCGTAATTGTAACGAAGGTCGAAAGAGTCAAGAATAGAGTTTTTTAAACACTTGACGCCATTTGCAAGCACTTACTTTTGAATAGAATTTTAACCCCCGTAAAAATGGATAATCACTTTTTAAGCACTTGGTCTTCTTCATTAAAGTCAACTTTTGTACTGCTATTTCTTCTTATCGCCCTACTGATTCTAGCGTCTTAGACTTACAGACTTTTCAATAGTCCACCATCTATTGGTATTTGTGTCCCGGTGATATATGCGGCATTATCTGAGGCTAGGAAAGCTACCAGGTATCCATATTCTTTAGGATCTCCGATTCTTTTTACCGGTACTTTTGACTCCATATCAGCCCTTACTTCGCTTTTTTCAATTCCCAGTTGTTCCGCCTTTTTGGTATTCAATTGTTCAATACGTTCAGTATCAAAATAACCCGTGAGTACACTGTTCACGGTAATTTTGTCTTGACCTACATCTGTAGATAAAGATTTGGCCCAAGTGACTACCGCCGCGCGTATTGTATTCGATAGCGCTAAATAAGATAGCGGTTCTTTTACCGAGACCGATGCCACGTTTATGATTCTTCCCCACCTGTTTTCTCTCATGTTTTTAAGCGCGAGTTCAGTGGTGAAGACCACTGTTTTAAAGAGCAACTCAAAGGCTTCTTGATAATCGGCTGTCCGCTTTTCCAGCGCATTTCCTGCTGATGGGCCTTGCGTATTATTTACAAGAATGTCTACGGAATTGCTTTTGAAGAATTTAGAGATGACGGACTTATATCCTTCAAAATCAGAAAAATCAACCACTAGGTACTGATGCTCTTGATCTTTATCGGTCGGTAAATCGGAAACGATTTGGCGAAGTTTATCCTCACTTCGTGACATTAAGGTTACGCTAGCCCCGCTTTCTGCGAGCTGTTGGGCTATCGCTTTTCCGATTCCACCACTACTTCCGCCTACTAAGGCTTTTTTATTCTTTAAAGAAATATTCATATCGATGTTGAATTTGGTATAAATGCTATAGGTACTCTTCGCGCACCGGACAAAAGATGTCCATCAATCTACAATCGGTCAAAGCTTTTCCGCTATGTATTGAATAACTGGGAATTACTACGATATCGTTTGGTACATAGGTTTTTGTTTCTCCATCTAAGGTAAATTCAAAACTGCCCTCTAAAACTTGCATGACCTGTTCGTGCATATGCGAATGCTCGGGCACTTCCGCACCTTTTTTGACCGTCCAATAGGCAATTGACATTTTGTTGCCATGAACCATTTTCGCATGATAACCTGGAATCAGTTCTTTAGAAGGTATGGTAGAGAGGTTCAACTGCATTTCAATTTATTTTGTAGAACTAAGATAAGTGAATAGACTACAAAAGAAAAAGCCCTGAAGGTTTTAAACCTTCAGGGCCTTGAAAAAACCACTATACTACTTACTATTCCCACTTTACGACCACAAGTTCACAACGACGGTTCCACTCATGATCTTCTTCAGAACAGCTGTCAACTGTTTCACATTTCACAATAGGCTGTGATTCGCCATACCCTTTGGCAATTACATTACTCTTGTTAATACCGTTTTTAACCAAATATTCTTTGGCCGCATCAGCTCTTTTTTGAGATAGCTCTTTGTTGTAGGCGCTATTGCCCCTAATATCGGTATGTGTGCCGATTTCGATGACCATGCCGGGGTTATTCTTCATGATTTTGACTAACTTATCTAGACGTTGTCTAGCTTCTCTGCGCACGTACCATAGACTGTAATCAAAATGAATTTCACCTATTTCGACTATTGTACGGTTCTCTTTTTTGATAATTGCCTCTTCTTTAGCAATTACTTGTTCAATCTCTTTCTCGCGCTTTTTCTTCTTTTGTTCTTGGGCTAGAGCCTGCTTTTTAATGCTTTCCTTTTCCTTTTTGATGCGCTCTTTCTCTGCCTTTAATTCTTGTTCTTTTTTACGCTGGGCCAAGGCGATGGCTTTTTCTTCGGCCGCTTTACGCTCTTTTTGTAGCGCTAGGGCTTTCTGTTCTTCTATCACTTTTTGGGATAGAAGCTCTAGGGAAGCATCTTTGGTTGCCTTACGAACTCCATCGGTTATAACAGTTTTTAGACCATTTTCATATCCCTCTTTTTGTGCCGTAACTTGGTATGAAGAATTACAATCTACCCTAAATTTGAATGAACCATCTTGACCTGTGATGAGCTTTTCTATTGCTGCTCCTTCAAGTTGTACCATTTCAACGCTCGCGCCTATAAGTGGCTTTCTAGTCGTCTTGTCGGTTATCGTACCGGCAATATATTGTAGGCAATCTTCAATGATCAGGGGTCTAGTTTCCGTGAAAGAATAAATGTCATCACTACCTTTTCGTCCAGGGCGATTCGAGGCAAAGAATCCTGTTTTGGAATTTTTTTCCATTGAGACCGAAAAATCATCATATCCACTGTTCATCGGTAAGCCGAGGTTGTCTGGTTTTGAGAAATCTCCTTTATCATTTCTAGAAATAAAGATATCTAGTAGCCCAAACCCAGGATGCCCGTTCGATGAGAAATAAAGATTTCCATCTCCGTCAATAAACGGAAACTGTTCTTTTTTGTCGGTATTGATTTTAGCGCCTAAGTTTACCGGGCTGCTGAAAAACCCATCTTTTTGAATGGAAACGTAGTAGAGGTCGAATCCTCCATAGCCACCTGCTCTGTCCGAGGCAAAATAGAGTTTTGTCTCATCAGGGCTCAATGCGGGGTGTTCAGTAGAAAAGTTGTGACCATTAAAGGGTAATTCCGTAATGTTTTGCCACTCTTTATCTATCCATTCTGCTTTAAAAAGTTTAAGATTGCTGATTTTATCGTCAGTTTTCTTTTTACTATTTCTGGTAAAATAAATGGTGCTTCGGTCTTTAGTGATGGCAAAAGTACCTTCGTGTAAGTTGGTATTGATGTTTTTTGAAAACGACGTACTCAACGAGTCACCTACTTGAAGTTTTTCTTTCGGATGGGAATAAAAATCAAGATAGTTTTGATTGTTCCAACGGTACAATTTACCTAACGCCTTAGCTTCTTTTTTTGAAGCACTGTAGACTAATACGGAATCGACGATAGCTGCACCAAATTCTGAGGTACTTGTATTTAGTGCTAAATTCTCAATATCAAACCGCTCGCCGATAGCTTTTATATTTTCAAGGTAAGTACGGCCTGCTTTAACTTGCTCGGTTCTGTCGGAAAGGTCTTGATCGGTATAATAATCGATTAAAACCTGGTGCGCCTTTTCATATTCACCGATAGCCTTTAAAGATTGATTGAGCTTAAAATAAAAGTTCTCGTCAATGTTTTCGCCGTAGTTCGAGACTAAGTAGGCATACCATCGAGCAGCTGCTTTCATGTTAAAGGTGTGGTAATAACTATCAGCTAAATTTTTAAGAAGCTTAGAGCTCTTGTTTCTGGGCAGTAATTCTTCGTATAGCGGAATAGCATCGCTATAATAGGCCCTACTGAAATATAAGTCTGCACGTTCTAGGTCGTCTTGTGCTTTTATCGAAGCAATTGACCCCAAAGCGAATAGTATGAACAATAGTTTTTTCATATTAATAAAATCTTGGGGATTTATCGTAACCTTTACCCAAACCAAGTAGGTCAAGGTCGAAGAGCACAAATATTTCATGTGAACCGGAACTGTAGTCGCTCAAGTTTGATAAGGTGTAATCATACGCATACCCTATTCTTAGTGCTGGTAAAACAGCAATATTGAACATGGCGCTAACCGAATCTTCGAGACGATAAGAAAGTCCACCTTCAATTCGGTTATAGAAAAGAGCGTTCATAGAAAGGTCGACGGTCAAGGGTGCCCCTTCTACCATTTTTGCTAGAAGTGAGGGCTTTAGTTTAATGTCTTGATTGAGCTCGTACACATAGCCTGTGGTCAGAAAAAAATGTATTTTCTCAGAACCAATTCGATTGATACCGTCTCTGTTCTCTAAATGTTTAGAGGTGAGTAGGTTTGGGGCCGATATGCCGGCGTAAAAATGGTTGCGATGGTAAAATGCGCCCACACCAATATTTGGAAAAGTGTTGTTCAGATTTTCGTTGAAAGCCTCGTCATCTTGAAATTCTGGTAGCACAAAACCGTTGAAATTGGTTTCAAACGTGGTGAATCCTCCTTTGAGTCCCAGAGAAAAATTGCTTTTTTCATCTAACTTCAAGATATAGGCGAAATCAGCATAGATGTTATTTTCTTTCAATGCACCATCACCTATTTTATCAGAAACAAGTGATAGGCCCATTTCAATGGACGGGCTCATAGGGGCATGGGCGTAGAACGTTAAGGTTTCTGGGGCGCCAACCGTATTTTTCCATTGAGAGCGATAGAGTGCGCCAAAATTCAGTCTACCAACGTCGTTAGTAGTGTAGGCGGGGTTGATTACGCTCATGTTGTACATGTACTGCGTATACTGCGGATCTTGTTGCGCTAACAGCATTGACTGCCCGAATAACAGTATCCATATGATGATGTAGAGATGCTTCACTTTTTCGTTTTATACGTTAGTTGGTGGGTTAACGGTTGAGGTATAGTCGACCTTGAATTGGTTCGTGCCCGTCTTTGTTATAGTCTATTACATAGAAATAAACGCCATTAGGAGCCACTTGCCCACTATCGGAACCGTTCCAAGCAGGTTTAGATTGATTGCCTTTGAATAAAGTGGCGCCATATCTGTTCAGAATTTCTAGGGTATATTCCGGAAATATGATTTCAATGTTAGGCACGAAGAAAGTATCGTTTCTTCCGTCGCCATTGGGTGAAAATCCATCAGGTATGAAAAAACCGTAATCTTCTGGGTCACAGTTTGTCAAATCGACGGTAACCGCCATGCGCTCGGTATTCATGCAACCTGTGTCTGGATTAAAACTTACCGCATAGTAGGTCGTCTGGGTTTGAAGTAAAGTTTCATCGCCTAAAGGGCTTCCCTCTTCAGGGGTGTCGTACCATAAAACCTCGAAAGGGTTGTTGCTTTCTACTTGCCGTAGGTCATAAATGGTGGGGTTGTCCAGTCCACAAAGTGCCAAATTTGAAAATTCCAACGATACTGGTTCCAGCCCGTAAACCGTAGGTATTATTTCTATTCTTTCAGAGCTAGAACATTGGTCGGTACCTTCAGAGGCCGCAAAATAGCTGACATTGTCAACTATTAAAGTTGTTGGGTCTAACGGACTTCCACCGGTAGCTGTTTCGAACCAGATGATATTATTTCCGTTTGCATTGACATGGATATCTAAACTCTGAACATTCGGTTCTTCAGATGCACAGAACGTAGGGTTGGTGTTCAGGGCCGTTGGTGCTTCCGGGTTTGATAATGTTACCGTTACCTGTATTCTATCTGAACCTTCACAATTGTTATTGGGGTCGATATTAGAAATGAAGTAGTCTTCTCCATCGACAAGTATGGCATCCATAGAGAGAATATCCATATCCGTAGCAGTAGCATAGAAAAGTATTTCACCATTGGCGGTAACATTGATATCAGCAAGACTTGGTTCGTTTTCAGTGAATAGACTTAAACAAAAAGTCTGATTTGTTTCCGCTACCGGAAGTGCCGGAACGCCCTCGATGGCAAAGTTTTCACTTTCCTCAAAATCAAATATAGTTCTACACAGGGTTGTGTCGTCTTGTGAGCTTCTTACGCTTACTGTATAGTTGCCAGGGTCAAGTGAGGCTACGTCAAGGTCATACGATGCTGTACCACCGGTGAAATTGATAGTGTTTTCTAAAACGACCTGCCCTGAACTTTGGCTAATAACATCGTAGGTAATGTCGTAATCGCCATCATCTAAACTAGGGGCGTTGACCAAAACATCTATTTGGGTGGCATTGCACGAATTGTTCACTACCAGATTGAGGTCAATGGATTCAGGAGGAGGTATAATACTAAAACTCGTTGTTATTTCACAGCCCAGTTCAAAACCACTGTCGACATCGAAACTAATATCATAAGTTCCACTCTCGGTAGCTTGATCACTAGGTATGTTAAAAGATCCAGTGCCCGAACTAAAAGCCACTGAACTTGCTAAGAATGTGGTTTCGTCGCCATCAGATGCTGTCAATGTATAATTTACATCATAGTTGCCGTTTGCTTGGTTTAATGATGCATCGAAGATATTGTTCAGCGAAACAGGAATTTCTAAGTTAAGACAAGTGTCGGAAACGGATGCATTTGGGTCGGTAACAATGAATGAAACAGGAGGCACTTGAATATTGGGGCAGACCCCTTCACCCATAGAGGTGATTTCCAAGGTGGTATCTTCATTCAAGACCACATTACTTGCATCTATGGTAAATGAACCCGTTCTATCATTGTTCAAGTTGATAGAAGTTGTGCCCCCACTGATTCCGCTTGCCGATGTAAGCGTATAGCTACCTTCATAAGTACCCATATTAATCAAGGTGTCGTCATAATCGATAATCTCAATAGTGTAGTTGGTGGGGCCTGCACAGAAATTATCAGCTTGCATGGTTCCTCGTAATGTCGGTAGAATAATGATGTCGACCGAAGTACGATGAATGGTACAGACCGCATGTGAGGGATAAACAGTATAAGTAAATGAGAAAGTTCCTGAAATATTATTGTCTCTTATGGCCTGAATATCGATAGTATGGTCGGTCAGGTCATCTAATTGATTTGTAGAAGCCTCTTCAGACCATGTTCCGTTTTCGTCTTCATCTTCAAGTAAACTATCTAAATCAAAATTGGTCAAACCTGAAAGGTCGTCGGTGGTACAAACGGTAAGGCTTGAACCGATTCCTGAATTTGCGGGGCGTTGTACTTCTAATATTAAGCGTACTTGCCGACTCGCGCAGGTGCCTACAGCCAGTACGGTATGGGTAAATTCGTAAATTCCGGTACCCGCTTCTTGAGCATTAAAGAAATTGTTTTCGAGGTAAGGTGCCGCAGATGGGGTAACTGCATCCCAAATACCATTAAAATCTTGAAATTTTCCTTCGGTTTCATCTCCAATATAGGCATGAAGGTTAACCGATGGGTCGTCTCCACAGGCATCGGCCGTACCATCTATATTGTCTTCGCCCGGGTAACCGCCCAGACTAACGGTTACAGTGGCCGAATCGCCGCAGTTATCATTAGTATAGGTGAATTCATGCAAGCCTGAATTTTTTACCTCCCAAAGATTGACAATTCCTGTATCGCGATCTAAGGCAAAAAAATTGGCCGGATCATTGGTAGACCACACACCATCAGGTAGGGGGGTGCTATTCAATTGCGCAAAAAGGTCAAAGGTTTTGTTCGCGTCATCCGCATCTTTATTACAAATAGTAACCATGCCGTTTGACCCCGCGCATTGCGAGAAAGCTTGATTTGATAGAATAAATATGATGAGAAAAAGAAGCCATTTAAAGCAATGGCTCATGAGATTCGGGTATGTCATGCTTGGTTATTTGTAGTCCGATTGCCCCAGACTCGATAAAACAAATGTAATTTGGCCTATGACTAAGCACGAATAAATGTTGTCAATGAAGAGTTTTGAAGGGTGAATCTTACGAAATGAGTAGACAGCAAACTTAAAAACCATGCATTTCATCGATTTTTTAAGATAGAAACCCAACCCTTTCTCTAAACATCAACCCTTTATTTGGTCCGTTTTTCCGATTATCTATCTCTATATTTGTCGAAAATACATACTACATGCAAATTCATTTCATAGCTATCGGCGGAAGTGCCATGCACAATTTAGCCCTAGCTTTAGAACATAAAGGTTATTCCATTTCTGGAAGTGATGACGTGATTTTTGAACCCTCAAAAAGCCGTTTGGCCGAAAAGGGGTTGTTGCCAGATAGCTTCGGATGGTTTCCTGAGAAAATTCACGAAGGTCTCGATGCGGTAATTTTGGGAATGCATGCCAAACCTGATAACCCAGAGTTGTTAAGAGCCCAAGAGTTAGGCTTAACGATTTATTCATACCCTGAATTTCTTTACGAACAATCTAAACACAAAACAAGGGTAGTTATTGGTGGAAGTCATGGAAAAACTTCGATTACTTCGATGATTTTACATGTGCTGAACTATCATGATATTCAAGTTGATTATATGGTAGGGGCACAACTTGACGGATTTGAACGAATGGTTCACCTTACCGAAGAAAATGATTTTATAGTGCTCGAGGGTGATGAATATTTGTCTTCACCTATAGACAGAAGACCCAAATTTCATCTATACCGACCTAATATTGCCTTGTTGAGCGGAATCGCTTGGGATCACATTAATGTATTCCCTACTTTCGAGAACTATGTTGAGCAGTTTCAAATTTTCGTCGATAGCATCGTAAAGGGTGGAAGCATCACCTATAATGAAGAAGATGTTGGGGTGAAAAAGGTGGTCGAGGCGTCAGAAAATGCAATTCGAAAATTACCGTATACCACACCCGAATATAGTGTAGAAGATGGTCAGACCTTATTGGAAACCTCGGAAGGCCCTATGCCTATTGAGGTCTTTGGTAAGCACAACCTAAGTAATTTAGCAGGTGCCAAATGGATTTGCCAGAATATGGGCGTCGATGAAGATGATTTTTATGGGGCAATTGCCACTTTTAAAGGGGCTTCAAAACGATTGGAGAAAATCGCAGAGAGCAAATCAAGTGTTGCTTACAAAGATTTTGCCCATTCCCCAAGCAAGGTGTCGGCTACCACGAGGGCAGTTAAAGAACAGTGCCCCGATAGAAAGCTGATTGCCTGTCTTGAACTTCACACTTATAGTAGTTTTAACCCCGAATTTCTCAAGGAATATCAAAATGCTCTAGATGCCGCTGATGAAGCTGTAGTTTTCTACTTACCTGAGTCGGTAGCCATAAAAAAATTGGCGCCCGTTTCACCAGAGCAGATATCGCAAGCGTTCAAAAGAGAAGACCTTCGAATTTTTACGAAGGCCGATGCTTTTCATAAGTATATTTTTGATCAAGAGTATAGTAACTCCGTATTACTTCTTATGAGTTCCGGTAATTATGGAGGGCTAGATTTAAAGGAGGTAAAATCTAAGATTGAAATTTAATGTCTTTTATCGGCTAGAGTTTTTTCATACGGGTCTCTATCATTTCTTATGATTTTGATGTAGATTGTTTTCACGTTTTTTAAAGGCCACTTTATTTGGTTGATTGTGTTCATTCGTTATTCGGCAATCAAAAACGTTAAAGTTTTTGTTCATTATCTTTATCAAATGCAGGAAAAGCAAACTTCATTCTCTATTAAGCATTGGTCTGACGACGATAAGCCCCGAGAAAAACTAGTACAAAAAGGAAGGTCTGTACTTTCGGATGCAGAGTTGGTCGCTATTCTAATCGGCTCTGGTAGCAGAAATGAAAGTGCAGTGGAATTGTCTAAACGCATCTTGGCATCCGTAGAAAATAACTTGAACGAGCTTGGTAAACTTTCGATCAAACAGCTAATGCAATTTAAGGGAATAGGAGAGGCCAAAGCGGTTACGATTGCCGCAGCCCTCGAAATTGGACGTAGAAGAAGGGGAGAAGAGGCAAGAAAAGTAGCTAAAATAGGAAGTAGTAAAGATGCCTATGAGCTTCTGCAGCCAATTATTGGCGAACTGGTGCATGAAGAGTTTTGGATTCTTTATTTGAACAATGCCAATAAGGTATTACACAGGGCTCAACTTAGTAAGGGCGGTCTTACCGGTACCCTAGTGGATGTTCGAATTGTTATGAAACAAGCTTTGGAATTAGGATCGGTAGCTATTATTCTTGCCCATAATCACCCATCGGGTACACTGAGACCTAGTGAGCAAGACCGCAAAATTACGCAGAAATTAAAACGCGGTGCAGAAGCACTAGACGTGAAAGTTTTAGATCATTTGATCATAACCCAAAATGATTATTTTAGTTTTGCTGATGAAGGTATACTCTAAAGTGCCGTTCTCGATACCTTTTTAAGATAGAATTTTAGATGTTATTAATCTACAGCCATAAAATTACACCGCGCCTCACCTATGTGATGAGGCATTTATTTACACGTATTTTGGGTATAGATATATCTTTTACTACCAAGGTCGAAGATTTTATTAAGCATACCGGGGCTAAGATCACATACACCAAACAGCCTCTTCAAAATGAGTTTTTTGTGCGAAGTAACGACCTGTTGTTCGAACAGGGTATCAACGATTTACAGATAACGGTTCGTAATTGGGAGGGGGTGCCCTGTTTCTTCAGTGCCGATGAACGAAGCAATGTTCCTTTCGATATATTCTCGGCAAGCTTTTATCTGTTGAGTCGTTATGAAGAATATTTGCCTCACATGAAAGATATTCACGGTAGGTTTTCACCAAAAGATAGTTTGGCCTATATGAATAGTTTTCTTCATTTGCCCGTAGTCGATATGTGGGCTTATAAACTTTTAGGCCTACTTCAAAAACGATTTCCTGAATTAGAGCGCAAGACCAGAGACTACCAGTTTACTTCTTTAATAGATGTAACTACTTCCCATAGTTATGCCCATCGAGGTTTTGTGCGAAGCTTAGCAGGTTTGTTCTATGATTTGGGCAGTTTCAAATTCAGGCGGGTAGCAGAACGTGTCAAAGTGTGGTTCTACCCTGAAAACGATCCTTACAATAATTTTGATTTTCTGGTCGATCAGCACAAGCAATTAAGTATTAGAAGTATTTTCTTTTTTCAGTTCGCCACCTATTCGACCTACGATAAGAATGTTTCGCCCAACCATAATAAATTCAGGCATCTCATAAAATCAATTTCAGATTACAGTACAATAGCTTTAGCTGGATCGTATAGTTCTTTTGAAGACAATGAGTTGCTCAAAAAGGAACGTAAGAATCTTGCCGGAGTCATCAACAGGTCGGTTGAAGCCTCTCGTATGCGTTATAATAGAATTCATATTCCGCAAACGTATAGAAACTTGATAGAGGCTGAGTTTACCGATGACTATACAATGGGCTACACTCATGAAATTGGTTTTCGGGCAGGCAGCTGTACACCGTTTTATTTTTATGATATCAATCTTGAAATTCAGCAACCTATAAGAATTCACCCCTTTGCGGTTCATGACTATGCTTTGGTCAATTTGAAAGAACAAGAAATGATTCTGGAAAAAGTGGGTGTCCTGCACACAGAGATAAAAAAAGTGAACGGACACTTTTTAACCGTCTTTTCAAATGAGTTATTGGGTGATACATCACATAAGGTCGATTGGAAGGAGTTGTACCTTAATATTTTAAAGCGTTTTAATGTTTAAGAATACCGTTACCGATATATTTTTCGATTTAGATCATACTTTATGGGATTTTGAGAAGAATTCAGCACTGACTTTTGAAAAAATTCTTTTTGAGCATAGTATTAACGTTGACCTGAATGATTTTTTAAAGGTGTATGTGCCTGCCAACCTTGCCTTTTGGAAGTTGTATCGAGAAGAGAAAATCACCAAGGAAGTCCTCCGTTATCAGCGCCTCAAAACAGTTTTTGACGATTTGAACTATCCGGTGCCAGATGCGGTTATCCATAAAATGTCTGATGATTATATTTCGAACCTTTCAGGTTACAATCATCTATTTCCGAATGCGATAAATACGCTAGAGTATCTTCGTCCTTCCTATAAGCTTCATATTATCACCAATGGTTTTCAAGAAGTTCAGGGTAAAAAGCTGAGAAATTCGGGCATACACGGTTATTTTGACCAAATTATCGATTCTGAAATGGCAGGTGTCAAAAAACCCAATCCTATTATTTTTGAATTAGCTCTGGAGAAGGCTGGTACTACTGCCGATAAATCTTTAATGATCGGCGATAATTTAGAGGCAGATATACAAGGCGCTCTGTCTTCGGGTTATCATGCCCTACACTTTAATGCCCACCAAGAACCAGCGCACGAATACTGCGAAATGATTCATGATTTAATTGAAATAAAATCATTTTTATAGAGTTATATAGGTATGGCCAAGAAAGTCTCTATGACTTTATAAATCGGTTATACAATGAGATTGCTTTCCAAGTGTTTTATATTTTGCGTTGTTATCATCGGTACATTATCATCTTGTATTGAAGATCAAGATTTTGGTCAATATGACGAGATTGAGGTAACGCCTACTTTAGAAGCAAGTATGCTTTATGTAGAGGCACCTGAAACGATGATCAATCAAGCACCTGCAAATGTAGTTTTTTCCCAAAATTTTAATTTCGATGCATTTAGTTATGACGCCTTTTCAGAAAGAGTCTTAGACGGGGCGGTTACCTATATAATTGAAAACACGACAAGTAAGCAATTAGATATAACTATTGAGTTTCTTGACGAGCAAGGCAATGTACTGGGCCCTGTAGATACTTTTACCATTCAGCCCACACCGACCGCTGAACAACAAATTATTGTTGCATATGGCGATTCTGGACGCAGTATAGAAATAATTAAAAATACTTCAAGTATTAGGGTAACCACCACTAATCGCGGTAACAATGTTAGCGTTTCAACTGAAGAAGATCCAAAAATAATTATCAAATCAAGTGCTAAATTTCGAGTCAGAATAAAATGAGTCTTCACAAAATTTTATTTCTTGTCTTGTTATGGGCCGGTTTTGTTGTGCAGGGTCAAAATAAGCAATTGCTCTATGATTTTGTTGAAATTCCGCAGGCGGCGATGGTCAACCCGGGTGTAGAGACAGATTTTCAATGGTATACGGGTATTCCTGCGCTTTCTGGAATTTCATTTCAGGCAGGCTCCAGTGGCATATCTGTGAATGATATCTTTGCCAATGATGGGCAGCGCATCAATGATAAAATACGTGATCGCGCTATAAATGGAATGACTCCACGAGATGAGCTGAGCGGGACTTTTCAAGTTGAATTTTTGAACTTTGGGTTTCGAGGTCGAAATCCTGATCATTTTTTTACCGGAGGAATGTACTTAGAGGGTGATGCCGTCGGGTATTGGTTTAAAGATTATGCGGTGCTGGCCTTTGACGGAAATGCCGACAGACTGAACCAACGTTTTGACTTGGGCCATTTGAAGACACGAGGCGAGTTGGTGAACGTTTTTCATTTTGGCATGAACAAACAGGTAAGAGATGGTTTGACCGTAGGAGGTAGGGCTAAAATTTACTCTAGTATATTCGACTTTAATTCTACCAAAAACCGAGGGTATTTTGTTACCCGTCCTGGGGAAAATAATATTTTCGTCAGCACTCTAGAGGCCGATATGCAATTACGTACATCGGGTCTCAACTCGCTAAAAGATTCTTTCGATGAAGAGAATACGGCCGGTACTGTTATAAAACGAGCCTTATTCGGTGGTAATCTAGGATTAGGCTTTGACCTTGGATTTACCTATCACCTCAATGAACAGGTGGTCTTGACCGCTAGTCTTTTAGATTTAGGGTTTATTTATCACACCAATGATGTAAAGAATTTTACGCTGAATGGTACGGCCACGATAGAAGGGGTTGAGGTAGTATTGCCAGATGCATTTGATGACCCGAATACCGATTTTTGGGAAGATTTGGTAGACGACGTAGAGAATTTTGTTCCATTTGACGATAATTCAAATAGTTATGTGTCTTTTCGACCCACTAAACTTTACGCTTCATTACGTTATAATTTTGGTGAACCTATAGAGGGTAGAGCCAGTTGTGATTGTGGGGTCAATGCCGTACGGTCTCCTGCCAATCGAGCAAAATACGTTAATAGTGTAGGTGCCCAGCTTTATGTGATTAACAGGCCGAGAGGGCCGCAGGCGGCATTGAGTGCTTTTTACCAAAGACGTTTTGGTAATATTCTAAGCATGAAGGCGGCCTATACGGTAGACAAATTTTCATATACCAACATTGGTTTGGGTATGAGTCTTCAAGCTGGCCCAATAAATTTCTACGTTATGGCCGACAATCTTTTGGCTTACCGCAACGTAGCTGCCAGTCAATATGCTTCTTTTCAATTAGGATTAAATATCATATCTTGGGGGGCAAGATGATGTTTGTCTAACCGAATTTCTTTTAAGGCGATTTTTGGCACGCTTTTTTCATCTCTTCTTTTGTAAATATTTAAATTGAACTGATTGTGAAGCATTTATTTCTAGCCCTATTTTTAATGGCAAGTGTTACGGGTATGGCTCAAAAACAACTTAACGACTTTAAGTATATTATTGTACCCAAAAAGTTTGATGGTTTCAAAAAACAAAACCAGTATCAAACCAGTACTTTGGTCAAACATTTATTTGCTGAAAAAGGTTTTGAAACTGCTTATGAAGAAGATTTGCCAATGGAGTTGAATGCCAATCGCTGTTTGGGTTTAACGGTAAGTCTAGTTGATGACTCTTCGATGTTTACCACCAAAACGGCTTTGATGTTGAAAGATTGCCAAGGGAAGGAGATTTTGGCTACGCAAGAAGGTAAAAGCAAGGAAAAAGATTTCAAAGACTCGTATAATGAAGCTATCAGAGAGGCATTTAAATCTGTTCAAACCTTGAACTATGTATATTCAGGTAAGGCTGAAAATTCTGCACCTATTACCGTAAGTTTTGCCAATGATGTTAAGGATACGAAAAAGCCTAAAAACGCAAAAAGCATGGTTGAACAGCAGGCTACTGTCGAGAATCAAAGTTTCAAAGACCATTCTCCAAAACATTCTGATTTTACCAAGGGTGAAGAAAAACGGGAAACGGTAAAGCAGATGGCTACCCGTGAACAGCAAAGCTATGTAGATAAGACGCCTAAACCATCAAATGTCAAGAGTTCTAATTCTAAGGATCAGCTTAAAATTTCTAATGCCAAACCAAGTAATGACGTGTTGTATGCCCAAGAGTTGGAGAATGGTTATCAGTTGGTAGACAGTACTCCTCAAATTGTACTTAAGCTAAAGAAAACTTCTGTGCCTGATTACTACTTGGCAGAAGGTGATGATAGGTCAGGCACCGTATTCATGAACGAAGAAAAGTGGTATTTCGAATATTATTTAGGGGGAGAGTTGGTAACCGAAGAACTTGATATTAAATTCTAAGCCTCGTATTTACCTTTCCATCTATTTTTAAGAAACTCTTTTATGTTATTCTCTCGAGAGTTATTGCCCGGGGAATAGAATGCAGTACCGGAAATTTCTTCGGGAAGAAACTCCATATCAACAAAGTTGTTATCATAATCATGGGCGTATTGATATTCACTACCATAGCCTAAGTCTTTCATCAGTTTGGTAGGGGCATTTCTTAGTGGTAACGGTACCGAAAGGTCTCCTGTTTCCCTAACTTTTTGCTGCGCCTTTTTGATAGCTGAATAGCTAGCATTGCTCTTAGGTGAAGTTGCTAAATATATGGCACACTGGCTGAGAATAATTCTCGCTTCGGGGTAACCAATCGTAGTAACTGCCTGAAAGGCATTGTTGGCAATGACCAAAGCAGTAGGGTTGGCAAGGCCAATATCTTCTGAAGCAGAAATAAGTAATCTTCGGGCGATGAACTTCACATCTTCCCCACCTTCTATCATTCTCGCTAGCCAGTATACGGCCCCGTTGGGATCGCTGCCCCGTATCGATTTTATAAATGACGAAATGATATCGTAATGCTGCTCACCAGTTTTATCATAGAGTACAGTATTTTTCTGAACCCTACCCATAACCAGTTCATCGGTAATTATAATTTTATCGCCTTCGACCGAATTGATAATCAATTCGAAAATATTCAATAATTTTCTACCATCGCCCCCTGATAAACGAAGTAAGGCCTCTGTTTCTTTGAGGGTAATACTCTTGGTTTTCAGAATTGAATCTTCCTTCATTGCTCTTTTGATGAGGTTTTCGAGATCTTCTTTTCCGAAGGCATTCAAAACATAGACTTGACATCGCGATAGTAAAGCGGGAATAACTTCAAAACTTGGGTTCTCCGTAGTAGCACCGATCAAGGTGACCCAACCTTTTTCTACGGCCGCAAGCAATGAATCTTGTTGTGATTTACTAAAACGGTGTATTTCATCAATAAATAAAATGGGGTTTTTAGCGGTAAACAGTCCACCACTTTGTTTCGCCTTGTCGATTACTTCCCTAATATCTTTCACACCACTGTTTATGGCACTCAAAGTATAGAAGGGTCTTTCGCTTTCACGGGCTATTATATTTGCCAAAGTTGTTTTTCCAGTACCAGGTGGTCCCCAAAATATTAACGAAGGAATTACGCCTTTTTTTATTTGTTGAGTCAAGGAACCTTTCTCGCCGACCAAATGATTTTGGCTTATGTATTCATCGAGACTTTTTGGCCTGATCCGTTCTGCTAAAGGTTCGTTCATCTTGCAAAAGTATGATAAGTTAATTCAGAATTCAAGAATATGTAAGAATGTTGGTCTTCTTTACAATTGCAGAGTAAGCCGTTAAGTGGTGAAATGACAATCTTTCAGTAATTTGACGAATGGCTGACTTATTGCTAGATTCACAGTATGGTCGATAACCACTATTTTAAGTTTACGAATTCTGTCGTTGTAGCTCCCTTAATGGCCATATTAGCGATATGGACGGTATTTTGGATGGAATTGCAATTCAAAATGAACTTAAATGAATATGGAATCTATCCCCAAAAACTTTCTGGATTAAGAGGTGTGGTTTTCAGCCCGTTTATTCATGGTTCGGTCGAACATTTGTATAATAACACCATTCCGTTGGCAGTTCTAACGGCATCACTGTTTTACTTTTATCGCAAGATTGCTTGGAGAATATTGATTCTGGGAGTTTTAATATCCGGATTTTTCACTTGGGCAGTGGGCCGCCCGTCTTTTCATATAGGAGCTAGTGGAGTGATTTATCTCTTGGCCAGTTTTATTTTTTTTAAAGGGATAAAAATCAAGCACTACAGACTAGTGGCCCTATCACTTATTATAGTATTTATTTACGGAAGCATGTTATGGTATATTTTTCCGATTGAAGAGGGTATATCTTGGGAAGGGCACTTGGGAGGCTTTCTTTCCGGATTGCTATTGGCGTTCACCATAAAAAGTCCCGTACCGCCAGTTAAAAAATACGATTGGGAACATGAAGATTATAATGAGGAAGCCGATGAGTTTTTAAGACAGTTTGATGAGAATGGTAATTTTATAGGAGACCAAAGGGAAGATGAAACTGAAGAAAAAATTAAAATCGTCTATCAGTGGAAGGATAGAGGAAAAGAGGAAGAATTTTAATCCGTTATATAGGTAAAGCCACAATCAAGTTCTCTGCCTAACCGCCTCGTATAGAAAAACCGCACAGGCCACCGAAACGTTTAGTGAGCCTATTTCACCCAGCAAAGGTATTTTGGCTAAATGGTCGACTGCTTTTAATGTTGAAGGTGATATACCTCGATCTTCAGAACCCATAACAATGGCAGTTGGTGCTTTGAAATCAATATTATAAATGAAATCATCTGTTTTTTCGGTTGCGGCAACTACAGAAATATTACTAGCTTGTAAATAATATACAGCATCTTTAATATGGTCTACCTTCGCAATAGGTAGTTTGAAAACGGCCCCGGCCGAAGTTTTTATCGTGTCCGCCGTTACGGGTGCTGCTCCTTTTTTTTGAATGATAATTCCATCAACACCAGTACATTCGGCAGTTCGTATAATAGCGCCAAAGTTGCGTACATCGGAAAGTTGGTCGAGTAACAGAAATAATGGGCTTTCTTTCTTCTGAGTAACCGTTTCGACCAGTTCTTCTAAGTTGAAGAAGGTAATAGGGGAGATATTTGCAACTACACCTTGATGGTTATTTTTGGTTAAATGATTTAGTTTTTCAATTGGCACATATGAAGCTTTTATCCCATTCTTTCTAAGTAAACCTTCTAATTCCCTGGACAGGTCGCCTTTAAGGCCTTTTTGAATAAAAACCTTATCAATGGGTTCATTGGAATTAATAGCCTCAATAACAGCACGAATACCGTATACCTGTGTAGTTTTTTGCATGCGGCAAATATAACTAAAAAACCACCCTTATAAGGGTGGTTTCTTCATTTCAAGTATATGTATTATTCTACTTTACTGTGGTGTATAAATTGCATCCACAAAATCTCCGAAAGAATTGTCAATTCTTACAGCAATCGTACCATCTGCATTGACTGTACCTGTAAGTTCATGGGTTCCACCGAATATATCCGTCCAAGAACTAGAAAGCGTGCCTTCACAGATGTCTAGGGCCAACACTTGAGGTTCTGGTTCTGTATTTCCATAAATTGAATACCATTCAATGTAAACTCCGGCCCAACCATCAGATGTTGTATAGGTGCCATCACCGTTATCGGTGATTTCAACAGTTGACATAAACGCCACCAATGGATTGTTCTCAGGTCCATCATCAGTAGATTCACCATTACTAATTACATCATAAGTGCCAGTGATATCTTGTGGATAACTACTCGCTTGTCCCACGCTCTCGATAGTAAAACTATCTCCACTTTTTGTCACTTTATTCAAAGTATAAAAGTTATTGTCGCAAACGATTTGAGTGTTAAGCGCAGCTTCAAAATCATAAGAATCGGCGTTAAGAACACCAACTTGATCAAATGAAGTAGAGAGATTTAGATCTGCAGGTATGTCCATAGCATCAAAGAATTTTGCTACTATAAAATATTCTCCGTCAGGATCCTCAGCGGTAATAGTAGAAGCTTCAAAAGCTGCTCCATCAGCCTCGTGGATTACCGCACCGGAGGCATCTTGAATCTGTAAAACCAAATCAGCTAAATCTGTTGCACTAATTTCAGTACCACCATTGTCGGTTACCGTTTCTGATGCAGCCCAAGAAAGCCCAACTTCAAGTTCTCCAGCGGTCAGGTTTCCAATATTAAATGTAAAGGAAGCAGGGCTAAGGTTTGCATTGGCGGTTCTTTCATTACCCACAGTTATAGTAACGCTTTCCGGACCTTCAGCTATTTCATCTTCGAGAATTGCAAAGCTGCCTGTTGCAGAGGTCGCAAAAGCTGGTATAATGATGGATGAAGGAATGGTGAAGTCATCACCAGAAGTTGCATTACCTGCAGTTTGTGCTATTGATATTTTAACATCGACAATTTGTGGTTCGCTGATAGTTACCGTGAAATCGTAACTGGCATTCTGCTCGACAAGAGTGTTATTGGTGCCGAAAGGAATGTCTACTGAAAGACTAGCACCTGCAGAGGGTACTAATGTACTTGCCCCTACGTTGTCATCTTGATTTTCACAACCGACCAACAAAAAAAGGCCGAAGAGAAAACTCATAGGTATTATTAAATTATTTTTCATCTTTTTTTATTTTGGATATATGGTTAATCGACAATCTTTTCGAGTACTTGATAAAACTCTCTAGGTCCTGAACCAGCAGTTAAGTAACCAAAAGTCATAAATAAAACGTCTTCACCGTTAACATCGTCTTGTTGTACAAAGTTAGATTCACTTGCGCCACAAGGTACATTGGTCATGTTATTCGGACTCGAAGTACACGTAATCAATGGTTCTCCATTACCTACTTGAGCATCACCGTTCGGCTTGTTTTCAGGATAGGTAATTATACCGTCTGCATCGATTTGGAAAAAAAGTTCATTGCCTTCGAAGGCACCAAAATATTCAACGACTTTATAAGTGGTGGCATCTACTGATTCTATGGTCATCTCATCAGGAAAGGCAACATCATCTCTCAAAACACCAATACGGTAGTAAACACCGGTGTTTACTGCATATTTACCGGCAAATCTTGTGCTGACAGAAACTTTGGTACTTACCGAATTTTCGATTACTGTGCCATTCGACGTAGTTGAAACATAGCGGAGCGTCCAGAAATCACCAATATTTAAACCACTATCTTCATCAGGTAAACTACCTTTATCTAAAGTTAGGCCTTCTGCTAAATCCTGGTAATCAAAAGGTAGATCAATCACGACTTGAGCTCCTTCGCCCTGTTCGCTAATATCAAAAGTTCTGAACAAAATTTCATCACTTTTTGTAGTGTCGGTAGGCGACTCAAAAGATTTATAAACTTCTACTTTGGTAGTTTTTACATCTCCTTGAATAAAACTTGCCCTAGAAGTAGTTGGGCCTTCGCTACCTACTACGTAACCCAAACTTGACCCAACAGAAAGAGCACCTCCCTCAGAGGCTATAGTTATCGCTTCGTTTTCCGGCAAATCTTGATCGCATGACTGCAAAATGAATAAAGCCGATAAAGCTACTGTAAAATAATATATTCTTTTCATTGTGATTTTTTTTTAAGATTAGTTATCCCAACTTACTGGTGTGGTCAGTCTATCTTCTCCCTGACCAGATACCGCAGCTTCATAATTGACTCTGTTCAAAGACTGCTCATCTCTAGGATAGGTAAATCTGATCGGAATTGATCCCAAATCATTTTCAGTTGCCGGAGTCAGTACAGGGAAATCTGTTCTCCTCCATTCAATCCAAGTTTCCATACCTTGACTGTATAGGGCAATCCACTTTTGTAATGCAATTTTGTTAAGAGCACCGGCTGCATCATATGCGACAGCGGACTGACCTACATAAGCATCGAAAGAGTCGGCTACTCCGTTTTCGGTCATAGATGAACTTATACCTTCTAAGTAAAAGGCCTCTGCGGCGCTATCGCCACCTGATATAAAACCTTTACTAGCGGCTTCAGCCAATAAAAACTGTAGCTCGGTATAAGAAAGAAAATAGCCAGGTAAAGTAGGCGATAAGAATCTCTCTCCAAGGGCAGATACATTAGTGTAGTTGTAGTCTGGGCTTGGAAGGTCTCTAAAACCTGAAGGCTTACCTCTTATGATACCATCTTCATTTTCCTGAGCATAAACGGGTAACCTAGGGTCATCCATGCCGTTGGTCCCATCCATATATTCAACTAATGTTTCATTGATTTTGTATTCCCCTCTTGTACCAAAAACTACTGTCTCAAAAATTGGGTTGGCATTTGGATCGGATTCTAAATAGGAAAATTTGGCTTCGTCATCAGTGGAAGAAAATAGATTTCCACTATTAACTGTTGCCTGAAGCTGTGAAGCAACGTTTGTGCTACCAGAAATACGCATTAAGGCTCTAAACTTCAAAGAGGTTGCGAATTTTATCCATTTATTCGCATCTCCGCCATATAATAGGTCTTGACTGGCATCAATCGATCCCCCAGCTGATATTAACGATATAGCTTCGTCTAAATAGGCAATGGAACCGGTATATACATCTTCTTGCGTATCATAGACCGGAGTTGTGTTACCTGCTTCGGCCTGAAGCGCTTCAGAGAAAGGTACATCCCCATAAATATCCGTTAGCATAAGAAAACCGTAGGCTTGCAAAACTCTGGCAACACCTTGAATGGCGGTATTTTCTTGATCTGCACCCAATTCATACATCTTTTGTGAATCGGATGTGGTTATGCGATAGAAATTATCCCAGATAGCCGAAATTGTACCTTCTCTTGGAATATATCTCATTTCATCGTTATACTGAACCTTAGCCATATGTTGTGCCCACCCGGCTCCTTGATCTAAAGAGCCAAACACGTTATATACGGTATTTGCAGTGTTGAACAATGTACTTCCCAGAAGCAATTCAGCTGGAACCGCAGTTGGGTCGTTAGGGTTTTGGTTTAATTCCTCAAAATCATTGTCGCAACCTATCACGAAAAAGGCCGCAAGCGCGATAAAAATGGAATTTTTATAAATTTTCTGTTTCATCTGTCCTTAGAATTTTACGTTAATGTTGACTCCTACACTTCTAGCTGAAGGTATCTGGCCTGATTCTAGACCCTGATTCCCGTTTGAATCACTAAATGCACTTTCTGGATCGATATGCGGAGCATTCTTGTGCAATATTGCCAAGTTACGTCCAACAACCGAAATCACGAACGATTGTAATGGTGTGTTCTTAAATAGATCTCTTGGGATACTGTAGCCAAGTGAAAGTTGTCTTAGTTTTACGTAAGAAGCATCAAAAACAGAGCTTTCTGCAATGGCATTACTAAATGCGGTTTGATTAAACTGCTTGGCCGGGACGACTACGTCATTAGGAACATAGGTTCCGTCGTCTGCTAATTTAACACCATCTCCGACTATACCGGTTTCACGACCAACTAGGGTTTCTTCAAGTATACCACCGTATCGACCCCAAGTATTTGTGATTGAGTAAATGTCTCCACCGATTTTAGCATCTACGAGACCACTGAAGTTCCAGTTTTTATAGCTTACGGAAAGATTGGCACCACCTGTCCAATCAGGAGCAATATCACCTAGTACTTTACTATTAGGATCGATCTGAGGCAAACCATTTCTATAAACGACCTCGCCGCTTGGGCTTCTTTCGAAACCAGGTCCGAAAATTACACCATATGGCTGGCCGACACGGGCTTCAGTGTCAACATTCCATTGTCCTCCCAATCTTAAAGTTTCTAGGTTGTCACCCAGGGAAACAACTTCGTTTTCATTAGCAGCAAAATTAAGGTCTAAATCTACAGTTAGGTCTTCGGTTCTTACCAAAGTACCGCCCAATTGTATTTCAACCCCCTTGTTTCTCATTTCACCAATGTTTTGAAGTGTTTGACCAATACCACTGGCAGATGACACATCAACCTGTACAATTAGGTCTTCACTAGTAGAATCATAATAAGTAGCATCAAATCTCAATCTATTTTTGAATAAACGTAAATCGACACCAAATTCATAACCTGTTGTGGTTTCAGGGCCTATGTTAGGGTTATTCAGTAAGTTAGGGAAAAACGCTAATGAGGTACTGCCGAACGGAGTATCACTAAACTGATAAACCGGTTGCAATTGATAAGGGTCTAATGTACCTGTGCTACCAACTTTTGACCAACCACCCCTTAATTTGAATAGAGAAACGATATCTCTGTTCATTGAAAAGATATCACTAAGGGCTGCACTTAAAGTGGCTGATGGGTAGAAAAATGAATTGTTTTCTACAGGAAGAATACTTGCCCAATCATTTCTAGCGGTAAAATCAAGAAAGAGGTAGTTTCTAAAAGCAATTTGGCCGAAACCAAAAACACTATTAATTCTTTGTTCGCTTTCGTAGTTAGTATTAATTGCTGTTGTACCCGATTTTACATTTGAAATATTGTAAACTTCTGGTAACTCTAATTGTTCTGCTTCTTGATAGATTCTATCATAAGTTCTTTGCAACGTATTGGCACCAAGATTCAATGAAAAGTCAAAATCTTCGCTCAATGAAGTAGTATATGATAGCAGGGCTTCGGTATTGATTTCAAACCTTCTTTCCGTTTCAAGGCTAAATGAACCTTCTGGGGCACTGTTCGAACCTTTAGCCCTTCTTCTGTTGGTTACGGCAGACCATGAATCAATACCCGTCTTACCGGTAAGAGAAAGTTCGGGGGTTAGGTTCAAAGTTACATTGGCACCTCCAATAATACGATCTTTATTGAACGCATTAGTGTTGGTTTCCAATTGCCAATATGGGTTGTTTTGATAAACTGTATTCCAGTTTAAAGGAGTTCCTTCGGCAGCAGTTCCTGCGGGGGATAGTGGTAAATTTCTCCAATCACGTAACGCTTGAAAATCAACGTTTCTTCCTGAAAATCCATTGATTTGCTGCGTAGGGTTATCGTTGGTGTAACCTTGTTGAACTACATTGTCACTATAAGATTTGATATATCTTGCATTTATACCGGCACTCAAGAAATCTGAAAACTGGTGGTCAGCGTTACCACTTACAGTGTACCTCTCAAACCCAGTGAAGGGTACCATACCTTTTTGATCAAAATTGGCGAAAGATAATCTTACAGATGATTTTTCACCACCACCACTAAGTGAAACGTTATTATTAGTGGTAATACCTGTATTGTAAAAATCTTTAATATTATCTGGCTGCGAAACCCATGGTAATGGTCTGCCACCTACTTGATAAGAATTCCATTGAACAAATTCTAGGCCTACATCCGTTGGTGGACCCCAGCTTTCATCAACTCCACCATTGCCTGATGTACCATCTACCCACTCAAAAAAGTTTGAGACATTACCTTGGCCATAAGAGTTTTGAAAAGAAGGAAGTAATAATGGGTTTTCAAAACTAACTGAGCTACTTATGCTCACTCCAAGAGTGGAATTCTTGGTACCTCTTTTAGTTGTGATTACTATAACACCATTAGCAGCACGTAATCCATATAATGCCGCGGCGTTAGGTCCTTTAAGAACAGAGACCGAAGCTATGTCGTCAGGGTTAATATCTGCCGCGCCATTCGGTAGGTCAATTCCACCGAAAGCATCGGCGTTTCCTTGATTACTGTTATCAATAGGTATTCCGTCTACTACAAATAACGGTTGATTGTTACCTGTTATAGAAGTGGCACCACGTAATACGATTCTAGCAGAGGAACCGGCCGCGCCACTACTGTTGGTGATTTGCACACCTGAGACTTTTCCGCTCAAGGCATTGACCAAGTTAGACTCTCTGGCTTGGGCTATATCATCACCTTTTACATTTTGAACGGCATAACCGACCGACTTTTCTTCTCTTTTAATACCTAAGGCCGTTACTACTACTTCTTCAAGGGCTTCAGCGTCTTCGGTCATTTGAACGTTTACAGTGTTACTTGAACCTACTGTTTGTCTTTGTTCTTTTTGACCAATGTAGGTGAAAAGTAATACATCACCCTGTTCCGCTTGAATAGAGTAGTTTCCATCAAAATCGGTTTGAGTACCATTGGTAGTTCCCTGAACGACTATGTTTACCCCGGGTAAAGGTAAACCGTCTTGATCAGAGACCGTACCCGAAATGGTTTTGTTTTGTGCAAAAGAAATCTGCACGAATAACGCCAAGAACAGCGTCAACAATCCTTTGTGTTTTGCTCTCATTTTATAATTATTTGAATTAGCTGTTGGCAAAAGTCTTAATTTAACGTTAATAATGCAATTATTTTTAACTATAAATTATGCGTGCATAGCAATATGGATGTTAGATTACTCGCTTTTTACTGCTTTTTTTATGATAATTACACAGAATATTGCGATACTGTTACGAAAGCATGGAGTAAATGAGCTTTTTTATAGAAATCAATAGTCGATTGTGTTAAATTATTTTCGAATCTTCAATTATTAGGTAATGAACATGATTTTCATAAATTAACAAGATTTATGCTACATAAATCAAAGTTATATTCGATTTAATTAAATGTATTATCTTATATATTGGTGGTTTTGTGTATAAAAATGCATTTGTTGATGATTTGGTTTTGTTAGGTTGTCTTCTAGTTCATATAGTATACTCGTTTGTCTCATTCATTCATTCATTTAGTTTTTAAGGTTCTACGTTGGTTGGTTGGTTTTTTGCAATCAATAATCAATGATGTTTCGTAGATATTGAGTTGTGTAGATAAGGTTATGAAAGCGGTGTGGCGGCTGTTCTTTTTGGCTATTGAAATAAATCTTTGAAAATTAATGTTTAAGAATTTGAATTTTTACGAAATAGTCTTACATTTGCCGACCCTTAAACAAGGGGTTATTTTATACATATATAATATAGTATGCCAACAATTTCACAGTTAGTACGAAAAGGAAGGTCCACGATTACTAAGAAGAGTAAATCGGCGGCTTTGGATTCGTGTCCTCAGAGAAGAGGGGTTTGTACGCGTGTTTATACCACTACGCCTAAGAAGCCTAACTCAGCTATGCGAAAAGTAGCTAGGGTTAGATTGACGAACGGTAAAGAGGTTAACGCTTATATCCCCGGAGAAGGTCACAACCTCCAAGAGCACTCGATAGTATTAGTAAGGGGCGGAAGGGTTAAGGATTTGCCTGGTGTTAGATATCATATCGTGAGAGGGGCTCTTGATACCGCAGGTGTTGCGGGTCGAACTCAGCGAAGATCTAAATACGGTGCAAAACGACCTAAGAAGTAAATGATTTAAAAGGAGGGTCGATTAGGTTCTTTGAACTGGTATTGGCGTCCGAAAATTAACAAAATGAGAAAAAGACAGGCAAAAAAGAGACCGCTCTTGCCGGATCCTAGATTCGGTGATCAATTGGTGACGCGTTTTGTGAACATGATGATGTGGGATGGTAAGAAATCCGTGGCCTTTAGTGTTTTTTACGATGCAATGGATATCGTAGAAGAGAAAAAGACTGATGATGAGAAATCAGCTTTAGAATTATGGAAAGATGCTCTTTCCAATGTAATGCCCCATGTTGAGGTGAGGAGTAGAAGAGTTGGTGGTGCTACATTTCAAATTCCTATGCAAATTCGTCCGGATCGTAAGATTTCAACGGCTATGAAGTGGTTGATCAGTTTTGCGAGAAAGCGTAATGAAAAAGGTATGGCTCAAAAATTAGCTGCTGAGGTTTTGGCTGCTTCGAAAGAAGAGGGTGCTGCGGTTAAGAAGAGGGTTGATACTCATAAAATGGCAGAAGCGAACAAAGCATTTTCCCACTTTAGATTTTAATCAGAAATGGCAAGAGATTTAAAATATACAAGAAATATAGGTATTGCTGCGCATATTGATGCCGGTAAGACGACGACTACTGAAAGAATCCTTTTTTATACTGGTGTGAGCCATAAGATAGGGGAGGTGCATGACGGTGCGGCGACTATGGACTGGATGGAGCAAGAGCAAGAGCGTGGTATTACCATTACTTCTGCTGCTACTACGTGTACATGGAAGTTTCCTATGGAAAATGCACAAGAATTACCTGATACAAAAGATTATCACTTTAATATTATTGACACGCCTGGTCACGTTGATTTTACGGTAGAGGTTAACCGTTCTTTACGTGTGTTAGATGGTTTGGTGTTTTTGTTTAGTGCCGTTGATGGTGTTGAGCCACAGTCGGAAACAAACTGGCGATTAGCTGATAATTATAAGGTGCCACGTATTGGTTTTGTAAACAAAATGGACCGCCAAGGGGCCAACTTCTTGAATGTGTGTAAGCAGGTTAAAGAAATGTTGGGTTCAAATGCAGTTCCAATAGTATTGCCTATAGGTGATGAGGCTGACTTTAGAGGTATAATCGATTTAGCTAAAAACAGAGCTATTGTTTGGCATGATGAGAATTTCGGTTCAACATTTGATGTTGTCGATATTCCTGAAGAAATGAAAGCTGAGGTTAAAGAATATAGAGCTGCTTTGATTGAAGCTGTGGCTGAATATGATGAGGAGTTGATGGAGAAATTCTTCGAAGATGAAGATTCTATCACCGAAGAAGAAGTTCATGCGGCCCTAAGAGCTGCCGTAATGGATAGGGCTATCATTCCTATGGTTTGTGGTTCTTCCTTTAAAAATAAAGGGGTGCAGTTTTTATTGGATTGTGTTTGTAGGTATTTGCCTTCACCAATCGATAAAGATGATATCGTAGGTACTGATCCTGAGACTGGTGAATCTATTACTAGGAGTCCTAACGTTAAGGAGCCATTTTCGGCATTGGCGTTCAAAATCGCTACTGATCCTTTTGTGGGTCGATTGGCTTTCTTTAGAACATATTCTGGCCGTTTAGATGCTGGTTCTTACATATTGAACAACCGTTCGGGTAAAAAAGAACGAATTTCTCGAATCTACCAGATGCACTCCAATAAACAAAATGCTATCGATTTTATCGAAGCTGGTGATATTGGTGCAGCTGTAGGTTTTAAAGATATTAAGACTGGTGATACCATGTCTTCCGAGAAGGCTCCTATTATTTTGGAGAGTATGGATTTTCCTGATCCTGTAATCGGTATTGCAGTTGAGCCTAAAACTAAGGCTGATGTAGATAAGTTGGGTATGGCTTTGGCCAAATTGGCTGAAGAAGATCCTACTTTTCAGGTGAAAACAGATGAGGCTTCTGGTCAGACCATTATTTCTGGTATGGGTGAACTTCACTTAGATATTATTGTAGACCGTTTAAGACGTGAATTCAAAGTTGAGGTTAACCAAGGTCAGCCTCAGGTAGAATATAAAGAATCTCTTACTAGAGATGCTGATCACAGAGAGACTTATAAGAAACAATCTGGTGGTCGTGGTAAATTTGCGGATATCGTATTTACTATGGGGCCTGTAGAAGATGAGGAAGCTGAAGGTCTTGAATTTGTAAACCAAATCAAGGGTGGTAATGTTCCTAAAGAGTTTATACCTGCTGTTGAGAAAGGGTTTAAAGATGCTATGAAGAATGGTCCTTTGGCTGGTTTCGAGATGGATAGTATGAAGGTCGTTCTTAAAGATGGTAGTTTTCACGCGGTGGATTCTGATTCATTATCTTTCGAATTGGCAGCGAAATTGGGTTACAAAGCTGCGGCTAAAGCTGCAGGTGCGGTACTTATGGAGCCGATTATGAAGATTGAGGTTCTTACCCCTGAAGAAAATATGGGTGATATCGTAGGCGATTTGAACCGAAGAAGAGGTACTATCTCTAATATGAGTGATAGAGCTGGATCAAAGGTTGTAAAAGGTACGGTGCCATTATCTGAAATGTTTGGATATGTTACTTCATTGAGAACTCTATCGTCAGGTAGGGCGACGTCAACAATGGAATTCTCTCATTATGCTGAGACTCCATCCAATATTGCAGAAGAAGTTATTAAGGCAGCTAAAGGTGTAACCGCTTAATTGTTAGAAAAATGAGCCAAAAAATTAGGATAAAACTAAAATCTTACGATCATAACTTGGTAGATAAATCTGCTGAAAAAATCGTAAAAACGGTGAAGACTACAGGAGCAGTGGTTACTGGACCTATTCCTTTACCAACGCATAAAAAGATATTTACGGTATTGCGCTCGCCGCACGTAAATAAAAAATCTAGAGAGCAATTTCAGTTAAGTTCTTATAAGAGACTTCTGGATATTTATAGCTCTTCATCGAAAACTATCGATGCCCTTATGAAGCTTGAGCTTCCGAGTGGTGTTGAAGTTGAGATCAAGGTTTAATTACTGATTAGAAATTATCCGATAGGGTAATTGACATGTCCTGAGCTGCGTGCGAGGGAAAAACGGAGAAAAAATTAATTCGGGGTCGAATAATTTTTGACCCTGTTTTTTTGTCTGAAAGTTAAGAGTGTAAATTAAATTAATATAAACGGATGGTGGGTTATGAAAATCATAATCTCAATTCCAAAATTTTAAATCAATTATGTCTGGGTTAATAGGAAAAAAAGTAGGCATGACCAGCATCTTTGACGAGAACGGAAAGAATGTTCCGTGTACCGTTATCGAAGCGGGGCCATGTGTGGTTACCCAAGTCAGAACCGATGAAGTTGATGGTTATACAGGTCTTCAACTTGGTTTCGATGACAAGGCAGAGAAACGTGCTAACAAGGCTGAAACAGGTCATTTTAAGAAAGCAGGTACCTCTCCGAAGAAAAAAGTCGTTGAGTTCAAAGGTTTTGAGGGAGAGTTCAAATTAGGTGATACGGTCGGTGTAGACATGTTTACCGAAGGAGAGTTTGTTGATGTTGTAGGAACGTCAAAAGGAAAAGGCTTTCAAGGTGTTGTTAAACGTCACGGTTTTGGTGGTGTGGGTCAGGCGACTCACGGTCAGCACAACAGATTAAGGGCTCCAGGTTCTATTGGTGCGGCTTCTTACCCTGCAAGAGTATTCAAGGGTATGAAAATGGCAGGTAGAATGGGTGGTGAACGTGTTACTGTTCAAAACCTTCGAGTGCTTAAGGTGGTTCCGGAGAAGAATCTTTTAGTTGTAAAAGGTGCGGTACCAGGTCATAAAAATTCTTACGTAACTATACAAAGGTGGGAGTAATGAAGGTAGCAGTTTTAGATATCAAAGGAAAAGAAACGGGTAGAAAGGCAGACCTTTCTGATTCAGTTTTCGCAGTAGAGCCAAATGAGCATGCTGTCTATTTAGATGTTAAGCAATACTTGGCTCATCAGAGACAAGGTACGCACAAGTCGAAAGAACGTGCAGAAATTGCTGGTAGTACACGTAAGATCAAGAAGCAAAAAGGTACTGGTACGGCACGTGCTGGTAGCATTAAGTCTCCTATTTTTAGAGGTGGTGGTAGAATTTTTGGTCCTAGACCTAAAGATTATAGCCAAAAGCTGAACAAAAATGTGAAACGATTGGCTCGTAAATCTGCTTTAAGTATAAAGTCTAAAGAGAATGCCATTGTCGTAGTTGAAGACTTCAGTTTTGATACTCCGAAAACTAAAGAATTTAAGGATATTTTGAAGTCCTTAGGCATTGAAAATAAAAAGTCTCTGATTGTCTTGGGTGATTCAAATAATAGCGTATATTTGTCTTCGCGAAATTTGAAGGACTCAGAAGTCGTAACTTCCTCAGAAATAAGCACTTATAAAATAATGAACGCAAATAGTATTGTGTTGTTGGAAGGTGCTTTGGAAGGGTTGGAGTCGAATCTAAATAAAAATTAAGCCATGAGCGTGTTGATAAAACCAATTATAACCGAAAAAATGACCGCTGAAAGCGAGTTGTACAACCGGTATGGTTTCATAGTGGATCCTAAGGCGAACAAGATTCAAATTAAGGATGCCGTTGAAGCTACTTACGGAGTTGGGGTCAAAAAGGTTAGGACTATGAATTATGGTCCGACTAGAAAAACGCGATATACCAAAACTGGTATTCAGCATGGTAAGACCAATTCGGTCAAGAAAGCGATTGTCGATGTCGTTGAAGGTGACATCATCGATTTTTACAGTAATCTATAAAGACACGAAATGTCAGTTAGAAAATTAAAACCTATCACTCCAGGACAGCGTTTTAGAGTAGTAAACGGATTTGACGCGATTACTACTGATAAGCCGGAGAAGAGCTTGCTCGCTCCGTTAAAAAAGTCAGGAGGTAGAAACAGTCAAGGAAAAATGACCATGCGCCATAGAGGTGGAGGTCATAAAAGAAGGTATCGTGTTATCGATTTTAAAAGGGATAAGCAAGATGTTGCGGCAACCGTAAAATCGATTCAGTACGATCCAAATAGAACTGCCTTTATCGCATTGGTTGAGTATGCTGATGGTGAAAAGAGGTATGTTATTGCGCAAAACGGATTGCAAGTAGGTCAAGAAATTACTGCTGGTGCTTCCGTTGCTCCTGAAATAGGAAATGCATTGCCTTTGAGCAATATTCCTTTAGGTACTATAATATCTTGTATCGAGTTGAGACCTGGTCAAGGTGCTATTATGGCGCGTAGTGCAGGTACTTTTGCTCAGTTAATGGCGAAAGACGGTAAGTTTGTGACTGTTAAAATGCCTTCTGGTGAAACAAGGTTGATATTGTCTACATGTGTGGCGACCATTGGAGCCGTTTCAAATTCAGATCATCAGTTATTGGTATCTGGTAAGGCTGGTAGAAGTCGTTGGTTGGGTAGAAGACCTAGAACAAGACCGGTAGCGATGAACCCTGTCGATCATCCAATGGGTGGTGGTGAAGGTAGAGCTTCTGGTGGTCACCCAAGGTCTAGAAACGGTATACCTGCAAAAGGTTACAGAACCCGTGTTAGAACCAAGAAGACGAATAGATATATTTTAGAACGTAGAAAGAAATAAAAAGTAGAAACAAATGGCACGTTCATTAAAAAAAGGACCTTACGTTCACTATAGTTTGGAGAAGAAAATCCAACAAAATGTATCTTCAGGTAAGAAGAGTGTGATTAAGACGTGGTCGAGAGCATCAATGATTACACCTGATTTTGTAGGTCTTACCATTGCAGTTCATAACGGGAGGCAATTTGTTCCTGTTTTTATTACTGAAAACATGGTAGGTCACAAATTAGGCGAATTTTCTCCGACGAGATCTTTTAGGGGTCATGCGGGAGCTAAGAATAAAGGAAAGAAGTAAGCTATGGGAGTTCGAAAAAAACAAATGGCCGAAAGAATTAAGGCTGAAAAGAAGCAGTTGGCATTTGCCAAATTGAACAACTGCCCAACCTCACCGAGAAAAATGAGATTGGTTGCTGATTTGATTAGAGGTGTAGAGGTTGAGAAGGCTTTGGCTATTCTTAGGTTCAATCCGAAAGAGGCATCTCGTAAGTTGGAAAAGTTATTGCTTTCAGCTCTAGCGAACTGGCAGGCAAAGAATGAAGATGCAAGTGTTGAAGAAGCTTCTCTTTTCGTTAGTGAGATTCGTGTTGATGGTGGTACTATGTTGAAGAGATTACGACCAGCTCCGCAGGGAAGAGCTCATAGAATTAGAAAGCGTTCAAACCATGTGACATTGGTTTTGGGGTCTAACAATAATACACAAAGCTAGAAATGGGACAGAAAACAAATCCGATAGGAAATCGTCTAGGAATCATCAGAGGTTGGGAGTCTAACTGGTATGGTGGAAACGATTATGGTGATAAGCTAGCTGAAGATAACAAGATACGTAAATACATTCATGCGCGTTTGGCTAAAGCAAGTGTGTCAAGAGTCATTATCGAACGTACTTTAAAGTTGATTACCATTACTGTGACTACTGCAAGACCTGGTATTATTATCGGTAAAGGTGGTCAAGAGGTCGATAAGCTTAAAGAAGAGCTTAAGAAAATCACTAATAAAGAGGTTCAGATCAATATTTACGAAATTAAAAGACCTGAGCTCGATGCAAATTTGGTAGCCGCGAGTATCGCTCGTCAGATAGAAAGTAGAATTTCTTTTAGAAGAGCTATTAAAATGGCTATTGCCGCGGCGATGAGAATGAACGCCGAAGGTATTAAGGTTCAGATTTCCGGTCGATTGAACGGTGCTGAAATGGCTCGTTCAGAATCATATAAAGATGGTAGAATTCCTCTTTCTACGTTCCGTGCAGATATCGATTATGCTTTGCAAGAAGCACAGACAACTTATGGTAAGTTGGGTATTAAGGTATGGATCATGAAGGGCGAGGTTTATGGAAAACGAGATCTTTCACCATTGGTTGGTATGACCAAAGGGCAGTCTGGTAAAGGAGGAGATAAACGAGATGGTGGTAAAAGGCCACGTCGTAGAAAGTAATTTTAAAAAGTAAGCAATGTTACAGCCAAAAAGAACCAAGTTTCGAAAGATGCAGAAAGGCCGCATGAAAGGTATTGCGGGCAGAGGTTTTCAATTGTCGAACGGTATGTTCGGAATCAAGACTTTGGATTCTAAATTTATAACGTCACGTCAGATAGAGGCAGCGCGTATTGCAGCTACCCGTTATATGAAACGACAAGGGCAGCTTTGGATTAAGATTTTTCCGGACAAGCCTATCACCAAGAAACCTCTCGAGGTTCGTATGGGTAAAGGTAAAGGTGCTCCCGAGTATTTTGTTGCCGTTGTTAAGCCTGGTAGAGTTCTTTTTGAAGTCGCAGGTGTGCCTATGGATATTGCTAAAGAGGCCTTGCGTCTTGCAGCTCAAAAATTGCCGGTGCGTACCAAGTTTATCGTCGCCCGTGATTATGTTGAAGAAACAATTTAAGGTGTATCATGAAGAATAAAGAAATAAAAGAATTATCTGTCGAAGAGCTTAAGCAAAGGCTTGCCGAGTATAAGAAGCAACATGCAGACCTTAAAATGGCACATTTTGTTACACCGTTAGAAAATCCTCTTCAGATAAGAACGGCTAGAAGAACAGTGGCTAGGTTGGCAACGGAATTAACTAATAGGGAAAACCAATAATTGGTTCTGCTTTATGGAAGAAAAAAGAAACTTAAGAAAAGAGAGAGTAGGGGTAGTAACCAGTAACAAGATGGAGAAGTCTATCGTTGTTGCAGAGGTTAAACGAGTAAAACACCCTATGTACGGAAAATTCGTTTTAAAAACGAAAAAATACGTTGCTCACGACGAGAAGAACGATTGTAAAGAAGGAGATACCGTGAAGATAATGGAGACGCGTCCTTTGAGCAAGACCAAATGTTGGAGATTAGTAGAAATCTTAGAAAGAGCTAAATAATTATGTTACAGCAAGAATCAAGATTAAAGGTAGCTGACAATACCGGTGCTAAAGAGGTTTTGACCATTAGAGTTTTAGGTGGTACAAAACGTAGATATGCATCGATTGGCGATAAGATCGTTGTTACCGTTAAAGAGGCTACACCAAATGGTGGTATTAAAAAAGGTGCTGTATCAACGGCAGTAGTGGTTAGAACAAAGAAAGAGGTTAGAAGACCCGATGGTTCTTATATCCGTTTTGATGACAATGCATGTGTATTGTTGAACCCTACCGGCGAAATGAGAGGTACTCGTGTATTTGGCCCCGTGGCTCGTGAGCTTCGTGACAAGCAATTTATGAAAATCGTTTCATTAGCCCCTGAGGTACTTTAATATAGTAGATCATGAATAAGTTGAAGATAAAAACAGGAGATACGGTTCGAATTATCGCCGGTGACCATAAAGGTACCGAGGGTAAGGTGATGACTGTTGATCGAGAAAAGAACAAAGCGATCGTTGAAGGTGCTAACATGGTGTCAAAACATGAGAAGCCAAGTGCACAGAATCCTCAAGGTGGCATCGTAAAGAAAGAAGCTCCTCTTCATATCTCAAATCTAGCGCTTATCGACCCAAAGTCGAGTGAAGTAACTAGGGTTGGTTATGAAATGAGAGACGGAAAGAAAGTTCGGTTTTCTAAGAAATCCAATGAAGTAATATAGTTATGGCTTACGTTTCAAGGTTAAAGAAAGAATATAGAGAGCGTGTTATCAGTGCTCTTAAAGATGAGTTCGGTTATAAGAACATCATGGAGGTGCCAAAACTGCAAAAGATTGTAGTGAGTAGAGGTATCGGAGCTGCCGTTGCAGATAAGAAGTTGATTGATCATGCTGTAGAAGAGCTTTCGAATATCACTGGTCAAAGAGCCGTACCGACAATGTCAAAGAAAGATGTCGCGGCCTTCAAATTGAGAAAAGGTATGCCGATCGGTGCTAAAGTAACATTGCGTGGTGAGAGAATGTATGAGTTCTTAGATCGCTTGATTACATCAGCGTTACCTCGAGTTCGTGATTTTCAAGGAATTCGTGCTACTGGTTTTGATGGAAGAGGGAATTATAGCTTAGGGGTAACCGAGCAAATTATCTTTCCTGAAATCAATATCGATAAAATTAATAGGATTAATGGTATGGATATTACCTTCGTGACCACAGCACAAACCGATAAGGAGGCTAAGTCGCTTTTAACTGAATTAGGATTACCATTTAAAAAGAACTAGAATGGCTAAAGAATCAATGAAAGCCCGAGAGCGCAAAAGGGCAAAGACAGTAGAGAAATATGCCGAGAAAAGAAAAGCTTTGAAAGAAGCTGGTGATTACGAGGCTTTACAAAAATTGCCAAGAAACGCTTCTCCTGTTCGTATGCACAATCGTTGTAAACTTACAGGTAGGCCTAAGGGTTACATGAGAACTTTCGGTATCTCTAGGGTTATGTTCCGAGAGATGGCCAATAAAGGTTTGATTCCTGGGGTTAAGAAGGCAAGTTGGTAATAAAGAGTTTAACTGGTTTCAGGTTCGTGAATAGCGAAAACCGTTACCAAATTATATAAGAATGGTTACAGATACTATTGCAGATTATCTAACGAGAGTTAGAAACGCCAGCAGAGCTGGACACAGAGTGGTAGAGATACCCTCCTCTAAAGTAAAAAGAGAAATAACTAAAATATTGTTCGATCAGGGCTATATTTTGAGTTATAAATTCGAAGAGGATAAATTTCAGGGTATGATTAAGATCGCTTTGAAATATGATAGGGCTACTAAAGAGCCGGTTATTAGAAAAATTCAAAGAGTAAGTAAGCCCGGTCTTCGTAAGTATGCCGGTTCTGAGAGCTTACCAAGAGTTTTGAACGGGTTGGGAATTGCGATTGTATCTACCTCTCATGGGGTTATGACAAGTAAGCAGGCCAAGAACGAAAATGTAGGTGGCGAAGTTCTTTGCTATGTATATTAATAAGGAATAAAGGATTAAGAAATGTCAAGAATAGGTAATAATCCGGTAGCGATCCCCGAGGGAGTGACCGTAGAGATAAAGGATAACAATATTGTCGTTAAAGGCAAGTTGGGTGAGTTGACCCAAGAGTATTCCGCTGTCGAAGTTAAGGTAGAAGATGGCCAAGTTTGGGTTACGAGACCTTCTAACTTAAAAGAGCACAAAGCGAAGCATGGTTTGTACCGTTCCCTTGTAGAAAACATGATAGAAGGTGTTTCTAAAGGTTGGACAAAAGAACTTGAGTTGGTAGGTGTAGGTTATCGTGCCAGCAATCAAGGTCAGAAATTAGATTTGGCTTTAGGTTTTTCACATAATATAGTTCTGGATCTTGCTCCTGAAGTTAAGGTCGAGACTACTTCAGAAAAAGGTAAAAACCCTATTGTGAAGTTAACATCTCATGACAAGCAATTGGTAGGTCAGATAGCTGCCAAAATACGTTCTTTCCGTAAGCCTGAGCCTTACAAAGGAAAAGGAATCAAGTTTGTGGGAGAACAATTGCGAAGAAAAGCAGGTAAATCAGCTTAATAGTATATCATGGCATTATCAAAGAGCGAAAGAAAACAAAGAATACGCAGAAGGATCAGAAAGGTTTCTTCAGGTACAACAGAGAGACCGAGATTGTCTGTGTTTAGAAGTAATAGTGCGATATATGCACAAGTAATTGATGATACTGAAGGCAAGACACTTTTGTCGGTATCGTCTAGAGACGAAAACTTTGCTAAGCAAGAGGGCACTAAGTCAGAAATAGCAACTGCGGTTGGTAAAGCTGTAGCCGAAAAATGTAAAGAAGCCGGTATTGAAAAGGTTGCTTTCGATAGAGGGGGTAATCTTTATCACGGTAGAGTAAAGGCATTGGCTGAAGGGGCACGTGAAGCAGGACTTAATTTTTAAATAATACTATGTACCAGAAATACAAGAACGTAGAGACTGTTAAACCTGGAGGTTTAGATTTAAAAGATAGATTGGTAGGTATACAGCGAGTTACCAAAGTGACCAAAGGTGGTAGAGCTTTTGGCTTTTCTGCCATAGTGGTCGTAGGTGATGAGAATGGTGTCGTGGGTAGCGGTTTAGGTAAATCTAAAGAGGTTGCAACCGCAATTGCAAAGGCTATAGAAGACGCCAAGAAAAACCTTATCCGTATTCCTTTGAACAAGGGTACTGTGCCTCATGAACAAAAAGGTAAATATGGTGGTGCTAGAGTTTACATTCAGCCAGCATCTCATGGTACCGGGGTAATTGCCGGTGGTGCCGTTCGTGCGGTATTGGAATCTGTAGGGGTTCAAGATGTACTTTCTAAGTCGCAAGGTTCATCTAACCCTCATAATGTTGTAAAAGCTACTTTTGATGCTTTATTACAGCTTAGGGATGCAGGTACTGTAGCAAAACAAAGAGGAGTTTCTTTAGAAAAGGTGTTTAAAGGATAAGCGAGTTAAATTATGGCTAAGAAAATACAGGTTAAACAACTAAAGAGCAGTATCAAGAAACCACAGAACCAAAAGCGAACTTTAGAAGCTTTGGGTTTAAAGAAAATCGGTCAGGTAGTAGAGCATGAAGCCACTGCCAACATACTTGGTATGATAGATAAAGTTAAACATTTGGTTTCCACACAGGAAGCTTAATATACAAGATACTAATGAATTTAAGCAATCTTAAACCGGCAGAAGGTTCAGTAAACAGAGCAGGAAAAAGAGTGGGTAGAGGTCAAGGTTCCGGAAAAGGCGGAACAGCGACTCGAGGTCATAAAGGAGCTAAGTCTAGATCTGGATATTCTAAGAAAATTGGTTTCGAAGGTGGTCAGATGCCACTTCAGCGAAGAGTGCCCAAATTCGGTTTTACGAACATAAACCGTGTTGCGTACAAAGGAGTGAACTTGAATAAATTACAAGAGTTGGTCGACAACAAAATTGTTAAAGACACAATTACGGTTGAAACGCTTGTTGAAAACGGGTTGGCTAAAAGAAAAGATTTAATAAAAATATTGGGCGGTGGGGAACTTAAGGCTTCCCTTAAAGTATCCGTGCATAAATTTACGGCTAGTGCCAAAGCGGCAATTGAAGCTGCTGGTGGAGAAGCAATAAATTTATAAGCATACCCTACTATGAAGAAATTTTTCGAGACCATATCCAACATTTGGAAGATAGAAGAACTGAGAAACCGCATATTGGTGACTCTAGGGTTATTGTTGGTTTACCGTTTTGGTTGCCAAATCGTTCTTCCGGGTATCGATTCAACACAATTAGCGGCATTGGCTTCAGGTACCGATCAAGGTATCTTCGGTCTTTTAAATGCTTTTACTGGTGGTGCTTTTGCTAACGCTTCGGTTTTTGCTTTAGGAATCATGCCGTACATATCTGCATCAATTGTGGTGCAATTGATGAGTATTGCAATACCTTATTTACAAAAACTTGACAAAGAGGGTGAAAGTGGAAGAAAGACCAAAAATCAGATTACACGTTGGTTGACTATCGGAATTTGTGTGGTTCAAGCGCCGGCCTATTTATACGGTCTTGAAGCCTTTGGTGTTCAAGATAGTGCCTTTTTATTGGGTAAAGGTCTTGATTTCATGATTCCGGCTGTGGTCATCTTGGTAACAGGTTGTGTTTTTGCAATGTGGCTTGGAGAGAAAATTACCGATAAAGGTATTGGTAATGGTATCTCACTTTTGATTATGATTGGAATTATTGCTACGATGCCTCAGTCATTCGTTCAAGAGTTCATTTCAAGAACGACCAATAACACCGGTGGATTAATGTTCATGTTGATTGAAGTTATCATTTGGTTCTTGGTAATTCTTGCAAGTGTTTTACTAGTCATGGCAACTCGTCAAATACCGGTACAATATGCAAGAAGAACGGCATCTGGTGGATATGAGAAAAATGTAATGGGTTCACGTCAGTACATTCCATTAAAACTGAATGCATCTGGTGTTATGCCTATTATCTTTGCTCAGGCAATTATGTTTGCTCCAAGTTTGATTGGTAAGACATTTAATGATACGGCAGCTGGCCAATGGATGGAAGTTCAGTTTCAAGATATCTTCGGATTGGCCTATAATATATTGTTCGCAGTACTGATTATTATATTCACATATTTCTACACGGCGATTACCGTTCCGACGAATAAAATGGCCGATGATTTGAAAAGAAGTGGAGGTTTTATACCAGGTATTCGACCAGGAAAAGAAACCGGTGATTTTTTAGATAAGGTAATGTCTTTGATAACGTTGCCAGGATCTGTATTTTTGGCCGTTTTAGCGGTATTACCGGCAATTGTAGTAAAATTAATGGATATTCAGGCAGGTTGGGCCTTGTTTTATGGTGGTACATCGCTATTGATTATGGTAGGTGTGGCTATCGATACGGTACAGCAGGTAAATGCTTATCTGTTGAATAGACATTATGACGGTTTGATGAAAACCGGTAAAAATAGAAAAGTAGCATAAGTATGGCTAAGCAAGCAGCAATAGAACAAGATGGATCTATAATCGAAGCATTGTCGAATGCAATGTTCCGCGTAGAACTTGAGAATGGGCACGTAGTAACCGCGCACATTTCAGGTAAAATGCGTATGCATTACATCAAATTGCTTCCAGGTGATAAGGTTAAATTGGAAATGAGTCCCTATGACCTTACCAAAGCTAGAATTACTTATAGATATTAATAGTAGAGAAAGATAGCGAGATGAAAGTAAGAGCATCAGTTAAGAAAAGAAGTGCCGACTGCAAGATTGTGCGCAGAAAGGGCAGGTTGTACGTAATCAACAAAAAGAATCCTAGATTTAAACAAAGACAAGGATAATTATGGCAAGAATTGCAGGTATAGATATACCAAAACAAAAGAGAGGTGTTATTGCCTTAACCTACATTTTCGGAATCGGGAGAAGTAGGTCCCAAGAGATTTTGGAGAAGGCCAATGTTAGTGAAGATACTAAGGTGTCTGATTGGAACGATGATGAAATTGGTCGCATCAGGGAAGCAGTTTCTTCTTATACTATTGAAGGTGAGCTTCGTTCAGAAACCCAATTGAATATCAAGCGTTTGATGGATATTGGTTGCTACCGAGGAATTCGTCACAGATCGGGTCTTCCATTACGTGGTCAACGTACAAAGAACAATTCTAGGACTAGAAAAGGAAAAAGAAAAACGGTCGCCAACAAGAAAAAGGCAACTAAATAATAGTAGGTTATTATGGCAAAGTCAACTTCAAAGGCAGGTGCAAAAGCGGCGAAGAAACGTAAAGTTATCGTTGACTCAGTGGGTGAGGCTCACGTTACTGCATCTTTCAACAATATCATTATTTCCCTTACGAATAAAAAAGGAGATGTTATCTCTTGGTCTTCTGCAGGAAAAATGGGCTTTAGGGGTTCTAAAAAGAACACTCCCTATGCAGCTCAAGTAGCAGCTGAAGAATGTGCTAAAACTGCACATGAAGCAGGTCTTAGAAAAGTAAAGGTCTATGTAAAAGGGCCAGGTAATGGTAGAGAATCTGCTATAAGAGCCGTTCACAATTCTGGAATCGAGGTAACTGAAATTATTGATGTTACCCCAATGCCGCATAACGGTTGTAGACCTCCGAAAAGAAGAAGAGTATAATTTTTATTCACTATATATTTCATAGGAAATGTAGTTTACGATTATCGAAGGATAAGCCTTAATTCATAATCACATTTCCAAATAACAAGAAAATGGCAAGATATACAGGACCTAAAAGTAAAATCGCCCGTAAGTTTGGCGAAGCTATCTTCGGAGACGATAAGTCTTTCGAAAAAAAGAATTACCCTCCAGGACAACATGGTAACAACAGACGCCGAGGAAAAAAATCGGAGTATGCTGTTCAATTGATGGAAAAACAAAAAGCGAAATATACCTACGGTATTTTAGAAAAGCAATTTAGAAACATATTCGCGAACGCCAAGAGAAAAGAAGGTGTTACCGGTGAGATATTGTTACAATTGTGCGAATGTCGACTAGACAATGTAGTTTACCGCATGGGGATCGCTCCTTCAAGACGAGGTGCAAGACAATTAGTTTCGCACAGACATATTACTGTTAACGGCGAGTTGGTTAACATACCTTCATACACTTTGAAAGCAGGAGACGTTGTAGGTGTTCGTGAGAAATCTAAATCACTTCAAGTGGTAAAAGATGCTCTTGATGCCAATAGTAATGTTTATGAGTGGATGACTTGGAACTCTGAAAAGAAAGAAGGAACTTTTGTTTCTGTGCCTGAAAGATTACAGATTCCGGAGAATATCAAAGAACAATTAATTGTTGAGCTTTACTCTAAATAACATAGAACACTAATTCATATGGCATTATTTAATTTTCAGAAACCCGATAAAGTAATAATGATCGATTCTTCGGATTTCGAAGGAAAGTTCGAATTCCGTCCTTTGGAACCCGGTTATGGATTAACTGTTGGGAACGCATTAAGACGAGTATTGCTATCTTCTTTGGAAGGCCACGCTATTACTTCGGTCAGAATTGACGGTGTTGAGCACGAGTTTTCAGTTATTTCGGGTGTTGTTGAAGATGTTACCGAAATAATATTAAACTTAAAGCAGGTACGCTTTAAAAAACAAATTGACGATTCTGAGGCTGAGGTTGTTTCGATTTCAGTAAGCGGAAAAGAGCAATTGACCGCTGGTGATTTTCAGAAATTTATTTCCGGATATCAAGTATTGAACCCTGATTTGGTTATCTGTAACATGGATCCCAAGGTTAGCATCAATATGGAAATAGTCATCGATAAAGGTCGTGGCTATGTTCCTGCTGAAGAGAACAAAAAATCTAATGCGGCTTTAGGTAGCATAGCTATCGATTCTATCTTTACACCTATTAAAAATGTAAAGTACAGCATTGAAAACTTTCGTGTTGAGCAAAAGACCGATTATGAAAAGTTAGTTTTCGAAATTGAAACTGACGGATCTATTCATCCTAAAGATGCTTTGACCGAAGGTGCTAAGGTTTTGATACATCACTTCATGTTGTTCTCTGATGAGCGTATAACGCTAGAGGCAGATGAAATCGCTCAGACAGAAACTTACGACGAAGAGTCTTTGCACATGCGTCAGCTTTTGAAAACAAAGTTGGTCGATATGGATCTTTCCGTTCGTGCTTTGAATTGTTTGAAAGCCGCTGAGGTAGATACGTTAGGTGATTTGGTTTCTTTCAACAAGAACGATTTGATGAAGTTCAGAAACTTCGGTAAAAAATCATTGACTGAATTGGAAGAGTTGGTCATCAATAAAGGTCTTAGTTTTGGAATGGACCTTTCAAAATACAAATTAGATAAAGATTAATCGTTATTTCTTACAGGTTAGGGAAACGCCCTCAGTTGGAGAAATACTATAGAAACAAAAAATGAGACACGGTAAAAAGGTCAATCATTTAGGAAGAAAAACAGCACATAGAAAAGCTATGTTGGCCAACATGGCCTGCTCCTTGATTGAACACAAAAGAATCAATACTACTGTAGCTAAAGCAAAAGCGCTTAAACAATTTGTAGAACCGTTGATTACTAAGGCAAAAGCAGAGAATAACATTACTGCCGAAAAAGGTACGCACAATCGTCGTATCGTATTCAAAAATTTACGTGATAAATATGCAGTAACTGAATTATTCAGTGCAGTAGCCGAGAAAGTTGCTGATAGACCTGGCGGTTATACCAGAATAATTAAGTTAGGTAACCGATTGGGTGATAACGCCGATATGGCCATGATTGAGTTGGTAGACTTTAATGAACTATACAACGCCGGTAAGCCTAAGAAGAAATCTACTCGAAGAAGTAGAAGAGGTGGTAAAAAAGAGGATGAGGCTAAGACCGAAACCCCTCCAGTAGCACCAGCTGAAACAGCGGAAGCTCAAGCTGATGTTGAAAATGTAACAGACGATTCTGAAGAATAATATGTTTTAACTCATGATAATATAAAAAGGATAAGCTGTATAGCTTATCCTTTTTTTGAATATTGAAATTATGAACTCAAAACTCTTATCATTTTTATATTTTACAATTGTGCTTAATGCAGTAGGTTACGCGCAAGCTGGTCAAATAGTAGCATCAGGTAATGGAGTGAACAATTTCACTGAAATTTCTTCCTATACCTCAGGTATTTGGTCTCAAACTAGTAATAGTGAAGCGGTCTACCAAGTAATGGGCTCACCATTTCTTTTTGAGGATTGGAAAACAAAAAGTATTCTTGTTGCTAAAAACAATAAGAAATTTAAACTTTCGAAAGTCAATTACGATGCCAAGCTTGATCAAATAGTAGCTAAAATTTCTAACGATTCGATTTTTTATTTTAATCCTGCGGGTATTGAACAAGTACTAATCAATAACAGGGTTTTTGAACGTTATTTGGATCCAGAATTGGAGCGAAACAGTTATTACGAGGTAATTGCAGCTGCTGAGAATACTAAATTATTAAAAAGATTTACCAAAGTCGTCAAAGAGGGTATGGTAAACCCTATGACGCAAAAGAAGCAAACTCGAGATAGTTATATGCTGCAAGAAAAGTATTTTGTTCTAGATGAAGGCAAGGTTAACGAGCTTAAGCTAAAGAGAAAGAGAATACTTAAGTTATTTGACGAAAAGGCAACCAGGGTTAGCGAATACATCAAGGAAAATCATTTGTCGGTAAAAGATGACAAAGATTTAAGAAAAATTTTTAATTACTATGAGTCTATTTAAATTTTTTTCCCATAAAACCACAGAATGAACTCTTCCAAGGATAAGCCTTATAGTTTGTCCTTTTTTTATGTTTAATTTTGAAAATTAGAAATAGGAACACACATGAAATATCGATCTAAAAGAAAAGCACTAGTATTATTAGCGGATGGTACCATTTTCTACGGGAAAGCTGTAGGTGATAAAGAAGGTACCGCTTTTGGTGAGGTCTGTTTTAATACGGGAATGACCGGTTACCAAGAAATTTTCACCGATCCATCATACTTTGGTCAATTAATGGTGACTACCAATGCTCATATTGGAAATTACGGTACCAATGAAGAAGAGGTTGAATCAGATTCAGTAAAAATTTCCGGATTAATCTGTAGAAATTTTAGTTATGAATATTCTAGAGAACTAGCCGATAAAAGTTTGCAACAGTTTCTAGATGATAACCAATTGTTTGCCGTATCAGATGTTGATACGCGTGCTTTGGTCAGTTATATTCGTGACAATGGGGCGATGAATGCTGTAATTTCTACTGATGTCAATAACATTGAAGATTTAAAAAAACGGTTAGCCGAAGTTCCTAGTATGGAGGGGCTCGAGCTTTCATCAAAGGTTTCTACTAAAGAGCCTTACTTTGTTGGTGATGAAACTTCCAATTTCAAGATAGCTGCTTTAGACATCGGAATTAAAAAGAACATTCTTAGAAATTTGGTCAAAAGGGGTGCTTATGTCAAGGTCTTCCCATACAATGGCACTTTTGAAGAGATGAATTCTTGGGGTGCAGATGCTTACTTTATTTCTAATGGTCCTGGCGATCCTGAGCCATTGGTTGATGCTATCAAGGCAGCAAAAAGTATGATTGCAAGTGGTAAACCGGTTTTCGGTATTTGCCTAGGTCATCAGATAATAGCGTTGGCAAACGGTATTTCAACTTACAAAATGCATAATGGCCATAGGGGAATCAATCACCCAATTTTAAATCTAATTAGTGGTAAAGGTGAAATTACTTCACAGAATCACGGTTTTGCGATTAATCGAGAAGAGACCGAAGCAAATAAAAATGTTGAAATAACTCATGTGCATTTGAACGATAAAACGGTCGCCGGTATTCGTATGACCGATAAAGATGTGTTTTCTGTTCAATATCACCCAGAAGCCAGCCCTGGGCCGCATGATGCAGATTACCTTTTTGATCAATTTTTTGACCTTATAAAAAATAAATCGGCACAAACGGTATAAGGTTAAGTGATCGTTATTTCCTAGCAAAATTACAGCCAGCACTAGGCTTTGTGCGGGTATGGTTTTGTATATTTGTTAACCTTGAAAAACAATACTTTTTCCAACTAAAAAAATTTTTATGAGTATTATATTAAGCGTACACGCAAGACAGATTTTAGATTCTAGGGGCAACCCGACCGTAGAAGTCGATGTAGTAACAGAAAATGGAATAATGGGCCGTGCTGCCGTTCCATCCGGGGCTTCTACAGGTGAGCATGAAGCGGTCGAATTACGTGACGGAGGAGATACCTTCATGGGTAAAGGTGTAAGTAAGGCCGTAGAAAACGTAAACACATCTATTTCAGAAGAAATTCTAGGGATGTCCGTTTTTGAACAGAACCTTATTGATCAAGTGATGATGGATCTTGATGGTACCCCGAATAAATCTAAATTAGGAGCAAATGCTATATTAGGTGTTTCATTGGCAGTGGCTAAAGCCGCAGCTAATGAATTAGGTTTGCCTTTGTATAGATATGTTGGTGGGGTAAGCGCAAATACTTTACCGGTTCCTATGATGAATATCATTAATGGAGGTTCTCACTCTGATGCCCCTATTGCTTTTCAAGAATTTATGGTAATGCCGGTAAAGGCGAAGAGTTTTTCCCATGCGATGCAAATGGGAACCGAGATTTTTCACAACTTGAAGAAAGTATTGCATGATAGAGGTTTGAGTACTGCTGTTGGAGATGAAGGTGGTTTTGCACCTAATTTGGCCGGTGGTACTGAAGACGCTCTAGATACTATTGCTAAAGCAGTTGATCAAGCAGGGTATGATTTAGGTGATGATGTTATGATTGCCTTAGACTGTGCTTCTGCAGAGTTTTATGTAGATGGTAAATACGATTATACAAAATTCGAAGGTGACAAAGGTGTAGTGAGATCTTCTGAGGAACAGGCTGAATATCTTGCAGAGCTTTGTGCAAAATATCCGATTATCTCTATTGAAGATGGTATGGATGAAAATGATTGGGACGGTTGGAAAGCCTTGACAGACAAAGTTGGTGATAAAGTACAATTGGTAGGTGATGACCTTTTTGTTACCAATGTTGAAAGATTATCGAGAGGTATTGAAAACGGAATTGCAAATTCAATTTTGATCAAGGTAAACCAAATAGGAACCCTTACAGAAACGATCGCAGCAGTAAACATGGCGAAAAATGCCGGGTATACTTCAGTTATGAGTCACCGTTCAGGGGAAACGGAAGATAATACAATAGCAGATTTGGCGGTAGCATTGAACACAGGTCAGATAAAGACGGGTTCTGCTTCTCGTTCAGACAGAATGGCAAAATATAACCAATTGCTTCGAATTGAGGAAGAATTGGGTGACACGGCTTACTATCCAAAAGAAAAAGCTTTTAAGATAAAGTAGATTTTTGCTGTTTTACTAAAAAAAATGCCTTTCTCTTCAAATTTCGGTGATGAGAAAGGCTTTTTTTTGGTCTAATCATAAAGTTTACTTACCTTTTTCGGGTAATCGTTAACATAAAATTTGGATGAATAATTTTCTTTTTGTTGCTGCTGAAAACGATGCCATAGCTGATTGCAAGGCTGGTGGTATGGGTGATGTGGTTCGTGATGTGCCCCGCGAAATTGCTAGGCGAGGCGATAAGGTGCATGTAGTGGTTCCAGCTTATTCCCGATTACATCTCAACGGTACCTTTCGTACCAACTTGCATTTTAGAATGCGTGGTATTGACTATACAGCAGAACTTTATGCCGTAGCTCCAAAAAAAGAATTCGAAAATATCATTCATTATGTAATTCATCACTCTGAGATTAAAGAGGGGGGTATTGCACATATATATCATGACGATCCTACCGAGCCATTTTTTAATGATTTCATAAAATTCATCATATTCAATACGGCGGTTGCAGAGGCGGTCAAAATGGGCGCTTTTGGTGATTTAGATATTGTTCATATGCACGATTGGCATTCTAGTGCCATGTTGTTTTTAAAAACGTATCATCCTGAGTATACTATACTAAAGAAAATGCGATATGTGTACAGTATTCACAATTTGGCAATTCAGGGTATACGACCGTTTTATGATAACTACGCATCGGTACACAATTATTTTCCTGAAATTCAGCTCGATCATGAAACGTTAAAGGATCCGAGGTATCAAGATTGTATAAACTTAATGGCGGTGGGTATTCGTTTGGCTGATGCCGTTCATACGGTTTCCCAAGCTTACAAAGAAGATGTGTTGTTGCCTAGTGCGCGCCCTGAATTCGTTGGCGGTGAAAGTCTTGAGAACGATCTTCGAAATGCTGAAAATGAGGGAAGATTGTTCGGTATTCTCAATGCTTCCAATTATACGAATGTACGTCAGGCAGAGAAGGGTCTATTATATCGAAACACCGTTAAAGCTTTGTTCAGATGGTTGCAAGACGAATCAAAAAAATACAAAGCTGATTTCTTGGCCCATACCGGCGAGAAAATTATGGAGTTTGTCAATAATAGGCCAAGATTTATAGTGTCAAGTGTCGCTCGCCTAACTGAGCAAAAATTCTATTTTTTCATGAGATCTCCTGAATCCTTTGAGAAAATCTTGTATAGGCTCCAAGAAGTGAACGGAATTTTTATGCTATTGGGTACAGGAGACCCTGATTACGAGCAACTCTTTCGTGAGATGAGTTACAAGCATAAAAACTTTATTTTTACCAACGGTCAATCCGAAGACTTGATTGATAGCATGTACCTAGAGACTGACCTTTATTTTATGCCCAGTCTTTTTGAACCTTGTGGAATAAGTCAGATGTTGGCTATGAGAAACGGCAACCCATGTTTAGTGCATCATACAGGTGGGCTAAAAGATACCGTCGAACATATGAAAACCGGTTTTGCTTTTGATGGGAACACATTTAATGCGAAATTAGATGATATGGTCGCCAAATTCGATGAGGCTCTTAACGTCTGGGAGCATGACCAAGCCAAATGGAAAAAAATAAAGGCTAACGCCAAAAAAATGAGATTCACTTGGGAAAAATCGTTAGATGAATATTACGAAAAACTCTACTTGTTGTAATATTTACAATTTGCACTCAAAAAGTGTTGTTAATATAGGGTGAAAGGTCTTTGTATAATTGTAATGATTGCCCTTTTTTCTTAATTTTATCGCCCACTTAAAATCAAGTAAATACTACAAATGTCAGATAAAGCTACTTTAGAGTACAACGGCCAGAAATATGAATTTCCTGTGATAACAGGTTCTGAAAATGAACATGCTATAGATATCAAATCTTTGCGTGCTGTTACCGGAGGAATGATAACTATTGATCCAGGTTATAAAAATACCGGTTCATGTGAAAGTGCAATAACTTTTTTAGATGGTGAAAAAGGCATTTTACGATATCGGGGTTACTCCATTGAAGAATTAGCGGAAAAGGCCGATTTTCTTGAAGTGGCATATCTTTTGATTTTTGGAGAGTTACCGAACAAACAAGAACTTGAAAAGTTCCATAAGGATATTAAGGAGGAGTCTCACGTAGATGAGGAAATGAAGAAAATTTTAGATAGTTTTCCGAAATCTGCTCATCCGATGGGGGTATTGTCTTCGCTGACAAGTGCGTTGATCGCTTTCAATTCATCGACCGTAGACGTGTCGTCAGAGAAAGATATGTACGAGGCTATTGTTCGAATTTTGGCAAAATTTCCGGTCCTTGTAGCTTGGACACTTCGTAAGAAAAAGGGACTGCCACTAGATTATGGTGATGATAGCCTTGGTTATGTCGAGAACATACATAAAATGATGTTCAAGAAACCGAACCAAACTTATCAAAAAAATGATATTGTAATCAATGCATTAGATAAACTTTTAATCCTTCATGGAGATCATGAGCAGAACTGTTCCACATCGACCGTTCGAATCGTGGGTTCTTCACATGCAGGTCTTTTTGCATCGCTTTCTGCCGGTATATCGGCACTTTGGGGGCCTTTACATGGTGGGGCCAATCAGGCGGTACTAGAAATGTTAGAAGCAATAGAGGCCGATGGAGGCGACACTAAAAAATATATGGCCAAGGCCAAAGATAAACAAGACCCGTTCAGGTTAATGGGCTTTGGTCATAGAGTTTATAAAAACTTTGATCCACGTGCCAAGATTATTAAAAAAGCGGCAGATGAGGTTTTAGGAGATTTAGGTATAGATGATCCTATTTTAGATATCGCTAAAGGACTTGAGAAAGAAGCTCTTGAAGATCAGTATTTTGTTGATAGAAAACTATACCCGAATGTTGATTTTTATTCAGGTATTATTTATCGTGCCTTAGGTATACCAACGGAAATGTTTACTGTGATGTTCGCATTAGGGCGTTTACCGGGTTGGATCGCGCAATGGAGAGAAATGAGACTGAGAGGTGAGCCAATAGGTAGACCGAGACAGGTTTATATCGGTGAACCGGAAAGATCTTTTGTAGAGGTTGGTAAACGCTAAGTTTACAAACAAAATTTTAATGGTCCTTTCATTTTTTGAAAGGATCATTTTTTTTCCGCCAAATACTACCTTTGTTCTCTAAAATCTAAGAGTATGCTTCGATTGAATGTCAATGATGAAATTTCTCGTTTACGGTCTGTTGTATTAGGTATTGCCGAAGGCAATGGGCCGATCCCAAAGCCGGAGGAAGCCTATGACCCCAAATCTTTAGAGCATATTTTGGCAGGCACCTATCCAAAAGAAGAGGATATGGTGAAAGAGATGAATGCCTTTGCCAAGATTTTTGAAAAATATGGCGTTAAGGTCTATCGACCGGAAGTGATTGAAGGCTGTAACCAGATTTTTTCACGAGATATTGCATTTGTCATCAAAGACAAGTTGATAATAGCCAATATCTTACCGGATAGGGAGAAAGAGGTGGAAGCCATACTTCATGTATTGGAAGAAATTGATGAAGATAATATTCTACGCCCGCCTTTTGAAGTACATGTTGAGGGGGGAGACGTAATGCCTTGGAACGATTATATTTTTGTAGGAACTTATACTGCTGAAGATTACCCGAATCAAATTACGGCTCGCACGAATAAAGCTGCGGTCGAATTTATTACTGCGCATTTTCCTGATAAAAAAGTAAAATCTTTTGAATTGCGAAAATCGACCAATGCCATTGAAAATGCCTTGCATCTCGATTGTTGTTTTCAACCTCTCGGTAAAGGTAAGGCCATACTCCATAAAAACGGGTTTCTGGTAGAGGAGGAATATCAATGGTTGGTTGATTTCTTTGGAAGGGAAAATATTTTTGAGATAACTTCTGATGAAATGTACCGTATGTTCAGCAATGTATTTTCCATTTCACCCGAAGTTGTTGTTTCCGAAAAGGGATTCGACCGATTGAATAGCTGGTTGAGAGATTGTGGGTTTACGGTAGAAGAAATTCCCTATTCCGAAATTTCTAAGCAAGAGGGCTTATTGCGTTGTAGTACCTTGCCGTTGGTAAGAGATTAGTTGTCGGTATAATTTTTAGATAGATCGGTCAAAATTATTATAGCCTTTTCACCTACGTTATGGTTGACAAATATATGATCGTGATGAAAACCCGCCACAACATTGCAGCTAATTCCGTGCTTGGCCAATTCTGTAGCAAAAATAGCCGTAAGACCTACTGCTTCGAGAGAAGAATGTACTTGAAGACTTATCCATGAAGCGATAAAGCCGTAAGTTATATGCATCGCGTCCGCCTTTTCTTTTTCTAATATGAGGGTTACTCCTTCCTTTTCCCTAAAAAAACCGATAATGTCTTGAGTAGGTATTTGTCTCTTGTTGTCGATTTTAGCGAATATGTATTTGCCCTCGTTAAGCCTTGGTTGTAATGAACGAACTAGTTTTGATAAGTCGGTTTCTCCTGACATAGAATTTTAATTTGGCATGGTTAAACTACGAATAAGTTTGGTCGCTAGAATGCTTTACGATATGAAAAGCACTAATTTTGCAATCTAAATTTTGAGATACTAATGCAGATTACCGATACTATTTTAATGATTCGCCCGGTCAATTTTCGAATGAATGAGCAAACGGCAGTGAATAACTATTTTCAAGAAGACCTAGATTTAAAAAATGCAACAATAAATCAAAAGGCGCAAGAAGAGTTCGATGCATTTGTAAAAGTACTTCGAGATAAAGGTGTAAATATTATCGTGGTAGATGATACTCCTGAACCGAATACTCCTGACTCCATATTCCCTAATAACTGGATTTCGTTTCATGCGGACGGCACTGTGGCCTTATATCCGATGTTCGCTGAAAATAGGCGAAATGAACGACGCGAAGACGTGCTTGATATTCTTGAAGAAAAAGGATTTCAGATTGAAAATGTTGTTGACTATACTTCGGCGGAAGAAGAAGAAGTTTTTCTTGAATCTACGGGTAGTATGATTTTAGATCGTGTTAATGAGAAAGCATATTGTGCTTTATCTGAGCGTGCTAGCGAAGAATTATTTATTGAATTTTGTGAAGATTTTGAATTTACACCTGTAGTTTTTTCTGCAAATCAATCTGTAGATGGTAAAAGAAAACCAATCTATCACACCAATGTTATGATGTGTCTAGCAGAGACATTTTCGGTCATATGTCTTGATGCGATCGACGACAAAAAAGAGAAGAAAAATGTACTCAATCATCTGAGGCAAGACGGTAAAGAGGTTATTGCGATAAATGAAATACAAATGCACCATTTTGCAGGTAATATGATTCAGGTTGTGGGTACAAGCGAAAAACGCTATTTGGTAATGAGTTCAGCGGCCTATGGAAGTTTAACAAAAGACCAAATCGATAAAATTGAAAAAAACTGTGAAATCTTACATAGTGACCTTGAAACCATAGAAACTTGCGGAGGCGGAAGTGCCCGCTGCATGATGGCCGAGGTATTCTTGCCAAAATAGGTAAGACCTTTTATTATAAAGGTATTGCGTACGAATGTTTGATGACGCCCATTACAAAAGTACTGTGAACACTACCGATATTTTTGATCGATCCTAAATCGTTGATGACGAAAGACTGATAGTGTTTCATGTCTCTTACCACTATTTTCAATAAAAAATCATAATCACCCGAGACATTATAGCATTCAGTCACTTCTCTTAAAGAAATAATATCTTGAACGAATTGATTTCCAATTTTTTTAGTGTGTTGTTTTAAGGTAACGTGGCAGAATACGATAAAAGACTTACCGACTTTTTCAGCTTCCACTATAGCAACATATTTATCGATAATCCCCTCTCTCTCCATACGTTTTATTCGTTCATAAACCGGTGTCGAAGATAAATGAACCTGTTCGGCGATCTCTTTGGTGGTAAGCTTACCATTGTTTTGAAGTATATCTAAAAGTTTAAGATCGATTTCGTCAAGTGCTATCATAGAAAATATATCTATTAGAGTAAGGGTGAAATATGGCTGTGTAGTTAATTAAACTTTTTAAATATACTATTATGGTTTTATATTCTTAATTAATTTTTAATATTAGTTTAAATAACTGCTATTTATACATTTGATAGAGTTTATAAAATTAAAATAATGAAATCTATTGTATTGGGCTATCCTCGAATTGGGGAAAAAAGAGAGTTGAAAAAAGCTATTGAGAACTATTGGAAAAAAGGAATTTCTTCAGAAGAATTACTTGAAACAGCAAAGCAGTTGCGAATGAAAAATTGGATGTTACAGTCCGATTATGGTATTGATTTGATATCGTCGAACGATTTTTCTTTGTACGATCAAATGCTAGACATGTGCATAACCTTAGGTTGTATTCCAGAAAGGTTTTGCAGTATTAAAGGGCTTGATCAATATTTTGCCATGGCCAGAGGACTGCAAAACGAAAATGTAGATGTCACCGCAATGGAAATGACCAAATGGTTCGATACCAATTATCACTATATCGTTCCTGAATTTACCAAAGACCAATCATTTTATCTCAATGCGGAAAAAATCTTACAAGAAATAAGAGAGGCCAAAAGCGTAGGTGTTGAAGCCAAACCCGTACTTATTGGGCCGATTACCTTTTTACTGTTAGGCAAAGAAAAAGTCGATGGGTTTAATAGGTTAGAATTGTTGCCATTCTTATTGCCCATTTACCAAGAATTATTGAACCGTATTGCTGAGGAGGGTGTTGAGTACGTACAAATTGATGAGCCGATTTTGGCTACTGACCTAACCTCAGAACAGCAGGCAGCCGTTAAAAAAACTTATGGATATTTTGACGAGAATAAATCTGGGCTGAAAATCATTTTAGCCAATTATTTTGATTGTTTTGGTGAGAATTTAAGTCTTGTGCTTGAATTGCCGGTCGAAGTTTTGCATCTCGATCTAATACGTTGTCAGTTACAGTTAGATGATATTTTGTCACATCCGTTGTTCAATGGCAACAAGATTCTCTCTTTGGGTGTTGTTGATGGAAGAAATGTTTGGAAGAATGATTTCAAAAGGTCTTTAAGACTAATTGAAAAGGCTAAGAAAAAACTTTCTAAAGATAGAATTTGGGTGGGTACATCGTGTTCTTTGCTTCATAGCCCTATTAATTTAGAGTCGGAAATAGGAAGTGATCGTTTGAATCCGCAAATTGAGAGATGGCTTGCTTTTGCAGTACAAAAATTGCAGGAGTTGGTGCAATTACGAGATTTGGCAAGTGGTAGTTTTGATGATAGGTTGTACAGTATACTTGAGAAAAACAAAAGTGATTTGGAAAACAAGCAAGACTCTGAGCTCATACATGACCAAAATGTAAAACAACGTGTTCGTGCTTTGACAGATGGCGATAGTCAAAGAAAATCACCTTTCATAAAACGGCAAGATGAACAGCGGAAGACGTTAAATCTTCCAATTTTACCCACAACTACAATTGGATCTTTTCCCCAAACTAAAGAAGTACGCATCTTTCGAAGAAAATTTAAAAACAATGAGATATCTCAAGAAGAATATGATGCATTTTTAATGAATGAGACCAAAGAGACTATCAAGTTTCAAGAAGATGTAGGTCTTGATGTTTTGGTTCACGGCGAGTTTGAGAGAAACGATATGGTAGAGTATTTCGGTGAACGCCTGAACGGATTCGCTTTTACCCAATTCGGATGGGTTCAGAGTTATGGAACCCGCTGTGTTAAACCTCCAATAATATTTGGAGATGTTGCCAGACCCGAACCCATGACTGTCAAATGGTCGGCCATTGCGCAATCGCTGACCGATAAACCTGTTAAAGGTATGCTGACCGGCCCTGTGACTATTCTTCAATGGTCATTTGTACGTAATGACCAGCCCCGTTCGGTAACCTGTAACCAGATAGCTTTGGCAATAAGAGATGAAGTGAACGACCTGGAAGAAGCGGGCATAAAAGTAATTCAAATCGATGAGCCCGCGATTAGGGAAGGTTTACCCTTAAGAAGAATGGATTGGGAAGTATATCTGCAGTGGGCCATACGTGCTTTCAGAATTTCAGCGAGCTCGGTAGCTGATGATACTCAGATTCATACACACATGTGCTATTCCGAATTTAATGATATACTACAGAAAATAGCAGAAATGGATGCAGATGTAATCACTATCGAAACTTCACGTTCTAAAATGGAATTATTACAAGCTTTTGTTGATTTCAAATACCCTAATGAAATTGGCCCCGGGGTGTACGATATTCATTCGCCACGAGTGCCTTCTGAAAGTGAAATGGAAAAATTGTTGCTAAGGGCCTCAGAGTTGATTCCGATTGAAAATCTTTGGGTGAATCCTGATTGCGGACTTAAAACAAGAGATTGGCCAGAAACGAAGGCCGCTTTGGTCAATCTGGTCGGTTCGGCCAAAAAAATGAGAGAAAGAATTTTGCAGTTTTCATAAATTCAGAATCGGTTATAGTAAGCTATATTTTCTGGTAGGCAATTGCTCGAACATTTTATTAGGTGGGTTCTTCTAAAAGTTTTAACTTAAGAAGGTCCTACCTATTTTTTTAAGGCTACCACTATGAAATCTTATGTATTAATTTTCATTCATGTTCTTATTATTGGTGTGATACTTACTTCAATCTCAGTTGCCTCTGAAGTCGATGAATATATGGTGCTCGATGCAAATGTTCAACAAACTGAAAATGAAGTGGCTTTCGATAAAATGATGGACGTTCTCACTCATCAACGGTGCATGAACTGTCACCCTAATGATAATGTGCCGAAGCAAGGGGAAGACAGGCATCCCCATTATTTTGATATGGCTAGGGGTAAGGCAGACAAAGGTTTTCAAGCTACTAGATGCGCTACCTGTCATCAAGAAGAAAATAACGACTACTCTGGTGCACCTGGCGCTCCACATTGGTCCTTAGCACCGAAATCTATGGGTTGGCAGGGGCTATCACGAACCGAAATTGCCAGAATAGTATTGGATCCAGAAACTAATGGAGGTAAATCTAACGAAGAGTTGGTGAAGCATATGACCGAAGATGAGCTCGTGCTGTGGGCCTGGGAACCTGGTATAGGTGTTGATGGAAATCCTAGAGAACTTCCACCCGTTTCTGAAGAAGAATTTAAAAAGGCTGTTGAAATATGGTTTGAAAACGGCGCGGTAATTCCATCGAAATAAAAAGCTATGAAAATTTCATTACAAGTAAATGGTGTTGACCACGCCCTTGAGATTGCTGACGAGAACATGCCCTTGCTGTGGGTGGTTCGAGATATATTGAATTTAAAAGGCACAAAATTTGGCTGTGGTAAGGCGGCCTGCGGTGCATGCACCCTACATGTAGATGGTGAGGCAGTTCGCTCCTGTTCGTATGCGGTCAAGTTCGCAATGAACAAGAAAATCACGACAATCGAAGGCTTGGGTAATGAGCAAAATCCGCATCCGGTGCAAAAAGCTTGGGTCGAACATGTGGTACCCCAATGCGGCTATTGTCAGCCCGGTTTTATGATGGCTATTGCAGCTTTACTATCTAAAGATCCAAATCCTTCAGATGAAGAGATTGATAAAAACATCATTAATGTATGCCGTTGTGCTACTTACTATCGCATGCGAAAGGCTATACATCGGGCCGGTGAACTTACTCGTGAGAATTTAACCAATGAAACTACAAGTAGCTAAGATGACAGAGAAGCAAATATCGAGGCGTAAGTTTTTGGTCAGAGGAGGCTTAGGCACCGTTGGAGTTTTAGCGGTAGGCACTTACTTGTTTAGGGGCGCTATCAGACGTGGTATTGCGGGCGCTATCAATACGGCTGACACCCCTTATATGGGAGACACTTCATCTCCGATTATGTGGTTTGAGATTTTGGAAAATAATACAATTGTACTACACAGCCCAAAGGTTGAAATGGGGCAGGGAACGTTTACAGGGCTGGCACAACTGGTGGCGGAAGAGTTGGAAATATCTATGGAACAGATTAGCGTGGTTCATGCCCAGTCAGCTTCGGGGAATATGGATGGCTTTGCAACCGGGGGAAGTACTTCTTTATCGGCGCTCTGGGTGCCCATACGAGAGTTGGCTGCAACTATGCGTGAAATGCTCAAAATAAAGGCCGCTGAAAAATGGGGGGTGAACACTGAGGGTCTTGAGGTTTCCGATGGGTTTGTTACCGGCGGTGGAAATTCGATGACCTATGCCGAAGTGGCCGAAGGAGAGACCGAATGGGAAATTCCCGATGTGCCGGAGCTAAAGCCGATAAAAGATTTTAAGCTTATCGGTAAACCCGTGGCCCGAGTAGATTTGCAAGATAAGGTATTGGGAGCTCCTATTTTTGGCATGGATGCGTCAATGCCTGAAATGCTCTACGGGTCGGTGGTTCGGCCTTCAAAAATTGGGGCTAAATATAAAGATGCAGATATTTCAAAGGCCGAAAAAATGTCGGGAGTTGTCAAAGTCGTGAAAGAGAAAGATTTTGTCGGTGTTGTCGCTCGCTCATTCATTGAGGCCGAGAATGCGAAAGCCGTTATTGAAGTCGATTGGCAAACGGATAAAAACTGGCAGACCTCTGATATCAAATCAATGATTGAAGTAGGTAAGGGAGAACCTTTTGTTATTCAAAAAGAAGGTAATCCGAAGTCTATGATTGAAAATGATGATACTAAAATAGTATCAGAATATTGGAGCCCGATCGGGGCGCATGCACAACTTGAACCGAATGGGGCCTTGGCCCATGTTGAAGAGGAAAGGGCTACTATTATAATGTCTACCCAAGTGGTCAAGATTTCGCGTGATGAGATTGCTGAACGATTGGGCTTAGATGCGGATCAAGTTAATATTATCCCTACTTTTTTAGGGGGAGGTTTTGGTAGGCGATTACATACCCCTAACGGAATTCAGTCAGCACTACTTTCAAAAGCCGTAGGGAAACCTGTAAAATGTTTTTTTACTCGGAAGGAAGAATTCCAAAATGACACGTTTAGGCCGCCAACTCATCATGTGCTTAAAGCCAAACTGAATAAAGAGGGACTGATTGAAGCCATTGAGCATAATGTGTCAAGTGGAGATGTAGCTTTTGGTTCGCCAATGGTGCCGGGCATCGCTGAGCCTATTTTGGGTGCTGATTTGGGCGCATGGCGCGGGGGTATGATTCAATACGTCGCAATACCAAATTTTCGGGCTGTTTCGTGGCGGGTAAAATTACCGTTTGCTACCAGTTGGTGGCGTAGTCTAGGTTTGTTGGCGAATACCTTCGCTATTGAAAGTTTTATTGATGAATTAGCTGTGAAGGCTAAAAAGAATCCAGTGGAATTTCGCTTGGCGCACCTACAAGATGATGAAAGGGGTAAGCGCTTGGCCTCTGTTATTCGAACGGCAGCGGATAAAGCGAAATACTCCGATGAGATTGTAGAAGGTAGTGCTATGGGTTTTGCGGCTTCGACAGATGCCAATACACCTTGTGCACATGTGGTGGAAGTATCCATAGATAAAAAGAACATCAGGGTGCACAAAGTGACCTGCGCCATGGATCCTGGTCTAGTGGTTAACCCTGATCAGGTTCGAGCACAATGTGAGGGAGCCATTATTATGGGAATGAGTGCAACTTTATTTGAAAAAATGGAAGTTGAAAACGGGGAGCTTACCCCAACCATTTATGGCCCTTACCAAATGGCCTTGATGAAACATGCCCCAAAGGAAATAGACGTAATATTATTGGAGGGTTCTGATGCGCCCGGTGCTGTGGGGGAGCCACCTATGGGGCCGATAGGTGCCGCGATAGCAAACGCCGTGTTTAGGTTAACAGGTAGGCGACTAAGAGAAATGCCCCTTCAATTAGGCAGCGCATAGCATCTTTACATTTCTTTTTTTAAGGCGTTGACGTCAGTAATGAGCTGAGCTACCGAAGCATGGTTCAGACCGTTATAGATGCCCCTAACATGCCTGTTCTTATCAATAAGAAGAAAATTTTCGGTATGCAAAAAGTCATTAATGTCTTTGGGAATACCCAAGTCATTTTCAACGAAATATTGAGTTCTGCCTAAGTCATAGATTTCTTGCTTGTCACCTGTTGCCAAGTGCCATTTAAAGTCAAGTATTCCGTTTTTGTCGGCATATGTTCTCAAAACCTCTACAGAATCTATTGATGGCGTTACCGAGTGCGATAGCAATAAGATTTCGGGGTCTTCTTTGAATACTTCTTGAATTTTCTTCATGTTGCCCGTCATTTTGAGGCAAATGCCAGGGCAAGAAGTAAAGAAGAAATCTGTAATGTAAATTTTGTCTTCGAAAGTTTTCGAAGTAATCGTATCTCCCGATTGATTGATTAAAGAAAATTCTGCAATTTTATGAAAATCAGCTTCCTCTTGTGAGTTTGGTTCGAGCCAAAATGGAGTAAATGATTCATCTTTATAATAGGGTAGATGTTCTACCCTTGCAGAGATCTCATTTTTAATTGAAGGTTGTTCGGTTTTTTCTTTACATCCTAAAAGCACTACCGATAACAACAAGATTAAACTACATTTTTTCATCTCTTACAACTACTTCATTTTTTAATTGATAACATGAGTTGGCCCTTCTCATTCCAAAAATACGCCCGTTTTTAGCTTCGTAGTTCACATATAGCTTTCCGTTTTGTAGCCAACCTTTTTGCATACCTTCTTCCTTGCCTTCTTTTAAATTTCTCACCTTGGCAAGTTCTCCACTGTCGTACCACATTTTTTGCTCACCATGAAGTAATCCATCTTTATAGTTTGATTTTTCCGCCGGCATTCCATTTTCCCACCATGTTTTATACTCTCCTTCTAAACGATTATTTCGATAGATCGATTGAAAACGCAAAACTCCGTTCGCCGAGTACCTTTTTACGGTACCTTCCCTCTTTCCATTAAAGTAACCTAATCTTTCGCCCAGCACTCCGTTGGTATGAAATTTTACCGAGTAGCCATTGAACGGCTCATTCTGATAATACCACGTTCCTTCAAGCTGGTTAAGTACCAAGTTTTTCTTCAGTACTTCGATTAATCTAATTTTGATGGGCTCTTTTGAAACTGCCTCGGTAATTACTACTTCCCTGCAACTCAACGAAAAGAGGCCCAATGCTGAAAAAAAGAAAATGGTGAGTAGTCTCATAACTTTGAATTAGTAACCTTGATAAGGGCCTGCAAAGGCTAGGTAAGAACCGGTTGTAGAATAGACTTCATTGATGATATGGTAATGGTATTCTTCTTCACCATTAGTATACTGTGTGGCAGACACATGTCCTCCAGATTCATCTAGATCAGTGGGGTAGGTTTCAGTAGAGCTGCACTTACGCCCATATAGAAAGACACCGTCCAATAATATGCCTACTAGATTTTCATCATCATCTGTAAAAGCTACAGGCTCAAGGTGATAATGATATACCCCTGGGCCGATGTGTGCTCCGGTCCAGTCTAAACTAGCGGCAGCTTGGTCTAGTGGTCCACCTCCTTCTTGATCATTGAAGATAGACGCACCGCTAACAGCAATACCAATGGTGTTGAAATTGGTGGCAACCGTACTGCCTTGAAGGTCAGGGGTAGCATCTACTCTGATGCTGGTAGCATTATTGTTGCTCGACATGATGCTCGGCGTTTTATTAACATCGGGTTCTTCTCTGTATAAATCATGACCTTCGCCCCAATAAATGGTTTCATGATCGGGTAAACCGGTGGTTTCAATTACAATTTCAGACCCATCGATAAAGATTGTCGTGGCTTCTGGATTAAACGCCTCAAATGCCGCATGAAGCTCGGTGACCATTTCTTCATCTTCTCCCAAGTCTTCTTCATAAATTGATAAATCGTTTGAACTATCGGAACTGCAAGCCACTAATGCGACACCTAGAATAAGGGTAATTATACCAGCTGTCACGATTTTATTTGAAATTATTTTCTTCATAATAATTATTGTTTAGATACTAAGGAGATTAATTCGAGATGTATTTTATACTGGTCTGAGGGTCAAAGGTTCATTTTTGAACATTCTATAAACGGTTAACAGTGCGAAAAGAACCAAAAAAGCCAAAATCGCAAATGGCCAAACTAAGCTCTGTTCATCTATTGTCAGTTGAAACTTATCGTTTACCTTTTCAATTGATACTTGAAAACCATTGGCTTTTTTTAATACAAAATTCTTGGAGGTACCCGCTTGTGTCACAATTTTGAATACCGAATTGTAATTTGATTTTTCGTCAAATCCGTTTAGTTTGACCAGCAGGGTTTTTATATCTTCAGGTAGGCCGATTATTCTGAATTTCATGTCGGTCTGGTGCCCTAGCTTTATAGCACCTTCTTTGAGCTCGCCTACAAAATCTATATTGGCGTTAATCAAGATGTTGTCCTTTACGTATTGAATAATCAATTTTTGAAATTCATCGGCAGACAGCTCATCTATTTTCACCTCTGGAAAGTTTTGAACGAGCTGATTTCGAAATCCATCAAAGGAAGAACTTATGTGTAGGGTCCATTCTTTTTGCTGATTTTGAGCCAAGGTCATCGTTGAAATTTGGGCACTGTGGGCGTTAATCTGAACAGAGCAGAATAATATCAGAACAAGTAATAAAGATGTTGTTTTCATAGTTAGTTGACTTCAAAAGTTCCTTGGGCTCCGGCAAAGCAGCCGATAAAGCTATTGGTGCCGGCAGGTGCTACATGGTAGTGGTAACCACGGGTGTCGTCGGTATGACCTCTACAATCATCTAAATCAATAGGCTCATTACCATTTTCGTCTAAAAGTTCAAACATAGGATATCCGTCAATAGCATACCCGATCATTGCCGAATGGCCATCTTCTTGCTCAATCGTTGAGGTTGTACCAGTTGCCGCATGGTAATGATAGCCCGTATTCGGGTTAATATGACCGCCATTGTCATCCATAGGCGCTAAAGTATATGCTCCGAGAATCGCATCGGTGGGTGCGGGAGGGTCAAAATTGACGCCGTTAAATGCAAGACCGATAACTGTTGCGCCACCTCCACTTGGAGGTCCACCGCCTCCGGGAGCACCTCCACCAATGTACTCCGGACTATCCAATTTAACAGGGGTCACAGGAATGTAATAAGTAAGGATGATGTCGGTTACAAATGATGGCTGACATTCGACACAAAAGTTTTCATATTCTTCACCCACATTCGGGTTGGCGGCATTTTCACAATCTTCTAAGGTTTGGGTAACAAAGATGTTTCCTTCATCGTCGTACATTTTCCAAGTGGCATCGGCATAAAAATTGGCCATGTTTTCGATAAAGGCACCATCAACATCATACAATTCGCCATTTTCAAACCACTTTCCACCTTTATCGGCACCATCTGAAATATGAGTTGGGCACCAAGGCCCCATTTGATGGTCAGATGGGGTTGAGGTCGTGGTTATTTTATAGCATAGGGTTGTCGTGCCATCCGAAAGGGTGTGCTCTACGGTAGTTATTTCATCAATAAGTCCATCAGCTAAAAACAGAGTAGGGTCGACTTCGTAAACTACCTCTTCGGTTTCCGCAGTCTTTTCGGCTTCGATTTCTGTACTTTCATCAGAATTACAACTATTTGCAGCAGTAAGAAAAAGAATGCCGCTAAGCGATAAATAGATTAAATGTTTCATACCTTATTTGGGTTTCAATTTTTCTCTCTCTTTTTTGGTCGAGGTGCATTTTCCAACTCTTCCAAGGTCAGGTAGCCATCTTCATCAGTATCTACTTTCGCGAAGTCGTTTTTAAGTGGACCATTAACTTCTTTTTTTGATAGTTTGCCATCTTCATCCGAATCCATTTTTTTAATAATGTCTTCTGCAGATGGCGGTTCTTTTCTTTCTCTTTCTTGAGCAGAAACAAAGGAAACGGTCAATAAAGTGAAAGCAACTGTGGCGATTGTGGTTGAAATTGAATTTGTTTTCATGTCTTTTTTATTTTAATATTTCTTGTTCGACATGGCAAAGATGAGTAGCATTTAAAAGCGAAATGTGTACTTTCAACGGATGGCGGAGTGTTTTCGGTGAACGCCCGACTATATTCGGTGAACCATGGTGATAGTGGGGGTTCGATTGCTGAAATACCGGATCATATGAAAATTATTTGCCTTTATTTGTACCATGAAACAAACGCCTCGCTTTCTCTTTCATGTTTTTTTATGGTCTGCCGTTTGGCTTATGGCTTGGCTTATATTAGACGAAAACACAGGGTTTTTAGGTAAAAACCTGCCTTCCTTTTTTATGCAGATTTTTGTTGTCGGACTACTAATCTATATAACGGCCCCCCGTCTTTTGTTCAAGAAAAAATACGTTTTGTTCGCTGTGGCCTCTATTGCAATTATTACGCTTTGTTCTCTAATGATTACGGAGCGATTCATGTCTCCTTTCAGTGAATTGCACCCACCACGACCAGGTGGTCCGCCAGGCATGCGCCCGAATGCTCCGCCCCAAATTTTTATTCAGTTTTTGGTTCTTTCGATTGCCTATATGTTAGCCACTTTTATGGAGACATTTCTTTTTGCCCAGAAGCAAGAAGAGGAGACTATACGAAACAAAAGTGAAAATTTACAGATGGAGCTTAAGCTCCTCAAATCGCAGATTAACCCTCATTTTTTGTTCAATGCCTTGAATAATATTTATGCCCTTTCAGTGATAGATTCAAATAAAACACAAGAAAGTATAGGTACCTTATCTGATATGTTGCGATATGTTCTATATGAGTGTGAACAGCCCATGGTCTCTATAGATAAGGAGGTTGCTTATATCGAAAATTACCTACGGTTATTCTCACTGAAAAGTAGTAAGCCTTTTATGATCAAAACTGACTTTATGGTTGCTGACAAGAATGCTAGTATTTCTCCCATGATATTTATTCCCTTTGTAGAAAACGCACTAAAGCACGGTAATGTAGACTATGATTTAGATGGTTTTTTGAAAATTAAGTTACATTCACAAAACCAAAGCATAAATTTTGAAGTCGAGAACAGTATTTCTAAAATCACAGTTCATAAGGATAAGGTGGGAGGTATAGGGCTGGAAAATGTAAAGAAGAGACTTCAAATACTGTACCCGAATAAACATCGATTGATGATTGAAGAATCAGGGGAAAAGTATGCGGTGAACTTAAGTATAGATTTGAATGGAACCGATTAAATGCATTATTGTAGACGATGAGGAATTGGCCCGCAGCCTAATCAAAAATTATATCGAAAGGCTCGATTTTTTAACGCTAGTTGCAGAACTGGCGAACCCATTGGATGCGCTGCCATTACTTAAAAAAAAGGAGGTAGGTCTACTATTTTTAGATATTCAAATGCCGGAAATCAAGGGGACGGATTTTGCTAAACTTGTACCTAAGAATACACAAATAATTTTTACTACTGCGTATTCAGAATATGCAATTGAGGGTTTTGAGCTTAGTGCCCTAGATTATCTGTTAAAGCCAATTACATTTGAACGTTTTCTAGCAGCAGTTAGTAAAGCAAAGTATATTAAGGAAAAAAATTATGGACAAGAGTCGATTGAAGGTTCAATTACCGTAAAGTCAGGCTATGATTTACATAAATTGAAGTATGATGATATTCTTTTTGTTGAAAGTGATAGTGAGTATGTTCATTACCATTTAGCAGATAAAAAAATAATGAGTCACCAGTCTTTGAAAAAGTTGATGGAGGTTTTACCCAATGGGCAATTTATGCGCGTGCACCGTTCCTACATTGTCAACCGCAAACAAGTTACCGCCCTAAAGGGTAAAGATATTTTTATAGGTAACAACGAGATACCGGTAAGTGCCCAATATTTCGAGGATGTTAAACTCGAGTTGTTCTAATTCTTATCTCGAATCAATTTAATGGAGGGGAGAAATGCCTTTTGCGGATTTTCTTTGGTAAGCAAATCGATCTCTTTTGGAGTGAAACCAAGAGCTATAAGTTCAGGAATCAGAAATTTTACGATGGCATCAAAACTTCGAATGGTACCACCTGCAGGAAATCCGTTACCATCGTGAGAAAGCAACAGTTGGTCAAGTAGCTGTTTTTTCTTGAAATTTTGAATACGTTGGGCGTAATTCTTATAATTGGTTTCATTAACACCATCCAGAGATATCCAAACTCCTTTTTTAGCGGCATCTAATAACGGCTTGTCTTCTGTGACTTTATTGGCGTGCACCCAAATCCAAGCACTAGGGTGTACATCGTTATGTTCTAACAAACGCATTTCTGACTTAGCGGCTTCGATATTTTCACCGGTATGTACGGCCAGGGTGAGTCCTGTTTTTAGGTGTGTAAGTACTCCCGCCTCAAACAACTTTAAGTCGATTTCAGATGGATTTCCACTATCAAAAGCCAACTTAATAAAGCCAGGTCTGATAGATGTGCCTTCGATTCCGTTTTCAAACTCATCGATCCATATATCGGCAATATCTGAAGCCTGTTTCCTGTAGGCCAGTTGAGGTATATATTTATCATTTGCACCTCCGTAAAAACCGGTATTGGTTATAATGTTGATATCGGTTTGTTCTGAAATTTTCTTTAGCAAGTCAATTCGACGACCAAAATAGGCAGTAGTGCAATCAAAAATGGCGTCGACACCTAGTGACTTCAATTGCTTTAGATAGGGTAGAACCTGCTTGAACAATACCTCTTCATCATACACTGAAGTTGAATCTTGCGGTTTACCAAAATTCGACATCACATGTTCGTGGGGCAACGAAAAGCCAAGTTCAGAAACTTCAATGGGGCCTCTTACGGTCTCCATAGTTTCTTGTTGCGAAAAACACGTGGCCCATGGCAAGAACAACAGAATAAATACCCAGAAAAGATTGCTATTATTCATGGTCTATGCCATTTGTACTTCTTTCTTTTTGTCTTCGATTTCGGTAGCGATTTCGTCCCAGAGCGCAATTCTAAACTTAAGCGCATTTTTAGCGGCATCCAAGGCTTCGAACCAGTTTAATTCACTGGTGCCACATAGCTCTTTTATCATTTCTAATGATAACGGGCCGTGTTCGTCGCCGTCCAATTCAATGTGGCGCTCCAAGTAATAGGTTAGCTTCGGAAAGCTCTCTTGGTGTTCTTTCGAAGATTGTTGAATAATTTCCAAGAACATATCAGGAATCAAATCTTCCCTTCCAAAGGTAAATGCGGAAGCTATTTTGTGAACTTTATTTTCTTTGATAGTCTTGAATGTGAACATCAGAAAATCTTTTTCTGCTTTTTTTAAGTCTGAGGTGTCTATTTTTTCTTCTATGTCTTCAAGTCCGCCAAGAGAATCAACAAAGTTCAACACCTTTGAGGTGTCGGCGTTTACCTCTTCCATAGCATCCAAATACATTTCAAAATGACTTTTTGGAACACCATTTTCATTCACATCGGTTTCTTCACCATGTACAATTTCGTTGATAAAGCGAGCTGTTTTTGCATTACTTGCCGGTTTCCACGGTACACTGGTACAGGTCAAATGGTTTTGAAGAGCTTTTAAAAGCGACATAAAATCCCAAACTGGGTAGACATGTTTTTGCATGAATAGACGAACATCATCCATTTCACTTAAGAGGCCGTATACACGGTGGTCAGTAAGTTGTTGCCTTAGACTTTTAATCTCATTTTCAATTAATGCTATTCCCTCCATATCAGGTTAATTTAAATAACTATTAGCGGTATTTCAGTATTTTTCTTGGTATTACTGGTTTTGTTTGCAATAAATGGGACGGCTCAAAATTAGTGAATTGTGAGCATAAGAACAGCGTATATCAGTGTCCATTCCATTGAATTTGTTGATGAAGAAATATAAATTGGTAATGAATGAAGAAATGTAATTTCATCGGTATTTTGTCAGGGTGCACATTTATTTTTTTTCTGGTCAAAAGACGATTTTACCAAGTGCTTTCTTGTACGGTAAATAGAGATAAGGGCAATGCACGTTCAGACTATATTTGTAAAGAATGAAGGTATGGCATTGTAATATAGGCAATTGAAGGCTTTGAGCATGCCACCTATAAGGTTCAGGAAGCTACAGATTTTTGAAAAGTCTTTTGTTTTGTATAGGGTAAGGGAGTAGGAGACCAGTACCATTATTGATACCGCCCATCCTGAGATATCCAATAAGATTTTAGCATCATAGTCTCACTCTTTTTTCTCGTTCAACTTTTGTACGATTCTTTCTTTAAAGTCTAATTCTATTATCTGTTGCTCTACTACCCGAAGTTCTTCTAAAAGCGCTGTTTAATGGTTCATCATTTCTTCTAAAGCTGTGGTGGCAATATTCCAATAGTAATGAAGCTGGGGTAAGTTATCTATCGCTTTCTGAGATAACATTAAAAGATGTTTTCTACTGTCATTCGGGTCTTGCTCAGATTGCAAGTACCCATTTTTCTTCATTTTCTTTACCAGTTTGATAACCCCAGGGTGGCTAGTCTGTAGTGAATCACCTATTTCTGTAGTAGATAGTTTCTCTTCTTTTTCAAGAAGTACAAATATCATATGCCAATTGAGTTCAGTATCAATATCGAATTCTTTATAGAATTGTTACGTTTGCAAAACTATTTTTGGCATTTAATTAAATACATAGGTTGGTCTTCTTCAATTTCTAACACTTCGTAAAGACCGGCTTGTTCAAACTCGTTTTCAACGGATTCTTGGTCATAAAAAAATAACTGTAGGCCATCAAAAATTTCAAAACGATCTTTGCCGAGAGGCGAACCTTTGCCATAAGTATTAGCTTCTTTGGTAATAGCTGTAAAGACCATAATGCCACCGCTCGTCAACTGATTATAACAATCTCGAATCAGTTTCTTCCGTTCTTTTTGATTTAGCAAATGAATCAGTGCGAAGCAATAAATACCGTCATACTTGGTAGTTTCAAAAGGCATGTCGGTGACCGAACCGTGGTGTACCGTCATTGCATCTCCGAAATGCTTATGGTAAAGCTCAATAGCCGTTCGAGAGATTTCAATTCCCGTAACTTCGATACCGTTATCTTGAAAAACTTGAGCATTTCTCCCATACCCGAAACCGGGTACCAGTATGTTTTTTATTCCTTTTGCTAGAAACAGGTCTTTTGTTAGGATTGTGGAATTTGCAGGCTTCATCCCCCACATTTCTTGCTTGTCGTTAAAATTGTCTTCCCAGAATTCGGCCATGACATAATTTATTTGATACAAATTTTGTCTTCTAAAACCTCACATTGAAGCCCACTCTTTTGGACTAAGGAAATGATTTTCTCAGGGTAAATGGTTGCCGATTCAACTCTTAGAATGGTGTGACCACAAGGGAAGGGCATGTTGGTTTCGTTCAAATCATAATTTACCTTCAAATTCGGAAAGTGAATACCAAGTAACTTCAAAACGCTTTTGATTTCACATTCATCTCTAATATCGGTGATAAATACCTCGATTATATAACTGATATTAGAAATTGTTCTTCTGCTAGTTCTTTATTGACCATGGCTCCGGCTACGAGTCCGCTATTCACAGCGGTAGCTACAGCGCGTAGTCTGGTAGTACTATCTCCGCAGGCATAAATTCCGTTAACTGTTGTTTTTTGAAATGGGTCAACGTTCAAGTAGCCCATTTCATCAAGCTCACAACCAAGGGTTGTGGCGACATCACAATGTTGCTCAAAGGGTATACCGGCATATAGGGCATCAAGTTCGATGGAACTACCATCTTTAAAAATCACTTGTTCTATATGGCCATCTTTATGTTGGATCTTATCGACCGGTGTCTCGATAATTTGTATGCTATTATGTGCAAGAGCTTCCATTTGTTCGACACTGTAATCATTTTTTCCCGAAGTGAGCAGGGTAAGGTGGTCCGTTAGGTTATGAACTAACGATGCCAAGTGATAACCATGCTCACTAGAAGCCATAATAGCAGTTTTTTTATGCTTGAATTCATAGCCGTGGCAATAGGGACAATAAATGACCGAAATTCCCCAGCATTCAGCGAAGCCCTTGATATTCGGCATCAGGTCCTTGACTCCCGTTGCAAAAATCAACTTTTTAGCTTGGTACTCTTTTCCTAATGAGGTGGTAATAAGAAAATTATTTTCTACGTTGTGACCGCTTACGACCCGATCTTCGGTAAATTGTATGCTATCGTACTGCAAGACCTGTGCTTTGGCCTTTTCGGCTATTTCTGCAGGTGGCATTCCATCTTGGGTGATAAAGTTATGTGAATATGGCGTCTGCCGATTACAGGGCTGTCCACTGTCGATTATCAGTACCTTGCGCAAAGAACGGCCAAGGGCCATGGCAGCGGAAAGGCCGGAATAACTTCCTCCGACAATAATTACATCAAAACAATATTGAGTTGTCATACGATTGGGCTTAGAAGGTTGAACTTGCACAAATGTATTAAAAATATTATTATTGCAAACTAGTCGCAATAAAATAGCGAAACTATCGCATTACTATGGAGCGTAGAAACACACAGACTAAACAGGCGGTCTTAGAAGTCTTGTCCCAATCGGGTAAGGCTCTGAGCAGAGAGGCCATTGAAAAGAAAATCACGACAGCTATCAATCGTGCTACGGTATATCGTGTGTTGAACCGATTTTGTGATGATGGGATGCTGCACAGGGTAGTTGCCGATAACGGAAAGCAGTACTTTGCCATTTGTACCAATTGTGAAGATAAGGTATTGGCCGGTCATCATTTTCATTTTCGTTGTCTGAGTTGTGAGACCATCGAATGTTTGCCGGTACCTGTTGATTTTTCGCCCCCAAAAGGCTATCAGGTCAGTGGCCTTAATTGTATGGTGACGGGTACCTGTAGCGATTGTACGATTTAGCTTATGAAAGAGAATGAAAAGGCCAATAAAAGAATAAAGGAGCCATGGCCTACCAAAGCGGCTATGGAGCAAGTGTATAAAAAAAATCTTTGGGGCGGAAAGCCTGATACCTTTTATTCTGGGGAGGGCTCACACCGACCTGAACTCGTGCAACCCTATATCGATGTGGTAACCACTTTTTTAAATTCTTTTCAGGAACGGATTTCAGTTTGTGATTTGGGTTGTGGTGATTTTAATGTGGGGAAAGAGTTGGTAACGCATGCACAAAGCTATGTAGCCATGGATATTGTACCGGAACTTATAGCATATAACCAAGAAAAATTCAAGACCGATAATTTAGAATTTCAATGCTTGGATATCGCTGCAGATGAATTGCCCATTGCCGATTGTGTACTACTTCGGCAAGTACTGCAACATTTATCGAATGCCGAGGTGCAGCGTGTGGTCGATAAACTCCCCAATTATAAGTATGTGATTCTTACCGAACATCTACCGGTTGGAGATTTTATACCTAACAAAGATATTATATCGGGACAAGGAATACGCCTTAAAAGGCAGAGCGGACTAGACCTCTTGGCATCTCCCTTTAATTTGCAAATAAAAGAAAAAAAGGAATTGTTGTCTGTGGATTTAGAGAGGGGCAAAGGGAGGATTGTGACTTGGTTGTATAGCAGTTTTAATCTATAAGTCATTAATTGCATCTACAGACGTAACCCAGTTGAATGGTAATAAGAATACTCTGTTTAGCGGCTGATATTTGTTCTTAAGACAAAGAGAATTACTTAAAGAAAATTCTAAAAGTATTTAAAAAGAGTAATAATAATAAATATGTATGCTAGGAACATACTAGCAAACTTGATGTAATAGAATGTATATAATATTTTATTTCTCCATTCTGGGGATTGGACATCAGTATTTTTGGAAATACCCGCTTCCTCTCGATTCCTATAAAATGCTATCCATATCATACCGCCAACAAAATATTGAAGGAAGTCAGAGAGTAAAGAAATAGAAATGAGGATTAAGGGCATCAATAATTGAAACTCGCTCAATTTCAAGTCTGGGAAAGCTGTTTTCACAATCCAAATTATTCCTATACCAGCAAAGTTTAGCTGTCGGGCGATTTCACTGGCTTTCGCGGTATATTCATGAGCTTTGATTTTATATTCTTTTAGCTCCATTATCTATTTTTCATTGGCCCTGTGTCATCAGTGTCTTGCAACGCGATACCTGGTTGAAATTTCACGACTTTTTTAGATGATATTTTTATGGATTCTCCAGTATTTGGATTCCTACCTTTCCGTTCAGGTCTTTTTGCTACGGTCCAGGACCCAAATCCGCCCAAAGAAACTTTATCACCTTCTTTTAAACTTTTTTCAATATTCCCTAATAGCGATTCTAAAGCCTTTCTTGCCGCAATTTTAGTGATTCCAGCATCTTTAGAAATGGCATCTATCAATTCTGATTTGTTCATTATTGATCAACTTGATTTTAGGTTATTACAATTTTAAAAGCTCTATTGAAACAATTATTTGACACTATGTGATTAGAAATGATTATTTAATTACGAGTATCCTAATAACATTAAACTTTATCTAAACTTTTTAGTGTTGAGATAAATAGGGGGAGAACTTAAATATAAAAGATTTTGAAATTAGTTAAAGATTTTTCTTCCAAAAAGTATTTAAATGTCATTAGTCTTAAATAAATTCCGAAATCGACCTGGCAATTTATCTTTTAAATACATTACTTTATGAGTAAAAGGGTGGATGAACTTTATAGAAAAAGCATGAAGGTATAGGCCCTTACCGTTTAAAATTAAATCTTCTTGTCCGTATGTTTTATCGCCCAATATAGGGTTTCCGATACTTGAAAGGTGTTTGCGTAACTGATGTCTTCTACCTGTTCGAGGGTCTAATTTCACCAAGTTAAGTCGGCCGAATCGTTCGGAGGGTACAGAATCGACAACAGTGTAATTCGAATGCGATGGTTTGCCTTCAATATCGGAAGTAACTTTGCCTTTATGCTTCATTTCTCCAATAGTAACCGCATAATAAGTCTTTTCAATCGCTTTTGCTTCGAACAAGCGGTTCAGGGCACGAATACTACTACTTGTTTTTCCGACTAACAAAATACCTGTAGTGGCATAATCTAAGCGATGCACAGGTTGTGGTATGGTGGCATCGGGCAAATTACTGGGTTGCAAGTTTTGAGACAGTGCATGGGCGATGGTTTTAAAACTATTGCCACTGACCAAAATACCCGCAGGCTTATGAATCGCTGCCAAATGTTCGTCTTCGAATAATACCTGTAATGGGAATACCAATTTTTTAGAAGACCGTACCTTTTCCGGTATGCATAACTGTATACGTTCACCACCCTTTATCAGGGTTGCAGTCGTTGCGATAGCGTCGTTGACCGTAATATATTTTTTCTTCAGTACTTTTTTTAGGGCAGACTTGGTCATGGCACCCCTAAAAATACCTACGCCATATTCTTGTAACCGAATAGGTTCATCCATATTAGGCACAGTATGGGTTTCGGTGGTCTCGATAGTATCCTTTACTTTTTCTGGGCCACGAATCGAATCACCGAGCCTTCTCCGTTATGGTACAAACCTTCTTGAAGTTCAACCACTTTTTCTTCGGCTTCGATAATCTCGTAGTCGGCAAAATCTGTTCGTAGTTCTCCCAAAGAAAATAAACTCTCAAGATTACCTGGTCCGCCAACGCTTGGGTTTTTGGTTTTGTAGGCTAAATGGTTTTTGCCAAACGCCTCGAAGATGACGATTCCGCCACTGCGTAAATAGCTACTTAACATTTTATGGTATTGCGACTTGATTTCCGACGGAAAATGGGCATATACCAAGGCAATGGCGTCGAATTGATTTTCACTGTATTTTAAATGGGGTAGTTGGCCCACTTGGTACTCAATGGTTACATCATTTTCCTCGGCAAGTTTTAGCGCTTTTTTTCTTCCTTCGGCGCTAATGTCAAAGGCAGATACCTGCCAACCCAAATTTGCGGCAAATACCGCATTACGCCCTTCGCCTTCTGCGGCAAAGAGTATTTTGCCCGGTTCGAGTTTTTCTAATTGTTCTTTGAAATACACATTGGGCTCAAGGCCGAAAGCATATTCTGGGGCACTGTATCTATCATCCCATCTCTTTTGCCACGGGTCTACCATAGTCTTTTAATTAAAGTTTACGTCAAGTTCTAAATCAAATCTACATCGGCGTTTGGGGAACGGACCGAAGTGAGGAGCTTTTAAAAATAAGATTTTTTGTTGAAAGAAAAGTATTTTTTGGGTTAAGGGGAAGGGAGGTCTTTGTTGAAAATTCTAGGTAATGTATTAAGAACTAACAAAGTACTGAAAGATATGTATATAGTGGAAGAAAGGCTGTAATTTTAAAACTGTAATGTTGATTCTAACTGTTCAATCAGATTACCCCAAAATCATACCTGCAATAGTAGCGGAAAGAAGGGAAGCGATTGAACCGCCCAATACGGCTTTCATTCCGAATTCAGAAAGGGTCTTGCGCTGGCCAGGAGCTAAAGAACCAATGCCCCCGATTTGAATACCAATGGAAGCAAAGTTGGCAAAACCACACAACATATAGGTCGCCATAATTACCGATTTGTTATAAGTAAGATTGGCACCTTGGGTCAAATCTTTTAACTCGGCCAATTGAATATAGCCGACAAATTCACTGGCGGCCAGTTTTATTCCGAGCAATTGGCCCATCAACATCACGTCTTCATTCGCAACCCCGATCAACCACATTAGGGGTGCAAAAACAGTACCTAAAATAGCTTCGAGCGAGAATTCGCTATAGGCAGTATTTTCGGCCATCCATTGGTTGAAGTTGGTCAAATCTCCTGCATAGCCTAGAATACCATTGATCATGGCAATAAGTGCTACGAATACCAATAACATCGCACCTACATTAACGGCCAATTTAAGACCCTCGGTCGTTCCGTTGGCGATGGCGTCGAGCATATTCGAACCTATTTTTTCGGTAGAAACCTCGATGTCGGTGTTTACGACTTCCGTCTGTGGATGCAGAATTTTTGAAATAACAATGGCACCGGGTGCTGCCATAACCGAAGCTGCCAATAAGTGTTTCGCAAAAACGAGCTGTAGAGCTTCATCCTCCCCACCCAAAAAACCAATATATGCGGCAAGTACGGCACCGGCTACGGTGGCCATTCCCCCAATCATCACCAATAAAATTTCTGATCGGTTCATTTTTTCCAAATAAGCCTTGATCAACAATGGGGCTTCGGTCTGACCCAAGAAAATATTTCCGGCCACCGAAAGACTCTCCGGACCTGAAATACCCAAACTCTTTGAAAGCAACCAGGCCAATCCGCGAACGACCTTTTGAATCACTCCCAAATAGAATAGAAGGGAGGTCAGCGCGGAAAAGAAAATAATGGTCGGCAATACCTGAAAGGCAAAAATATAGCCAAAGGTGTTGGTGTCGACCACAAGCCCTTCAAAGAGAAATTTACTACCCGCCCGGGTAAAGCCTAAAATACTGATGAAAACGGCACCAATGGCTTCGAATGCCATTTGTACCCATGATACTTTTAATACGCCGACAGCAATCAATAGTTGTAATGAAAGCCCGATACCTACGGTTTTCCAGTTGATGGCTTTGCGATTTGAACTGAATAGAAATGCAATAAGAATGAGCACGGCCATGCCCAGCATGCCCCGCCATAAACTATTGATGCTAAATCCGCCATTGGGCACTATATCGGCCGTATTTTCTCGAACATCGTTATACGTAACGGAGTCTACAATGTCTACAGCTAAAGAATCTTGGGCCAGAGAAGGAAAAAAGGTACACAAGGCAAGCAGAAGGATCCAAAGTTTGGTATTCATATAGTCGCCTGCGTATTTAGTGGTTCGTATTGATTAGTTACGTTTCGAAATTTCGTCACGCAGTTTGGCCGCCTTCTCATAGTCTTCATTGGCTACAGCCTTATCAAGTTCTTTGTTGAGTTCGTCTACGGTAAGTTCGGTATAACCATCAGTGGCACCGGTCTCAATCTCAACGGTTTCGCCTTCTTGAAGAATTTCATCGACCACGATACTTTCGTCGGTTTCTTCTTTGTCGGTGTCTTTAGATGAGAATTTCAGGTAGATACCTGCCTTGTCCAAAATAGTTTTGTAGGTGAAGATGGGGGCATCAAAACGCAATGCCAATGCTATGGCATCACTAGTGCGCGCATCGATAATTTCTTCGATTTTGTCACGTTCACAGATGATACTGGAATAAAAAACACCGTCTACCAATTTGTGAATTATCACTTGCTTGATGACGATGTCGAAGCGGTCGGAAAAATTTTTGAAAAGATCATGGGTCAATGGGCGAGGGGGTTTGATCTCCTTCTCCAAAGCAATGGCGATGGACTGTGCCTCAAAAGCACCGATGACAATAGGCAACTTGCGATCACCATCTACCTCATTCAAAATGAGGGCGTAAGCACCGTTTTGCGTTTGACTGTATGAAATTCCCTTTATTTTTAACCTGACTAAGCTCATAGAATTTTAAAAATACAAAAAGGCTGTTTAAATATGGGCATACCCGAAATTTAAACAGCCCTTTAGAGGGCGCAAATTAACAAAAATTAAGCGTTTTGGGCTTTAAATTCTTTTAATTTTTCGACGAGTTGTGGCACTACTTCAAAGGCGTCTCCTACAATACCGTAGTCGGCCGCTTTGAAAAATGGTGCCTCGGCATCGTTATTGATCACCACTTTAGTTTTACTGGCGCTAACACCTGCCAAGTGTTGAATGGCGCCTGAAATACCAACGGCAATGTATAAATTAGCCGCTACCGGCTTACCTGTCTGGCCTACGTGCTCGCCATGCGGTCTCCAGCCCATATCTGAAACAGGCTTTGAACAGGCGGTGGCCGCACCCAATACTTCGGCCAGCTCTTCGATCATGCCCCAATTTTCAGGTCCTTTAAGTCCACGACCTCCAGAAACTACGATTTCCGCATCGGCAATGGTTACTTTACCGGCCACTTTATCGACTTCGACAGATTTAACCGCAAAATCGTTATCATCTAATGATGGACTAAAATCTTCGACTACGGCATCGGCGTTATTTTCGACGATTCCGAAAGCGTTATTTGAAACCCCAACGATTTTAGTATCGGTAGTAATTTCTGTATGGGCAAAACCCTTATTACTGAATGCGGTGCGTTTTATGGTAAATGGTGCCGTACTATTGGGTGCTTCCACTACGTTCGGGGCATAGCCGGCCTTTAGCTTACCTGCCAAAATAGGAGCCAAATATTTGCTATTTGCACTAGAACTGACGATAACAACATTTGCTTCCTCTTTATTCACAGCTTCTGTAATTGCCTTGGCATACGCCTCGGCGTTAAAGGTTTTTAGCTGATCGTTGGTCACGTTCAATACTTTTGAAATACCGTAAGTGCCCAAATCATTATTGGCATCGGCATTGAAAGAAATGGCAACCGCTGAGGTGCCCAGTTGCTCTGCAACCGCTTTGGCATAAGAAGCCACTTCAAAAGCGTTCTTTTTAAACTTTCCGTTTTCTGATTCTGTATATACGAGAACTGACATTTTTTTGTGTTTAAATTTTCAAATTGAGTTAAAGTCGAAAAAACCGATTAAATAACCTTGGCTTCATTGTGAAGTAACGCTACCAATTCATCGGCAGAATCTACAAGTTTTACGGTGCCTTTCGGGGCAGGTTTTTCAAACTTGTTGTCAACAGTGGCTTTAACTGCATCAATTGGCTCTACTACGTTTAAAGCTTTTTTACGGGCCATCATGATACCCCTCATATTCGGTATTTTAAGGTCACTTTCTTCGACGAGCCCTTTTTGGCCTCCGATGACCAATGGCAGTTGGGTCTCCACTTTTTCCTTGCCCCCATCTATTTCACGAATTGCGGTAGCCGTATTGCCTTCAACTTCAAGATTAATACAAGTGTTTATAAAGTTCATGCCTGTGAGGGTGGCCAAAATACCGGGTACCATACCACCGTTGTAATCGATAGACTCTCTTCCGGCAATAACCAAATCGTACGCACCATCCTTGACAACATTAGCCAATTGTTCAGCTACAAAGAAACCGTCGGTAGGTACTGCGTTGATACGAATGCCCTCATCTGCGCCAATGGCCAGAGCTTTTCTCATCGTAGGTTCTACCGATGCATCGCCAACTGTGGCAATGTGCACCGTAGCACCTTGTTTCTCTTTGAACCACATGGCACGGGTAAGACCGAACTCATCGTTAGGGTTGATGACGAACTGCACACCATTGGTGTCAAATTTAGTATCCCCGTCGGTAAAATTGATTTTTGACGTGGTATCAGGTACATTACTTATACAAACTAATATTTTCATCTATACTACTCTTTTAAATTGACCTTACGAAGATAAGTATTCTTTTACTAAAATACTATGCATGCATAGTATTTTTTTGTTTCTTTTTTGGGGCCTAGGGTAAATGAATTGATATATATTTTCCTATTTTTGCTTGCCATTTTAGCTAATTAATAAAAAGACACATCACATAGCATATGAAGACGTTACAATTTAGGCAAGCCATTGCTGAGGCCATGACCGAAGAAATGAGAAGAGACGAGTCCGTTTACCTTATGGGAGAAGAAGTGGCTGAATATAATGGTGCTTACAAGGCCTCTAAGGGTATGCTCGATGAATTCGGTGCAAAACGTGTGATCGATACTCCGATCGCTGAGCTCGGTTTTGCAGGTATCGGTGTGGGTTCTACTATGACAGGCAACCGCCCGATCATAGAATTCATGACCTTCAACTTTGCTTTGGTAGGTATCGATCAGATTATTAATAATGCCGCGAAGATCCGTCAGATGTCTGGTGGTCAGTTTCCGTGCCCTATCGTTTTTCGTGGGCCGACCGCATCTGCAGGTCAATTGGCCGCTACACACTCGCAAGCTTTTGAAAGCTGGTATGCGAATTGCCCGGGTCTAAAGGTAGTAGTGCCCTCTAATCCGGCAGATGCCAAAGGTCTGTTGAAATCTGCGATTCGTGATGACGATCCGGTTATTTTTATGGAGTCGGAACAGATGTACGGTGATAAGGGTGAAGTGCCTGAAGGTGAATACACCATTCCATTGGGAGTAGCCGATATTCGTAGAGAGGGTAGCGATGTAACCATCGTTTCCTTCGGAAAAATTATCAAAGAAGCTTTTAAAGCTGCCGATGAATTGGAAAAAGAGGGTATTAGCTGTGAAATAATAGATTTACGTACCGTAAAACCTATGGATTACGAGGCAATACTCAAATCGGTAAAGAAAACAAACAGATTGGTCATTCTTGAAGAAGCTTGGCCCTTCGGAAACGTAGCCACTGAGATAACTTTTCACGTACAGGCCCATGCATTCGATTATTTAGATGCGCCTATTCAAAAAATAAACACGGCAGATACACCAGCACCTTATTCGCCAGTATTGTTGGCGGAGTGGTTGCCCAATCATGAAG